>JAHEMF010000041.1 GCA_024643795.1 Bacteroidota bacterium | reverse complement strand
CTGGTTGTTGTTAAATAGGTAGTAATAGGATGAAAGTTAATTTACCACTTGATGAGACCACTTTTATAATTACATCGGATGTTCCATGGAGTCATAAGGATACGTTGCAGCAAGCCATCGCCTTAGAGCTTAGTAAATATTCTAAGGTAATATTTCTGAATCCGCCGGTGCTTTGGAAGCCTTCTTCAGGTTTTGCCGGAACAAAACACACTTTTAGGGAAAATAATAATCTTGTAATCATACCCTATCAACATTTGTTTCCTGTCAGGTTTTTCACAGGATTCTTTACATATCTGAATGATTATTTTACGACCAGAAGAATTAAAAAATATCTAGGGCCTGGTTCATTGGTAATATATTGGCGGACGGATAAATTCAGGTTGGTTAAGTCAACTGTAGGTAGGAAATCTTTTGCTATTTATCATGTTATTAGTAGTGGTCTTGGAAAAGCATATGATTTGGAGCTCGCTGTAAATTCTGATCTGGTTGTATGCATTCATAAAAAAGATCTGGATGAATATTTGAATTATAACATACAGTCTATTCTTGTACCACCAGCATTGATAAAAGACACAACTCTAACTAATGATTCATCTATTTCAGTTCCGGATTCTGATTATCTTATGATCACTGGCGATATAAATTCCGGCTTTGATATTGGAATGATGATAAAAATGGCAATAGATTTTCCAGCCCTGATGTTTATTATTTGTGGAACGGTATGCTTAAAAAGTAGAGAAGATGTTGATCAATTGGTGGAATTTCAGAGCCTTCCAAATGTAAAATTTGTAGGAACTCTGTCTGATAGTCATTATAATGAAATGCTTAAGAATGCAACTATGTTTTGTTTGCCCTTTAGAGTTGTAACTGAAAATGATCTATATAAATTTCCTATCATTTTACCCTTATATTTATCAGCACGAAAACCAATTATCAGTACGGTAGACCCAATGATCAAAAATCAGGATAAAGTTGGATTTCTACTTGTAAGCAGCGATTCTGAAATAAAGGAAAATATAAATAAGATCTTAGAACGTAGAGTTTCTATAGATAATGAATATGCAGGGCAATTACTGAAAGAGTTTGACATGAAAGGCCAAATGAATGTAATACTGAACAAGATCAACTCTAGTTTAAATTGAAACTGGCAGATAAGAGAATATTGATCACATCAGACGAGCCTTGGACTCACGTCTGGCATACTCAGTTGTATTATGCAGACCAGTTGTCTATAGCTAATGAAGTATTCTTTATGGGTCCTCCTTACAAATGGAGTCCTTCCAATATATTCAAAAAGACGAACATTGAGCGGATCACAGAAGGCCTTTCCATCATTAACTATAATAATATATTGCCATCTGCTCTTAAACGAAGTGCAGTAAGAGTGAATGATTGGTTCAATGAAAGTTATATGTATAAAGCATTTAACAAGCATGTTCCCGATATTGTATGGCATTTTGATCCTTTTAGAGGTTTTTGGATGTTCAGAAACGGTAAGACAAAACATATTTACCATGTAATAGATCCATACTTTGACAAACCACTGGATCCTTTTTTCGCACGCAATGCTGATCTTGTAGTTGTTACAAGTCCTAGATATCTAGAACATTATCAACAGTTCAACTCAAACACTATTTGTGTTCCTCAAGGTATAGATCAACAATTGATTAACAACTTTTATGATATTCATATAAATACAAAAGTAATCGGAGGAATTGTTTTACTAGGGTCAATAACTGAAAAAGTAAACTTTGCATTGATCACAGAAATTTCTGATCTGCCTGGTGTTCGGCTTACAATTATTGGTCCGGATATGTTGTCAACTGAACATAGTAAAAAAGTTTTTTCCGAATTGACCTCCAGGGATAATGTTCATTATACAGGCCCATTGCCTCCTGATCAATTCAATGATTTATTGAAAATTAATCAGTTTGGGGTTATTGCTTATAAGCATGATGAAGAAATGCGTAATGAGATGCGATCTCCCTTAAAAGTTATCAGTTATTTGGCAAATCATATGCCAGTGATCTCCAATATTGAATGTGAAATTCCTAACTTGATAGATAATGCTATCTATCAAGTTAGAGATCATGAAACATATGTAAAAATGGTAATAAAGGCAATTAAAGGCGAATTGGTATTTAATACTGATAAAGTGTATCAATATTTGGATTCAATATCTTATAACAGATTGATTGAAAAAATAACCACTAAGTTATGATCAGATGGGAGTGAAGCGAAAAAAGATCCTGATCGTAATGTCCGATATACACAAAGCCCTCGAACATGAATGGTTTATTGAGTTGATCGATCATGACAGGTTTGAGTTTGAGTTTTTCCAGATCAACGCACTTGGGACCGAGATGGATAAATTTATTTCCAGCCATGGCTTAAAAACGTACCACAGCAAGGTCAAAAATAAAATTGATTTGGTGCCTGTGATTGTAAGATTGATAATATTAATGCTTCGAAACAGATATGATGCAATACATGCTCATTTGTTTATTGCCACCTTCACTTCTATGTTAGCTTCGAGGTTGGTTTTTATGAAGAACAGGATCTATACTCGTCATCATTCTGATTATCACCATGTGTACTTCCCCTCTGTAGTAAAATATGATATTCTAAATAACCGTCTGGCATCAAAGATAATTGCAGTAAGTAGTAATGTTAGGCATATTCTTATTAATGAGGAAAAGGTGCCAGCTAAGAAAGTAGTAACTATAAATCATGGATTTAAATTAGATTTATTTGCCAAGTTTAATGTATCATCAGAACGACTTGATACAGTAAAACAAAGCTATAAGATCTTCGATGAAAAGTTTGTGATTGGTGTGATTTCACGATATACCGAATGGAAGGGAGTTCATTATATCATTGAGGCATTCCGTTTGTTCAACCAAAATAATCCAAATTCACTTTTAGTTCTGGCGAATGCACATGGTGATTATGAAGCAGTTATTAGAGAAAAGCTAAAAGCCCTTCCTAATGACTCGTACCGGGAAATAAGATTTGAAAATGATTCTGCTGCGTTGTTCAATTGTTTTGATGTTTTTGTTCATACACCTATTGACTCCAGAGCTGAAGCTTTTGGTCAGGTATATATTGAGGCATTAGCTGCCGGACTTCCATGCGTTTTTACACTTTCTGGTATTGCTACTGATTTTATTGTTGATAAGCAGAATGCAGTTGTAGTGCCGTTTAAAGATTCTGCTTCAATCAATTCTGCTTTTGAAGTGATTTATAATGACACTAAATTTGCCAAATATATTGGTGATATGGGACAAGAGGATGTTACAAAATTGTTTGATATCAGCCAGAAAATTATAAAGTTAGAATCTCTTTATTCTTCATTGTGATGGTGGAAAATCCGCTTATTTCAGTTGTTATTCCTTGTTTTAATGCAAGTGAGTTTATTAATGAAGCTATAGATTCAATTATAAATCAAACCTACTCTAATCTGGAAATTATATGTATCGATGATGGTTCTGTAGACAATACCCTTGAGATATTACGTGATTTTGAGCGTAAAGACAATCGGGTTAAGGTGTTAGTTAATGAATCAAACCTAGGCCTGATCAGATCATTGAATAAAGGAGTACAGGTTTCAAATGGTGAATTTATAGCACGAATGGATGCAGATGATATTTCTGTTCCTTTCCGATTGAAAAAATTACTTGAAGAGTTTAAAAAAAATCCTGAGTTGGAAGCCGTCTCAGCAAGTGCGTGTTACATTACTTTAAAAGGAAAAAATAAAGGTTGTATAAACATCAAAGGTTCTTTACCAGGAGCATTAAAATTTATTTCTTTTTTTAGTACTCCGGTGGTTCATGCCTGTATTCTAATTAAAAAGAAATTGTTAATTGAGAATCTTTATGATATTGATTATATACATTCTGAAGATTATGAAATATTTTCCAGGCTTATTTTGAAGGGACATCATTTTAAAAATATCCCTGATCAGTTATATCTTATTAGAATAAACCCCAAAGGTGTTTCCAGAAAATATGAAACAATTCAAATTGCAACTCACACCCGTATATCGGAAAGAAATTTGAGGCAATACTTTGGATATGTACCAGAATATTTCATACATAAAATCATTATGAACAGGATAAGTTTCCTGGTTACTCCAAAAATGATTAATAATGGTTTTAGTCAGCTTGATGATCTTAAGCGAATATATTTATCCAAAGAAACTATAAGTGCTGCTGAATTGATTGAGATCATTGATTATATCAGAGAACAAAAAATTGATATTTTTCTCCAGTCAATTAAATACACCAAATTTCCTCAAAAAATATTGATCATAGGACTATTGATGTCTAATATCAATTTATTTTTAAGTAAAAAAGGTTGGAAATATTTTAAAGCGAAACTTGTTTCAAGGTATGGATAAGTTACTTCTTTAAGACTTTTATCACCTTTTGTTGATTGTTGAGGTAAACCACCAAGGTGTATATGCCTTTTGCTAAATTTATGGTATTTGTTTCTACTCTGTTGAATCCTTTTTGAAATAGAATAGCTCCTGAATTGAAAACTAATCTTCCTGTGCTATCATAAATGCGAATTTCCCCATTCGCATTCTCATTACTATTGAAATTTACTGTTAATTCATCTGCAAATGGGTTGGGTGTAACATTCAATATTTCAAAAGTGTTTTTTGAAACCTTGCAATACTCATTATTTTCAGGAACATCATCTGTACCATCATTAGGTTCAATGGCATTTACACAGAAGTATCCTGGTGTAACTCCGAGTGGCACAATAAAACTTGCATCGAATTCAAACATTGTTTGTTGGCCGGGATTTAAACTTCCGATCCAATTTTCACTGATAGGCGTTGACCCTTCAGTTATACCGATAATTCTGAACTTATTTACTGTTACATTCCCTTGATTTACAATAGTAGCTCCCAGTCGGAATAAATCGCCCGCCCTGTTATAAGTTATACTGGTGACAGTCAGATCCATGAATGGTATTAAAACCGATACAATATTATATGCTGTGTCAGCACAGCCTTCCATGGAAGTTGCAATCATGGCAATGCTGTAATTACCTGTATCAGTGTATAGATGTATTGGGTTAGTGTCAGTCCCTATAGTTCCGTCGCCAAAATCCCAGTTGTATGTAGTTGCCCCAATTGAATTGTTTATAAAATTCACCGTCAGAGGAGGTGACCCAAACAAAGGGTTAGGGATGAAAATGGCAGTAGGTTTTTCATATACTTCAATTGTTTGTGTTCCAGTTGAAGAGCACCCCAGATTAGATGTAACCATCAGAGAGATAGTTTTAACTCCAGGATCAGAATAAGTGGCTGACGGATTTTGAATTTGAGAATTAGCTCCATTACCAAGATCCCACAACCACGAGTTTATAGTGCCATATTCCAATGTAGAGGTGTCTGTATACAATGTTATAGATTCTTCGCAAACATCATTTGCAATAAAGCCTACAGCAGGTACTGGTTTAACAACAAGTGGCTTTTCTTTGATCGTGGAACATCCTGTATTTGGATTGAGAACTGTTAATGTAACATTGAATGTGTCAACATTATTGTATAAATGTGTGGGTGACAATTGCGATGAAAAATTGTTATCTCCAAATTCCCAAAATAAGTTAGAAGGGGGTGTAGGAGTTTGTAAGGGTACAAAAGTAAATGTGGTTGCTTCACCCAGACACGGATCATTATAAGTAAAATCAAAATCAGGTGATTTGATAATATTTATTGGGTTTATGAGTGTATCAGCACAGCCATTTTGTGTCAACACTATCAGGGTAATATTGTATGACCCGGAATCAGCAAATGAGAAAATCGGCATTGTATCGTTTGAATTTCCTAACCCACCAAAGTCCCATAGCCATCCGGTAACATTACTTCCGTTCCCTGTTGATATGCTTCCATCGAAAATAATATCGCCTCCTGAACAGGGTAAACTATTCAGATATGCTGCAGTTGGAGCCGGGTATACTATCACAGAATCAATATAAGTGTCGGTACACAACAAATCGTTATATAAAGTCATTGTAACATAAAAAGTGCCAGCTGTTTGATATAAATGTGTTGGAGAATTCAATCCTGAATAAGAAGTACCATCTCCAAAGTCCCATGTAATGGAATCGATCACAGTTCCTGTAGGTGTTGTGGTGATTGCATTAAATTGGATCGAATCATATTCGCACGTATTAATTTTCGTGAAAGAACATGTTGGTCCCGGTAGAATTGTTATTGGTTGACTTATTGATGAATCACATGAGGTTAATACTGTTGCAGTTAATGTAATAGTGTAGTTTCCGGGAGTAAGATATGTATGATCTGGGTTTGCCAGAGTACTGGTATCCGAGTCACCGAAATCCCAATTGTAAGTAAGAGTTGTATCAATACCGTTTCCGGTTGAACCATCAGTGAAATACACAATGTTTCCATTACAAGCTATTGCTGGTGTAAAACTGAATCCCGGAATTGGTTGTGCTGCAATTCGTATATCATTTATCAATGTGTCACTACATCCATTGACTGCTGTGGCAATTAGAGTTATGTTATAATTTGCGGGACCTCCGGTATATAAATGAGTGGGGTTGTTTAAAATTGACGTATTAGTGTCGCCAAAATCCCATTGGTATGAAACTGGTATAGCACCCGCAATTGTAGTGTTGTTGGTGAATGCAACGGTTTGTCCTTCACAAGTGTTAGCAGAAGTAAAAGCAGCTTCAGGGCTTGCAATTATGGTTACGGGATAAGTAATTGAGTCAGCACATCCATTTTGGATTTCAACTACCAGTGTAACATTGTATGTTCCTGGAGTATTGAAAATATGCATTGGGTTTTGGTTGGTATCGAGTGGTGAACCATCGTCAAAATCCCATAGCCATTTTGAAAGCGTTGAATTACCTACAGCAACACTTTGGTCATTAAATGCAATGGCGGTATTACTGCAGCTATTATTGTTAAAAGCAAAATCAACAATTGGCAGATCAGAGATAAAAACACTGTCTTGAAAACTATTATCGCACCCTTGTGAAGATCCCGCAGTTAGTGTAACAAGGTATCCGCCGGTATTACTAAACAAATGCATGGGGTTTTGCTGATTAGACTGCGGTGATCCGTCACCAAAATCCCAAGTCCAGCTAATAATAGAATCACCTGCAACTATTGTTGAGTTATCAGTAAAGATCACAGGGCTACCATTACAGGCTGGTGAAACAGAAAAGCTGGCGTTCGGAGCTGAAGTGAGGAAAACACTATCAACATAAGTATAGCTTAAGTTTGAGGTACTGTCGTATCCTGTTAAAGAAATATTGAATATACCACTCTGTCCGGGTGTGAATGATGCCGTTGTAGACGAATTAGAAAATAAAGGGGTAGATAAGTTTGAGTCAGGCCACGTGAATTTTGATATCGAATTTGGTACACTGTTGGATGTGAATCCAATTATCATGGATTTTTCCTGAATTATGTCCAGGCTTTTAGGGTTTGAAAGATCTCCTACTGTATCATTAAACATTAATACCGGAGTATTCAAAAGACTAGTTCCAAGTTTATATAAGGTTAATTTTTTTTGCAGAAAGCCGGTTACTATCAAATACCAGTTCTTCCCTTCTTGTAAAACCTGAACTCCCCCCGGCGGTCCGGATACATTTGCCAAAGTATTTAAGATGGTTCCCGAATTTGATAAACTGCTACCGTAATCAACAGTTACAACTTGGCTGGTATTAAAATTACCGAAAAACCCAATGTATTTATTTTGTGTGCAATCGTATGCAAAATCAAACCCTGAAGAAGATCCAAAGCTTGAATTAATATGATCAGTTGATCCAACGGGAGTGTTGCCAAATGAATTTCCAAAATCGATCCGGGTAACTTTGTTGCCATTGTCACTGGTAACAAAAACATAACATCCTTGTGAATCTCTTTCTATCCTCAAAGTTCTGGCTCCACTGGTACCAAATGTTCCCAGATCTGTCAATGATGCTGTGTTGTCTGAGATCTTGGAGCCAAGATTAATTCTCATGATCCTGTTATTGGAAGCATTGCTCATGAAAGCGTAGTAGATTCCATTTTGTTTTACCACATCTAAACCGGATGGAAGATTTAAAAAAACCATGTTACCATAATTGTAAGTGGTTGGTGTGTTTGATAATGAATTACCATAGTCCAATCTTATCAGGTTGTTTCCTCCCGCATTCGCGATAAATAAGTAATACAAAGTATCCTGTTTAACGATTTTTACTTGTCGTGGTCCATTGATCACACCGTAGGTGCCAATATTAACACCTGCTGGGGTCTTTTCAAGATCTCCCAGACTAAAATCCCATTCAAAAGTAAGCCCGCTTCCTGAAGTATTAGTTGCTGTAATTGGAGACAACATACAAGCACTGTCGGGCATGGTGGCACTCACTGATGGGCATTGGCCCCAACCAACCAGGCTGATGGAATTAGTAAGAACAAAAAACAGAATAAAAGCCAGATTTCGCATCTTTGCCGGAGTTAGTATTAGGTTGATTTTAACAAAGTTAAATAAAACAATATCCAATATAGGTGGAACTTATAGTAGCAACATCAAACAGTCATAAATTGGCAGAAATACGAAAAATGATGCCTGATAGTTTCAAAATCAGGTCGTTAAGTGAAATAGATTACCATCAACCCATTGAAGAAAACGGTGATACATTTGAGGCTAATGCCCTGATAAAGGCCCATACAGTGCATAAGCATACCGGCCTTCCTGTATTGGCCGATGATTCAGGTATAGAAGTGGCAGCATTAAACGGTCGCCCGGGATTGTATTCTGCCCGATATGCCGGTGAAGGTGCCACCGATGAGGATAATAACAGGAAACTCCTGAAAGAGCTGGAAGGGGTAACTGATCGCCGGGCCCGTTATAAGGCGGTTTTGGCATTTGTAACAAAAACCGGTGAGTTCACATTTGAAGGCATTGTAAAAGGTACTATTGCCCTTTCTCCCATTGGAAATAATGGCTTTGGCTACGACCCATTATTCATCCCGGAAGGATACCAGAATACCTTTGGAGAACTGCCTCCCTCAGTAAAACACACTATAAGCCACAGAACCATTGCTTTAGGCAAATTCAAGGACTTTCTCAGGCAGTAGCACCAACCAATTTTTTAACATCTTATTCGTTGATAATTAATTGGTTTCAAAACCTCAGATGAAGCCCATTTCCTAAATTTGTAAACTATGAAGATAAGAGTTGGAATTTTATTTGGAGGTTCCTCCCGGGAACGGGAAATATCCTTCGCCGGAGGGCGTACAGTTTATGATAATCTGGATAAGTCGCTGTTTGAACCTGTTCCTGTTTTTATTGATAGCTTCAACAACTTTATACTCCTCAATTGGGAGTTCATTTATAAAGGCAGCATCAGGGATTTTTACCCACCTTATGATCTGGTACCTTCATCACCAAATGAATTTCAGGTTTATGCTGAAAGCCTGGGTGAGATATCTACTCAGGACCAGATAAAATTGATCAACAAAATTGGATCAAGAATTGAACCTTCTGCATTATCATCATTGATAGATTTTGCATTCCTCTGTTTACACGGAAGTGATGGAGAAGACGGCAGGATACAAGGGCTGCTGGAATTTTATAAGATACCGTATTCTGGATCCGGCATTTTCTCCAGCGCTGTTGGGATGAATAAAAGACTTCAAAAAGAATTGATGCATGATAAAGGGTTTGAAACACCTGAATTTATTTCAATTCAAAGAAATGAATGGGTTAGGAATGGAGATAATGCAAAAGCATTTTACGAGTCTGTCAAATCCAAAATCGGTTTTCCTTGTGTTGTGAAATCTGCTAACCAAGGCTCATCAATAGGTGTAAGCGTTGTTGCTTCTGCTGATATACAGGAATTCAGAAAAGCAATGGATAAAAGTTTTTTTACCAAAGAGGTGAATAAGATATTTTGGGATCCGCTTTCTTTTGATGAAAAGTTAGAATATGTGAGAGAGTTGACAGATATCAGAGAGGGTGTAGGCTTACCTATAAAAATAGGAAGTAAAATGATCTTTCATCCTGAAGAACTGCTGTCTACTTTAAATCAACTTTTTTCAGAACCCGAAATTTCAGTGCTTGTTGAAGCAGTTGACAGTGAATCGGAAGTTATTATAGAGTCGTTCATTGAAGGGAAGGAGTTCTCGTGTATAGTAATTGATGACCAAAAAGGAACACCCATTGCTCTTCCGCCAACTGAGATCAGAAAAGGTAAGGAGGTGTTTGACTACCGTTCAAAATATTTACCCGGCTTATCCAGAAAGATCACACCCATTGATCTTCCGGATGATCAAATTGAAAGTATTAGGGAGAAATGTCAACACCTCTTCACTGAATTGAAGTTTAATATCTATGCCAGAATAGATGGATTTATAACAACTGAGGGAAAGATCATGCTCAATGATCCTAATACAACATCAGGCATGTTACCATCATCCTTCTTCTTTCATCAGGCTGCCGAGATCGGTTTGAATCCATCTCAGTTCATAACATATATTATCAGTTGTTCACTTAGGTGCAGGATTAAGGATCTACGTTCATTCAGAATGCTTCCATGGCTTGGAGATCACCTGGAACGTGAACTTCGTAACCTTAAAATGAGAGATTCCTCGAGGAAGAAGATCGCTGTTGTCTTGGGTGGTTATTCATCTGAAAGACACATCAGTGTTGAAAGTGGTAGGAACGTTTATGAAAAACTTGCTTCTTCAAGTAAATATGATCCGGTTCCGATCTTTTTAACCGGAAATAATGATTCACATAAACTGTTTGTTATTCCGGTTAATTTGTTGCTGAAAGATAATGCTGATGATATTCGTGATAAGATAGAGCACTATAGCAGGCATGCCGTTATTGACAAGATCATCCAATCATGTGCGGAAATCACAAATACATATTCCTCTGCTGACAGTGTTGCAGCGCCAAGAGAAATAAGTTATCAGGAACTTGCCTCGGAAGTTGATGGTGTTTTCATAGCCTTGCACGGACGTCCGGGTGAAGATGGTGCCCTGCAGGCAGAGTTGGAGAAGGTTGGCCTTCCTTATAATGGTTCAGGTGTAGATACATCTAAAGTTACTATAGACAAGTTCATGACCAATGAAATACTGATGCAACATGGTATGCATGCTGCAAAACATTTGGTTGTTTCAGAAGAAGACTGGAGGAGAGATCCGGCAGCATTGGAAGAAAAAATATTAAGAGATTTTAATTTCCCGTTTATTGCCAAACCTGTTGATGACGGTTGTAGTTCAGCTGTGAAGATCATCAGAAATGAAAATGAGTTGCATGCTTTCGCAGAACTGATCTTTAGAAAGTCGGAAGAGTTGATAGCTGCTGCTGCTCAGCAGTTGAAGATCAAACCCAAGGAAGAATTTCCAAATAAAGAATCATTTTTGATTGAAGAACTTGTTACCAAGGATAAAGCAACAAAGTTTCTGGAAGTCACCGGTGGGTTGATCACACTTTTCGATGAGAACGGGAAACTTGAATACGAGGTCTTTGAAGCATCGGAGGCGCTGTCAGAAGGTGATGTACTTTCTCTGGAAGAAAAATTTCTGGCAGGTGAAGGACAAAATATCACCCCGGCACGTTATTCATCAGACCCTTATGAGAATGCCCGCATTTCATCGATAGTGAAAGCTGAGTTGGAGAAAGTAGCAAGGTATCTGGGAGTTGAAGGGTACGCCAGGATAGATGCATTTGTGAGAATTATGGAGAATGGTGATGTTGAGGTGTTAGTTATTGAGGTCAACAGCCTTCCGGGGATGACACCCGCCACATGTATCTTCCATCAGGCAGCCATCAATCATTACAAGCCCTATGAGTTTATAGATAAATTAATAGAATTCGGATTCGACAGGCAAAAGCTTAAAGCCGGAAATTATACTAAATAAAGATGAAGAATTTTTTCAAATTTCTTTTATCAAGGGTGTTTATTATTAATATAATCGCAAGTGTTGGGCTCGCAGTGCTGGTTTTTGGATTAACTTATAAATGGCTTGATGGTTACACTCGTCACGGTACCAGTATAAGTGTACCTGACCTAAGGGGTATGGTGGCAGCAGACCTTGATGAGTTCCTTATGTATAAAAGTTTGAGATATAAAGTCACTGATTCCACGATCTATTCTCTTGACAAACCACCGGGTACCATCATTGAACAGGAACCACGGCCTAGTGAAAAGGTAAAAGAAGGAAGAACCATTTATGTAACTATAACGCGCAGCACACCACCAGGAGTAAAAGTACCCGACTTGCTTGATAATTCACTGAGGCAAGCTGAACTTATTTTGAAATCATATGGTCTTGTGGTAGGCGAATTGATCTATAAACCCGACCTGGCCAAGAATGCTGTTTTAGCCATGCAGGTCAATGGTACTGAACTTGAACCCGGCGATGAGGTTACAAAAGGAACTGTCATTGACCTGGTACTTGGTGACGGATTTGGAAATACTAAAGTACCGGTACCTGACTTGTTTAACCTTACATTGGATGAAGCCATGTTCGTTATCAGGGCTTCTTCGTTGAATATTGGTAACTTAGCATTTGATAACTCAGTGCTTGACTCGTCAAAGGCAAGAGTGTACAGACAGTTCCCTGAGCTCGGAGAGAGTAGTGTGATCAATCAGGGCGAAGCCATCGACCTGTTTCTTACCCAGTCAGAAAAGGTGATCCTGCTGCACTCACAAGACGAAATAAATTCAGATCAGGATGAAGAATAAATTTATGATAAAAGTAAATTCATTTATTGCTGCAGTATTGGTTTTATACTGCTTTAGTACTTTCGGACAGTCTGAAAAAATATTTCCGCTGGGCTATAATCCGGTAATAAAACAGGCATTGTCATCAAAAGTACAATCTGCTTCAAGCAATAAGACCTCCGTGGCCAATGACACACTTACATTGCCATTTTTTGATGATTTTTCATCACTCACCATCTGGCCCGATCAGCAAAGATGGATGGATAGTCTTGCTTTTGTGAATTATAATTTTCCCATTAATCCCCCAACGCTGGGAGTTGCAACATTTGATGGATTGGATGCGAATGGAAATCCGTATGATAATTCCTCTACTGCTGCTAAAGGTTTGTGCGATGAACTTACCTCCAAACCTCTTGATCTTTTTAAAGATGAGAATGGTTTGCCTTACAATACATCCGACAGTATCTTCCTGGTTTATTATTATCAGCGAAAAGGTTGGGGTGATGCACCTGAACTTGCAGATTCACTGGTTCTGCAGTTTTATAGTCCGGTTACAGGAATTTGGGAGTCTGTGTGGTCTGTAACGGGAGGTTCTTCTGATACTATATTTACTAAAGCTAAGATAAGTATTGATGATACTGATTACCGTCAGGTAGGTTTTCAATTCAGATTTCGTAACTATGGTTCAAAGACTGGAAATCTTGATATCTGGAATGTTGACTACATCTCTTTAAGAAAATTCTTGCCTCCTGATTATGAAAACATAAGAGATTTTGCATTCGTTAATCAGGGAAAATCATTATTAAATATTTATTCTTCCGTTCCCTGGAAACACTATGCTCAGTTACCATCCTCACAGCAACAAATGATGATGAAAACAAGTGCTGATCTCACAGTAAGGAATAACAATGAAGCAAACCCATTTCCGATTAAAGTTGCAGGGAATATAAAAGACCAGTATGGTAATACTACACAGATAATTGGAGGTGGCGGTTTAAACAGCATACAAATTCCTTTGAATACGAATGTTACTCCTCCGGCGCCTATCAACAACAACTACTATTTCCAGGATCCAACATTAGGCGACAGCGCCACTTTTGAAGCTATTTATGATCTGGGACAAACATCAGGTGGTGTGGTTGATGATTATTCTCAAAATGATACCATGCGGTATAAGCAGCGTCTTTACAACTACTATGCATATGATGATGGAACTGCTGAGTTAGGTTATGGTGTAAGCGGGATAGGGGCACAGCTTGCCTATAAATTTGAATTGCTTGCTCCCGATACTTTAAGAGCGGTTCAAATGTTCTTTACACAAATAGGAACAAGTGTTACTAACAGAATTTTTCGCATCGCAGTTTGGACCGGAGCAAACAGCCCTTCAGGTTCACCGATCTATGAAAAGTTTAATCAGTCACCTAATTATTCTGATAGTATAAATGGTTTCTATACATACCTGACTGATGATATTTACCTGAGTGCGGGAACATATTACTTTGGATGGATTCAAAATCTTTCTACAATCCTTAATCTGGGGTTGGATATAAATACTGAAGTCGATGCCAGTCGTAAATTTTATAATACCACAGGCAGCTGGACAAACTCAGCGCTTCCAGGAGCATGGATGATTCGTCCGGTATTCAGTTCTACACCCATTGATGTGGGCATTGAGGATATAAATGATCAAAATTCTCTTGTAGTATATCCAAATCCTGCCACAGAGTTGCTGAATATAAAATTGCCTGTTGCTTTTGGAACAAATAACGAATATCAGATCACTGATATAACCGGAAGAAAGTTTATGCAGGATAAGTTTCTGGGTGATCCAATAAATATCTCTGAATTGCAAAATGGGATCTATTTTATTACCATTTATAATTCTGTGAATGGATCCAGCATAACACAACGGTTCGCAGTTAGCAGATAATTATGAATGAAGATCCTATTGACCAGGAAGCTTCTGATGTTGATGAACTGTATGAGCATCACCGTATCGTGGTCGATAAAGGTCAGTCGTTATTAAGGGTTGATAAGTTTCTTATGAACCGTATGGAGAATGTTTCCCGCAACAGGCTCCAGAATGCAACCGAAGCCGGTAATATTCGTGTGAATGACCAGCCGGTTAAATCAAGTTATAAAGTCAAGCCCGGCGATGTAATTACAATTGTACTGGCGCATCCCCCCAGGGTTCTCGAAGTAATCGCTGAAAATATTCCCGTTGAGATTGTTTATGAGGATGATGAATTGATTGTCGTCAATAAAGTAGCAGGAATGGTTGTTCATCCCGGTTACGGAAATTATACCGGCACACTGGTTAATGCATTGGCTTATCATTTTCATCCCGAACTCGAAGGAATGTCAGTAGAAGCTGAGACAGAACGTCCGGGTTTGGTGCATAGGATCGATAAAAACACCACCGGTTTGCTGGTAGTAGCAAAGACCGAAAAGGCAATGACGCATCTGGCCCGCCAGTTTTATGAAAGGACCATTGAACGGCGGTATGTGGCGCTGGTGTGGGGCGATATTGCTGAAGATTCCGGTACCATCACCGGTAATGTTGGCAGAAACTTGGTCAACAGAAAAATAATGGAAGTTTTTAGTGATGGAGATCTGGGTAAACATGCAGTAACACATTATACAGTAATAAAAAGGTTTGGCTATGTAACGTTAGTGGAGTGTAAACTTGAAACCGGAAGAACACACCAGATAAGAGTGCATTTTAAGTTTTTTGGGCATCCTTTATTTAACGACGATACTTATGGTGGGGATAAAATTTTAAAAGGAACAACTTTTGCCAAATACAAACAGTTTGTCGAAAATTGTTTTACGCTCATACCTGCTCAGGCATTGCACGCCCGTTCACTTGGATTTATACATCCTTCTACCGGCAAATTGTTGAGTTTTGATTCCCCGTTACCGGAAGGGTTCAGTCAGCTGATTGAAAAGTGGGAAAACTATACTGATGGGGGAAGGTGATACAGTTATGCACTGTATTCTTCAATGGTGTTATACAAAGTATCTCTTTCCACCGGCACTTTTCCTGCTTCACGGATCATGTCAACAAGCTGTTCCGTTGTGAGTGTTGGGTTTTGTTCTTCGGCACCGGCCATAGAATAGATGCGGGTTGAATCGTCAATGGTGCCATCAATATCATCTACTCCAAATGAAAGCGACAGCTGAGCCATCTGTCTGCCAATCATAGGCCAGTAGGCTTTGATGTGTTGGAAGTTATCAAGATAAATTCGTGAGATCGCATAATTACGCAGATCTTCATTCATTGAAACCTCGTTAACATGCTCCATTTCATTATCACTGTTTCTGAATTTTAGTGGAATGAAAGTGTTGAATCCATTTGTTTTATCCTGCAGAACTCGCAGTCTGCTCATATGATCTACACGGTGAGAATAATTTTCTACATGACCATATAGCATAGTAGCATTGGAAGGTATACCACAACGGTGGGCCGTTTCATGAATGAGCAGCCATTCTTCAGAGGAACATTTATCGGCACAAATTTCATTTCTGATCTCTTCATCAAAGATCTCGGCACCACCGCCGGGGATGGAGTTGAGTCCGCAACTCTTCAGATACATGAATCCTTCTTCAATAGACTTCCCTGCTTTCCTGAACATATAATCCAGTTCAACTGCTGTGAAAGCCTTAATGTGGATGTCGGGTCGTATTTCTTTTACTGATTTGATAACATCACCAAAGTATTCCAGATCCATCTTAGGATGCACACCTCCAACAATGTGAACTTCTGTAATGGGAATTCCATCATAGGCTCTCACTTTGTCAAGGATCTCATCCTTTGTTAGTTCCCAACCGGTTTCGCGATGTTTATAGGATCTGCTGTATGAACAGAACTTACAACTGAATACGCAAACATTGGTGGGTTCAATATGAAAGTTACGATTGAAATATGCTTTGTTTCCGTTGATCCGTTGACGCACAATATTGGCCAATGATCCCAAAAAGCCGGTTTCGCCTCGCTCATACAAAACCAGACACTCTTCATTACTGATCCTTTCACCGGCAACAACTTTGTCAGCTATGGCTTTTAGTTGCGGATCGGAGGTGGTGGTTAAATGTTCAATCAGGTCTGTTGCTGCTGTTCGTGTGTTCATTCAGTGTCAGGATAACAGTGTGTTCGTCAAATTGTTTATGCAAATTTAAACATGATAGAGCTAAGTGGAAATAACAAAGGGTGACCTAAGCCACCCTTTGCTGATCATTAACAATGTGTTATTACTTTGAAAGTAAAGTCTTGTAAGTTAATTTCTGATCAACAGAAATAACCTGAATCAAATACAGGCCATCTGATAATTCAGTCAGGTCTATGTAGTGTGTTCCATTGAACTTTTCAATGTTCTTAACAATCATTTCCTGTCCCTGCATATTAAGCACTTTTACTACTGCATCATCACCTTTATTTATGGTGTTCTGAATAGTTATCTGACCATTTGTTGGGTTAGGATAGATAGCGATGCCATCCTGAACCGGGTCATTGATGCCTGCTGATACCGGTACACATCCCTTTGAATTAAGTATTGCTGCCCTTGTTGTTGTCAGGGAAATATTCATTCTTGCAGATTGATCTTCAGTGAACATGATCATACAGTCATCATCTACATAATCCATGTAATTCATGAACATATCACCATCAGGGCCATTGTTGCATGAAATTTTAGGGAAGTTAGGACAACTGAAATTTGCATTACCTTGATTAGGAGTATCTGCACAAAAATCTGATCCTGTGCATGCGCCATTATCATCTCCCCAAATATGTCTGAGGTTCAGCCAGTGACCGATCTCATGACTTCCTGATCGTCCCAGATTATATGAGCTAATGGTGCCAGGTGCTGTTGGTCCTCCAACAGAACTGTAAAGGAGTACTACACCATCAGTTGCCGCCGGTCCTCCGGGAAACTGAGAATACCCTAACAGACCTCCACTCAGATTACCTACCCAAATATTCAGGTAATCGGTTGCAGGCCATGCATTATCGCCACCCTGAGCGCTATATTTGATAGCGTTGTTGGTTGAGAAGGAGCTCACTGTAGTTTGTTTTCTAATGATACCATCAGAGATATTACCCTGAGGATCACGAACTGCCAGACAAAACTGGATTCCGGTGTTGGCTATAGCAGGTTGAAATGCTACCGGTACATTAACAATATCAGCATTTGTGGCAGCGTAATCATCATTCAGCACATCTAACTGAGCCATAATTCTGGTGTTGGATATGTTTTGAGCTGAATTGGAATATAGTACATGAAAAACAACAGGAATAGTAATGATTGCGCTTGTTTTATTGACATTACCGGCACTCATTTTACTTTGAATGATCTTCTCAAGCTGATCCTGCTGGATCTTAAAGCCCGGATTTTGTTGCATCAGCATTTCATTGTACTCTGTGGTGCCGCAACGTTGATATTGCCCGAACGCTACGCCAAATGTTAACCACAAAGCACTGAGAAAGAGTATAAATCTTTTCATAACAGGAATTAAGTTAGTTTTTGTTAAGTTATTAGTTAGGTGTCAAAGATGCATAATTTTTGTCAAAAAAGGTAGTAAAAGGCCCCATTTCAGGCACCTTACCACCTTATTTATTTTAGCTCCTCCGGAAAGGTTCCTGAAGAAGTGCAACATTTATATCTAATTGATATTAAATACTATACTCAGCTATAATATTTCGCATATTCCGGTGGAGTAGTATTTATTCCATTGTCAGTTTCCTGTCATTTCTGCTTTAGTAGTGATCTATGGTTCCAATTCGGTGTTTGGCTATAGAACACCTTTAAGTATATTTATCATCATGATTAAACACAGGATATTATTGGTGGAGGATGAGTCTTCTTTAGCAGAGACCATTAAGTTAAACCTGGAACTGGAAGGTTACGCAGTGCAGATTGCCAAAGATGGTAAATCGGCATTGCGGCATTTTAAAGGTGAGCGGTTTAATCTTATCCTGTTGGATGTGATGTTACCCGAAATGGATGGTTTTACGGTGTGTGAATCTATCAGACTTGAGAACCCTTCCATACCTATACTTTTTCTCACGGCTAAAAATTCAAGTGCCGACAGGGTAGCAGGCCTCCGCATAGGTGCCGATGACTATCTCACCAAACCATTCAACCTCGAAGAACTTTTACTGCGGGTTCAGAACCTTTTGAAAAGGTCAATGAAACAGGATGAAAACGGAGCAGGGGTCACTACTTACGATATCGGTGATGATGTAATTAATTTCAATCGCCTTGAAGTGGTTCGGAAAAAAGGTGATAACATCAGGCTCACCAAAAAAGAAGCCATGCTTTTAAAACTGTTGATAGACCGGAAAAATGAAGTGGTATCCAGAGAACATATTCTGGAAACTGTATGGGGGTACGATATATATCCATCCACCAGAACAATTGATAACTTCATTGTCTCATTCCGGAAATACTTTGAAAAGGACCCTTCAAACCCACAATATTTTCAATCGGTAAGAGGGGTAGGCTACAAATTTGTTGATGCCTGACCAAAGTCTCAATTATTATTTCCTGGATACCTATTACAGCCAATTATTGACCGGCAGGTTTGTATGGATTTTTAGGTCTTTTTTAAGAGCCAGGTAATCATTTTTAAAGCATAGAGGCAGAGCTTTTACACTTTACCACTTTCCTGTTTTGATAAGCCAACTTATTGAAATGAGTAAATATTATGGCCATTAACACGCTGTAAGTGAGAGGTTGACCCCTTCTTATTTATATCATGAATCCTCATGATTTTTTGATAGAAATTTTGAAGAAATACAAGAAATTAACTATTTATGTATCACTTGAAGCAAGGTTTAAGCTAATTGAAAAGGAATAGATGCTCAGGTTGAAAAATTTGTAATACCCCCGGAATCTCATTTTTACTAACTAACCCTAACCCCTTTTAAAACAAACCAAAAGCTACCCCTTTTAACCTGATAAAAAGACCTTCTTAACTCTTATTATTCTGAATCATCAAATCAGTATAACACTCTACGCAAAGTGGTTGAATGATATACCTGCAGATCAGCTGATGTAAGAAATAAGAAGTCCTTAATGTTATGAAAAAAGCGCACCTATATAAATAATACTACAACCACCTAACCCCACTAAATATGAAAAAGCTATCCTTATTATTTTGTTTGTTAATACTATCAAAATTCTTATTTGCTCAGGCACCTCCGGTGGAATGGGATGCCACTTTCGGGGGTAACCATAATGATGAATTTCGATCACTCCAACAAACCACCGATGGCGGTTATATTTTAGGAGGCTATTCGTATAGTGGCATCTCGGGAGATAGAACACAGGGTTCACAGGGTGGTTATGATTATTGGGTAGTAAAGATCGA
>JAHEMF010000011.1 GCA_024643795.1 Bacteroidota bacterium | reverse complement strand
CATCGACCAATTCAAGTTTGTAACCAAACTTGATGAATCTGAAATATTCAATGTAAATGGCTTGCATCCCTCAAGAGCATCGATATATGCATCAATATCCATGATAGTAAATGGAGGAATACTCACTGTTTTAGAACAACCTAACACATCAGTAACTGTAAGTGTTATATTACCATTTGGTATGGAAGTATATATCTTGGTGGGGTTTTGTATATTAGAACTTGTTCCATCACCAAAATCCCATAGCCAACTCACTGCATCTATGGAGGTATCTTGGAATGCTATAGTTACGGGAAGGCATTCAGAACTTTGGATGAATGTAAATCCGGGTCTAAGGTTAGGTTTGAATACAGCATTAGGAACTGTCATTGTATTTGTACATCCATTATTGTTAGCAATTAAAGAAACTGTATAGCTACCAGATGAACTATATGTATGGTTGGGACTCACTTGAATTGAAGTTGCCGAATCCCCGAAGTTCCAATAAAAAGATGATGCTCCGCTACTGGTATTTGTAAACTGAACATTAAGTGAAGTGCAGCCAGGGTTGATCAAATTGGTATTAAATGAGGCTACTGGTTTAATCACCTTTATCAAATAAGGTAAAGATAATGTATCGTTGCACCCTGTTGAGTCAGTCACAATGAGAGTAACCTGAAACATTCCGGAATCACTATACAAATGAATGGGATTTTGTTGCACAGAAGTGAACCCATCACCAAAATTCCACAAATAAGAACTATAATTTAAGCCTAGTGATGAAAATGATACTGTATCAGGAGCGCAAACTTTATTCTTGTTTGCAGAAATGCTTGATGAATTCAAAGTATAGTAACTTTGAGACATATAATCTGTACATCCTAAAGAATCGGTAACGCTCAGCGAAACCACATAATTTCCTCCAGAGGAATTATAATTATGTACAGGTTCAGGTAAATTGGAGGTAGTATTATCACCAAAATCCCAATCATAATAAGTGGCATTAAATGAACTGTCAACTATTGAAATGGTACTTCCCTGACAGCCATTTTGGCTTGATACTATGAAATTTGCCTGAGGTCCGGTGAGATGTACCATCTCAGATAGCATCAAGGTATCAACATTACCGAAATTATCCCATGCGATTAATGTAACATCATAGACACCTGGAGTTGTGTAAATATGTTTAGGATTTTCAAGAGTAGATGTATCACCATCACCGAAATCCCACAACCAACTAACAGTTCCCAGCAATGGATTGGCAAATCCAAATTCATATGGTATACATGTCCAAACCGGTTCAGGCACAGCTAAGCTATCCGGGGGATCTCCAATTTGAATTGTACCACTTCCGAAAGTGGTTGCAGTATAAACATATGTAAATGAACAACTTCCATTTGAAACTGTTAAAGTGATATCATAAGGCCCGGGTGTAGTATAAATATGTGAAGGATTCTGCAGTGTAGACGTATCGCCATCCCCAAATGCCCACAACCAACTTGTAGCACCAGAAGAATTAGCCCAAAAATCAACAGTCATCGGAAGAATTGAATCAGTAGTAGAAGCGGTTGCATTAGCTACTAAGGGCAGAAAGGTAACTGCATAATTATGAATTGAAGTATAGGTGCACCCATCAGCTGTAGTGATAGTTAGTGTAACTGTATATGAACCACCAACAGGGTATATATGAACAGGATTTTGCTGAGTGGATGTACTTCCATCACCAAAATCCCACAACCATGCAACAGCGTTAGTAGACTGATCTATAAATGTTGCTGTATATGGAGGACAATCCGTATGAGATAAAGTAAATTTGGCTTCTCCCCCTTTTATTATATAGGTAGCATATGGGTTAACCGACTGTGAACAAGAAGAACCATTAGTTTGAGTCTCAAGAGTCACAACATAAGTCCCGGGAACTGTATATGTATGGGTAATACTATTAGAATTCGCGGTTGAACCATCACCAAAATCCCAGGTCCAGGCAGTGGTTGATGGTGAGTTATCGATCAAGTTAACTGTAAACGGTGCACATGCTGTTACAACTGAAGGGTTATTAAAGTCATTGGTACCAGTGGTAACCAAAATTGCACCATATTTTTTTGTTGAGTCTGTGCATCCAGATGGATCCGTAACCTTTAATTTAACATTATAACTTCCGGCATTCTGATAAATATGCAAAGGTGAATGCTGGGTAGAGGTAGTACCATCACCAAAGTCCCAAAAGTAGGTTTGATTTAGGCTGCCATTAGCTACGAAATTCACTTTGTGTGGTTTACACCCTGACGCATCATCCCAAGTGAAATCAGATATAACATTAATAACTTCAACTGGAGACGGGTTTGAGTAGGAAGTAACACATCCATATAAGTTGGTAACTTTCAGGTTTGAATAAAAAGTCCCCGGTTGGGAATATATATGAGTTGGATTAGGAGCGGTGGATATTGAATTATCACCAAAATCCCATAAAAAGCTCAGGCCAGATCCATTGGCATTGTTTAAAAATTGAACTTGGTTGGGCAAGCAACCTACCCGATTTAGAATACCATAAAATCCAAAATTAGCGGGATATGCATCGACAGAATCAAGAACATAATTATTAGTACAGCCATTCGAATAAAGTACGTTTAAATTTACTGTATAATGTCCTGCCGCCAGATAAGAAGCATAAACAGATGGCATTGTAGAAGTTATCCCATTACCCAAATTCCATAAATAGCTTATAACAGAATCAGCAGAAGTACTAAATGTAGTGTTATGCGGTAAACAACCTGAAATTGAATTCGTATAATGAATTTTAGGTGCAGGATTATCCTTAATGTATATAAATCCAGATTTAACCAAGGTATCCTTACATCCCTGCATGCTTGTGGTAATAAGAGTGACATCATACAGTCCACTCTGGGCATATATGTGATTAGGATTTATTTGACTGGACGAACTACCATCACCAAAATCCCAGCTCCATGAATTTGCAAGTAAAGAATTAGAATTGAATAGTATTTGTTGGTTCGGATCACAAGTTTGTGTAATGTTACTGGAAAAGTTAGCTACAGGCTTGTCGTGTACTGTAATATAATTACTTCTAGTAACGGCAGTAGAGCATCCGGATACTAAATTTATTGCCAATAAAGTCACAGAATAATATCCGGCCGTATTGTATATATGTACAGGATTAGATAATGTAGATGTATTACCGTCGCCAAAATCCCACATATAGTTTGTGGCTCCAGTAGAGTTATTTGAAAATTGAATAGCCGATTCACTCTTACATATACTTTGTACATTTGATACAAATGCACTTACTGGTTTTGAATAAACTTCAATGAGGTTATTTTTTACGAGAGTATCGGAAGATCCATTTCCAGCAAAAGCAATTAATGTTACAGTGTATGACCCTGGAATAAGGTAAATGTTTGAGGGGTTTACCTGCGTGGAAGAATTACCGTCGCCAAAATCCCATTTGTAAGATAAAGCACCGTTTGATTGGTTATTAAATGACACATTCAAAGGAGCACAACCAATTGATACCGAATGAGTAAATGCTGAATTTGGAGTTTGTGCACCAGCTATAGTAACAAGAAGTACCAAGAACAAACCGAACAGGCTCATAAGTGCTGGTTTACAGCAACTTAAGGAGTTTTTGGAAAGGCGGTTAATATATGTAAGTTCCACTACAAAAAGTTGATTTGTAGGGGTGTTTTACGGTAGAATTAGAAGAAGGTTGTTGAAATGAAGAATTTACTAATCATTTCCAATCCGTTTGATACAACCATATATTATTTAAATAAAAAATAAAGTGCCATCACAAAAGAACCTAATTAAACTAATTGGCTTTCATTTAAAATTAATCATTTTATATATATTTATTATCGCGTTAAACCAAGAGTCATATAATACTTAACATTCAGAAGTCATGAATTTCACTCAAAACAATTATTTTTTAATTTTTTTTACTTTGATATTGATTGGTTTTTTATGTTACATAAATCCAATATTTGGTCAAAATATATTTGATGTTTATAACATGTCGAATGCTAACCTACCTTCCAATACAATTTGGAATATTAAATTTGGCACAAATGACACATTATTTGTGAGCACATGTGGAGGCGGTTTAGCAAAATTCCACACAGATACTACTATTAAAGTATATAACAAATCAAATTCATTATTTTCTTCAAACCAAACAACAGCCCTTTATATTGATAATTCACAAAATCTATGGATAGGAACTGAAGCTGGTGGAGCATACAAATATTCAAACGGGGCAATAACTAATCAGTACCTACCAAGTAATTCAGGCATTACGGATAGCTCCATTTATGCAATTGTACAAGATACAAGCAATAATATAGTATTCGGAACTAGATGGGGCGGAGTTTGCTACTATTCACCATCAAACATTTTCAATCCCCTACCAACTGGCGGACCTGCTTTTGTAAACGAACCAACATATTCTATAGCAATAACATCAGTTAATGACTATTTTATCGGTACAGGATTTGCTGGGTTATTTCAATATAATAACTCTGGTATTTGGAATTATTTTAATACATCCAATTCAACTTTACCATCAAATGACATTTATGCATTAGCTTTATCAACAAATGGTGATCTTTGGGCCGGATCATTTCATGGATTGCATCATTATGATGGTTCCACTTGGACTCATTTCACAACAAGCAATTCGGATTTACCTGCCAACTATATTCGTCAACTTATTTTTGACCAAAATGGGTTGCTATGGATAGCTACATCTGGCGGGGGGATAGCATCATTCGATGGCTCCAATTGGCAGGTATTTAACTCAATTAATTCAAATTTACCATCTAATATTGTATTTTCAATTGACATTGATAGCCATAATAATTTATGGGTAGGTACTTATGGTGGAGGATTGGCCAAATTGAATAATAATATTACTAGCCAAAACTATTCCTACATTTCCAATAATGCTTTTAATACATACCCTAACCCAGCTAATGACTATTTATATATCGATCTATCCAACTCTAAAATTGATGGATTTGTAAAGTTAGTAGACATTCAAGGAAGAATTATCAAAAAAATAATAACAAATGGAAATTTCAAAATTAAACTTGATATAAATAATTTTTATGATGGAATGTATTACGTGATTTTAACAACTATTAAAGGTGATTTTGTTAAAAAGGTTACAATTTCTAAGTAATTAATTATGATAACTAAATAATAAAAATGAATATCCACTATTCAAATAATATTAAATCTAAATAGTGACTATGATTTTTGATTTCATAAATTAACTAATACCCAATTCTTTAAAATAAAGATTCGATATAACCTGTTAAAGTCGTTCTTTTTATTTCCATATTTATAATCATCAATAAGTTTAATTAAATTTTTACTATTAAAATATACATCAATTTTTGTAGTACTTCTCAAGGTGTCATAAAATTTTTCCGACAACACTGTGTTACACCATTTCTCAATTGGTAATGTAAACCCTTTTTTATCAGATCTAATTAAATCATCTGGCAGATAACTATGCAATAGCTCACGTAATATCAATTTCCCTTGATTACCCGAAAGCTTCTGCCCTGAATCCAAACTAAATGCATATTCTACAATATTATGATCTAAGAATGGAACTCTACCTTCAATAGAATTAAACATTGTTGCTCTATCTATTTTATATAAAATATCATTTGGTAAATACGTTTTAAAATCATAATACAACATGTTTCTTAAAAAGGAATTGCTAATTTCATAAAACTCATACTTTCTATTTGTAATCCATTCATTAGAATCAATAAATTGATTCAACTCATAATCTGACAACCCTTTAGTAATAATGTCATATTGCTCAATCAAAGAATGAGAAACAGAAAATTCTTTCAATTTTGCTAATTTATTATGTCTAGATAATCTATAACATTCTGAAATCAATACATTGGGTATTTGCCTACCGATATTTTTAATAATATTATATCGTTCGGTATATTTTAGAGCTTTTATATACTTAGTATAACCAGCAAATAATTCATCAGCACCATCAGCACTCAAAACCACTTTAGATTTTTCACTGGCAACTTTACTTACTAAATATGTTGGAAAAATACTTGAATCAGCGCATGGCTCATCAAGTAGGTTAAGAACATCAACAAATGATTCACTCAGATATTTTTCCGAAAATATTTTTGATGTATTTCTAACGCCTAAATAATTTGCTATCTTTTTTGCTTGAGTAGATTCATCGTAATTCTTATCTAAAAAACCAATAGTGTATGTATCAATATCCACCCCTAAATCATTTACCAAAATTGATGTTAATAAAGAGCTATCTATACCACTACTTAAGAAGATTCCAACATTGACATCTGCAATTAAACGTAATCGAAGTGATTCAATTAACAAGTTCTTTAAATATTCTAAATGGTTATCTCTATCTTCAATAGAAATTAAACTTGATTGATCGCTTACATCCCAATAAGAAACAATATTTGTATAAGTTAAACTATAATTTATTTCAATGTATTTACCAGGTTCGACTTTTTTAATCCCATTAAAAATTGTTCTATTTTCATTATTGTATCCATACAGTAAATATTCTGATATACTTTCTGTAGAAATATCAGAAGTAGAAACGAGACCAATCAAAGGCTTCAATTCACTTGAAAATGATACAATAGTATCTGATAAAAAATAATATAACGGTTTTATTCCAATTCTATCTCGTAATAAATAAAACATTTCTGTGTTATCATCGAAAATCGCAATTGCAAACATTCCATTAAATCTATTAACACAATCAACCCCCCATTTCTTATAAGAATATATAATAACCTCTGTATCACTATTAGAAGAAAATGAATATCCATCCTTGGTTAATTCATCCTTAATCTCCTTAAAATTATATACTTCTCCATTGAACACTACTGTTATTCTATTATCATTATCTGACATTGGTTGATGACCTTGTATAGATAAATCAATAATCGATAATCTATTAAAAGCCAGCTCATAAGTAGACTTTGAAATAGATTTTTTTATATATCCAAAATCATCAGGACCTCTATAATGGATCTTTTTTGCATTATCTTTAAGGTCAATAAAATTAGAATCTAGTTTGGTATAAATAGAACCTACAAATCCGCACATATTTAATTATGAGTATATGTTATATAATCAATAAAAATTCAAGCTTCGCAGAAAAGGACTTTAAAATACTTTCATGCTACTTCAAAGTCATAAAAGTAAATTTTCGGTACAAAAACAAAATAACATTTTTAATAAGTCTTCCAAAGATAGTATTTGAATTGATATCCTGTATATGTAAATCTAAATTAATATTGATACAACATGCTGGTTACCATTCATTTATTTCATTATGTATAAACAAGGTTTTCAAAAGAAAAACCCTAGTAATCTTAGGTGGAAGTGATTGCTTTAGTTATTGCGAGTTTCAATATGGCAACTATTGTAAATCACTTATGTCAATAGCTACAAAATTATCTGTCCAATGGGCAGATAAGTTGATATTCAAGTCCGAATCCATGTATTCATTTTTTGACACTTATAACTACGAACCAGGAAAAATAAAAGGATTAGTAAATCATATAAAAGTTATTAATAAACCATTGTCCATTATTCCAAACGGATACGATTATATAAATATTGGGAGTTCAAATTTCACCAAAAATGATGTTTTTATAACAGTAGCTTCAAATTTAGATCTTAATAGCAATATTTATAAACTGAAAGGTATTGATTTGATAATTGACATAGCTTCCAGTTTTCCTGAATTTACTTTTATAATTGTAGGCTTAAAAAAAGGCCAAATTACGAAAAGCTTCAGCAGTAACATTACTTTCTATCCAGAATTGGAAAATGATAAAGTAATTGAACTATTGTTAGCTTGTAAATATTATTTGCAATTATCAAGATCGGAAGGCTTCCCAAATGCTTTATGTGAAGCTATGCTTTGCGGGTGCATTCCCATTGTTTCTAATGTAAGCAGCATGCCAGAAATAATAAATGAAAATGGCGTTGTTTTGTTGAAACCAAATAAGCATGCTTTGAAAATAGCAATAAATAAAGCTATTCAATTACCAAGTAGTTTTGCCTTTAAAAACAGGGAGCAAATTAGAATTAATTACCCTTTGATTAATCGAGAAAATAAATTATTGAAACTAATTAACAATTATTATTAATCCAAAAATCTATTGACCGTTTCTTCCAGTTTTTTTTATTATGATCCATAGTAATTAAAATATGTCTTGGTCTTGAATTTTCCATTCCTGTAAAAACTCCTCCCCACTTATCCACTCCAGGAGTTACAAAACCCTTCTTATCTCTCCTATTATAAACCTCTTCGGGTATAATCCCTTTCATAGATTCCCGTAAAATCCGCTTTGTTATTCCAGCAGATATTTTATCTGAAGTTGGAAGTGAAAATGCAAATTCAATAAGTCTGTGATCCAAAAAAGGAACTCTCGATTCAATTGAAAATGCCATGGAATTCCTATCTTCATAATGAAGGAGATTAGGTAAACTAGTAGTAAACATTAAATTATATAAAAAATTATCTGTTTTTGTTCCTTTATATCTTTTTAAGCCAAGATCCGGAACTCCTTTAAATGTAGTGATTCTCGGTTCATAAAACCGGTATTCTAGTTCATACAATTTTGATTCACTAAAAATGGAAGCTAAAAAAGATTTTGCAAGCTCACCTATTACACTTTTATTACTCTCACGATACCTATGGCTTGCTTTCAACTCACTGAATGCCCTTTTGAATCTTAAATTACAAAATTCATCAGCAATTACCCGATAAAAAGTATGAAAATATCCAGCAAGGTATTCATCACTACCTTGTCCATCTAATACAACTTTTATACCATTATCCGAGATCATTTTCATTAAAAAATACTGAGAGAGAAAAGACGAAGAAGCAGGCGGCACATCTTGGTGATAAAGTGCTCTTTTGAATTCATCTTGCACTTCTTCTACGTTTGGAGATCTAAAATGACCTTTAACAATTGGGTATTTTTCTAGCACCAAATCAACAAACGGCCTTTCATCTACATCTCCTTCACCTGTATAATAAATAGTAAATGTATTCAAATCAATTTCAGAATTCATGTGGCACAACCCAGATACTATTGCAGAACTATCAATGCCTCCACTTAAACATGCCCCAACAGGAACATCACTACGCATATGAAATTTTAAACTGGACAGAAATAAGTCTCTAAAATGATCGATTTTTTGAATTTCATTTTTGCCTTCCAGCTTTTGAGTCAGATCCAGTTCATAGTATCTGTTAATAGTCAGATTGCCGTTTTCTAATTTCATATTACATCCAGCAGGAAGAGTTTCAACGCACTCAAAAAAAGTCTCGTTCTCAAATTCAAGCCAACCTAATTGTAAATATCTGGCAACTTGAGCCGCATTAAGATCACTCCTAAATATTCTTGTTAACTTTAGTGCTTTAATTTCACTTGCAAACACAAAATTACTTCCACTGTGTATAAAATAAAATGGCTTGATCCCAAACCGATCTCTTGAAATAAATAAGCTCTTGTCTGTTCTGTTATAAATGACAAAAGACCACATACCCATAAATTGAGTAACACAATCTGATCCCCATTCAGCAAAAGCATGTATTATCACCTCTGTATCTGATTCCGTGAGAAACTGATGTCCTTTCTTAACAAGTAGGTCTCTAATTTCTAAATAATTATATACTTCACCATTATACGAAATAACATAGTGTTCGTATTTAAAAGGCTGGTCTGATCGAGAATTCAAATCAATTATACTTAACCTGTTATGACCTAAATAACAACTCTCGTCATTCCAAATGTGTGTTGCATCTGGTCCACGATGTTTTATCTCATCAAGCATAGATGCCAATTCCTGTTTGTTCTCTTCAACAGAACTGCTTGTAGTTACTATCCCGGCTATCCCACACATTTGTCAGTTCCTGATATTAGCTATTATCCGTTCAATTATGAATTTTGAACCATTTCCATCTCCAAATATATCAGAGAATTCAAACACCCGATTGTCATCCCTTAGTTCATGAAAAGCCTTGATAAGTTTTACTTTATCAGATCCTACTAAAATTGTAGATCCATTTTCAAGTAACTCAATCCATGGTGTCTCATTTTGTAGTATTATACATGGCTTCTTGTAAAAGTATGCCTCTTTTTGAACACCGCCAGAGTCTGTAATTATCATACAACAATTAGATTCTAACTGAACCATATCCAGGTATGAAACTGGGTCTATTACCTTAATACCACTACTTATTTTATTTTGAGTCCAATCAACGTCTTTAAAATGATCATCAAGTATTTTTTTTGTTCTAGGATGCAGAGGCAATATTACCTGAATACCAGATTCTTGAGATACCTGATCAAGTGCAAATAAAATTTGAGTCAATATATTATTATCGGATGTATTATCCTGCCGGTGTACCGTGGCAAGAATAAATTTTTTGTTGTTAATATTTAGTGCGGTGAGAATACTGGATTTTTCTGAAGCAATCTGCTTGTACATAAGACTTATATCGTACATAACATCTCCACAATGATAAACTCCTGGATTATCAACAGTGAATGGACCTTTATTTTCTAACTGGAATCCTTCCTGCTTTAAATTATTCAATCCTGCTATTGTTGGAGTAAAAAGAAGTGTCGACAAATGATCACAGACAACTCTGTTAATCTCTTCAGGCATGTTTTTAGTAAATGATCTAAGTCCTGCCTCCACATGAATTATTGGAATCTCAAGTTTAGAAGCTGTAACCGCACCTGCCAAAGTTGAATTAGTATCTCCATAAAGTAAAACAGCATCAGGTTGTTCTTTGGCAATGACACCTTCAAGTCCCTCCATCATTCTCGCTGTTTGAATTGCATGGGATCCAGATCCGATCTGTAGATTATACTTTTCATGAGGAATTGACAATTCATTAAAAAACACTTCAGACATATTTGCATCATAATGCTGCCCTGTATGCACCAGCACTTCTTCAATTTCATCAGAGTAGTGAGAATTGATAGTATGCGAAATCGCTGCAGCTTTTATGAACTGAGGACGCGCACCAATAACTGTCAATATCTTAATCATTAATTATTTCGTTGAATATTTTAACTAACCTGCTTGTTTGCATTCGTCTTGAATAATTTTTTGTATCTGAATCACAAACCGGAATAATACCATTTTTATAATTCAACAATTGCTGCTTCAGGTATATGTATAAAGCATCATAATTATTAAAGTCAAATATATTGCCGGATTTAGTAGATGTGATTACAGTTCCTGCATCACCATCACCAGGCCCGATACATATAATTGGCCTTTTGGAAGCCATATACTCAAATATTTTTCCAGTTAGTATGCCCTTTTGATTAGGCGTGTCATTTATCAATAATAAAAGCAATGTTGATCTCATCAGATATTCCGAAACCATTTCATGGGGAATATAATCAATAAACTCTATACTGCTATCCACTCTATATTCCTGAACTGACTCTTTAACAGATATGTCTACTTTCCCAATAAGCCTAACTACAAATTTATCAGCTTCAATAACTTTTTCTGAAATTAACTGATTTATTGCCATCCATAAAATAACTGGATTACGGGTTTTTACCAATGTCCCTAAATGAGTAATAACAAATTTATCTGTCTCTACCTGAACATTTATATTAAAGTCATCATCATCATAGCCATTAGGAATAACCTCAACATGTTTATTATGCGACATGGATAATTCATTCGCAATTGTAGGACCTATAGTTAGTAAACAATCAGCACTAGAAATTACAGCCGATTCTAACCGGTGATGCTTTTGGTCAGCCCACTTTGTAAGCTTCAGGTCTTTATAAAAATCAATGTTGGTCCATGGGTCTCGGAAATCTGCCAACCATTTTATCTTCAATCTTTTACTAAGTTCATGTCCAATAAGATGCATACTGTGAGGTGGTCCGGTCGTTACTATCAGATCTACAGGATTTGACTTTAGATATCTCGAGAGGAATTTTACTGAAGGTTTGATCCAAAACTTTCTTGCATCAGGAATAAAGCAGTTACCTCTTATCCAAACAGATATCTTTTCTAAAAATCCTTTCTTTTTAGATTCTGTCAGGAAACCTGTATTAATCTTTTCTGATTTGGGTAATCCCATGAATTGTTTGTAAAATCCATATGGCTCCCAAATTTTATACTTTAAAACCTGGACCTCTGAACCTACATCCCCTACCAATGATTCATCAATAACAGGTAGTTCCGGATTTGATGGTGTATATACGATAGGACTCCAACCATGTTCCGGCAAATACTTAACAAATTTAAGCCAACGCTGAACACCTGCTCCTCCTGATGGAGGCCAATAATAAGTGATCACCAAGACTTTTTTCATCCTTGATCTTTGGAATTTGCACCCGCATCAGCTATTTGAGTTTTTGCAACAGAAAAGACTGCAAAAACTGTGAATAGAATAACTATCAATGACCCAGTCAGTGAAATTTTCTCTCCTGTGGCAAACACCTTAGGTTCAAATTTATATTCAATTATGTGCCTACCTGAAGGCACTACCATTCCTCTCAACACATAATCCACCCTGAAGTGACCCACACTTGATCCATCTATATATGCATTCCAGCCCTTTTCATAGTATATTTCTGAAAAAACAGCCATTTGATCTGATAAGCCAACTGATTCATATTTCAGATAATTGGGTTTATATTCAACAAGTTTAATGCTAGCTGTTGTGTCAAACACCAATGATTTGATTTGAATATCGGATTTGAACCTACTATCAATAATAGCAGTTTGTAAAGGAGTAAAATCTGTCAAAGCTTCTAATTCCTGATCAGCATTATCAACATATTTGATTTCTTTTACAAACCATGCTGGACCGCAAGCGCCGGGATTTATCTGCAGCTCGACTCCTGCACCATCTTGTTTAGGAAGTATGAAATATTTTGTGTTCAACATATCCAATACAGACATATTGTTTTTGCTGATCTGATATTCGATTAACTCTTGATAACGCTTCAGTTTTGCCCCATGATATCCCCCTATTGAATTATGAAAATAAGATGTAGATGCATCATTGAAAGTTGAAACAGCTGCATTCATAACACGATAACCTAATTCCGGATCACTCATTATTCGTTGATCCACTTCACTTGGTTGAAAGACCTGGGTACCTTTTTTAGATTTGAACTCATCTTCACCGAGATAGCGTTTATCCACAGACCAAAGATCTATCAATATGAATAATGCCAATACTGGAAATACTATACTCGTTGACAGCTTATTCTTAACAAAATGGTAGTACAGCAATCCGAATGAGATAGCAATGAACGCGAAAGAGCGAAAGGCATCCATCCTTAGCACATCAGAACGGTCAGACTTAATTGCTTCAAGCAACCAACTTGGATAACCACTCAGATTTTCATCAACTATACCTGAAAATCCACCTGATAATACGGGGAAAATTGCTACTAAGAGTGTAAACCCTCCAGTGATGTAAAATGAATACAAAATCCCCTGCTTTATCTCTTTAGGGTTCAGGTCCCGGATTTTACTGAGGCCCAATATCCCAAGAAATGGCAGAGTAAATGCCATCATACTCAAGATCATTGATACCGCTCTGAACTTATTATACCCAGGAAAATTGTAAAAGAAAAGGTCAGTCAGTGGTAAGAAATTTTTTCCCCAAGATAACATCAGAAACAATACTGAACTGATCACAATCCACCATTTCCATTTACCTTTTAAAACAAATAGTGAAAGCACAAACAAAAAAATGACAATCGAACCTGCATAATTTGGTCCTGAAGTAAAAGGTTGGTCCCCCCAGTATAAAGGAACTTGCTTGATAAATTGATTTGCCTGTGCGCCTGCTCCATTAGCCACAAGTGCCTTATAAGTATTGGAATTCTTTGACAACTCAGTTTGTGTTGGGCCACCCATAAAATTTGGAATGAGCAGTGTTAACGACTCTTTAACTCCATAACTCCAACCCAAGGCATAGTCTTTATCCAAACCAGTTGATTCCATTTTCTCGGTCAGTTCTGATGGCCCGCGTGTAGAGTACTTTCCATATTCATATGTCGCCCACAAGCTTGTGATATTAGGCAGAATAGCAAAAATTACTGCAATCAATAAAAAGGTACTTTTCTTTACAAATTCAGGAATGGACTTTTCTTTTATTGCAAAACCCAATTCAGTTAACATCAGAATACCAATCAGCATTGCGAGATAATATGTGATCTGCAAATGATTGGCATATATCTCCAATCCTAAAAATAATGCAGTGAGTACTGTACCTAGCAAATATCTTCCTCTCAGACATAATAAAATACCTGTTAATACAAACGGTATTAAGGCAATGGCATGCATTTTAGAGTTATGACCAGCCATTATTATTATCATATTATATGACGAAAATGCAAAAGCAAATGCTCCTGCAATTGCAATCCGAAAATCGATTTTCAGTGTAGAAAATAAAATATAAAACCCCAGCAATGCCAGGAAAATAAAATTAACCGGTGTAGGCAATCCAAGTGTAAGAGCTGAATTAACGTATTGTAGTAAGTTGGCACCATATATCACAGATATCTGATATGCTGGCATTCCTCCAAACATAGATCTGGTCCACAATGGTTCTTCATGAAATTCATTTCTGAAATCCTGAATCTCTTTTGACATCCCTTCCCATTGGGCTATATCATGTTGTACTATCTGTTTACCTTCTATAACAGGAAAAAAGTATAGCAGGCTAACTGCCAAAAAAATAACTATCGCAATAATATGAGGATATAACCTTTTAAGATCCATTATATTAACCAGTTTATTATGAATAAAATGAGAAGGAAAAATAGTGAATCCGAAGGTATTTTCCTCGAATACCCGCAAACAAAGTCAATTTTATTTTAACTCTTCATAATCAGTGTATTCCGAATCACTAGTTGAATCCCGTTGAGCAGCTCTTTCAATGGTTACTTCACCTTCGTTCCTTGACTTATCATTTGCAGAGTGCTTTGTGTGGTTTTGTCGGTTATAGAACTGATTTTGGATATTCACACTGAAAGAACGGAATACTATTTTGAAAAAAAAGTAAATGCATAATAAGATAAAAAGAAACTTCAACATGATATTTATTTACTCAAGTACATCGATTTTTCTTTATATAAATGTCGGAAATATGGATCTTCCAATGAATCTATAAATCGTATAGCCTCGCCTGTAGATTTCATTTCAGGTCCTAATTCTTTATTCACATTTGGAAACTTGTCAAAGGAGAACACCGGTTCTTTTATAGCATAACCAAAATCTACCGGTTGAATTGAAAAATCACTTAGTTTATGTGTGCCTAACATTATTTTAGTCGCAATATTGATGTAAGGCACTTTTCTGGCTTTCGCAATAAAAGGAACTGTTCTTGAAGCTCTGGGGTTTGCTTCAATCACGTAAACCTTTTCATCTTTGATAGCAAATTGTATGTTCAGTAATCCACGAACTTGTAAGGCACGTGCGATCTTCTCCGAATATTCGGTCATTTGGCCCATTACGTTTTGGGAAAGGTTAAACGGTGGCAGTACAGCAAATGAATCTCCTGAATGAATACCTGCGGGCTCAATATGCTCCATCAACCCGATCACACAAACATCCTTACCATCATGAATTATATCAGCTTCAGCTTCTTCTGCCCTGTCTAAAAAGTGATCGATCAGCACTCTGTTGCCCGGAAGATTCTTGAGCAATTTAATAACAGCTTTCTCGAGCTCCTCGTCATTTATTACTATGGACATTCCCTGACCACCTAAAACATATGAAGGTCTTACAAGTACCGGATATCCAACCTCATGGGCAACTTCCAAAGCTTCTTCTGCTGACTCGGCAACTCCATATAACGGATAAGGTATATCAAGTTCTTTTAACAGATCTGAGAACCTGCCCCTATCCTCGGCAAGATCCATACTCTGAAACGAAGTACCTATTATCTTGATACCTCTTTCATGCAAACGTTCAGAAAGTTTTAATGCGGTCTGACCTCCTAATTGAACAATGACACCTTCGGGATTTTCATATTCAATCAGCTCAACAATGTGTTCCCAGAATATTGGTTCAAAATATAATTTATCTGCAATGTCAAAATCAGTTGAGACAGTTTCAGGATTACAGTTTACCATTATTGCTTCATAACCAGCCTCTTTTGCAGCCAACACTCCGTGAACACAAGCATAATCGAATTCAATACCTTGCCCAATTCTGTTTGGCCCGGATCCTAATACAAGAACTTTTTTGTTGGCAGAAACAATCGATTCATTTTCTGCTACGGCAACATTACCGTTTGAGCTGAATTTATTCTCAAATGAAGAATAGAAATAAGGCGTTTGAGCAGGGAATTCTGCTGCACAAGTATCAACCATTTTAAACACCCTGTTTATACCAAGTTCTTTCCTCCTGGCATACACTTCCTCTTCAGTAACATTACCAAGCACATGCGCAATTTGCGCATCAGCATATCCTTTTTGTTTTAACTCCAGAAAAAAGTCTTCAGGAAGATTATCTAATTGATATCTTTTGAGTTCCTGTTCCATATAAACAAGTTGCTGGATCTCATTCAGGAACCACTTGTCAATTTTTGTAAGGTTAAAAACTGATTGAATCGGCACTCCAAGTTTAAGAGCTTCTTTGACATGAAAAAGCCTGTCCCATGATGGACGTTCAAGGCTTTCAACAATATCATCGACCCGAGTCCATCCTTTTCCATCGGCCCCAAGGCCCATTCTGTTAATTTCAAGCGACTGACATGCCTTTTGGAGAGCTTCAATAAAGCTTCTTCCAATACCCATGGCCTCACCTACCGATTTCATTTGTAGTCCCAGAAGTTTATCTGCACCCTGAAACTTGTCAAAATTCCATCTTGGGATCTTTACAATCACATAATCAATGGTAGGTTCAAAAAATGCACTGGTAGATCCTGTGATCTGATTTTTAAGTTCATCAAGATTGTATCCAATGGCCATTTTAGCCGCGATCTTGGCTATAGGGTATCCGGTGGCCTTACTAGCCAAAGCAGATGAACGAGAAACTCTTGGATTGATCTCAATGGCAATTATCTCTTCATTATCTGGGTTAACCGCGAACTGAACATTACACCCTCCTGCGAACTTTCCGATGGCTCTCATCATTTTAATAGCCATGTCACGCATGAGTTGATAGGTTCTGTCACTCAATGTCTGAGCTGGAGCTACTGTAATGGAATCGCCGGTGTGGATTCCCATAGGATCAAAATTCTCGATTGAACAAATGATGATCACATTGTCTTTATTGTCTCTCAGCAACTCAAGCTCAAATTCTTTCCAGCCAAATACCGCCTTTTCGATCAGCACTTCATGAATTGGAGATGCCTGAAGTCCTCTCATTAATTTCTCCTCAAACTCTTCCTTTTTGTATACAAATGCAGCCCCTGTACCACCTAAAGTATAAGAAGGTCTGATAACAAGTGGGTATCCCAGGTCCTGAGCAATTTCTTTGCCTTCCAGAAATGAATTAGCGATCTTGGATGGAGCTACGCCAATTCCAATATCAACCATCAATTGTCGGAACGACTCCCTGTTTTCAGTGGTTTCAATGGCATCAATATTAACACCTATTATCTTAACCCCATATTTCACCCAAATACCCATCTCATCAGCCTCTTTGCACAAATTCAAAGCGGTTTGACCGCCCATTGTAGGCAAAACTGCATCGATCTTGCGCTCTTCCAGTATCTTAATTAAGGAATCTGTGTTAAGTGGCAACAGGTATATATGATCAGCCATGACCGGATCGGTCATAATTGTAGCAGGATTGGAGTTGATCAATGAAACTTCGATTCCTTCTTCTTTCAGCGATCTGGCAGCTTGTGAACCACTGTAATCAAATTCACAAGCCTGACCAATGATGATGGGCCCGCTACCTATTATTAAGACTGAATTAATTGATTTATCCTTGGGCATTTGAGGTCTGAAAATTTAATTGTTCACGATAGAATTTCCGGACGCGAAAGTAATCAATAAAGGGCAAACCCCTGATAAACACACTCAGAAATGAAGCTAATATGCAGTCCCCCCGTTCTTTATTTATTAACAACATGTTAATATTATATTCAACTGAATATCAATCTTTTGATTCTTATATGGAATCATGGTAATACTTTGAGAAGATCCATGATAACTTACTGATAATTTTGGAGTTCAATGTTTAGCCCAGCCACAGATCAATGATAGAAAAGATCATTAAACCAGAGTTCTCTGAAAAAAGAATTCCTTCATCTCATGATTCGATCTATGATTTCTCTGAGAATTCAGAAGAATCCGTTTTCTATAATCAACTTTTTGAGGAGAATAAAATATCTGGTGAATCAACTCTTCTTGATAAAATCAAAAGGAAAGATTCTGGTCAACGAATTCAAAGTCTGCAAAACATTAACTCTGTTGTGAAGTTTTTGAAAGGGTATCTTAACCCGGATCAAATAATCATTGAAATTGGCGGAGGGGTTCATCAGGAAAGAAGTGGGTACATCTACCGCGAATTTCTGAATTACTACCCAATAGACATATCTTATTCCTCAATTCATAAATATGTTAACAAATATAACAGGCCAGGCATAGTGGCCGATGCAACCCGCTTACCTTTTGAAGACAATTCAATTGATGCAATTTTTACTCATACATTTTTAGAACACACACATAAGCCAGACAAAGTACTTGAAGAGATCATAAGGGTTCTTAAACCAGGTGGAGTAATAATCCACGCGGATGCTTGGAATTGCAGATGGTGGCAGCGATACGGAGTGGTGGGGTTAAAGAATTTCTCAGGCATGAGTGCAAAAGAGAAACTCATTGGAATTGCAGCTTACATTACAGAATTAAGAATTGTAAGATTTCCACCAATTGTAATAAAAAGAGGTTTCAGGCTTTTGTTAAACCCCATCCATAAACCCTCTACTCTTTCATTTAAAAAATTGAAACCTAATTATGAATTATTTTTAGGATGTGATGAAGATGCAGCGTGCTCAATTGATCCTATTGAAGTAATGCTGTTTTATTTGAGCAGAAATTTTAAAGAGTTTCACCCAACAACGCAGGCCGCAAAAATGTTTTTCAGGAACCCGTTTATCATCCTCCAAAAACGATCATAAAAAAATCCCGCTATTTGCGGGATGATTATCGTTGGGTATGTTTTCTTATTTAGAACTTATAGAACTTTCGTCAGATACTGTCAACTTGTGACGACCCTTAGCTCTTCTGGCAGCAAGTACTCTTCTGCCATTTGCAGTGGCCATTCTGCTTCTGAAACCATGCTTGTTTCTTCTCTTTCTAACTGATGGTTGAAATGTTCTTTTCATGACTGTTGGTTCTTTAGAAAACCTTGATTTTTAAAGGAGTGCAAAGATAAAAAATAATCTATGCTATACATAAACCTGGTATGAAATTATTTATAATTATTTGATTATCAACTGCTTAAATAAACAATTTTTTTTGTCTTAAAAAACTCTTCATCAAAATAGTCAGTTATTGGTATAACATTGACCCTTTTTGAATACTTCGCTAATTCATCTCTTAAGTCACCTCCCTTCAGTGCTATGATGCCGTTGGGTTGAGAGTTTTTGTGTTTATATCGCTCCAAAATGCCAGAAGACCATTTTACTAATTGTTCCATGGGTGCCGTTGCTCTGGAAACAACAAAGTCGAATTTATCAGTTAACTTTTCAGCTCTGATACATTCAACCATTACATTTTCCAGTCCCAGATTCTGAACTATGAACTTCACTGCTTCGGTTTTTTTAAGAATGGAATCAACCAATTTGAATTGAACATCCGGAAATGTTATGGCAAGTGGTATACCCGGAAGACCTCCTCCTGTTCCAAGGTCAAGTATACTTGAACCTTCTTTGAACTTAATAAACTTAGCAACTGCAAGGGAGTGTAGTATGTGTCGCTCATAAATATTTTCAATATCGGAGCGTGAAATAAGATTCAAACGTGAATTAACATCCTTATAAAGCTCTGCTAACTTTATAAATTGTGATCTTTGAGATTCGGTGAATTCTGGAAAATACCTGAACAATATCTCAGGGCCTTGTGGTATCATATCAGAGTTTATGCTCTGAGTTTTTCATAATCTGATACAGAAATTCTCTAGCTCTAAATAACTGGGCTTTGACTGTACCCAGTGGCAGATCCAACTCCTCTGCGATCTCTTCATAAGACCTTTCTTTAAAGTAGCGCAACTCAACCAGCAACCTATACCTTGGTTTAAGTTTTTCAACGACATCGCGCATCATGACAACCTTTTGCTTTTTCATCATATGCTCCTCAGGATCAGGCTGGTTTGAACGGATCTCAATAGTCATCTCACCACCATCATCGGTTTCAAACCCTCTGTCAATTGACAAGGTTTGCTTTTTCTTTTTACGAATAAAATCGATACAGTTATTGGTAGCTATCTTGAACAGCCAGGTACTGAAGGCGTAATCAGGAGTATATTGATGTATATTCTTAAAAGCCTTTCCAAAAGCTTCAATGGTTAGATCATCAGCGTCATCGCGGTTATTCACCATCTTCAATAGCATAAAGTAGATTGAATCCTTATACCTTGACATCAGTTCGGCGTAAGCCTTCTGATCTGCTTCATCAAGCGCTTTTCTTACCAACTGATAATCTTTAATTGCCTTATCACTCAGATTAGGGTTCATTTTCTCAGTCAACTGTGCTTCCTTTTCAGACGGTGGGGTCATTATTTCCAGGTTTTTTCTTTACGGACAATATTTGCAATTGCAAGCGATGGGTAAATGAACATGAAAACTATGTCAAACAGAGGTGTTAATAAAAGGAGTCCCTTTTCCTCCAGCTTTTTCATGCCCAACCCAAAAACAGCCATTTGGCAACACAATCTTATTAAATAAAATGCAAGTGGCAACCTAAAGTCATAATTCATTATCAACAACACTGTTAACGCTCCGTAAAACAAAAATTGCGTGATCTGGTAGCTTGACAGCAAAAGCTTGTGGCCACCCTTATAATGGAATCCTGTGGTCAAATGCCTTTTCTTTTGCTTTAACCAGCTTCCCAGGCTATTTTTAGGTATTGATACGGTGAAAGAATCCGGGGCTAATACCACCGCTGTATTTGAGCCTGTACTAGTTTCATTCACAAACAGATCATCATCTCCTGACATTATATGGCTATGGCTTGCAAATCCTTTATTGTTGAAAAACAACTGCCTTTTATAGGATAGATTTCGTCCTACCCCCATATATGGATTTCCGGCTAACGCATATGAGAGGTACTGTATCGCAGTAAAAAATGTATCATATCGTATCAGCTTATTTACAAATCCAGGTGTTTTTTGATAGGATCCGTATCCCAAAACTATTTCCTTGCCGGGAGAATATCCTTTAACTATCTCTGTGATCCATTTATCAGATAGAGGCCTGCAATCCGCATCAGTAAAAATCAGAACCTCATGTACCGAAGCTTTGATGCCCAACGACAATGCGAACTTCTTTCCATGACGGTATTTTTCTTGTTCTTTTAGTGTTACAATTTTCAGTTGCTTGTATTTTAATGCGATTTGCTCAAGGTATTCATCAGTGCCATCCCAGGAACCATCATCAACAACTACAACCTGAAATTCAGGGTAATTCTGATCAAGCACCGCAGGCAAGTTAAGTTCGAGATTTTTCAACTCATTTTTAGCACATATAATAACTGAAACAGGTGGTTGAGAACTTTCATTGCCTGTATTCTTATGCATGGGCAACTTCAGAAACAAAAACAGTAAGTAAAGCAACTGTACCATCAAAGTTGCAACTCCTATAATGAGGAAAATATTGATGGTAGTGTTGTCAGTGAAAATATGGAACATCCAATTTGGGGTGGTGGTTGGGACAAAACTAGGATTCCCAGAGGAATGCAAACTTTCTATCTTTGGCAAGATATTAACAGTCTGTTAGTTAAAAAGCTTTTATGAAGTTTGAAATAGAAGCCCTTGATCAGGGCTCTTCAGCCAGGGCAGGTGTTTTCAAGACTGATCATGGTTCGGTAAAAACCCCGGTTTTCATGCCTGTAGGCACTGCAGGGACTGTTAAAGCTGTTCATCAACGTGAACTCAGGGATGATATTAAAGCATCAATTATCCTTGGAAACACATACCATTTAAACCTCCGACCCGGTCCCGAAGTACTTAGTGAGGCCGGTGGTTTGCATAAATTCATGAATTGGGACAGACCCATTTTGACAGATAGTGGAGGTTACCAAGTATATTCTTTAGCTGAAAACAGAAAGATCACTGAAGATGGAGCCCACTTTCGTTCGCATATTGATGGATCAGCCCGATTTCTTTCACCGGAAACATCCATCGATCTTCAAAGAGTGATTGGGGCTGATATCATTATGGCTTTTGATGAATGTACCCCCTACCCTTGTGAATATAACAAAGCCAAAATTTCGATGGAACTTACTCATAGGTGGCTCAAACGAAGCATGGATCATTTTAACAATACGCAGCCACTATACAATCATACACAAGCATTATTTCCAATCGTTCAGGGAAGTGTTTACAAGGATCTCAGAGTACAGTCTGCAGAAGTGATTGCATCGTTCGAAGCATCTGGAAATGCAATCGGTGGTCTTAGTGTAGGTGAACCTCATGAAGATATGTATTCAATGGCTGAAGTAGTATGTAACATACTGCCGGTTGATAAACCCCGCTACCTAATGGGAGTTGGTACTCCTGCAAATCTGCTTGAGTGTATTGCTCACGGGGTAGATATGTTCGACTGTGTAATGCCGGCAAGGAATGGTAGAAATGGTATGTTGTTCACAAGTGAAGGAATCATCAATATTAAAAATGAAAAGTGGAAATCAGATTTCAATCCAATAGACCCTAATGGTGATTGTTATGTTGATAAAGATTATTCAAAAGCATACCTGCGCCATTTAATAGTATCGGGAGAAAGACTAGGTGCTCAGATCGCAACATTACACAATTTAGCATTTTATGTAAATTTAATGGAGGAATGTCGAAGTCATATAATTGATGGAACATTCCTATCATGGAAAAATAAAAAAGTGAAAAGTATAACTAATCGAATCTAAGTGCGGTGAAATTCAATATCCTTGACAGATACATCATCAGCAAGTTCCTGACCACTTTTTTCTTTGCGTTAGGATTGATAATTGCCATTGCAATCATTTTTGATATTTCAGAAAAGATAGATGACTTTATTGAGAAAAAAGCACCTTTTAATGCCATTGTATTTGATTATTATCTAAACTTCATACCTTATTTTGCCAACTTGTTCAGTCCACTGTTCGTTTTTATTTCTGTGATATTTTTCACATCTAAAATGGCGACACAAACAGAAATAGTTGCCATACTAGCCAGTGGTGTAAGCTTCCGCAGGTTACTTGCACCATACATGGTAGTAGCATTTATGCTTGCTGGACTTTCATATTATTTGAATGGATGGGTGATCCCACATGCAAACAAAACGCGTTTGGAATTCGAAAATACTTATATCAAAAACCCTTACATAAATAAAGCCCGTAACATTCATCGACAAATTGAACCCGGTCAATTCATATATTTTGAAAGCTATAATAATATAGATGATATTGGATACCGGTTTACATACGAACGTTTTATTGAAGGCAATCTGGTTTACAAACTTAAATCTGACCGACTGGTTTTTGACTCACTAAATGGCCATTGGCTTGCAGAGAATTATTCTGTAAGAGAAATTAATGGCTTGAATGAATTATTATATACAGGCCATAAACTTGATACCTTGTTCAATTTCACCCCTCAGGAATTCAGTCAGAGAGAAAACAAAGTAGAAACCATGGATATGGATGAACTCAACACTTTTATTAATGAAAAACAAATCCGTGGTGCCGAAGGTATCCAGTTTGATATGGTTGAAAAATACAAACGATCTGCCTTTCCTATGGCAACATTTATACTCACACTCATCGGAGTTGCACTATCAAGCAGGAAAGTAAGAGGTGGTATCGGTTTACAGATTGGACTTGGGCTGCTGCTGAGTTTCACCTACATCATGTTTATCCAGGTGACTACTACTTTCGCTACAAATGGCAATATGCCAGCCATTGTTGCAGTATGGATCCCCAATGTTATCTATTTCGTGATCGCGATGTATTTATTACGGAAAGCACCAAAATGATACCATGGGTTTTTTGCCTAACATCTTAAAACTAAAACCAGATTACTCAAAAAGGATATATGGTCTCGATGTGTTCAGAGCTGTTGCGATTATATTAGTGGTTATTAGTCATGGTGCTTTCATTGTCAATTTGTTTGCTCCTGGATTCCCATACTTCCGTTTTATTGACGGAGTTGAATTGTTTTTTGTATTAAGTGGATTCCTGATTGGACAGATATTAATAAGATCTATTGAAAAGGAAGGGGCACTAAACACTTCACAGCTTACGCGATTTTGGAATAGAAGGTGGTTAAGAACGCTACCTAACTATTACCTGATCCTGGTGATCAATTACCTGCTAGTTAAATTTGACTACATAAACGGTAGCCTTGAAAAGGCAGACTGGAAGTTCTTGTTTTTTCTACAGAACTTTAATGAACCTTTCACAGATTTCTTTTGGGAGTCGTGGAGTTTGAGCATAGAAGAATGGTTTTACATTCTCTTCCCATTCACCGTAGCCTTGGCAATACCTCTTTCCAAGAAGTGGTTAAGCATAAAGAATATATTACTTGCATGCATACTTATTTTCATTATTGCCCCACTACTCTACCGGCATTCTATCAGCACAGAACAAGTAGATGCATTTTGGTACGATGTCACATTCAGGAAAATTGTTATTACCCGACTCGATTCGATCATGTATGGAGTTTTAATGGCATGGTTGAAATTCTATCATTCTGATTTCTTCTTTAAATACAGGTATTGGTTATTTACTGCCGGGCTGATCATAATTTATTCCGTAATCTTACCTGTTAAAGAAACTGGGTCTTATTTTATGAAAACAATCTACTTTTCAATTATTGGGATTGGAGCCTCAATGCTATTACCCCTGGCCGATAGTGTTAAAAAGTTTAAAACCGGTTTCGGTAAGATCATTACACACATCTCCATCATTTCTTACTCAATGTACCTGTTGAACCTTGCGCCTGTGGCCCAGGTGATTGAAAAGAATTTCATGCCCGGCACTTCCTTCCCTGCATTTTTCACCTATCTGGTATATTGGACCGTTGTTATCCTTTCTTCCACATTGCTTTATAAATATTTTGAAAAGCCTGTAATGGATCTTCGGGGTAAACAATTTTAGTGAATAGGAGAACTGTGTCACTTTCTTATTGATTTACAGATACTTACAGAGCTATCTGATTTGACCTGCTCTTCTGGTTCCTTATTTTGTTTAATTTTTATAGATTTTTCTTAAACAATTTAAGGTTTAGATCTGTTATGCTTCAAAACCTTAAAACTTTAAAAACATGACAAAAAAAACATTTACTCTACTTTCAGCTCTAACCTTCTTTTGGGCCAACAGCTTTGGACAAGCCGAATTACAGGTAATTCATAATTGTGCAGATCCTGCAGCTTCTGTGGTTGATGTATATGTGAATGGAAATCTCGCTCTGGATGATTTCGGATTCAGGCAGGCAACACCATTCCTAAATCTGCCATCCAATACAAATATAAATATTGGTATTGCGCCAGGAACTAGCAACAGTGTCAATGATACGCTGGTTAACTTTCAAGTATCGCTTAACGCAAATGAGCGTTATGTTGCTTTGGCTTCAGGAGTTTTGAACCCGGCAGCATTTGCATCAAATCCTGATAACATTTCAACTTCATTCGGACTTCAGGTATTATCAGGTATTCAAACTAGTTCACAAAATCCCGCTAATGTTGATCTGATAATTAATCATGGCTCAACTGATGCTCCTACCGTTGATGTTGTTGCCAGAAAAGCGGGCATCATACTCGACGATGCTGCATACAGCAACTTCTCAAATTATATATCAGTACCTGCTGCTGATTATGTATTGGATATAACTCCGGGAAATGATAATAATACAATTGTAGCTTCATTTGAGGCAGAACTTACAGCATTAGCCGGCGGGACTGCCGTTGTGTTTGCATCCGGCTTTTTGGATCCAACACAAAATCAAAATGGATCTTCCTTCGGATTATATGCTGCATTAACATCAGGAACTGTTGTGATGCTTCCTACAACAAGTGTTGCTCATCTGCAGGTGATACATAATGCTGCAGATCCAGCAGCCGCTTCAGTAGATGTATACCTTAACGGGACTCTGGCACTAGACGATTTTGCATTCAGAACTGCAACACCATTTATTGATATCCCAGGTGATGTAACAATCAACATTGGAGTAGCACCCGGCAACAGTACGTCAGTAAATGATACTTTGGTGAATTTTGCAGTGCAGTTTACAAACGGTGAAACATATGTAGCTGTCGCCAATGGAGTTCTGAATCCAGGATCATTTGCAAGCAATCCAGACGGAATATCAACCGGGTTTACACTCTTTCTTGAAAGCGGAATCAGAGAATCTGCTTTAGTAGCAGGAGAAGTTGACTTCAAGGTTGTTCATGGTGCCACAGACGCACCAACTGTTGATGTGGTATTATCAAATGGTGGACCAATACTAGTTGATGATGCAGCATATTCTGATATAACACCATACTTAAATGTGCCTGCAGCTTCTTACTCTTTAGATGTTACACCCGGAAACGATAACAGCATTATTGTTGCTTCATATACAGCTGATCTGTCATCCTTAGCAGGTGGTTCAGCAATTGTATTTGCTTCGGGATTCCTAACTCCCGCAAACAATCAGAACGGAGAACCATTCGGGCTCTTCGCAGCATTAGCAAATGGTACAGTTGTTCCATTTCAACTCAGCACTTCATTGAATGAAGTTAACCAAGGTACAGGAGTCACAGTGTACCCAAATCCCGTGAATGCAAACGGATCTCTTACAATATCCGGAGAGATTGACAATGAAGTTGGATTGGATATCATTAACACTGAAGGTAAGATCGTACGTTCAGTTATTTTGAATGCAGGAATAACAAACTTCACAATAGATCTAAGTAATATTGCTTCAGGCATTTATCTGATAAGAACAATTGATAATAAAAGCCAATCAGTACAGAAATTAGTTGTTAGGTAATTTTTTAATTTTGTTTTTGGATAGAAGCCCCAGTAACTTGGGGCTTCTGTTTTTACAATAATTTAGTTGACATAGATTATTAAATATGTCTTATATGAGGATCAGAATTATATTGAGCACCATCATTGCCTTGGGGTTGATCTGCAATTATTCTTTTGCTCAGATCATACTCAAAGGAACAGTAATCAATTCAGCTGATAAAAAACCCGTTCCATTTGCTAATGTCATCATAACAGGAACAAATACAGGAGGTACAACAAATGAAAATGGAGAGTTTGAAATTTCAAATGTAAAACCTGGCTACCATACAATTACCGCATCATGCATTGGTTATAACTCCAAAGTTTCTGATGACATTTTTATTACATCAGACAAGATTCCAGCTGTAACAATTGAGTTAACACCAAGGAGTACACAGCTTCAGGAAATAATTATTTCTAAACCAGCCTTTGTTAACAAATCTGAATCACCCTTATCAATGCGTACAATTGGTGTCAGAGAGATTGAAAAAAGCCCGGGTGGTAACAGAGATATTTCAAAGGTATTGCAATCATCTCCGGGTGTAGCTGTCACCCCCGGATTCCGAAATGATATCATTATCAGAGGTGGGTCACCTTCTGAAAATAAATTTTATTTAGATGGTATTGAAGTTCCTGTTATCAATCACTTTCAAACCCAAGGAGCATCCGGTGGACCTGTTGGTATTTTAAATGTAGACCTATTGAATGATGTGGAATTTCACTCTGGAGCATTTCCTGCTAAATATGAAAATGGATTAAGCTCTGTGATTGCATTTAAACAAAAAACCGGAAATACAGAAAAACCTAAGTTCAGAGTTACAGGTGGATCATCTGACTTTGGATTCACAAGTGACGGACCATTAAGTAATTCAACAAGTTATATTATATCGATAAGGAGGTCATACCTGCAATTTTTATTCAAAACATTAAAACTTCCATTCTTACCTACATTTTCAGATGCACAATTTAAAACAAGAACAAAGTTGAATGACAGGAGTTACCTGACTTTAATTGGAATTGGAGCAATTGATGATTTTAAATTGAATGCATCGGTGAACGAAGACATTACCGATCCGGAAAAAATTGAGTTGAATAACTATATTCTTGGCAACCTACCCACCTATTCTCAATGGAATTATGCAGTTGGGGGTTCTTATCAATATATCACAAGTAAACAGGTATTTACAATATCTCTGAGCAGAAATGAACTTTCTAACTCTTCTGAGAAGTATAAGAATAATGATGATAGTGATCTTTCGAATTTAATATCCAGCTACAATTCAAATGAAACTGAAAATAAGCTCAGGTTTGACCAAACCTATTCTATCAAAAGTTGGAAGTTAAATGCAGGAGTTAATGTAGACCATGTATTTTTTACTACCAAGTCCTCCAGATATCAAACAACCAGCTCGGGAGCAATATTGCTGAAATCAAATACAGATCTTAGTTTTATTAAATACGGGCTGTATTCCTCGGTCTCTCGCTCTTTTTTTAAAGCCCGACTTAACATGAGCTTCGGGTTGAGGGCTGATGCTAATAACTATTCTCGTTTAATGAATAATATCATTAATCAAGTTTCACCAAGATTTTCTGCTTCATATTCATTGACCGAAAAGTGGGAATTGAACTTTTCATCAGGAATATATTATCAATTGCCACCATACACAGCTTTAGGATATAGTAATAACCAAGGTGATCTGCTTAACTCATCCAGATTACAGTACATTTCCAATGAGCAACTTAATTTAGGTGTAGCATATTATCCTGACGCAAATTCAAAGTTCAGCATTGAAACATTTTACAAAAACTACAAGCAATACCCTTACTCCCTTTCAGATTCCGTGAGTCTTGCTAACCTTGGATCCGACTTCGGTGTTATCGGATCCGATCTCTTATCGTCTATCTCCAAAGGTATTGCAGAAGGCATTGAATTTTCAGCAGAACGGAAAGCCGAGAACGGGATATTTGGAATTCTAGCATACACGTTTGTTTATAGTCGTTTTAGTGGGTCTACTTCTGTTTACAAACCATCGTCGTGGGATAACAGACACATTCTTACTACCACACTTGGTAAAAGATTTAATAAGAACTTTGACCTTGGAATAAGATGGAGATACCTTTCCGGCAGACCATATACACCATATGACATTGAAAAATCATCACTAAAAGAAAATTGGGATGTCAGAGGCCAGGGGATATTAGATTATAGCAAAGTAAATAGCATCAGGCTGGATCCTTTTCATCAATTGGATATTAGATTTGACAAAAGCTGGTATTTCCAAAAATGGTCACTACAGCTTTATCTTGATATACAAAATGTGTATAATTTTAAATCTGATGAACCTGATATCCTGAATGTAAGAACAAATAATGCCGATGGTAAACCTATAACAGATCCAAACGACTCAAACAGATACCTGATCTATTATATTAAAGATACATCAGGTACCATATTACCATCAATTGGCTTTATAATAGACTTTTAAACAATTATCTGGTTTTGTATTTATTTTTCCAGCGATTATCCAATAAATCAAGCTGGAATTTGACGAAACCACTTTGTAATAAAATCTTTACAATGCTCGTCAGACTTGCAACTAACTACCATTCTGAAAAATGACCTGATACTCCCTGAACGGCTGGTCTAACATAGAAAAATGAGCACTTTCAGGCTCAATCACCCTGTTAAACCTTCATTTAATTACATGTCTGACATGTATAATTAGTACACTTTTTAGTTTGTATTAAGGCAATAGCTATCGCTAGTTTTAATCTCGCCAAAACACGATCGCTATGAAAAACACAATCAAAACCATCATCCTTATCTCAACCTTGTTGACCATTTTATTGGTTGCAAGATCTCCAATTCTGGCTCAATCAACTTGCGCCCCAACAACAGCAAAGGCCGATCTTGACATTAACAACATCAGAACCACAGTTCTGGTTGGAGGAGATATGTGGTGGGACCTGACAAACCCGAAGTATGAAGTACCGGTTGGAAGCGGACTACACTCTTTGTATGCAGGAGCACTCTGGATAGGAGGCGTGGATGGATCAGGCCAGCTGAAGGTAGCAGCTCAAACCTACCGTCAAACAGGGACTGATTTCTGGGGAGGTCCTATTAATAAACAAACAATAGGCACTACAAACCAAAAATGCCTGCTATATGACCGCCACTGGAAACTATCCCGTGAAGAAGTTCAGGATTTTGTATCTGACCCCAATAAAGCATCAAATAATATTAAAAGCTGGCCGGGAAATGGGGACCTGTCATCGAATGAAGATCAGTTTCTGGCACCTTTTATTGACGTAAATGCTGACGGTGTTTATGATTATCGTGATGGCGATTACCCGGGCTATAATTTTTCAGGACAGTTTCCAAATGTACCGGGAACGCCAAAAACAGAATGTAACGACTATCTCTTCGGTGACCAAACTATCTGGTGGGTCTTCAATGACGTAGGTAACGTTCATAGTGAAACGTCATCAGCATCCATAGGCCTGGAGATTCGCGCTCAGGCATTTGCATTTAAAACAAATGATGAGATCAATAACATGACCTTTTATAAATATCAGATCATAAACAGAAGTATTTCGAACCTGAACAGCACATACATTGGCCAGTGGGTTGACCCCGATCTTGGTAATGCAAGTGATGATTATGTTGGTTGTGATGTTAACCGAGGATTAGGCTATTGCTATAATGGTGATGCTGATGATGATGGTGTAGGCGGATATGGTACCAACCCACCTGCAGTAGGTGTTGATTTCTTTCAGGGGCCCATAGCCGATCTTGACGATGGTATAGACAATGACAGAGATGGATGTGTTGATTGTACCTATCTGGATTCATCAGGCACCATTCTCGTTATTCCCGATGAAGTGCTGGGCGAGCAGATCATCATGTCAAAATTTGTCTATTATGACAATATAAATGGAAGCCCTACTGGTAACCCTAATGGGTTCACCGATTTTTACCAATACATGGGAGGGATCTGGCTTGATAATGTTCCAATGACCTATGGAGGTAATGGAAGAGATCCTAATGCACCTTTATGTGATTTTATGTTTCCGGGAACAACAGACCCTACCTTTTACCCCACATTAGGCGAATGGTCTGAAGTTACTGCTGGAAATGTACCTGAAGACAGAAGGTTCTTACAATCAGCAGGGAAATTCACACTTGCACCAGGAGCAGTAAATTATGTTACAACAGGAGTTGTGTGGGCACGTTCACCAGTAGGTGGTCCTTTGGCATCTGTTAATCTTGTTCAACTGGCAGACGATAAAGCACAGGCATTATTTGATAATTGTTTCAAATTAATAGATGGCCCTGACGCCCCGGATCTGGCAATAAGAGAATTAAATAACAAGGTTATATTATCCGTTCAAAACTACAATTCAGATAAAATTGAATTATACAATGAAGTAGATCCAACTATTATTGGCTATCCTGATTCATTATCAAGGTTCAAGTTTGAAGGTTACCAGATTTATCAGTTGAAGGATGCAACTGTGACCACAGCAGATATTGGTAACCCTGATAAGATAAGGTTGCTTTTACAATGTGATATAAGAAATGGTGTAACCCAGTTGGTCAACTTTGAATACGATCCATCACTTAACGCCAACATTCCAACTGAAAAGGTCAATGGTGCTGATGCAGGTATTAAACACACATTTGTAATTGAAAACGATCTTTTTGCAAAAGGATCAACTGCCTTGGTAAACCAGAAGACGTACTTCTATACTATTGTATCGTACGCACACAATGAATACAAAAAATACGACCCGAATGACCCTTTGGCACTGGATGGTCAAAAGAAACCATATTTAGCCGGACGAAATAATATCAGAACCTACTCTGCAATTCCTCATAGCCCGGATCCTGAGAACAATGGTATGGTATTAGGTTCAGACTATGGTGATGGTCCACAGATCACCCGAATTGAAGGCCAAGGTAATGGAGGAATGGTACTTGATTTCCTGAATAGCTATGAAAGTGAATTGATGAATTCCCCTTTCATGATCAGCCATCCTACCTACAAGAATGCCCGCGGCCCGGTTAACATAAAAGTTTTTGATCCAACATTGGTAAAAGCTCAAAATATTGATGTGAGACTATCTGGTGTGGAGCAAACAGATGGATATAGCATGTATAACTTTAATACATCAACTCTTACTATGTCAGAACGGCCTTTGGGAATTGTGAATGAGCAGGTACTACCTGAGTGGGGATTAACATCGACCATCAACACAGTAACTGAAGCAGGAAAACCAGGAGCAGTAAATAATGCATTTCTTGAATCATCCATTTCATATTCACCAAAGGATAACATTTGGTTAAGTTCACTGAAAGATCTCAACAATCTGGTTTATCCATATGAAAATTGGATCGAGAGTGGTCCATCCAGTGTTAATCCGGGCCTGGATGATGAGGGGGTATATGAAAAAGTTGTAGATGGTACATGGGGACCATATAAACTAACTTCAAGAAATTATCCCGGTCCATACTTCACTAGCCTATCACCCGGTCAGATCAGCTTATCACCAAGTGGAAATTCTAAAACTGCAATTGCAAGTGTAGATATCATCATAACTCCAGATAAATCTAAGTGGAGCCGTGCATGTGTAGTTGAAACCGGAGATGTTAGCGCTAACAGATTCAATGTTAAAACTCTGCCTTCTATTGGAAAAGATGGTCAAACTGATAATTCAATAAACAGTACAGGTATGAGTTGGTTCCCCGGATATGCTGTAAATCTTGAAACCGGTGAGAGGTTGAATATCGCTTTTGGCGAAAACTCCATCTTTACAGATGAAAATGGTAATGACATGAAATGGAATCCAACCGGCACAAAATACTACACTAACATAGACGGAACACTTGAGCCGGTTTTTGGAGGAATGCATTATATATATGTCTTTGGACATAATGCCGACAATCCACAACAGGATGTACCATTATATGATTCATGCAGATGGGTGAGAGAAAAACTGGACAATCCTACATCAACAAATAAACGGTTGGTTTACAAAGATGCAATGTGGGTTTCAATACCAATCCTGTCATCACAATTCAGCAACTTGAGCAGTAAGTTGCCTGACCAGATACCTTCTGAAGTAAAAGTGAGGATCAGGATTGCAAGGACCTATCGTCCGTACGCATCGGGAGGCATCCGCAACAACGAAACCTTGATCGATGGCATGAGTTATTATGTTGCTTCCACACCTGTAACATATGATGGCACAAGCCTTAACCTGGGTGATTCTTTTGTTGCATCCGCCTCTGCCGGATTAAACTTTATTGGAATTGGCACAGTTACATCCATTGAACCCAAAAACGGGTTTTATCCATATTATAATTTCAATACAAACGACCTGGATGTAATTACCAATGATAAATCAACTGCCGTAGAAGCACTGAATCTGATAAATGTTGTACCTAACCCGTATTATGCTTATTCAGAATACGAAACCAGTCAGATAGATAACAGGATCAAGATCACCAATCTTCCGCCAAAGTGCACCATCAGCATATTCACTATGAGTGGAGCTTTGGTAAGAAAATTTAACAGAGACATAGGAGTGAATAATACGTATGGTACTGTATATGATGTAACTTCACCAAACACGAACACTTCCCTTGACTGGGATCTGAAAAACCACAAAGGAATTCCTGTTGGTTCCGGTATGTATCTGATTCATGTATCAGCACCCGGATTAGGTGAGAAAACACTAAAATGGTTTGGAATGACCAGACCTCTTGACCTTGATACTTTCTAAAAGTATTATGGATCTAAAACAAAAAGGGTGCAATATTGCATCCTTTTTGTTTTAACACATCAGCTAATATTAAACAAAGGATTTGAATACTTCAACCCACGTTTTAATATGCTCATTAACTTCCTTTCGTTTGTATTGCATCAGGTATCGTGGGTGTGGCAAGATCACAATTTTATCAAATAAATCATCCATTACCTTCATTGATTGTACACATTCGGCATTTTTCTTACCAAAAATTATCAAAACTTTTCTTGAAACATTCATTGACAGGTGATCTTTCAAAGATTTTTCAATAAAACTTCTTGTATCTTTAAAAAGTCTGCTGTCATCATAGTAGTTTAAATTTTTTCCGGATCTTATAAAACCCAATGGGCAAACAGAACTGAATAAGAATTGAGAATAAAACTTTTCCGGACCTCCGAAGTGTTCAATAAATTGATAAATAAATGTACTTGAAAGCTCTCGCCTGATTGGTAACGAATTATCTATTCCACAATATTCTGATAAAGCATATGGGTCAGTAAAAGGTATTCCTGTTTGCCCACCTCCTAACCTGCCCGGATTGATCCCTAAAACAAGCACTCTCTGCCTGGTATCAGAATAAAATCTTGTATAAAATTGCTTTACAAGTTCAACAACATACACATCCTGATAAGGATCCAAATAACTGATATCTGGGCTTATTTCAGGCGCATCATTAAGTGATCCGAAAAGGTCAAGAAGCTGTACAGAAAGTGTTTTGGCCACTAACTACTCGATCTTGATGGAAATGACCGGAAGTTCACCCTCCGCACCGGCACTGTCAATATACTTTACATTTTTGAGGACCATGGCATCACCACTTTTACCTTTTTCAACAGCTTGAACAGCCCTGATCGGAACGCCTTTTTGTCCAATTCCGAAATCGGTAGTCATAAATGGGTTGAGTGAAATAAAACTGACATTAAAAGTTTCCAGTTGATATACCATCCCATCATCACATTGAACTGTTGGTGGCACAAGTTTACACCATTCAAGAATTGTTTCAAGGGATGAGTTTTCTACAACTTTACCATCAAGGTATATTTTACAAGAGGTTACTGTTTTAGAACCCTGCGTAAATCCAATGGTAGAAATAGAACAAAATGCAAGCAATAAAAATAACTGTTTCATAGGGTGTATTTGTTTGGGGTTTATATGATCATTTAAGGCATCTGCCGGGTGTGCTGAAAATCGGATGCAGTTCAAATGTCAGCCTACCGGCCTTAATAGCCGGGTCATCATTCAACATTGACTTAACTTTGACTGTATCCATAATATTAAATATCAAAATTCCTCTCCAGTCAATATCTTCTGCAAACGGGCCGGCGATGGCTAACATTCCACTCTCTGCCATGGATCTGATATTGTCAAGATGACCAGCTTGCAGCTTTTTAAGTTCTGCTTCTGACTGAGATCTGTCAGGACCACTTTTAAGCATTACAAAAATATATTCCTTTAGATTATTGGGGTCCTGACAAAGGCCATCATGGTTAATGAAAGAAATCAATAAGATACCAAATATACCGCCTAGCAACATTTTTATATTCATGAAGTCGAATAGATTAGTTTGGCTATAACAGGTATAAAAATAAAAAACCCCGGAAAAATCCGGGGCTTTTATATTTATTTAATAGAAATTAATCTCGTTTAGAATCCTTAATTACATTGTTTCCATCATGCTTACCTGAGTAAACTCTGACTCTTTCACGACTTTCAGAACCACTATAAGATGAACCGGAACTTGAAGTACTTTCACCGGAATCGTAACTTTCCTCACCATCAATGGTAACGGTGCTACTTTGTCCTTCTACTTCAGAATTACCGTCATCATCAAACTGGCTCATCATTGGTGGTGGTGGTTCATCTCCATCATCATCAGACTGAGCTAAAGCTGAATTCAACCCAAATGCGCCAAAAACAAGGGCTAGCAGGGCTAAGAACTTAATTTTTTTCATTAGAGTAAGTTGGTTTTAGAATAAGTAACCAAAGTTATCATCTTTTCTGACTTAGTCAAGTACTAAAAGTCACATTTCTTACATAATAGCCACATAAAGTCAATTACAGGTTGACTTAAACAGGACCTACGTTAAGCTACAATCTATACTGAAACCCACTGAAACTCACCCCACTACCCGATTATGTGATACAATAACATGTTGATATTTAATATAATAAGTGTTCTCTTTTTTAGTTTTGTTGTCATACTATGATCAAGCTAAACGCAATAAATAAAAGCTACTCCATTGGGAAGAACTCCCTTCATGTACTTAAAGGGGTTAATCTGGATATCAAGGACGGTGAATTTGTCTCCATAATGGGTTCATCAGGTTCAGGAAAATCAACCCTGTTGAACATTTTGGGGATTCTGGATGAATATGATTCAGGGGAGTATTATTTGGGGGGCACACTTATTAAGAACCTGAACCAATCTAAAGCAGCCGAATACCGAAACAGGTTCATCGGATTTGTCTTTCAATCCTTCAATTTGCTTTCATTTAAAAATGCAGTTGAAAATGTTGCCTTACCGCTATATTATCAGGGGATCAAGAGAAAAGAAAGAAACCGGATTGCAATGGAATATTTAGACAGGGTTGGTTTGACAGACTGGGCTCATCACATGCCTTCTGAACTTTCAGGAGGACAAAAACAAAGGGTGGCAATTGCCAGAGCACTCATTACCAATCCAAAGATCATACTGGCTGATGAACCAACAGGCGCACTTGACTCAGTTACTTCTCAGGAAGTTATGCAGTTGTTCAAACAAGTGCACGCAAAAGGAATGACTTTGATAGTAGTTACGCATGAAAATGAAATTGCGAATATGACTGAACGAATTATCAGGATCAAAGATGGTGTTATTGACACTCCATCAGAAAAAACAAATATGCTCACCGGTACAGAAGCATGATAAATGGATAAGTGGCAGGAAATATTTGACACAATTAGCAAGAATAAGCTCAGAACTTTTCTGACCGGATTCAGTGTGGCGTGGGGTATTTTTATGCTTATCATTCTACTTGGTTCGGGTACAGGACTTCAGAATGGAGCCGAGAATCAATTCAGAATAGCTGCAGTAAACAGTATATTCATTACAGGTGGAGCTACCAGTATGCCTTATAATGGCATGCCTGTAGGCAGAAGAATTGAACTGGAAAATGAAGACTATGCTCTCTTAAGAGCAAGTTATCCTCAAATAGAATGGATGAGCAGCAGGTTTTTTATTCGTGGTTCCATTAACATTTCATACAAAAATAAATTTGGAGATTTCGAAGTGCGTTCTGTTCATCCAGAACATTACCTCATAGAAAATGCCATCATACATGAAGGCCGGTTTATTAATCAAACTGATCTGGAAGAATACAAGAAAGTTGCTGTGATCGGCACAGCAGTTCAGGAATCAATATTTGGTGACGAAGACCCTATGGGTAAATACATAAAAGTGAACGGAATTGCATTTTTGGTTGTTGGAATCTTTGAAGATGAAGAAGGTGGTTATGAGAACCGAATGGTATACCTACCCATAACAACAGCACAAAGGGCATTCAATGGTAAAGGTAAGATCAGACAAATTTTACTGACTCATAATAGCAGTTCTGTAGAGCAATCGGTTATGTTGACTGCCAACCTTAGAAACTATCTGGCACGCAGACATAATTATGATCCCAGCGATTTGCGTGCAATCAGGATCAGTAATAACCTTGAAGATTATAAAAGATTTAGTGACCTCATGGGCAACATTAGGTTATTCATCTGGATCATAGGTATTGGAACTATCATAGCCGGTATAGTTGGTGTAAGCAACATTATGATGATAGTTGTAAAAGAACGAACCAAAGAGATCGGTATCCGGAAGGCACTAGGCGCAACACCTTACAATATTGTTGGCCTTATAATGCTTGAATCAATTTTTATAACCTCTATTGCAGGATATATTGGCCTTGTATTAGGAGTAGGTTTGCTTGAGTTAGTAGGCGGCGCTATACCCAGAACAGAATTCTTTGAGAATCCTGAAGTTAATCTTGCCGTAGCTATCAGTGCCACGATGCTGCTTGTTACAGCCGGGGCAATTGCAGGATTATTCCCTGCAAGTAAAGCGGCTTCTATTCCACCAGTTGTTGCCTTAAGAGATGAATAATAAAACAAAATATCATGTTTGACAGAGACCGTTGGAATGAGATATATATCACTCTGAGCAGGAATAAGCTCAGAACATTCCTCACTGCATTTGGAGTATTCTGGGGACTTTTCATGCTGATCATCATGCTCGGATCAGGTAATGGTTTAAAAAATGGTGTGACTAAAGGATTTGGTGATTTTGCCACCAATAGTTTTTTCACCTGGACCTGGAAAACAAGCATGCCATATAAAGGATTTCCACAAGGCAGGAACTTCAATTTTAACAATTCAGACATTCAGGCAATAAAAGATAATGTTCCTCAAGCAGCTGTAGTTGCTCCCCGCAATCAACTTGGGAATTACGGAGGAACCAATAATGTTATAAGGGGGTTGAATTCAGGTGCTTTTGGAGTTTATGGCGACTATCCGGAAATTTTCACCATCCAAAGTTATCGGCTGGATGAAGGCAGGCTTCTCAATCAAAATGATTTGAATGAAAAGCGTAAAGTAGCTGTCATCGGGCAACGAGTGAAGGAAGTATTATTCGATCCGGGTGAAGATCCTATCGGTGAAAGCATACAGGTAAATGGTGTATATTTTAGTGTTATAGGAGTTTTTAAAAGCTCTAAGTCACTCGACCGGGGTGAAGAAGATGCTACTTCTATCTTTATCCCATTCTCTACATTTCAAAATGCATTCAATTATCAAAACGTAGTTGGTTGGTTTGCTATTACTTCAAAGCCTAATGTCTCGGCTTCAGAAGTTGAAGCAAAAGTAGTCTCATTACTAAAAGAAAGGCACTCAGTTCATCCTGATGACCCTCAGGCGGTAGGCCATTTTAACCTGGAAGACGAATACAATAAAATGATGGGCCTGTTTACCGGAATAGAGATCCTTATCTGGATAGTAGGTATTGGTACTTTATTGGCAGGCGTTATTGGTGTAAGTAATATCATGCTAATTATAATCAAGGAAAGAACTTCTGAAATTGGAATAAGAAGAGCAATTGGTGCACCGCCATTTGATATAGCAAGACAAATAGTACTCGAATCTGTAGTATTGACCTCTATAGCCGGTTACTTTGGCCTTGTATTGGGAGTAGGCATCTTGGAAGCAGTGTCATCAGCTATTGGTGAAGGTGGTGGATTTTTTGCCAACCCTACTGTAGATCTTTCAGTTGCTTTAAAGTCGCTCTTAGTACTTGTATTTGCCGGTGCATTTGCCGGACTTATTCCTGCATACAGAGCATTGAAAATAAAACCTATTGAAGCTGTTAGAACCGAATAAACTAAACTAAGCGCATAACTCTATTATTATATGAAGAAATTTATTAAAATTTTTATAGGAGTACTGGTCCTTTGTGTATTTGTATGGACCTTATATTATCTCTACAAGAAAAATGATGAGAAACCGATGGTGTATGGAACGGAATCGCCATTTGTAACCAATATCATCAAGAAAACAGTTGCCACAGGATCTGTGGTTCCACGTAAAGAGATCGCCATTAAATCAAAGGTGTCAGGCATTGTTGATAAAGTTTATCTGGAAGCTGGTGAGTTTGTAAAATCAGGTGATGTGATAGCACGGATAAAGATTATTCCGGATGTAGTGAACCTGAACAATGCAGAAAGCAGGGTAAACAGAGCCAGAATAGCCCTTGAAAATGCAAAAATTGATTACGATCGAACCAAAAAGTTATACGATGATAAAGTAATCCCACAGAATGAGTACCAGGCAGCTGAACTGAATTACAAAACTGCTCAGGAAGAATTGAGTTCAGCAGAAAACAACCTGGCTCTGATAAAGGAAGGAACTACCAAAAGCATGGGTAGTATCACCAACACGCTGGTTCGTTCTACAATCAGTGGAATGGTACTTGATGTTCCAATTAAAGAGGGTAATTCTGTAATTGAGAGCAATACTTTCAATGAAGGTACCACTATTGCATCCGTGGCAGATATGGGTGAAATGGTATTTGAAGGAAAAGTTGATGAATCAGAAGTTGGAAAAATAAAAACCGGAATGGACCTGATTTTACGTGTGGGCGCTATTGAAGATCAGACTTTCAAAGCAAAGCTTGAATATATTTCTCCAAAGGGAGTAGAAGAGAACGGAGCTATTCAGTTTGAAATCAAGGCAGCCGTTGAACTTGACCCGGATCACTTCATTAGAGCTGGATACAGTGCTAATGCAGATATTGTGCTTGATCGCCGGGATAGTGTGATAGCACTCAAGGAAAGTACTTTGAAGTTTGAAGGAGACTCCAGCTATGTGGAGATAGAAAAATCTCCTCAGGTTTTTGAAAAGCAGTTCATCAAGACAGGACTGTCTGATGGAATTAACATTGAGGTGCTGAGTGAGCTTGACACAACAACAAAGATCAAAGGTTTGCCACAGGAAGAGGTTAAACCTATCCGCCCGGATCAGAATTAAATACCAAAGAATTTTGAATAGTCAACATCGGCTAAATACTGGTGTTGACTATTTCATTTTTAGACGGTATTTTAGCAAAGCACTAACAGGACATCTAAACTTTAAATTTGAAGATCTATCATGGATGAAAATATCAGCTATAATACTTTTGACAATGGAACGGTAGAAGAGCTACTGATCAAAGTTGAACAGAATGGTAGCGATATCCTTGAAGGATTGATCAGGAATTATTTGAGATCCTGGGAAAATGCCACTCTAGATCAATGTGAAGAAACAATAGCCGCCTGCGAGCTTATAGCCTCTCTGAAAGGAAACTTTGACTCCGAAACAAGTGAACATTTCAAGGTAAGAATAAGCAAGATCAACCCTGTTTCAAATGATTACCGATCAGAAGAGATGATAGAGTTAGCTGCGGATGCATTAGACAGGATAGGAGCAGAATCTGAACTAAAAGATTTGTGGGAAGATCGGGAAGACTTTAACAACTGGTTAAAAATGCTGGGTGCACTCCAGAACCGATTATTGACATGAGCAGTATGAATGATTCGGCATTTGAGTTACTGATCATAGTCGGATCTGTTTTTACAATTGCTGGCGTGTGGTTTTTAATGTTTCCACCTCGCAAAATAAATTCAATATATGGATACAGAACCAGACGATCGATGCAAAATGCAGATACCTGGAAAGAAGCAAACAGGTTTTCTGCCAAGCTCCTGATTGGTGCTGGGCTGGGAAATGCTTGTCTGGGAATTCTTCTTTTCTATTTTGATGAGGAAACAACTATAAGTATCATACCTGGATTAATTATCATCATTACTACTTCATTCCTTCTGATCATACTAACAGAAATGCATCTCAACAAGAAATTCAGGCAATAATTTACCACGGTTGTACTTTCATTAGGGCCAACAATCAACTTTACTACCTTTATAGCCCATGGCAGGTAACACTTTTGGTACAGCATTCAGGTTAACTTCATTTGGCGAATCACATGGTCCCGCCATAGGAGGGGTCATTGATGGATGTCCTTCAGGATTAACACTTGATATTGACAGAGTACAGCAAGACCTGTCATATAGAAGACCCGGACAATCAGCAATAACCACCTCCAGAAATGAATCTGATCAGATTGAATTTTTATCAGGGATCTTTGAAGGTGTAACAACAGGTGCTCCTATCGCTTTTATTACAAGAAATCATGACATCCGCCCGAGCGATTACTCTGTTATTGAAAACGTTTACCGCCCTTCTCACGCTGATTATACCTGGGAAGCCAAATATGGTTTGCGCGATCACAGAGGCAGCGGACGGGCATCTGCCAGAGAAACCCTTGCAAGGGTGGTAGCAGGGTCGGTTGCGGCCCAGTTTTTGGAAATAAATGGAATTTCAACTCTTGCCTATACAAAATCAATTGGGACAATAAACGCTGAAATAACAGAACCCTTGAAGCGGGAAGATATATACAATTCAATTGCACGATGCCCTGATACAATTGCCACCGAGGAAATAGAACAAGTTCTCACCGTATTACGCTCAAAAGGAGATACCACTGGTGGGATAATTGAATGTACTATTAAAAACCTGCCAGCGGGATTGGGAGAACCCGTATTTGATAAATTAAACGCTGATCTGGCTAAAGCCATGATGAGCATTAATGCCGCTAAAGGATTTGAAATAGGCTCGGGATTCAAAGCATCATCCATGAAAGGCTCAGAACATAATGATCCATTTGTTAATAAAGGAGGAACAATCACTACCAGCACCAATAATTCAGGAGGTATTCAAGGCGGACTTTCCAACGGACAACCGGTAGTTTTCAGAGTTGCTTTCAAGCCAATATCAACAATAATGATTGAACAGGATACTGTTAATAGTTCGGGAGAGCCGGAAAAACTCGTTGTTAAGGGCAGGCATGATCCTTGTGTTGTTCCCAGAGCTGTTATTATTGTTGAATCAATGGCGAATCTGGTAGTTGCCGACCATATGCTCAGACAACGTATGTCGAAAATTTGACAACCAAATCTGCGTTATACCTCATAACTTTGCATCAAACAAATTAACAAAATGAGAAAAATACTGAAAATCAGTGGGTTAGTTATTTTATTCCTATTTCTGGCCTTACTCCTATTACCCTACCTTTTCAAGGGTAAGATACTGGAGCTGGCCAAAAAAACAATAAACGACAATATTGAAGCCAACGTGGCATTTACTGATATCGACCTGAGCCTGATCAGGTCTTTTCCAAATCTGCAGGTTGATGTAGAAAAGATCAGTGTAGTTAACAAAGGATATTTCGATGGTGATACACTAGCTTCCATAGAAACCCTGACTCTGATAGTAAATCTTAAAAGTGTTATTTCCGGCGACCAGATTGATCTGAAAAAAATCAATGTTGTTCAGCCCAGGATATTTTTAGCTGTGTCAGATTCAGGCAAAGTGAATTGGGATATCACAAAGTCTGCAGAAGATCAGGATCAGCAAAATTCAACGGATAGTTCACCATTAAATTTGATGCTGAAATCTTATTCTATTTCCAACGGGTATCTGGCATACAATGACTATGAAGGAGATATGCATGTGATTCTGGAAGGACTTAATCACAAAGGCTCTGGAGATTTCACTCAGGATATTTTTTCATTGCTCACTAAAACTGAAATAGCATCAACCACCTATACAATGGATGGAATTGATTATATCCATAAAGCAAAAACCATTGCTGATGTTGAAATGGAAATCAATCTCCCAGAATCAAAATACACATTCAAGGAGAATAATGTTAAGCTTAATGAGCTTGAATTTGCTTTGAACGGTTTTGTTGCAATGCCGGGCGAAGACATTGACATGGATCTTGATTTTTCAGTTGCTAAAAATGAATTTAAAAATTTCATGTCAATGATACCCGGTGTATATAGCAATGAATTTGGAAAGGTAGAATCATCCGGTTCACTTGAATTCAAAGGCAATATAAAAGGTGTGTATAATGAAACGAGTCTTCCGGCATACAATGTAGACCTTAAAGTGAATAATGGGAATTTCAATTACCCGGACCTTCCTGAAAAATTAACAGAAGTAAATATCGATCTGAACATTACGAATCCCGATGGGGAGACTGATAATACAATAATAAGACTGGAAAAACTTCATCTAAAATTCGGATCCTCACCTATTGATGCTGCATTACTCGTTAAAAATCCGGTGAGTGACCCCTATCTTGACGGGTTCATAAAAGGGTCGGTTGACCTTGATAAGGTGAAAAGCTTTATCCCTCTTGAGGAAGGTGAAAATGTGAGTGGTAAAATTGATGCGGATATCACATTAAAGGGTAGGGTTTCCGCAATAGAAAATAAAAGGTATCAGGACTTTACTGCTGAAGGAAGGTTTTTAGCTACGAATATAAATTACAGTTCTCCATCTACACCATTACCGGTAAGTGTACCAAACCTTGAGCTTATTTTCAATCCAAGAAACCTTACTGTTAATGACTTCCAACTAAATATAGGTCGTACAAATTTAAAGATGAATGGCTGGGTTGATAACTTACTAGTTTACGTATTTAATGAAAATGAATTATTAAAAGCCACCCTTGATGTAGAAGCTGACATCATAGATCTCAATGAACTCAACTCAGGTGAGGAAAGCGAAAGCGCCGGAACTGATTCCAGCAATAACGGAGTAGTTAAAATTCCAGAATACATTGACTTTCTAATGACTCTTAGTGCAAAAACAGTGTATTACGATAACCTGGTCTTGAACAATATTTCCGGTAATCTTGCAATGAGAGATCAAACTCTGGGGTTGAATGACCTTAAATTCAATACTCTCGACGGAAACATGTTAATGAATGGGGTTTATAACTCCAAAGACACATTAAATCCGCAATTCTTCTTCAATATGAATGTTGAAAAGGTGAATATTAGAAAGTGTTACGATGCATTTGGAACCATACAAAAGCTTGCACCCATAGCTGAAAAGTGCAATGGAAATGCAAGTACCGAAATCAGGATTCAGGGACAATTTGATGAGAACATGGAAGCAGACCTTAATTCACTGGCCGGATACGGCAAGCTGACTACCCATGGCGTGACCATTGATAATTTTAAACCACTGGTTAAAGTTGCTGATGTTCTGAAAATGGAACAATTTAAAAAAGCAGAATTAAGTGATGCAAATATCAGTTTCAATTTTGAAAATGGCCGCGTAACATTAAAACCTTTTGAGGTTAAAGTATCAGGAATAGAATCAACCGTTGACGGTAGTCATGGGTTTGATCAATCAATGGATTACAACGTTACCATGCAGGTACCAACAAAACTCATGGGCAAGGAAGCGAACCAGGCCATAAACAGTTTATTTGCTTCTGCCAATTCTGCCGGATTAAATCTAACAATGGCAGAGAAAATACCAGTTAAGTTGAAGATTACAGGTTCATCATCTGATCCTAAAGTTAGTGCAGACTTGGGTAAAACAGCCTCGAGTGCCGGAAAAGCTCTTGAAGATCAGGCAAAACAAGAATTTGAAAAACAAAAGCAGGCCCTGGAACAAAAAGCTAAAGAAGAACTTGAAAAGCAAAAAAGAGAAGCTGAAGAAAAATTGAGACAGGAAGCAGAAAAGGCTCAGAAAGAACTGGAAGAAAAAGCACGCAAGGAGTCTGAAAAGTTAAAAAAAGAAGCAGAAGAGAAATTGCTGAAAGAAGGAAAAGACAAGTTAAAAGATCTGTTTGGTAAACCAAAATGATAAGGACTCAACTAATAAGTGCATTATGCTATTTTTTCTTATTGATGATCCCTCTTTCATCGATCAGTCAACCTGTACCTATTTGTCCCGAAACCACTTCAAAAAAAGCCGAGAAGTATTATAAAGATGCTGTAACCGCACGAAAGAATAAAAAGGACTATGATGCTGTGATAAAGCTTGTCAACAAATCTGCAGAAGAAGACAGCAGCTATGCTGATCCATGGTTATTGCTCGGTGATTATGCTTATATCAAAAAGGACTTTAAAACTATGTCCAATGCTTACGTTAAATTAATTGAGAGATGCCCTGATGGTTATGCCCTACCCTATTACAGACTGGGCAAAGTTTATTATGAAAAAGGTGAATTAAATGAATGTATAAAAACACTCAACGAATTCATTTCATTCGATTATGAAAAAGAGGAGTTGGTTCGTGATGCTAACACTATGATGTATAGAGCCCAATTAATGAACAACCCTGTTGAATTTAATCCTGTTAAGCTTGAAGGAGTTTCAACTTCAAATCCGGAGTATCTTCCATTTATATCACCCGACAATGAATTTTGTTTTTTTACACGAAGGTTTGATGAATTTCCAAAGGGAGCACTAACACCAAGAAGTGTAGAAAAGTTCATGATTAGCTCACGACAGGAAGATGGTAATTTTGATACAGGTTCACCAATGCCATTACCGTTTAACATGTCTTCAAGTAATAACGAAGGCGGACCAACCATCACAAAGGATAACCGTGTATTGTACTTCACCTATAATGATAATGGAAACTTTGACCTTTTTTACTCCGAATGGTCATTGAAAGGATGGGGCCCAATCACCAATATGGGCGAAAATGTTAATGACCCGCTTCAATGGGATTCTCAACCTTCGGTATCAGCTGACGGTAATGACCTTTATTTTTCAACCTACAGAGATACTATCAATGAAACATCAGATATATATGTAACACATAAAAAAAATGGGGTATGGGGAAAAGCAGTGCCATTACCGATCAATACCAATGGAAATGAAAAGACGCCTTACATCCACCCCGATAACCGAACATTATATTTTGCATCTGACAGTCTTCCGGGTATGGGTGGTTATGATATTTATGTGGTACGCAAGAATGAAAAAGGAAATTGGGGCAAACCTGTGAATATTGGTTACCCTATCAATACTCAAGCAGATGAGGTAGGTTTTTTTATCAGCACGGATGGCAGATCAGGTTACTTTGCCTCAAACACTTTAAAAGGTTCATCAGGTTATGATATCTATCAATTCAATTTACCCGAAAATGCAAAACCTGAGAGAGTATTATTTGTAAAAGGAGACCTTAGAGATTCTGAAAATAATATTCCATTTGCTGCTAAAATTGAGTTAAAGAACCTGAATACACAGGAGACCATGGCTGTTGATTATGACAGTACCACAGGCAAATATGCTAGTGTTGTACTTTTTGATTCAGACTATATACTAACAGTTCAAAAGGACGGGCACGCTTATAATTCTGAGTATTTCTCTAAAGAAGACAGCACAATTTCAGAACCAGTAACCACAAACTTTGAACTCAAGCAAATAGAGGTTGGAGGTACTTATAAATTAAACAATATATTCTTCAACACAAATTCATTCGAACTTAACCATGTATCAAAGAATATACTGTTGGATTTCGCCAATTTCCTGAATGCCAACCCCAAGGTAAATGTGGCAATACATGGACATACTGATAACATTGGTGATGCAGATTCAAACCTTCAGCTAAGTGAGAATAGGGCAAAATCAGTTTATTCTTTTCTTATTTCGATTGGTATTGATAAAAGCCGCTTGAGTTATAAGGGGTTTGGGCAATCTAAACCAATAGCTGAAAATGACAGTAATACCGGACGAGCACAAAACAGGAGAACGGAGTTCGTTATTCTGAATAAATAATTAACTTTTACATGAACATGTCCATTTCAGCAGGATCCTCAATCTGCTGGTAGTCATCAGGGATCTCAAATAATGCCGGATCAACTTTTTCCATGATCACCTCCTTGACTCTCAGGCTCATAACAGCATTGCCAAATTTCATGGAATATTCCATCAGCAAACCGTCAATATCTCTGAAAGGAGTGCCCCAGTTCACATTCTTGACAGGAAAATCATTTGCGAAATAAATACTGAACACATTGTCAGTACTGTCTTTAACAACAACCTCTTTACAGGTAAAACCTGCTATTTGCTTTTCCCTGCCTGTATAGGTCAATTCAAGGTCAATACGATCATTCAAATTATTACTAACCTTGGCCTCATCAAGTACAAGGGCTATCTTTTGCCCCATGGCCGAAACCAGTGTTTTATATTGACGTAACACCGGATCTGAAATTATTCTTGTTTCAACCAGTCCCAATCCTGCAGTTATAGATGTTGCCGTTTTTCCTGACAGATAATATGTCTTCAACTCACTTGGCATCATGGCACCGGGAATATCAGTGTTATCATCACTGATCTCAACATCGTAAATGATCACACCCTGATCCGCAAATCCTGCAAATTCTTGTTTGCACCCATAGGGAATCAAAGCCGATAAAGTAAAATACAATGCTAACAGCACACCTGCACTATTACCTATAGTTATATTTTTAAATTTAATCATTACAGTGACTACAATGCCGAAGATAACACTTCAGTGATACCAATATCAGATATCCTGTGACTCCCACCATAAATCCGATAAGTTGATGGTATGGCTAAGTTAACAAGTTTACTGTTATTTGATATTATTATATCCTGTGATAAATACTCATCGTTATCACCCAGAACAAATTTAACCTTCAGTTGACATAATTTGTTGAAATATGGCTCCTTGAGAACATCTTCAGGGAAGTCTGAGCCCCACAATACCAATTCATCAACATTCATTGTTCCCATGCAGGCCCAGCGGGCAGCTGTAGGGCCTCCTTGCGAGAACCCACATACTACTTTCCTTGAATCATTGGGTATCCTGCCAGATCCATGCAAATCCTCGATAACCTGATCAAGAAATAAGACATTATCAATAATGTCGTCATCTCTCTCTTCACGAGTCATCCAACTGGAACCTACATCTCCGGAACTTCCTTTAGTATAATATCTGGATAGGGCCTCAGGAATCACCAGATTATAATCAACAGGGATAAGTCCATCTATTTTATCCACTATTTTCTTAAAATTCATCCCATAACCATGCAGAAATATAAAGGTCATATTCGTAGTTCCCTTTCTAAAAAAAATACGTGTAGTTTTAAGAGCTTTGATTTTTAATATTTCCAATGAGTTAAGGTTTAAAATTCAATGACATTTTCTTATTTTACAACAATTATAAAAATTTATACAATAATGAATAGACTATTTCTTTTGATCTGTGTGTTTTCAGGATTATATTCTCTTCCCAAATATAATGCACATGCACAAACCTTATCAAATGAGCTGATCTGGGGTACCCATCAATTCACTGAAAATGAAGAACTATCCATAACCGATCTGGGCAAAGATGATTCATACGCTTACCATACTCTAAAGCGAAAAGGTAATGGAAGTTTGGTAGTAGTTCGAAGTTACAGCACAGGTGTGGTACTGGACACACTTTTCGATTCTAACTCATTACCTGGTAACGTACCGATCGAGGATTTTAAAATCAACACCAGCACAGGATCATTGTTAATTGCAACTAACGGAAAACCTGTTTTCAGGCACAGTACGATGTACAAATACTATTTGATCACTCCAGGATCATCCATACCAATACTGTTGTTTGAAGGTAAAAATGTTTTTTCAGCTGAATTTTCTCCAAATGGCAAATATGTTTCATATGTAGAAGGGAATAATATCAAGTTGTTTGAAATCAGCACACAAAAGACAAAAAGCGTAAGTGTTGATGGCGAAGACCTTAAGATAATAAATGGAATTGCTGATTGGATCTATGAAGAAGAATTCGCATTCCATAAAGCATATTCATGGTCAAATGACAGCAAGTATCTGTGTTTTTACAGATTTGATGAATCAAATATTCCATTGATCAAACTGGATGTACGCAATGACAGCACATTTACTCACCCTAAGAATATAAGATATCCTAAGGCCGGCGAACCTAACCCTGATGTTACAATTAAAATATATGACCTGGATAACAATACTGTATCTGACTGCCCTGTTGCAGGAGACAATAACAGTTATATACCAAGAGTAATGTGGACCGGTGAATCGGGAATGATAGCTATTGTATGGATGAACAGAACACAGAACACAATGAAATTTATCCAATATGATGTCATCAACAAGAACACAAAGGACCTATACTATGAAGTTGATCCAAGATACATTGAATTACCTGAATCAATCATTTTCTATAATAATGGAGCCAACTTTATTTTCACAAGCACTTTAACTCAATACAATCATATCTATGTATACTCTACAAAAGATGAAGAAAAGGATCAATTGACCATCGGAAAATGGGATGTTACAAAAGTATATGGTATAGATGAGTTAGCAGGCAAAGCATATTTTCAGGCAGCTATAAAGGACCCTATGAATTATCTTGTCTATTCTGTAGATATTAAGACCGGGACCATTCAGGAGATCGGTCCAGCATCAGGATACAGCGAAGCCACTTTTTCAAATGATCTGAAATATATGGTCATAAAGCATTCAACAATATCTACTCCCCCATCTTACTCTGTTTATAATGCCGCAGGAGAAAAAACATATACGATAAAGGATAATATTCAGATCTGGAATAATCTCAGTGAATTAAATTTACCGAAACCATATTTCTTTAGTTTTAATACACCCGATGATATAAAACTCAACGGATGGATGATAAAACCATCGAACTTTAATGCCTTAAATCAATATCCTGTACTTCAATTCATGTACGGAGGACCAGGAAGTCAAAAAGTATTGAATCAATGGGGTGATCAACGATATTTATGGCATCAGATGATGGCTCAAAAAGGATTCATTATAGTGTGTGTTGATAACAGAGGTACGGGTGCAAGAGGTGTTGAATTCAACAAACAGGTATACAAACAACTTGGAATAACCGAAACTCATGATCAGGCTCAAGTCACTAAATATCTTGGGTCGCTCAATTATATTGACAAGAAGCGGATAGCTGTTTGGGGATGGAGTTTTGGGGGTTACCTTACATCCATGCTTGCAACTACTCATGGCGAATTGTATGCTGCAGCAGTAGCAGTTGCTCCCGTGACTGACTGGAGATTCTATGATTCAGCATATACCGAAAGGTATATGGAGTTGCCGGAGAATAACGAAGACGGATATAATAATACAGCACCGCTGAATAACGCCGCTAACCTATCGTGTCCGTTATTATTAATTCATGGTACGGCAGATGACAATGTACACTATAGCAATTCATCAAAGTTTGCCGAAGCTATAAAAGCTGCCGGTAAAGAGTGTACTTTGATGACTGTACCCGATCAAGCACATAGCATACTAGATGAAAGAACAGCTGTTTATAACAGGATAACCGATTTCCTGATCAAAAAACTTAAACCATAGTAGGTTCACTTTTCTGACTTGTCAGAAAAAAACTGATCTCATTTTTATTTGCGATCAGAGAAAGATCTAATGATCGCTTATCGCCATTGACAAGTGAAATAATTAACTCATGATCTTGCAATTGAATATCTTTCAATTCCGATGTGTCATACTGGACAGTATTTCTGTGTGTTATAGTAATATTTAAGTCTGAATCTAAAAATTTAATAGCTGGTTTAACTTCACCTTTTCTGATCATTATCTGGTAAAAAAGTAGTGCCGATCCAATACATATCATCACAACATTGACAATATTTCCATGTCCTGGTCCATATTGAAGAGCAGCCTGGCCCATGATGAGGAATGCAGTCATTACATTAAAAAGATGAAGTCTGGCTGGTAAAAGATTAGATATATCAAAAAATGCGCGCAACGAGAGATATATCGTATAAAACCCAACCAAAACAAATACAAAGGATCTTACCCACTCTATCCAACCACTAACGGGCATTCCGGCAGTGTAAAATATGAGCAATAAGGCTGGAGCTATCCTCTGTAAAAACAAAAATAAATTATACCTGGGAGAGAATCTTAACAAAAGTGTATTTTCCATTTACCTATTTTATAAACTATCTTCTCTTCCCTTTTATTCCCAGAATACCCATTATAGATCTGGTTACCTCTCTTAGAACAACTCTTCCTCCCGGACTATTGATCACCTCTTCAATCAAACTTTTCTCTTCTTTTTGCTTGCTACGCTTTTTATCGACTTCAGATCTTTCACTTTCATGTGAACTACCAACATCACTAAGCTTCTTATTAAGGATCTCATAGGCGCTTTCACGGTCTATTTCATCATTATACTTTTTTACCAACTTTGAATTATTGGTCAATTCAAGTATTTCAGATTCATTCAACACATCCATCCTGGATCTTGGAGCACACAACATGGTATGAACAAGTGGTGTTGGTATTCCTTTTTCATTCAATCCTGTGATCAATGCTTCTCCAATTCCGAGATTGGTGATCAAGTCATCAACATCGTAAAACTGGGTAAGCGGGTAATTCTCTACTGTTAATTTGATATTTTTCCGGTCTTTAGCAGTAAAGGCACGCAATGCATGTTGCACTTTCAGACCTAACTGTGACAAAATTGATTCCGGCACATCAGTAGGAAGTTGGGTGCAGAATATTACTCCCACGCCCTTTGATCTTATCAGTTTTATGATGGTCTCTATCTGACTGAGTAGTGCTTTGGATGCCTCTTTAAAAAGCAGATGAGCCTCATCTATGAAGATGACAAGCTTTGGCTTTTCAAGGTCGCCTTCTTCAGGAAATAGAGTATAAATTTCAGCCAGAAGTGATAAAACAAAAGTTGAAAAGAGGTTGGGTTTATCTTGAATATCGGTGAGACGAATGATATTGATATATCCAGATCCATTTGCATTTATACGGGTAAGGTCGTCTACATCAAATGATCTTTCACCGAAAAAAACATCTGCACCCTGTTCTTCAATGGTTATGATCTTTCTCAGAATGGTTGCTACAGATGCCGTACTGATTCGTCCATACTCCTTCTCGATAGCTTGCTTACCTTCATTGGTAAGAAATTGCATTACCTTTTTAAAATCCTTTATATCCAGCAGTGGCAAACCATTGTCATCACAATATTTAAACACAAGAGAAACAACTCCTGATTGAGTATCATTGAGTTCTAGTATCCTGGAGAACAAAACAGGACCAAATTCTGTGATAGTAGCTCTGAGCCTGACCCCCGCATCATTACTGATTGTGAGTAGTTCTACAGGAAATGATTCAGGCATCCACTCAACTCCTATGGACTCATGCCTTTGAGTGATCTTCGGATGAGCATTCCCTGATGCGGCCAGTCCGCTAAGATCCCCTTTTAAGTCCATGAGTAATGAAGGGACACCAGCCTGGGATAAAGATTCAGCAATCCCCTGTAATGTTTTTGTTTTACCGGTACCAGTTGCACCTGCAATCAATCCGTGACGATTCAATGTTTTTAATGGTAACTGTACCAGAAGATCCTTATTTGGAATGCCCTCCAACATTGCACCTCCCAAAATAATTGAATCACCTTTAAAATTGTACCCTGCAGCTATCTCTTTTTTAAAATCCTCGATCATATCATGCATTTAATCTAATTCAAATACCAGCAAATCACTCGAAAACGGATCTGTATTCTTAATCAACATATCAATTAAGTTACCTGACGTAGATAAATAGTAAGGAAGGAAATTTTCTTTCCGCTCCTGAAGAACTCCATCCGGAAATATCAATTGTTTCAGTTCATGCAGATGTCTTAATGAAACTTCATTCTCCTTTTTCAGATTCCGTAACATTTTCTTATAGATCTTATCTATTCCTTTATTAACTTTTGTATGTTCGGCTTTTACAGTAGCATCCAATGTAGGATCAATTTCATTCGCCTTAAAATTGATCTTGTCGTAAACCACTGTTAAAGCAGATTTTATCTCATTCGGGTCAATCAGCGAACTGCTGCTTAATACTAGTCTATTCTCAAGAGAGTGGATATCATTAAAAATATCTCCCCATTGCAAATTGAGTTTATTAAGCTTTTTAACTGCTTTGTAATCGGCCAACAAAATGCTGTTTCGCAATAATAGAATTGGAAATGGAATACCGAAACTGTCAAATGCCGATTTAAACTGCAACCAATAGCTGATCTCACCTGGGCCTCCTATATAAGCAAGATTTGGCAGAATCCTTTCTTGATAAATAGTTCGCATAATAACATTAGGGCTGAATCTTTCAGGATGTAATTTAAATTCAGACATTAATTGTGACTCACTAAAACTGATCTCTGTATCTGCTACTACCCACTTCCCTCTATCCTGTTTAACAATTCTGTTCCGGCTATCTTTATTAATATAGAACAAATTGATCTCCCTGGGATTAACTAATAACTTATATTTCTTGTTAAGTTTCGTGACTGTATCAGACACCTCTCTGAATACATTTCCTTCCAGAAGTTCATTCTTGATCTCTGATTCAAACAACTTTTTTAAATCCTTGTGGTCTGCATTAATTACTACCAGTCCATATTTACCAAATAAATAATTGACAATTTCAAATGTTGCCGTGGCAAGGTCATTATGCTTTGCATATGCATTTTGGATCACTCCAAAAACATCTGTGTAAGCTAATTCAGGAAAATCTTTGAGGATAATATCCATCAATCCATCAATCCCATTTGGAGACAGATGTCCTGAAATACCCTTGGAGGGACGTTGCCACTGGTATTTTATATTATTAATATAAGTATGATCTATCTCTGCAAGATCATGATCTTCAGAAGCCATCCAAAATACTGGAACCACATTTATTTCAGGATATGCTTCCTTGATCCGGGCAGCAGTATTTATGGTTGTAATAATTTTATATATGGAGAAGAGTGGGCCGGTGAGTATATTCAACTGATGGCCGGTAGTTACCGTATAAGTATTTTCTTTTTTCAGATCCCTGATATTTGAATAAACAGCAAGTTCGACATCAGAAAAAAGGGATTGGTATTGTGATTCTAACACAGAAACCAAAGTTGATCTATCTGTATTAAATGAGTTCCTGGAATCGATAGCTTTAGAAAAAGAACTAATATCAGGAGGCAGTGAATAGAATTTGCGAAGATTCTGATCCTGATCAAGATAATCAAGAACTATCTCAGGAAACTTGCCTGTATTCTTTAATGGGATTGAAGTTTTATACATAATTCAGTCACCTTCAAATATATGAAAGTTCATTGATCCTGGATTGTAAATATTTGAAAAAGCAACAATTGAAAACAAGCAATAAATTTATCCCTTTTAAAAGCCGATCACCTTGATGATGAAATGCCGTGCAAACGCCCTAACAATGATTTTAACTGATTATTGTTTCTTCTGGACACAGGAATCGTATTATCCACACCTTCCAAAACAAGTCTGTACCCTTGACTATTCCCTTCCACTCTGACAACCTTTCTAAGGTTTACAATATAAGATCTGTGAGGTGAATAGAGGTTTGAATTGTCATTTTGTTGCATCAACCTTTTCAATGAAGATCTTAATAGTACTTTTCGAATAATATTACTTTCAATGTACACTATATCAGAATAATTATCTGCACTCTCAGCATATATGAATTGATCAGTTGTAAGCCGAACCGTATCCCTTTCATTTTCTGACAGGAATAACAATTCTGCAGAACCTTCCCTGCTGAGATCGAGTGGGTATGCAAGTTTATCATTAATACTTTTCACTTCTTCCAAATTTTTTTTCAAAAATCTCATTCTGGAAATAAGAGTTAAGATCGTAATTGGGAATATAGCTACCAAAAGTGTATAAAATTGGAAATAGAGCATGGTGGTTCCGCTGATACCTGTAAAACCTAAAAAATGACTATAGAAAAGATTTCCAAGTCCGATAAGAAACACCAATACCAAAAGGGAAAGTATATGCCGGCCAACATTCCAGTTCTGTTCATTAAAAAAACCTGGAAATGCCGGTCGAATAAGCCGGTCGAATAATATGGTAATTATAAATGTTACCATGCCATAACCCGAATAGATCAAAAGGGTATGTGCAATGTCTGATGATAGATTCCTGAGTCCAAAAGGTTGAAATAAATATAGAAATACAACAACAAAGAAACTGATAGTGAGATCCGTTTTAATCAGCACCCTAGCATCATCCTCAAAAGGATAAGGTTCCTTAAATATCTTTACAATCCCATCCATTGTTATGTGTAAGTTAAGAAGGAACACCGAACAAATCAAACTCACCGGCTGAAGTGATCAGTATGTTTGAAAAGTCACCTATTCTAAGATAATTATCCTTTGAAGCTATCAACACTTCATTATCAACTTCTGGTGAATCAAATTCAGTTCGACCGACAAAATATTCTCCTTCCTTTCTGTCAATAAGCGTTTTGAATACTTTATCCACTTTTGCGCTATTTAATTCAGCGGAAATAGTCTGTTGGATGTTCATAACCGCATCAGTTCTTGCTTTTTTCATTTCAATTGGGATATTATCCTCCAAATTGAATGCGTGAGTGTTTTCTTCATGTGAATATTCAAAAACTCCAAGCCGTTCAAACCTGACATTTTCAACAAACTTTAGCATTTGTTGATGATCATCTTCTGTTTCACCCGGGTATCCGGTTATTAGTGTGGTTCTGATCGCTATTCCTTCAACTTTTTGACGGATCTTTTCCAACAGATCATAGGTTTTTTGCATAGTTGTACCTCGTCTCATAGACTTCAGCATATTATCACTGATATGTTGCAAAGGAATATCGAGGTACTTACAAATATTTGATCTGTTATTCATGATCTCCAGGATGTCGTCAGGGAAACCGGCAGGGAAAGCGTAGTGCAATCTGATCCATTCAATGCCTTCAACTTTGCTAAGTTCATCAAGTAATCTAGCCAAGGATCTCTTACCGTATAGGTCAATGCCGTAATAAGTTGAATCCTGTGCAATGATCAACAACTCTTTAACACCATTTCTTGCGAGAGATCTGGCTTCTGAAACAACTGCTTCTATCGGTTTAGAGATATGCTTGCCCCTCATGATCGGGATGGCACAAAATGAACAGGGCCTGTCGCACCCTTCGGAGATCTTCAAGTATGCAAAGTGTCTTGGTGTGGTCAATAATCTCTCTCCTACTAATTCATGCTTATAATCGGCTCCCAAAGTCTTTAAGAGAAGAGGCAGATCGTGTGTGCCAAAGTAATGGTCAACGTTTCCAATCTCCTTTTCAAGAGAGGGTTTATATCGTTCTGATAAACATCCGGTAACTATTAACTTATCAATACGCCCCTGCTCTTTCAGTTCAGCATAATGCAGGATAGTGTCTATAGATTCCTGCTTGGCATTTTCAATAAACCCGCAGGTGTTTATAACCACCGTTTTATGGTCATCTTCTGATTCATGTTCTACATCTATGGAGTTTGCTTTAAGTTGACCCATTATCACTTCTGAGTCAACCATATTCTTGGAACAACCTAATGTTATTATATTAACCGAAGACTTTTTATTTGATTTTGTTTTCACGATTTGGTTAATATAAATTAAGGTTAAAATCTTCTTTCATATAAATGATACGTACTTCGTCAGGGATCAGAAAATTGAGTTCTTCGATCACAGAATGAACAGATTGCACCCAGCAATTATATATATGAATGGTTTTAGCATTTCCATTATCAAAATACTGTATTTCAATATCTCTTGGAGAAGTCCCATGCATACCACCACCTGAATATACAAGATCAGGTTCATTTATGATCTCTGAATCAAGATTTCCTAGGCCGGATTTTTTAAGAAACTTCTTAAATGTGCGGTAGTCACTTTTAGAAACGGCTTCGTGATGATACAACAGTTTCTCTTTACCGCCATCAGAGATCCCGGTTATTATAACACTATCATTTCGTAGCGTATAAACTATTCTGTTTTCAATTGTATTGATATTATCTGTGAACCTGAACAGAAAATCCTGAGCAATCATAGGTTCGTTTCCAAAAATGATCAATGTGATAATGACCCCTTTTAATACACTCAAGTATTTCGGAATTTGTGACATCAATTTGACAAAAATAGAGAATCAACAAAATCCTTACGATCGAACGGCTGAAGATCTTCCATTTTTTCTCCGACACCAATATATTTAACTGGGATCTGAAATTGATCTGAAATTCCTATTACCACTCCACCCTTGGCAGTGCCATCCAATTTGGTCAACGCCAATGCAGTTACTTCTGTAGCAGCGGTGAATTGTTTTGCTTGTTCAATTGCATTCTGGCCTGTTGAGGCATCGAGTACCAGCAAAACCTCATGAGGAGCATCAGGGATCACTTTTTGAATGACCCTCTTGATCTTTGATAACTCATTCATCAGGTTCACCTTATTATGGAGTCTTCCAGCTGTATCTATTATCACTACATCAGAATTCTGAGCTACAGCCGATTTCACAGTGTCGAAAGCTACGGATGCTGGATCGGAACCCATACCCTGACTCACTATAGGCACACCGGCTCTTTGAGACCAGATGACCAGTTGATCAACAGCTGCTGCCCTGAAAGTATCAGCAGCACCCAGTAACACACTTTTACCTTGTTGCTTCAACTGATATGCGAGCTTACCTATTGTAGTTGTTTTACCAACCCCATTTACCCCTACCACCATAATCACGTAAGGGGTACTTACCGGTGTTCCATTCTTTGAATGGAAGTTACTTTCATTTTCCTGAAGCAATGAGCTTATTTCATCTCTTAGTAAGGAGTTAAGTTCATTAGTATTAATGAATTTATCCTTTGATACTCTCTGCTGTAGCCGGTCAATGATCTTCAAAGTAGTAGTTACTCCAACATCTGAAGTTAGCAGAGCTTCTTCAATGTTATCCAATACCTCGTCATCAACTGTTGATTTCCCTACTACTGCACGAGTTAATCTTCCAAATACACTTTCACGCGTTTTTGCAAGACCTTGGTCAAGATCTTCTTTCTTACCTTTTTTTAAAAAATCAAAAAATCCCATATGTATTAATATAAAAAGAGCCTCTTTCCGGAAAGAAAGAAGCTCTCAAATAACGTCAAGAGACAATTACTTCTCTTTTAAAAAATCCTTGATATGATCATTATGAACAACTTCTTCCTTGAAGGAGTAAGCACCTGTTGATGGTGATTTAACCATCTTGATCACTTTTGAAAACTCTTTTCCTTTTCCGGACTTAAGTGTTGCTACAACTTTCTTTGCCATGACTAATTGTTATTGAATCTAATTGTTCTTACTTGATCTCTTTGTGAACGGTCATTTTTTTCATGATGGGATTATACTTTTTAATCTCCATTCTTTCGGGTGTATTCTTTTTGTTCTTGGTTGTAATGTAGCGTGACGTTCCAGCCAATCCACTGGTCTTGTGCTCTGTACATTCAAGAATGACCTGTACCCTGTTTCCTTTTTTTGTTGCCATATCAGACTAATTCTTTTGCGGGCTGCAAAATTACACATTTAAGCGTAAAATACAAATAGAATTATTCGAACTCGATCACTTCGCACGGTCTGTATTCATCAGATTTTCAATAGATTCCGTGCTTTTGGCCAAATGCCCTGATAAAACATCAGGTTCACCTTCAGTTATGAGCACATCATCTTCTATTCTGACCCCTATTCCCCACCACTTTTTATCACAAGAGCTTCCTATAGGAATGTAAATCCCTGGTTCTACAGTGATTACATTTCCAGGCTTAAGTGGTCCGTTAGTTCCTGGGTCGTGAACTTCCAAACCGAGGTAATGAGAAGTACCATGCATAAAATACTTGATATACTCCCCGGGTTCATCTGTGATACCCAGTTTTTGAAGTCCGTTGTCAATGATCTTTTTACAGACATTACCGGGTGCCAGGAAGCTTTTGCCCGGCATGCATTCACGAATTCCCGCCAGTTGAGCCTCAAGGACAAGATCGTAAATCTGCTTTTGTTCAGGAGTAAATTTTCCATTTACAGGAATTGTTCTGGTAACATCGGCGGTATATCCATGATATTCAGCGCCAATATCAATCAGGAACAACTCTCCGCTATCCATTATTTTCCTGTTGGTTATATAATGCAATGTGCACGTATTATTTCCTGAACCGCAAATAGATCCATACCCTTGATATTCCGAACCTGAATAACGATAATGGAATTCTGCTATAGCCTGAGCTTGATATTCAGTCATGCCGGGTTCAATCTTTTTCATCACTTCCTCAATTCCTTCACAGGTCATGTCAATTGCTTTAGAAAGCAGTGCTAACTCCTCTTTTGTTTTAACTTCCCTGATTTCCTCGAGCAAAGACGTGAGCATTTTAGTAGATGCGCTTTTACGCCGATCCATCAACCAATCATTTGTTTCGCTGACCATTCGGTTCAAACTGCTTCTTTTTGATATGGTAAGGTCAATATCCTTTGGATACTTGATAAGAATGTTCTCTACATTACCAATCACTTCTCCGGCTTCGAGGTATTTTCTGTTTTCATACACATGATCAACACCCAAATGTGTAATTGCGCTTTCTATGCCCAGAATAGGGCCGTTCCATAATTCATGATCTTTGTTGCGCTCACGAACAAACAACGCTTCGTTCGATTGAGAACCAAAAAGATCTGCTGCCTCTGAAAAAATTAATAAAACTGCATCTGGTTCAGTCAGACCGCTGAAATAATAAAAGTCGGGATCCTGACTGTACATATAGTCAACATCGTTAGATCGATTTCTTACAGGATTTGCAAAAAATATGGCGACTGAAGAGGGTGGTAATTTTGAGCGAAGTATTTCTCTTCTTTGTTTGTGAAAATCGGATGTAAGCAGATCTGTGTCATAAAAATTCTGCTGAGCGATCCCGTGAACGGGTAACAGTATGAAAATAAAAATGGATGCCTGAATAGCGAATATTCGGAAGGCATCCATTTTACTATAATACCAAATGGGCAAAACTATCAGAGTTTGCCAGTCTTCAATACTTTATTTATACAAGCGGTAATACCTTTCTTGTTTATAGTTTTTAAAGCAGATGTTGAAACTTTCAAAGTGATCCATTCACCGGTTTCAGGTAAATAGAATTTCTTCAACTGAAGATTCGGGTTAAATCTTCTTTTGGTTTTTTTGTTAGAAAACGAAACGTGGTTTCCTACAATTGACTTCTTTCCGGTTAAATCACAAATCCTTGACATGACTTCTCATTTTTCTAAATGGAGTGCAAAGATCGTAAAATAATTGAGATTTACCAATCAAAATTCGATGAGGAAATTTAGTCAGGTAGACTCAATCATCAATCGTAACTCATTGATTGCGAACATTGAAGCAAGCTCAATATTTCTTTCTCTGTTATTTAACAAAGTAAATCTCTTAGCAGAAACTCCATGATCACCGGCAATTGCCACCCATACCGTGCCTACAGGCTTTTCTAATGTTCCCCCGGAAGGACCGGCAACCCCGGTAGTAGAAATAGACCAAGAGGTATTCATTCTTTCCCTGGCCCCGAGAGCCATAGCTAAGGCAACTTCTTCGCTAACTACACCATGCGTATCAATCAGATCCTTTTCAATCCCAAGTAATTGATTTTTAACACTTTCAGTATATGCCACAACGCCTCCCATAAACCAATCAGAACTGCCGGGAACTGACGTAAATAAATGGGCAATATTTCCGCCAGTGCATGATTCTGCAACTGATACAGTTTGTGAATTAAGTAGTAACAGTTTGGATAAGGCATTCTCAATCGGCTCATCTTCCTGAGAATACACATGTCTCTTACCAATTGTAATCACTAATTCATCAGAAATCCCTTGCATAACCATTTCCGTATCAAGTCCAGGCTCATAACAGGAAAGTCTGAGTCGAACCATTCCAGGCCCAGGTAGATAGGCAAGGCCTATTTCGCTAGGTAATTTCGATTCAATACCTCCTATCATATCTGCCAAAAATGACTCGCCCAAGCCAATTGTCATTATACTTTTATGGATAACCGGTTTAAGATCATGCATTGATCTCAGTTGAGGAATAACAAAGTTTTGCAACATTGCTTTCATTTCGTGAGGAACCCCGGGAAGGGCAAAAAGGTTGAATTCGTTTTCATTGAACCAGATTCCAGGAGCAGTTCCGTTTGGATTTCTTATAGCCTTACTTTTTACAGGTACATATGCCTGATCTTTATTTCTGTCTGTAACAGACCTACCTCTTCCTACAAAAAAAGAAGTAATATCATTCAGAACTTCTTCATCTAATTTCAAGTCGTCATCGAAATAACTACAAAGAACATCTCGGGTTTTATCATCAGACGTGGGGCCAAGTCCACCGGTAAGTATCACCAAATTACATTGTAATCTTAATTGTTCAATAGCAGAAATTATTTCTTTTGTATCATCACCAACTGTTCTACGGTTTATCACTTTTACACCTGCCTCATTGAACTTCATGGAAATCCATGCAGCATTAGTATCAACAACCTGCCCAATGAGCAATTCATCACCGATCGTAATTATACCTGCCTTTATGTTCATGCTGAAAAGTAAGGGAAAGGCAGACTACTCAATTTTATTTGGAAATAAAATGAAGCCACTTAATAAGGTAATTCATGAATATTCTGTTCTTGAAATGAATCAGAAAGTTACTGTGATCTTATCAGGATCAACCTCTGCAGGATGCACAGAAAGAACCGGTATCTGGCTTGCATTGACAACTTTAGTGGCATACGTTCCCAATAGAAACCCTGTCAAAGGTGGTTCCTGTTCCGTCATGATTACGATAAGGTCACAATTATTTTCCTCTCCTGCCTTGAGGGTCAGTGCCGCAAGATCATTACCTTCAAGGTACTTTGTGTCACTGTTGAGCCCATGCTGAGCCACATAATCTTCAACCTGTTCAACTTTTATCTTAAACTTCCTGATCATATCATCATTCGAAAAATTAATGAGCCCAACAATGGTTACATGTGAACCATAATAACCTGCTACTTCAACCGCGAATGGAACCTTTTGTCTTGATTCATTGGTCTCATCAATTGGTATTAGTACATTTTTAAAACCAAGCCGTGAGTGATGGGTTTGAACTGATAGCACAGGACAAGGTGATTCCATAACCACCTTGGAGGTATTAGTACCCAATGAAAATTTTTGATATCCGCTCACTCCATGAGTACCCATGATGATCAGGTCTGATTCTTCATCTTTAGCAACCTGGCATATTTTTTTATATATCCTGCCAACTTCAGTTCTGATATTCAAAGTGATCCCATGTTTTACATGAATTTCTTTTGCCAGATTATCGAGTTTCTCCTGAGTGGCATCTTCAATATTTTTTTCGAAGCCGGTAAATGCATGACTGATAGCAGAAGTAAAAGATACTGTTTCAACAATGTGTAATAAGGTTATGGCTGCCTTGAGTCTTTTAGCCATAAAAATGGCATGTTCAAGACTTAATTCTGCCGTTTCTGAAAAATCGTAAGGAATGAGTATTTTCTGCACCTGCGCTTGTGACATAAGGTTATAAGTTTATAATTGAAACAATAAATTTAATTAATACTATGATATCACGAACTCACTTGTGTTTTTTCTTGACATTGGCCTGATGGATAGCACTGGAATCTCTGATAAGTTAATGATTTCCATGGCAGAAGGAGCTAAAAACAGGTCAACCCAACCTACTTCCTGTTGAGTCATGATCATGATAAGGTCCGCTTCACGGCTACTTGCAGCCTTAATAACCTCCTCAGCAACTTCGTCGCCATCAATGAATTCGGAGGTGCAAGGGAACCCTTCATCCACAATAAAGGCCTTTACCTGCTCCATTTGACGGGTCAGTTTATTCATAATGAACTCATCGTCGCTTTTAACTATGGTAACTATATGTATTTCACTATTGAATAACCTTGCAAATTCAATAGCCTTATTAACTTTTTCCTTTGTCTCTTTAGTGAGGTCAAGAGGCAGTAAAATATGCTTACAACCAGGTCGATGCTGTTTTCCTTTAATGGTAATTACCGGACAAGCTGCTCCCCTGACAACCCGCGATGCATTTGACCCAAGAAATCGCTTTTTTAAGCCCACCGGGCCCTGAGTTCCCATTATTATCATGGAAGCATCAATTTCTGAAGCGAGTTCAGCTATCTCTTCATATATCTTTCCCGTTCTGACAGAAATATTTACACGCAAACCGGTATCTTTCTCAATTTCTGAAGCAAGATCACGTAACTTATTGAACATATCGGCCCGCAGTTGCGATTCAATGTTATATCCTTTTTCCATCAGATCTTTGACCGAACTGATAGTGTCATCATCGATCACGTTCACCAGGGTTAATTCAGCATTGGTCAGTTTTGCTAGATTGAAGGATTGCTTGAGGGCAATTTGAGATTGTTCACCGAAGTCAACCGGAACAAGAATTTGAGTTCTACTGGCACTCATAAAAGGTCTAAATTTACGATCCTGCAAAATTACATCAATGAATGAAATGAAACAAATTGGTGAATCTGAACTGATACTCAACAAAGACGGCAGTATTTACCATTTAAACTTGCTTCCTGAAGATATTTCAGACACTATAATCAATGTGGGTGACCCCGATAGAGTTCCTTTAGTAAGTGCTTTTTTCGATAAAATAGAACTAAAAAAACAAAAACGTGAATTTGTCACCCATACCGGTTATTTTAACGGTAAAAGGATAACTGTATTATCTACAGGAATAGGAACAGATAATATTGATATTGTGTACAATGAGCTGGATGCGCTTGTAAATATTGACCTAAATACACGGATAATACGTGATAAGCAAACTGCCCTCAATCTGATCCGGATCGGCACTTCAGGAGCATTACAACCAGAGATTGGCGTAGACAGTTTTATTTGTTCAGAGTATGGACTTGGATTAGATGGGCTCATGCAACATTATGAATTCCAAAACAATGAGGAAGAGCTACAGTTGTTGAGTGGAATAAACCGATCAATAAGTATTAAAAACAATTTACCGGTCCCCTACTTATTTTCAGCAGACATTCAATTGTTCAGTAAAATGTCAGCACATATGCAATCAGGGATCACCGCATCTTGTCAGGGTTTTTACGGACCACAGGGTAGAGTACTAAGACTCGCTCCTACATATCCACAGCTTCTAAATGACCTGCAACGGTTTAAAATGGATGAGAAAAAAGTGACCAATTTTGAAATGGAGACAGGAGCCATGTACGGACTGGCCAGGCTTTTAGGACATAATTGCTGTTCTGTAAATGTTATAATTGCAAACCGAGTTGACAAAACTTTTTCAAAAGATTCTAAACGTTCAGTAAAAAAATTAATAGAACAAACTCTTAACATACTTACATAAAAAAAGGAGGTACTAAAAGCACCTCCTTGATAAAATATTTATATTTTTCTATTGCTTCACAAGTCGTTCCCTATGAATCCCTGATTCGCTGTTGATTATCATCATGTACGTTCCTGTTGGTAATGATTCATCCATCACAAACCCAACACTCGCCTGCTTATATCCATCTGAACTATAATCTCTTGAGATCACAGACTTTCCTGTCATATCCATAACTGTGATATTAATTATCCTGTCATCAACATTTCCTGTTGAGACTGTTAGCACGCCATTTCTTAATGGGTTAGGGAAAACTGATACAGGTACACTCTTCAAGAAAGTAACCTTTTTAATAGATGAAAGTGATTCCTTACCGTTATAATCTGTCTGCTTTAGCCTGTAATAAGATGTACCAAACAAAGGTCTTGGGTCAATAGCAGAGTAATTGGTAACTGATGTAGTGGTACCTGAACCTCCCACATTAAACAGGTCATGGAAATTTTCACCATCACCACTCCTCATAACTGTGAAGAAGAAGTTATTGATCTCTGAAGCTGTGGTCCAAATGAGTTTAACATGGTCATTATCAACAAATGCATCAAATGATAAAAGTTGAATAGGAAGTGGGTTAGAAGAAGATGACAATGTCCACCAAGAACCCAGACCTGTAAGACCACTTGCAGCTGTGCTTGTAGCAGTAGGATTGGTTTGTATACCCAAAGGTAACTCCCAGCCCATTGATACAGGTTCCCACCTTTGTGCCCTTGGACTTGATATTCCAATTGCTTCAGCAGGAGCATATGTAAATTGAAGGTTAGCAGTAACTGAACCAGGCACCTCTACTCTCCAATATCTGTCTACTGTATTACCGCTATTATCAGCTCCTAACAGATCATTTGTATGAGTTACAGTAGGAGGATATGGAGTGTTATCATTATTCGAGTGGTATGTAGCCAAAGTAACATTACCGGACACTCCCAACACTGGCTGATATGTAAATGGCAAGTATAATCCAGAGTTGTATCCAAAAGGTACTATGAATGAACCGGTTGTAGCAATACTCCAGTCAATAGCAGCAGTACCATCAATGGTTTCACTTCTCAAATACCCATTAACCCTTGTGATGGTCGCACCAGTTTCTATATGAAGTAATCTTCCACCGTTAGTAGCATCATGATCAGAGTCCAGATTAAACTCACCATTGGTCAACCTGAGATCATTTCTCACATAAACATTATCATCCATAGGATATACCCATTCTGTATTTGCAGTTCCCTGGAAATCTATTTCAAGACGGCTGTACCTATGATTAATACCTGTTGCGATTCCCTGATTGATACCTGTTACCTGCTGGTTGTCAACACCATTATAAATAACTTTTGATCCACTGGCAAGCGAGTAATCCATTCTTAAACTACCAGAAATTGTTGGGTAGACAGCTGAATTCAATGCAGCTGCATCATACAATCCATTTGCATGTGCTGTCATAAGCACACCAGTTCCTGAAACTGTAACACCACTATAATATCCTGGCTGCTGGAAAGGAAATATTCTGTTTAGTCCCAGGTTAACAATACCATTAACAACCAATAAATTGTAAACGGCAGGCGTAGATGACAAGTGTGAAGCTATAATCATATCTGAAACAGACCCACGAACATCCAATGTAGTTCCTGCGTTGATAGTTTGTCTAACCTGCCTTATACTACTTGTTGTTGAGGTTCTGTTATAAGTGGTCGTTGCTCCGCTTTGAAAATAAATATTACCAAACACAGTTCTTGACGAAGCGTTATTTGCGTGAGTAATCAATGCATTATTGCCTAATGTGAAACTTGATCCATTTATGAAAATGTTATGTTCGGCAGTACTCACTGTAGAGGCATCAAATGACAAAGTTGTGTTGGCGAAAGTAGCGTTACCATTGATAGTGAGGTTTACCGGAAAGAGAGCTACATCAGTTCCTGCCAAATGAAAGTCGACCGTACCACCTGTTTGAGTATAATTCAAATTCACAGTAACATTAGAAAGTCCGTTTTTGTTCTTATGAAAAACCAAGCCACCGGTTTGAATATATTCTCCTTGTATAGTCCAAGTAGAAGTGCCGGAATTGGCGGACAATCCTAATGAACCACCATTTACCTCAAGTGAACCCTGAATGGTAGCCATTACATCATGGTATTTTCCAGTTCCATCTTCAAGGCCGTTAAACCTTACACGTCCTGCGTTAACTACAAAATTACCGACAACATTTATGGTTTCAATTCCACTTCCATATGTAGATGCAAATAATCCGTTAGCAGTGCCATTTACAACAACATTCCCACCTACGTTGAACAATAGGGCAGCATTATTAGTCCCAGCCTTCCTTATGAATATTAATTCATCAGTTGTTGATGAAAAATTTACAAGAGCATTGTTGGAGATATCAACCACAACCTGTCTGCCATCTGTCACAAATCCTTTGTGTGCGTTGAATAATCCACCATTGAAATCAAGATCACTCATTGAAAGGTTTACAGTACCATTATTTGAAACAACATTATTGTTGATAACAAAGAAAGTACCGCCAGCCTGATAAATCTCTTCAGTAACAGTTAACACTGCAGATCCACGACCTTTTTGTTGTGTGTATATCCCGCTTGTTAAATGCAAGTGACCATTTGCCGTCACTACTACATTGCCTGGCGATGAATCATACCTTTGTCCGTACAATGATGCCGAAGAACCGGTAACTTCAATATTTCTACCTACTGTCACACTCACGTCACCTCTGTTATTAGCTAGATTCAACTCTGAGTTTGTAACGGTCATATCGCGTCCTACGCTAATATCTACAAGACCTGTTGAACCTGAATTGAGGTAGAAATAAGACTTTGTAGTAGCTCCAGTTAATTGCAGATCTCTGGTAATATTAAATGTAGCATCACCAGTTGGCAATCCACCATCACCACCCATGAAATTATTCTTATCTCCTGCAGAAATAATAAGGTCCGTTGTGGTCAGGTTAAGATCGCCGCTATAATCCTGTATCATATATACAGATGTAGGCGTACCAGATATGTTAATATTTCCGGTTACAGTAAGGTCCATATCAGACACAGCTTTACGAACACCCTTAAATGCACCATTGGTGAAATTCATATTTCCATTAACGGTCATCTGAATATCACCTACGTCAGCTAAGCCAGCACCTTCAAGAATGGTGAAGTTTTGAGCAATGTTCAAATTACCATTTACAGTCCACACAAGATTCCCCATACTATTATCCATTATTCTGGATGGCGCATTCAATGTGCTCGACTGCGTGAAATTACCAGTTACAAGTGTTAGGTTTCTGTCGGCTCCCTTTTGCATGATAAGGACACCACCAGTTATACTCACATCTTGTAATGTCAAAGCTGTGGTCATACCAGAACCTTCATCCATAACAACTGTACCGGAAGCTATTTCTATGTTGCCTTTGATCTTACTTGGCGCAAACATACCTGAGTTGTTCCAGCTACCCGGATTATTAAAAATAATATTACCAAAATCACCTGTAACAAATTCAGCAAGTGGACGATTGTTGTCGTACCAGTCATTGATCTGAATTGTGGACCCTGAATTAAAAGTCTCTGTACCTGCAAAAATTGTTGATACTACGTCTTTATTATTATTATGTATATAAGTACCGCCATTAGCTATAGTGAAGGTATTTGAAATTGTAAGATCACGATCAGAAGTCAATTCACCACCACTTAATATTGATACATTATTCACAGATGCTGTATTATTCACAACAACTTTATGACTTATCTGAGCTATATCAGAGCAGCTTGGAATCAATCCACCGGTCCAGGTGGCTGGATTAGTCCAGTCTCCATCAGCAGCTGATGTTATGATTGCTCCTGATCCGGTTGCAATTAGATTAGCATGACTTATTCCGGAACCTGTTGCATCTCCTGTAATAACAGCAGTACCTCCCGTGCGTACTACATCGCCACTTATGTTGGAAGCAAGCGCTCTTACCTCAATAAACTTTATCCTGATATTATTAACAACACTTGTTCCGGTAACATCAAAACCAACTGTGATAGTTGAAGACGTAACTGTCAGTGATTTATTAATAATATCACCTCCTCCGGTTATTTGCAATGTTCCAACACCGGGGTTAAATTCAAATCCTGCCGGCGCAGTTAGTACTATAGTTGCTCCGGTCTGAGGCGTTGGGATATCTCCGGCAGCCACCTCTTTGATCGTGATCCATGACAACTGAGTATATGACCCAGGTGTAACATTTAAACAAGCACCGCCTGTGGCTGCTCCAACTGTTACAGCTCCAAAAGATGTTGAATAAACTGACATCAGACTTATCAATCCGAGAACCAGACTTTTTACAACAGTAGAATTCCTTTTCATACTAGTTTGTGTTTTGAACGCTTTTATCCTTAGCGCCTTTTTATTATTAGTTGGAATTAATACTATTTGGCTAGTAAAAGGATTTACAAAAAAGGTGATAACCTTACATTTCAACACCACAACCCCTACTACCAATAAACTTTGAGAGTGATCGTATAGTATTGATTTAATGCACTTTAGCAAATACACATTTACTTCAATTCATGCTCAAAACACCCCATTCATTACACATTAAGTCTTTTTTCAGTGGCAATTAATCTTCCATTTTGTAAGGTTTGATTCAGGTTCGATCGAAAATTCAAGAACTCACCATAAAATGTATTCACAAAATCTTATGCAAGTATCTATATTTCAATGTATTATACAATAACTTACTATCAATATTCACAAAAAATCAATTAACACATGTGTAAGTTTTAATCTTTAATAGTCATCACCCTTTATTAATAAAATCGTTTTAAGATGACCTAAATAGGATAAGGTCACTAGTTGATCGAGGTCTGATTAAAATTTATGAGCTGGTTAAAACTTACTAAGCCTTTTGTACTAAGCTTTCTGTTGGTATGCATTTCCCACATGATGAGTATATCATTTTGTTGGGGAGTTGTGACTATCACTCCTGCAAACAATGGCACGTGTTTGAATTTGGCACCTGGTGGAGCTTTTACCACTCTAACAGACATGGTTATTACTGAAAATTCAAATAGTGATTTCAGCAATCAAACAGGAACCACTATTATAATGGGTGCACCAACAGGTTTTGAGTTTCAGGTGGGCGTTGGTTCTGTTTCATATAATACAGGTGGGAACTTCACTTCAGCAACCATTACAGTTGATAATGATACCATCATAGTAACTATAAGTGTTGCCGGGGGTAACAAATCAGATGTACTTACAATAAGTGGTATCAATGTGAGGGCCTTAAGTTCCGGATCATCTGGTAACATTTATAGAATCGGAGGAACTGCACTGATATCAGGAGGAGGTTCTGGCTCAGGTAATTCATACGGATATCTCACTGCAACAAATACCGGTTTAACTATTCTGTCATTTCAAAATGGAAACTGGTCAAATCCTACCACATGGGTGGGAGGAATAGTACCTAGATGTGGAGCTAATGTGCAGATAAATCATGTAGTAACTGCTGACATCACAGCATCTACACCAAACCTTACAGTAAATAGTGGGGGGAATTTGGTAGCTAATAACAGTGTGTCGGTTACAAGCACATTTACTATAAATGGAACGGGAATCTACACACATAGCAATGCCAGTGATGCCTCAACAGGCATCTTTGGAGGTGTGGAATCGTTATCATCAACCAGCAGAATGATTTTCAACAACTGGTACAACAATAATATACCACTTGGATCCCTCATTTCAGGCACCACTGGTGATATTACTTTTAATTCAACAGGAACTTGGCAACAACACGGCACTTTCTCGCCAAATAAAATTTCAGGCAACTTAACGGTTTCGCAGGGAACGATTTATATGGATAATGGAACCGGTGGAACAACCAGTTTAACATTAAAAGATGTTACAATTAGTAATTCAGGAGCACTGTTTATTGCATCAGGAACAAATAGAAATCTAACATTAGTTACCGGGAACTTTACTGACAACAGTACAGGTGGAGGTGCATCGGCAATTGTTTTTAATTGTGTTGGAACCATAAACTGGACAGCCAATGGCAATGTAACACTGGGTGATCATTGGTACAACATTTACAATGCCGGATATCCAACTGCAAATATGACCACAACCATCAATGGCAACCTTACCATGACAGGTTCTACAGTGAATTTTGCATATGGTACAAACACCCCACTGAACTTAGTAGTAAACGGAACTACAACCATAAGCGGTTCGCCCGGAAACATTTACATAATGAATGGAGGAACCGGAAGTCTTAACTTCACAACGGATAACATGATTGTTTCAGCCGGTAGCAACAACTTTTTAATGGGTGGAGCCTGTACCGGAAGTGCATCATTTAATATAATCAATGACCTTACTATATCAGGTGGAACAACAACATTATATGGGGTCTTTAATCCAGCATTTACCTCAACAGTTAATTTTAATGTAGGTAGAGATATTATAATCACTAATGCAGATATGATTGTTGCAAACACCAATAGTGATGTTGAAATTGAAACCGGGCGAAACCTCAATATCTCTGGCGCGGGAAGTTACTTTACTGCTCAACAAAGACCTGTAAATACATCTTCCATAAATGTAACCGTGAATGGATCACTCAATGTTACTGATGGCATCTATTTCCACACACTAGGGGAAGGAATTATGAACTTAACAGTAACAGAGGACCTGGTCATCAATACTGGTTACTTTTTTGGGGTTGATAAAACAACAGGAGCTCCAAACATTGGCACTGCAACTGTTTCAATTGAAAATTTCATACTCAATGGAGGGTATGTTCAATTCATGGATACAAAAACTTCTTCTGCCCCTAGTTTGATTTTTAATTGTACCAACAACTTTGAATTGAATTGGCAAAGCAATACTGACAGGGTTTACCTATTGGCTTATCATGGCAACAACGATGCACTGCTTGACCTAAACATAGGAGGTAACTTCATAGCTACCGGTAATTATCCCGGAGCAACATTTATTTCGAGTAAATCTGATGGTGATGAAACCATTGACATCGCAGGTGACTTTAATATATCCGGAGGGCTTTTGTATTTTGTCAATGATGCAGGTGGTCCGGGAGCGAATTCACACAACATTGTTACAAATATCAATGGAAATATATTAATAAGTGGAGGCACAACATTTCTTTCAACCAGAAATGGAACAGCCGATGTTAATGTGGGTGGAAACGTGAGTATTTCAGCTGGAATTCTTAATCTAAAACATGAAAGTGGACAAGCATTAATGGATGTATCAGGTGGGTATGTGCAAACAGGAGGAACATTCAATATTCATAGCAGCACTACATCTATTACGGATACTTGTATTGTTACAATTAATGGAGATTTCTCTCAAACATCCGGTGTTCTGAATTTCGACAATGCAAATGGTGGTTCACCACTTGCAGAACATAAATTGTATTTGAATGGCTCCAATTATACAATAGGCGGTAGTGCTTATATAACACATGC
>JAHEMF010000083.1 GCA_024643795.1 Bacteroidota bacterium | reverse complement strand
TATGAAATTGAAGAGAGCCGGGCTCAGGTGATCCGTTGTGATTAGACCATCCGTGAATGTGCATCTGTGTGATGTAAATATTTTTGTTGGTAGTGTAGTTCTGAGAATATGTGCTGGTTATGTTTAATGACAACAGACATAAACAGATCAGTTTATTGGTAAGAATATGATGTTTACGGAATATCAAAGTCATTAGATTTGAGATCTTAAAAGTACAAAGCTCTTCCACCAAATATCATTATACAATATGTCTTTTTCATATGACATCCCTATTTTCTCAACAACTTTTATCGAACGTGTATTTTCTTTGTGTACCCGTGCTACAATTCGTTCAAGTTTGAGTGCGGTGAAGCCATATTTACAGCAAGTTAAACCGGTTTCTGCAGCGTATCCATTTCCCCAGTATTCCGGTAGAAATCGGTAACCTACATCAACCTCTCCTTCGTCATCCAGAAACTTCAATCCGCACCATCCAATAGGTTCTAACGTGTTTTTTAAAACAACGGTAAGTCTACCGTTTCCTTCGCGGTCATATCCTTTATAAGATCGGATGAATTCACCAGCCTTTGCCACATCTATAAACGGTGGGTCAGTAGTGAAACGGAAGATATCAGGGTGTAAGTTAAGTTTATAAAACATGGGAGCATCATCAACAATGAATTTCCTGAGAAAACATCTTTCTGATTCGAGCACGTACATAAAGTTGACGGATGTTTACATTGTAACTATTGAACAACTCATTTCATTGATATCTGCAATTATGAAAGAAGGACCAGTGAATACTTTTTGAGAAGGAATATAACCCATAATACTTCCAGGGTTTGCATAGATCACTTCTCCCTTTTTTTCAACAGCAGGAATATGGCTATGCCCATAAAAGACAAAACCCTTGTTCATGCCAAAGTTAGTATGATGTGCAATGTCAGGATAATGGATCATAGCAATGCTGATCTCCGAGTTTACGCCGGCCATAACCTGATCCTGATCTTTGAAATAATATTCTCCATGTATAAGTATAGGGCAATCAATGCTCCTGGTAGTGTTCGCTACAGCTACTTTTCGCCCGATAAGAAAGCGATCGCCATCATTATTTCCAAATACTAAATGAGCCGGTTTCTTCCACTTTTCATGAAGAATGTCAATGATAAAAGGTGAACATATGTCTCCACAAACCATTAATACACTGCAATCAAAAGAAGCAGGGTGTTCCAGAGCTTGAACCAGGCTGTGGATATTATCGTGAATGTCGGACAATACAAGTGCTTTCATAATCAGATCATAGAGTTACTTTTGTATGATATCTCCAAATTTAACCAAATAGTACAAATGTCATTTGACCAAATATCCTGGAAGTCTATTAAAGATGAAATGGAATCATCTAAGGCAGAACTTGTTGCCGTTTCCAAAACTAAGCCGGTAAATGAAATTCTGGATGCTTTCAATGCCGGACAAGTTGATTTTGGTGAAAATTATGTTCAGGAACTGGTAGATAAACAAAATGCTTTACCTGACAAGATCCGATGGCATTTCATCGGACACCTTCAGAGAAACAAGGTAAAGCAGATTGTTCCTTTTATTCATTTGATCCATGGGGTTGACAGTATCAGACTATTGCGGGAAATTGACAAACAAGGTGTAAAAGCTGGGCGACGTATTAATTGTTTGTTACAGATATTTATTGCAACTGAGGAGACAAAATTTGGTATGGATAGAAAGGAGCTTGATGATGTGTTTTCATATTTAAATGAAGCACAACCGAAGGGTATATGTGTAAAGGGTTTAATGGGTATGGCTTCATTTACAAGTGATGAAGAGAAAATAAGAAATGAGTTCAAGGGGCTCAGAAAATTGTATGATGAACTTTCGGGCACTTATAGTGCATCTGAATTCTTTGAACCGGTCCATTTGAGTATGGGTATGAGTAGTGATTACAAAATAGCACTTGAGGAGCGAAGTAATATGATACGAATAGGGAGTTTGTTGTTTGGAAGCAGGTAAGAAAAAGTATAAGCACAAAATTAATTAACACAGTATGAGTAAAGGATCATCAATATGGACATTAGCAATTCATGGAGGTGCAGGAACTATACCTCATGAGGAGATGACGGGTGAAAAAAAGGATGCCTATCTGAATGGGTTACGGGCTGCGCTGGATGCCGGCCGCGGCATCCTGGCCTCCGGCGGAACCGCACTGGATGCGGTTTGCGCAGCCGTGGTATCAATGGAAGACTCTCCTTTGTTCAATGCGGGAAAAGGTTCGGTTTATACCTTTGATGGCACACATGAAATGGATGCATCAGTCATGAATGGAATTGACAGGCATGCAGGAGCAGTGGCGGGTATATCAGGCGTTAAAAACCCGATCCTATTGAGCAGGGCGGTGATGGAAAAGTCTGATCATGTATTCCTCTCAGGAAAAGGTGCTGAAGAGTTTGCACGTTCGCAAGGAATAGTATTCGAGTCTGAAGAATATTTCCATGATCCAGTCCGATTTGAACAATGGAGATCGGTTGCCGGTACAAACTCATATATGCTCGATCACTCACAAACAAAAAAGTTCAGTACTGTTGGGGCTGTAGCACGGGATAAGCATGGACATCTTGCTTCAGCAACATCCACCGGCGGTATGACCAACAAAAGATTCGGAAGAATTGGTGATACTCCGGTCATAGCATCCGGCACCTGGGCCGACAATAATACGTGTGCAGTTTCGTGTACCGGCCATGGTGAATATTTTCTCAGATGGGTTGTAGCTTATGACGTTGCCTGCCTGATGGAATATAAAGGTTTGAGTCTGGAAGAAGCATGCAAAACAGTTGTCCAGAATAAGCTGCGCCCAAACGGAGGTGAAGGTGGCCTTATAGCTGTGGATCCGCTTGGCAATATAGCACTGGAATTCAATAGCGATGGCATGTACCGGGGCTCATGTTCTGATCGATCAGAACCCTCTGTTCTCATTTGGAGGGATTAACTATCAGGGTCTTTGATTTGTTGTAATTTGGCAGTACTTAACCAAATTTCGTCAAATGTTCAAGAGCCTCAAAATCAACACTTTATTTCTACTCATGGTATTTGCATCGGTACAACTTTGTGCCGGACAGAATGGGAGATTCAGTATTCCTGCTAATGTTCCTGCAGATGAAATAAGTCCGGGAAAAGTAGTTTTTAAGATATCTTCCGATATCAGGAATAGTTCCAGGGTAAATGCAATTGATAATCCGGACTTAAACAAGACCTTTAATAACATCCCCGGATTTTCTATTTATAAAAAATTTCCAACACATTCAATGCCTGCACAAGAGCGCAATGCTTATGGTCAAAAACTTGCCGACCTGTCATTGATATATGAAGGAACATTTGACCCTCTGATGCCTGTTGAAAAAGTTTGCAACCTTTTGCTTGCTTCAGGAAATATAGTGTATGCAGAACCGTTATATCTTCCAAAGCCACTGTATAATCCTAATGATCCGGATACTGCATCACAATACTACCTTGGACTTATACAAGCCTATCAGGCATGGGATGTTTCAAAAGGCGATACCAACATAGTTATTGGTGTAACAGATACGGGTACAGACCTGGATCACCCCGATCTGCAGGATGGTATAAAATACAATTATGCCGATCCAATTAACGGAATAGATGATGATGGCGATGGTTACACTGATAATTTTATGGGATGGGATGTAGGCCAAAATGATAATAACCCTTCAATAGACATTGTGCATGGTTCATTTGTAAGTGGATTTGCAGGAGCAGTAACTGATAATGCAACAGGTATAGCAGCTCCGGGTTTTAAGGGAAAATTTCTGCCTGTCAAGATATCCTCCAACGGACTGCTGAATGCTGCTTATGAAGGAATTGTATACGCCGCTGACCATGGATGTCAGGTCATCAATTGCTCGTGGGGTGGATTTGGTGGGGGACAGTTTGGTCAGGATATTGTAGACTATGCCACCATCAATAAGAACAGGCTGGTTGTAGGTGCGTCTGGGAACTCAAATAGTGAAGTTCCTTTCTTTCCTTCCTCATACAATTATGTGTTGTCAGTTACTGGTACCAATGATACCGATACTAAATGGGTTAACTCAAGCTATGGCGCGTTTATAGATATCAGTGCACCCGGTGAGGCTGTGTACTCAACTATTTTCGACAACACGTATTCGTCATCTTCCGGAACATCTTTTGCTGCCCCAATAGTTGCAGCAGGTGCAGGCCTTGTGATGGCACATCTTCCGGCATTAACACCCTTGCAGGTAGCAGAGCAATTACGTGCTACTGCAGATGAAAGTATTTACTCGGTTCCGGGGAATGCTACATATCAGAATAAACTTGGTAAAGGAAGATTGAATTTGTTCAGAGCATTAACTGAAACTCCCAAGAGTGTTCGTATGAGTGATATTGTTATAACTGATAATAATGATAATGCTTTTGTTGAAGGTGACACCTTAGAGATATCGGGGCTGTTTACAAACTATCTTGCACCACTTGGTAATCTAACGGTTACGCTTACATGTAATAATCCGAATGTTACTATTATTAACGGCAGTTTTAATCCCGGTTCCATGGCAACATTAACATCTGTAGACAATAATCCTGCTCCGTTCACAGTTGCCATCGGTGCAGGAATTCCATTCAATACCAACATTACATTTAACCTTACCTATAGCGATGGCAGTTACAATGACTGGCAGATATTTGATCTTGTAATTAATGTTGACTATATCAATGTTTTGGTAAATGATGTTGGTGTTTCAATTACAAGTCGTGGTAGAATAGGATATAACAACGGAAGTCAGGTGCAGGGCATCGGCTTCACGTATAATAGTAACACATCACACTTGTATGAGAGTTCATTCATGGTGGGTACGGACACATCTCATGTATCTGATCGCACATTTGTATCTCCTGCATCCAATATTGATGACGATTTCACATCTATGTTAAATGTACATGAAGTGGTACCAACGGTTTATTCTGATTTTGATCTGGAAAGTCGTTTTGAAGATACAACCAATAATCCCAATGCAATTGGGGTGGAAGTGAATCAGAATACCTATGCATGGAGTACACCTGCTGACAGCAAGTATATCATTGTGGAATACACAATCAAGAGTTCGGTAGCTGCTCAGAATTTGTTTGCCGGTATTTATTGCGACTGGGATCTTGGTAATGCAGTAGATAATAAAGCTGAATACGATGCTACAAGAAAAATGGGATATGTATACAGCACCGGGTCGTCATCAATTTATGTTGG
>JAHEMF010000010.1:41918-72818 GCA_024643795.1 Bacteroidota bacterium | reverse complement strand
TCACTCCTTCAACCCTATCCTCACATACAGCAACCGATGCAGGTTGTAAAGATCTGTAAAACATGGCAGGCTCATCTCCTATCACCTCAGGAGAGGATGACGATTCTTTTGCCAGCACAAACCCCCTTGACCTTCTCATATAACCTCTGCTAAGTATAACAGTGGATCTTGTAGCGGCATAACGCTTTGCTATATACGACACCATGGGCGACTTGCCCGTTCCGCCGGTGGATAGGTTACCAACAAGGATGATGGGTGTATCAAATGAAACCGACTTTAACACACCCATGTTGTACAACATGTTCCTGAAAAAAGTCACACATCCGTACAGCAATGTAAATGGCAAAAAGATGATCCTGAGTATTGGTCCCACAAATATTATTCTTTTGAGTTCAGGGTGTCGCCTTCAAGCTCCACCACTCTGCGTTTGGCAGCTCTGTAATTACCCGAAGTAGTGTCACTGGAGTGGGTCATGAATTTTTTATAGGCAAGCAAAGCATTATCATCATCGCGCAGGTATACCTGGTACACCCTTGCAATTTCAAATAGCAGGTCCTCATTCCCATCCCGTTCCTCATCTCTGAACTGCCACGCATTTTTATAGGCCGTGAGTGCTTTATTATACTCACCCCGCTGCTCATAATTCACACCTGAGCGGTAATAGTACAAAGCCAGGTTATCAGAATAACCGTTGTTTATGGCTGCATTGTAAAACAGTTCGGCTTTATCGAATTCTCCAACCGACTGGTATGCACTGGCAAGATAATAGCAGCATAGTTCATCTTCGGGATTGAGATCGTATGCCAGCGACAGAATGCTTATCGATTCTTCCGTATCGCCTATCATATATTTACATACACCCGCTTTACGTATGAGCACCTTGTCAAAGGTACCTTCATCCAACACCGGTTTATAACACTGCCATGCAATTTCAAATTCTTTCATTTCATAGTTAACATCACCACGCAACTTCATCAGGGATGGAATTGGATCGAGTGTAATGGCAATGTTTAATATTGAATCCGCTTCGGCGGGATGGTCTAATATATTCAACAGTGATGCATATAGTAATGCATTGGTTGAGTTGTTACAATTCAGTTCAAAGGATCGTTTGGCATTAACCAGTGCTGCATTGTAGTTAGAAGCGTTGCTGTAACAATCGGCTAAATTGGAAAAGTATGCTGCATTGCACGAATCTGTCTGAGTGAGCAAACTATAATAACCAGCTGCAGCTTCATAACGACCTGAAGCCTTGTAAATACGGGCTTTAAGGGCCAACAGATTCCGAGATGATAAAGAATCGACAACCATTGATGCCGCTTCAGCAGCCCCGGAAAGATTGCCCGAAAGATATAAGGCCTGAACTTTGAGTTCTGTCAGTTTATCGCTATCAACACCGGAACAATCCGGTGATGAAATGCGGTCAAGCGCACCGGAATAGTCACCTGAAAATATCAGTTGCCTCGCATCACTTTCGCATACAGTTATACTTTGTGACTGTGCTACAAACACCATCCCCGTAAGGGTAATGAATAGAAAAAAACTCTTTAACATATAATATACTTTTCTCGGTAACAACATATCAGGTTCACTTATTGTCTTCGTCAAACTTGTTTAGAACTTCATCAACGGGCTCCCATAATTCTATCTTATTGCCTTCCGGATCAACTATCCATGCAAACTTACCATATTCAAAGGTCTGCATATCACCGGCAAGGGTTACCCCTTCTTCTTTAAGAACTTCAAGCAACTTTTCAAGGTCGTGCACCCTGTAGTTCATCATAAACTCTTTTTTGCTGGGCTCAAAGTAATCGGTATCTTTTTTAAAAAGGCTCCACTCGGTCCGCGCTTTATGCTCCATATTATCTAATGGGTGCCAGTAAAAGGTGGCGCCGTACTGGGTGGTCTTTAGTCCCAGATGGTCACGATACCAATCTTTCAGTTTGTCAGGGTCTTCACTTTTAAAGAAAACACCTCCTATTCCGGTTACTCTTTCCATAATTCTTAACGGTTTAGCCCTTACGGGGAGTATGAAGCGGTAAAGTAAAATAACTTTGCCCGAACTTAGCATTCAAACACGGTACTAAACAACCCTTAAATTCAATTGATGTGAAAAGCCCCAGGAAGATACAACTGAAAGAAGTGATGACAGCCCTTGAAACCCTTGCTCCCGGCCCTTTGCAGGAATCGTACGACAACAGCGGATTGCTGGTTGGAGACCCTGAAATGATGGTTACCGGCGCTATTCTGAGCCTTGATTGTACCGAAGAAGTGATACTTGAGGCCAAAAAGAAAAAGGTAAACCTGGTGATAGCACACCACCCCATATTGTTTAGCGGACTCAAACGGCTCACAGGCAAGAACTATGTGGAACGTACTGTTATGACGGCCATCAGGGAAGGTATTGCCATTTATGCGATCCACACTAATCTTGATAATGTGGCCGATGGTGTGAACAGCATGATCTGTAAAAAACTGGGTCTTGAGAACTGTCGTATCCTATCACCCCGTCAGGGTGACTTGATGAAGCTGAGCACTTTTGCTCCGGTAAAGGATGCTGATAAAATCAGGTCCGCCCTGTTTGATACCGGTGCAGGACAAATAGGAAACTACTCAGAATGTAGTTTTTCATCGGAAGGCTATGGCACTTTCAAGGCCGGAAAAAATGCTGATCCGCATGTAGGCAAGAAAATGGTGCGACACACTGAAAAAGAAGAGAAAATAGAAGTGATCTTTGAAAAATGGAAGCAATCGGCTATAATTCAAGCTCTTATGAGTGCCCACCCCTATGAGGAGGTAGCTTACGACCTGTACCAGCTGGTAAACTCTAATCAAAGCACCGGTAGCGGGATGATAGGTGAACTGAAAAAGCCTGTGAGCTGGAAGTCGTTTCTTAAGCTTTTGAAAAGCAATATGTTAGCAAGTGTTGTAAAGCATACTGCTCCTGTTAAAGACACCATACAAAAGGTGGCCGTGTGCGGAGGTTCGGGCAGCTTTTTATTGCAACATGCTATAGATCAGGGTGCTGATGTATTTGTGAGTGCAGATTTCAAGTACCACCAGTACTTTGATGCAGACAGCAAGATCATGATAGCCGATATTGGCCATTACGAGAGTGAACAATTTACTCCTGAGCTTATTAAGGCGTTTCTAAGGCATAAATTTCCTACATTTGCGCTCCATTTGACAGGAATAAACACTAACCCGGTAAATTACTTTTAGCTATGCCCGCCAAAAAAAAGACAGAAGACGTGGATAAAAAGCCCGCCACAAGTAAAAAGATAGCGGCAAAAAAAGCTGCTCCGGTAAAAAAGCCTGCTACAAAAACTACTAAATCAACGATGGCAACAGCTACAACAGAAAAAAAAGCACCTAAGAAAACAACACGTAAACCGAGTACACGTGCTAAGTTATCAGCTCAAAAACCTGAGATGCCCCGTGAGCGCAGATTTGAAAATAAGCTCAACTCTTTTGGCGGGAAAAAGAAGACCGAATTCACAACCGAAGAAAAATTAAAAGCTCTTTATCAGCTTCAGCTGATACAAAGTGAGATTGACAAGATCAGAATTGTTCGTGGTGAACTGCCTATTGAAGTGAACGATCTTGAAGATGAAGTAGCAGGTCTGGAAACACGTATCCAGAATTTGAGCGACGAAGCTGAAGAAGTAAATACTCTCATCAATCAAAAGAAGCAACTTATTAAAGATGCTAAGGATGGTGTAAAAAAATATGAAGAGCAGCAGATGCAGGTTAAGAATAACCGTGAATTTGAATCGCTCAATAAAGAGATAGAGTACCTTCAGCTTGAGACACAGCTTGCCGAAAAGCGTATCAAGGAATATACCGCTGATTATGCTGCTAAATCTGAGGTTCTTGAAACATCTAAAGCCGCACTTGAAGAGCGTATAAAAGATCTGAACACCAAGAAAGAAGAGCTTGAAGATATTATTGCCGAGACCAAGAAAGATGAGGAGCAGCTGTTGAAATTTTCCGATGATGCTGCCGGATTGATCGAAGAACGCTTACTCGCTGCATATAATCGTATCCGTACCAACGCCCGTAACGGACTTGCTGTGGTAACTGTGCAACGTGATGCTTGCGGAGGTTGTTTTAACAAGATCCCGCCACAAAGGCAGATAGACATTAAGCAACACAAAAAAGTTATTGTTTGTGAGCACTGTGGTCGTATTTTGGTAGATCACGAGATCGAGATATAACCGAATATAACAAGTAGAAAAAGGATTTCCATTGGGAATCCTTTTTTTGTTTCATACAAAATGCAAAGATCGCTGCTTATAATTTTATCAGCTCTACTGATATCTTTTCAGGCTAACGCCGGTGAGTATGTGATGCATGAATCTGTCAAGCAGGTTTATAGTAATTACACATGTATGCGTTTTGCTGAGGCAGATAAGATACTTTTGGCATATAAGGCAACAGACCCTGATGACCCTGCAATAGCTTATGCCGAAAACTATGCTCTTTTCTTAAAGTGCTTTATCAGCGAAGACCGGGCACTCTTTAACAAACTGAAAAGTGAGTTTGGCAAAAGGATGGACATTGCAGATGATATTTCTGATGACTCCCCCTGGAAACGATTTTTTAAAGCCGAGATGCTCATGCATGTAGCGGTGATAAAGATCAAATTCCGAGAGTATATCACATCCGCATACCAGCTTAGAAAGGCATATAAATTACTGGAAGAGAACAAACGCTTATTTCCCGACTTTGTTCCCGACGACAAAACCCTGGGCTTTTTTCATTGCGCTATCGCCACCGTACCCGAGAACTACATGTGGCTGGTAAGCATTGCCGGATTCAACGGATCATTATCCGCAGGCATACAAGAACTTGACCGCGCCCTTAAGGCTTCACAAACAAAAAGTGAATACAAATGGATGTATGGCGATGCCGTATGCCTGAGACTGGTTTGTAAAATGAACTTTGAAAAAGCATATAAAGAAGCTACAAAAATGGCCGGCGATATAGACCCTACATTCCACGGTCCGTTACGAAATTTTATCACCGCAAGTGTTTATGTGAACAATAATACACACGGCGATGAATACAACTTTTTTCAGAACACGGTGCTTAATCCTGCCGGCTATTACCCTATACCCTATTTGAGATACATGAGAGGTTTGGTGCATCTGGGCCGGCTGGAACTGACAGATGCAGAAGCTGATTTCAAATATTATTCATCAGTGTACAAAGGTCACAGCTTTGTAAAAGCATCGCTGCAAAAACAGGCATGGATAAAGTTGCTGCAAGGCGATAAGCCGGGATACCTGAAAATGATCGCAAAAGTGGATGAGGTAGGCGACGACTTCACTGATGAAGATAAACAGGCACAGAAAGAATTTGAAAACGCAATTGTTCCCAACCCCTACCTGCTGAAAGCAAGAGTGTTGTTTGATGGTGCTCAGTATCTGCGTTCACTCTATGCTATTGCCGGTGTGCCGATAGAGAATTTTTCTACCACCCGCGATCAGGTTGAACTTACCTACAGAATGGGAAGGATCAATGATGAACTTCAACGTACTCCTGCAGCACTTCGGTTCTACATAAAAACGATAGAGATAGGACAAAAGTTGCCGTATTACTTTGCAGCCAACTCAGCATTACACGCCGCATATATATATGAGATGGGTGGCGATACTACCAATGCTATCAAATATTACAAACAATGTCTGGATATGCGCGGACATGACTATCAGAACAGCATAGATCAAAAAGCTAAATCAGGGTTACAACGCATTAACCCAAAAAAATAAACTTATGGATTTCATAGATGAGAAGATCATAGATTATACCGAGGCACACACACAGCCTGAACCTGAACTGCTTGCACAACTTAACCGCGAAACCTGGGGAAAGGTGGTAATGCCCCGTATGCTCTCAGGTCACCTGCAGGGAAGGATACTATCAACATTCAGTCATATGATTAAACCAAAACGGATCCTGGAAATTGGTACCTACACCGGTTACTCGGCACTTTGTTTGGCAGAAGGATTGACCGAAGACGGCAAGCTCATCACCATTGACATCAATGAAGAACTGGAAGAAATGATATCAAGGTATATAACTGCTGCCAAGATGCAGGATAAGATCATTTGTAAAGTGGGCAATGCCATGGACATCATCCCAAAACTGAACGAGCAATTTGATCTGGTATTTATTGATGCAGACAAAGAGAATTACAGCAACTATTTCGACCTTGTATTGCCCATGGTAGTATCAGGAGGTTTTATCATTGCTGATAATGTACTCTGGAGCGGCAATGTATTGAAAGCGGAAACTGATATGGACGAAGAGACACAGGCATTAAACTCTTTCAATAAAAAAGTGAGTGCTGACATAAGGGTTGAAAATGTTCTCTTCCCCGTAAGGGATGGCCTGATGGTGATCAGAAAAAAATAAATTGTTTTAAACCTTTTGCATTGCATAAGGTCGTACCATTAAAATCAGAACAATATGAAAATGAAAAAAATGTTTATGCTGGTATTGATAGTAGCAGGATCATTAACAGCATTCGCCCAAAACCGTGGCGGCGACCAGTCGAAAGAACTTACACCAGATGAACGCATTGATAAGATCATGACCCGCATGACCAGTGAGTTAAATTTGAACGCCGATCAGCAATCACAGATCAGGGAGATGATAACCAAAAGGGAGGTTAAACGCAGTGAAGAAGGACTTACTCCGGATGACAAGAAAGCTATGAAGGAAGATATAGATGCTATTCTCACGGATGAGCAGCGTGCAAAGCGCGATGAAATGATGCGTGACAGGAAGCGGCAACACCACAAGCCTATGCCGGACAAGGGTAATAGCCACGACAGTAAGGAATAACCTGCTGAAGGGTTGAATTTTTTATGAAATTAATAGGAGGTGCATGCCTCCTTTTTTAATTTTAGGCGGTAATTCATACATTTAACCGCACCAACCCAACCTTATGGCCTACGAATTCAACGAAGCAACAATTGTAGATATCATTGATGAAACTGATGTTGTAAAACGGTATTATATAAAGGTGCCTGATGACAGAGAGTTCAGATTTAAATCAGGGCAGTTTGTAATGCTTGATCTGCCTATAGATTCAAAATACACCAACCGTAGTTATTCAATTGCCTCTGCCCCTTCTGAAGATAATATTTTTGAGTTGTGTATTGTTTTAAACCCTAACGGACTTGGCACTCCGTATATGTTCAAGAATTTTGAGGTAGGCTCAAAGGTGATGATATCCAGAGTGCTTGGTAAATTCAATGTGGTAGAGCCGATTGATCATGACATTTGCTTTATATGTACCGGCACAGGTATTGCTCCATTACGATCGATGCTTATCGATATCCATAATAAAGGACTGGAACATAAAAACCTGTACATGGTCTTTGGCAACAGGTGGGAAAAAGACATTTTGTACCGCAAGGAAATGGAGGAGCTTGAGAAAACTATTCCCGGATTCAGCTTTATTCCTGTTCTATCGCGTGATAATGAAGGGTGGAATGGCCGTAAAGGTTATGTACACTCTATATATGAGGAGATCTTTGCCGACAAACGCCCCGCACGCTTTTACATTTGCGGATGGGCTGATATGCTCAAGGAAGCCCGCCAAAGGCTGGAATCTATGGGTTATGACCGCAAATCGATCAAATTTGAGTCGTACGACTGACCTCAATTCACCTTTATTAACAATTTGGAGATACCAGGGTGCCACTTCCCGGGTTGAGATTGACTAACTTTGCGGATTGCCAAATTGATCCATGTCAGATACTAACCTGATTGCTGAAGGACTGGTGGAAGTATTAGGTGCCAGGGTTCACAATCTTAAAAATATAGATGTTGCTTTTCCCCGTGAAAAACTGGTAGTAATTACCGGACTTAGCGGTAGTGGCAAATCATCTCTTGCCTTCGACACTATCTATGCCGAAGGACAGCGCAGGTACATGGAAACTTTCAGCGCCTATGCCAGAAGTTTTCTGGGAAATATGGAACGGCCTGACGTTGACAAGATCACCGGATTAAGTCCTGTTATCTCCATTGAACAAAAGACCACCAACACAAACCCGCGTTCAACAGTTGGTACTATTACCGAGGTTTATGATTTTTTAAGACTTCTTTTCGCTCGTGCAGGAGAGGCTTATTCATCGGTAACGGGAGAAAAAATGGTACGACTCTCGGATGAGCAGATCATTGATCTGGTAGCGAAAAAATACGCCGACAAACAGATCACTATTCTGGCTCCTGTGGTTAAAGGAAGAAAAGGTCATTACCGTGAACTCTTTGAATCAATAGCCCAGATAGGGTTTCTGAGAGTACGAATAGACGGAGATTTAAGAGAAGTACGCAAAGGCTTGCAAGCCGACAGGTATAAAACTCACGACATTGAGATTGTTATAGACAAGGTAACTCCCAATGAAGAAAATGCTCAGCGACTAAAAGACAGCATTGCCCTGGCGTTGAAACATGGCAGCGGTTCTATGATGGTTTTGGAAGAAGATTCTATTGAACCGCGTCATTTGTCGCAACATCTTATGTGCCCAACTTCCGGGATCTCATATGATGAACCCGCACCAAATTCATTCTCTTTTAACTCACCTTATGGTGCATGCAGCCGCTGCAACGGTTTAGGGGTAGTTGCCGAAATTGATATCAACAGCATTATACCGGAACGTAAAGCAACCATTAAATCGGGAGGTATTGCACCGCTTGGTAAATACAAAGACAACTGGATATTTTCACAAATACAGGCCATTGGTCGCAAATACGGGTTCACATTAAACAGCAGCATTGAAGACATATCCGATGAAGCCATCAATGTGATCTTATACGGATCAGAAGATCTGATACAGGTGAGCAGAGAGTACAGACCAAATGAACCACACCACTACTCTCTAACGTTTGAGGGTATAGTAAACTTCATCACTTCCCAGTTGAATGAAAACTCTTCTGCCTCTTTGAAAAAATGGGCAAGCAGTTTTATGCAAAGCACTACCTGTCCCGACTGTAAAGGCACACGCCTCAAACAACAGTCGTTGTACTTCCTTATAGACAAAAAGAATATAGCCGAGCTGGCCAATATGGACATCCTTCAGCTTTCTGAATGGTTTGTGGATGTTGAGGTACGCATGACCGACAGGCAGAAAAAAATTGCACAAGAGGTACTTAAAGAGATCAGGAAAAGGATATCGTTTCTGTTAGATGTAGGGCTTGATTACCTGACACTTAACCGTACTTCCAAATCGTTATCGGGTGGTGAATCGCAACGTATCCGACTAGCTACTCAGATAGGTTCGCAACTGGTTGGGGTTATGTATATCCTGGATGAACCAAGCATAGGCCTGCATCAGCGCGACAACATCCGACTGATAAACTCACTTCGCGAATTGCGTGATGTTGGCAATACGGTGATAGTAGTAGAACATGACAAAGAAACTATCATGGCTGCCGACCATGTGATAGACCTGGGACCCGGTGCAGGGATACATGGCGGAAGGATAGTAGCACAAGGAACTCCTGATGAGATACTTCAAGCCAAATCGATAACTACCGGTTACCTGAATGGAACATTATCAATATCACCGGGGAAAATCCGTAAAGGCACAGGTAAAAAACTTACTCTTTCCGGGGCTACCGGCAACAACCTTAAAGATGTATCGGTAACAATTCCGTTAGGAAAAATGATCTGCGTTACCGGGGTTAGTGGCAGTGGAAAATCTACATTGATCAATGAAACGCTCTACCCTATCCTTAACAATCATTTTTACCGTGCCGGCAATAAGATCCTGCCATACAAAGCCGTGAAAGGACTTGAACACCTTGATAAGGTTATTGAAATAGATCAGTCGCCCATTGGAAGAACACCGCGCAGTAACCCTGCCACCTATACCGGAGTATTCAGCGACATCCGAAACTTGTTCTCGCAACTTCCGGAATCAAAGGTTCGTGGTTACGCACCGGGAATGTTCTCATTCAATGTTAAAGGCGGCCGATGCGAAACATGTCAGGGTGCCGGAATGAAGGTTATTGAAATGAACTTTTTACCCGATGTATATGTAGCATGTGAAGCATGTAATGGCAAACGTTATAACCGTGAGGTTCTTGAAATACGATACAGAGGCAAGTCTATCAATGATGTGCTGAACATGAGCATTGAAGAGGCTGTTGATTTTTTCAGCAACCTGCCTTCCGTAGCACACAAAATAAAAACCATTGCCGATGTTGGACTGGGGTATATCACCCTTGGGCAACAATCGACTACACTTTCAGGTGGTGAAGCACAACGTGTTAAACTAGCCACTGAACTATCAAAAAAAGATACGGGTAACACATTTTATATTCTGGATGAGCCCACCACCGGACTACATTTTGAAGATGTACGGATTTTACTTGACGTATTGAACAAGCTGGTTGATAAAGGAAATACCGTTGTGGTTATTGAACACAACATGGATGTGATCAAATGTGCCGATCATATCATAGATATTGGTCCGGAAGGTGGTCACAGAGGCGGAACAATCGTTGCTGAAGGCACACCTGAAGCTATCTGTGATAACAGCTCCAGCATTACCGGAAAATACCTGCGAAAGGAACTTTTGGAAACATCAGGTTAAGTACCTTTAACCAAGTGCGAAAATTCATTCTACCACTCTACAAACCATTAACATCATGAGTTCAGACGATTCAAAGATCAGGAAAGCTTTCTCCGATAAAAACTGGCAGGAAGTCCGTGCTGATGATACATGGCAGGTTTTTAAGATCATGGCCGAGTTTGTTGAAGGATTTGAAAAAATGTCGAAGATAGGTCCATGTGTTTCTATTTTCGGATCAGCACGTACGCAGCCTGCAACAGAATACTATAACCTTGCAGAAGAGATCGCTTATCTGATAACGCGCGAAGGTTATGGAGTTATCACAGGTGGTGGTCCGGGAATAATGGAGGCATCAAATAAAGGTGCACAACGTGCCGGTGGAAAATCAGTTGGTGTTAACATCAAACTTCCTTTTGAACAACAGTCGAACCGGTTTGTAGACCTTGACAAGAACATCAACTTCGATTATTTCTTTGTCAGGAAAGTGATGTTCATCAAATATGCGCAGGGGTTTGTATTTCTTCCCGGAGGTTTCGGAACGCTGGATGAGTTGTTTGAAGCATTAACGCTTATTCAAACCAGTAAGATCGGCCGCTTCCCTATCATCCTTGCCGGGAAAAACTACTGGGCCGGACTTTATGACTGGATGAAGGATACCTTGCTTGACATGGGCAAAATAAGTCCCGAAGACCTGGAGTTGTTTGTTATGGCCGACACCGCCCAGGAAACCGTTGATTACATCAATAATTTCTACAAGAAATACGCTTTAAAGCCAAATTTCTGATTTTCAGATAGTTACAATATTTTTATCTTTTTCATCCTCACAAACCCATTATGTAAGGGTTAAGGCCGTATTGCACCTAACAATAGCCTGCTTTTTAAGTATAAAATTCCGCTCGCAACAGCATTCTGCCTATCCGGTTAAACACCTAATAATAAGGATATAGTGCAGAAATAATGATGCTATGGCTGCCGGACCCCGTTATCAGGGCCTTGTAATCATGCGGGTTTTGGACCAACAGGTTATGAAACAAGACAAATTAAGGATTCTGGCTATCGACGATGATTCTGTTGACCAGATGCAGCTTACCCGGGCCATCCGCCAATCGGGATTTGAAACAGAGATCACCCTTGCATCCGACCTTACTGAGGGGCTGAATTATGTAAGACAAAGCGAATTTGACTGCATTTTCATTGACTTCAATTTACCGGGTGGAAATGGGTTCGATTTCTTGAGAGAATACAAAAATTTCCCTTCAAATGCACCGGTAATAATTGTCACCTCGCAGGGTGATGAGAACCTTGCCGTGAAAGCCATGAAAATGGGTGCAAGTGATTATATACCTAAAAGTCTGGTAACAGCAGAAGGTATTGGTCAAAGCCTCAGATATACCTTAAGACTTAATGAAGAACGTAAGTCGCAACAGAAAGTTGAAAGGGCTTTACTGGCCAGTGAAAGGAAACTTGAAACAGTTATTGAAAGGGCACCTATTATAATGTTCGCGATCAACTGCGACAACGAGGTTACATTATTCCAGGGTAAAGGAATTGAAAAACTCAACATCAGTACTGAGTCGATCATCGGTAAAAAAATTGAGGAGGTAACTAAAAACATCCCTATCATCAATACCTTTTTTGAAGAAGCTTCTAAAGGCAATGAGATCACTTCCAGTGTAGAGTTTAATGGCCGACACTTTGAAATAAACATCATACCTGAACTAAAAAGTTCAGAATGTGAAGGTGGTTTTATAGGAATTGCAACCGATATAACAGATCATAAAGTAAACGAACAGGAGCTCAAAAACACATTGAGTGTTACACAGGAAGCTCAGAAGATCAAAGAACAATTCATGGCCAACATGAGTCATGAGATAAGAACACCTATTCACGGGATCATGAGCTTGACAAACCTACTGCTCAGGTCCAAACTTGATGATGACCAGTCTACATACCTCAATGCTATAAAGCGTTCTGCAGACAACCTACTGGTGATCATCAATGATATCCTTGACCTTTCAAAGCTTGAGGCCGAGAAGATGACATTTGAGAATACTGTTTTCTCACTAAAAGAAATACTTCAAACAACCTGTGAATTGTTCCGTGGCAAGGCACAAGAGAAGAGCATCTCACTTATAAATCCGAACTTAAATGAATTACCGGATTATGTGAAAGGTGATCCAACCCGCCTAAGTCAGATCATCAACAACCTTGTTAATAATGCTATCAAATTCACAAATGAAGGGAGTGTTGAAATAACAGTTGCAGTTACTGATTCAAATGAAAAGTGCAGCATGGTCAGTTTGTCGGTTCGCGACACAGGAATTGGAATTGCGCGGGATAAAGTAACTCACATCTTTGATGTGTTCACTCAAGCAGGAGATGATATAACCCGCAAATTCGGTGGTACAGGATTAGGACTTAGCATTGTTAAAAAGCTAGTGGAATTACAGGGAGGTATCATCGAAGTTGAAAGCACGCTTGGCGAAGGAACTGTATTCACCGTTAACATTCCATTTGATATTCCGGAACCCTATGAATTAGATGATCTGATATGCTCCGCTGAAGAAATCGGTGAGGATGTTCCTGAAAATCTGAGAATCCTTATCGTTGAAGATAACGACATCAACAGACTTGTGATAAACAAGCTGATGAAAGATTGGGGCGCATCGCTGCACAATGCTGTAAATGGCTTGGAAGCGATAAATATGATCAAGTCAGACACATATGATCTGGTTCTGCTTGACATAGAAATGCCTGAAATGAATGGCTATGAGTGTATCAAAGCTATCAGAGAAACACTGGCAGAAGATAAAAAGAACATACCTGTTCTTGCCATGACCGCACATGCAACTTCTGAAGAGAAAGATAAATGTGTGCGTTTGGGAATGAATGACTATATCTCCAAACCTTTTGACCCGGTTGATCTGAAAAATAAGATCAGCAATCTAACTACTCCTAAAAGCAACAGTAGTGAACCAATAGCAAACAATTCTACAGAAGGTAATAAAGCAAATCCCGGCCAACGGTTGACCAACCTCGATTACATCAAGGAATTATCTGAAGACAACGACTCGTTCTTCCATGATTTTATCACGCTGTTTTTGACCAATACTCCTGAAACTCTTAATGAATTAACAGAGGCTATGTCAAAAAAGAACTGGGAAGGGATACGCCAGGCAGCACACAAAGTAAAGCCATCCCTTAACTACATGGGGATGACAGAAGCCAGAGCCATTGCACAGGATATTGAAGAGTATGCTAAGAACATTTCAAACTTAGATGCTTTACCTGAGCTTATTGAAAAATTATCAAACATGTGCTCTGTAGCATTCAGTGAATTAGAATCAGAACTTAAAATAAAACAATAACAAACACCAGAATATGGCTAAGATATTTATTGTAGAAGATGATCCAATGGTGGCAACTTTGATGAAGCAAACGCTGTCGAAGACTGACCACGAGTTTTACCATTATGCTACCGCAGAAGATTGCCTTCAACAGCTGCATAACAATCCTGATATTATAACAGTAGATTATAATCTTCCAGGTATGAATGGCATTGATCTGATGGATCGTATCAAATCATACAACTCATCTATAATGGTGGTGCTGGTTTCTGGTCAGGATGATCTGGAAGTTGTTGTTGAATCTTATAAAAAAGGTGCTGCAGACTACATTATAAAGAACGACAACCTTTTTGCAAATCTTGAAAACACAGTTAAAAATCTAAGCATGAATGTTGTGTTGAAACGGGAACTTGAGGTTTTGAAGGATGAGATAATAGACCGTAACAAATACGCCAATATTCTTGGGCATAGCCAACCAATTATACGAGTTCTGAAACTGATACAAAAGGTTGAGAACAACAGTATCATGGTTCTTATCACAGGTCAGAGCGGTACTGGAAAGGAACTGGTAGCAAGAGCACTACATTATAATTCATCACGATCAAGAAAACCATTTGTAACGGTGAACATGGGTGCCATTCCCGAAGACCTGGTAGAAAGCGAATTATTCGGCCATGAGAAGGGTGCATTTACCGATGCCCGTGAACGCAGAATAGGAAAATTTGAACAGGCAAACAATGGAACTATTTTCCTGGATGAGATAGGAGAAATGAACCTGCATTTGCAAACCAAACTATTGAGAGTGTTGCAGGAGAAGGAGATCAACCGTATTGGTGGTAACAAAACCATAAAACTTGACTTCAGACTCATTGCCGCAACAAACAGGAATCTGCTTACCGAAGTAAAGGAAGGAAGATTTCGTGAAGACCTGTTTTACAGGATACAAGGATTTCTGATTCACCTGCCTCCTTTGAATGAAAGAGGTGATGATGTGATACTTCTGGCTAAAAGTTTCCTGAACGACTTCTGCAAATCAAACAAAATTGATCCCATTCATATTTCAAAAGAAACTGTTCAGTTCATGCTGAACTATGACTGGCCGGGTAATGTACGGGAGTTGAAAGCTGTAATTGAAAGGGCTGCTCTACTTTGTGAGAACAGCACTATACAAATTGAGGATCTGATGTTTGTTCAGGCATAGATCATAGGTAACGAAAATGGCAAAAAGGAATAAATTAAAAAGCCGTCAACGGCAAAGTCAACGGCATCGCCTGCTGGTAATTGCATCGGTGAGCACTGTGGCAATTGTAGTTGGCGTAATCTCCTTTTTGCATTTCAATAAACCCGAACAATCAAAAGCTGCAGTACAGCAAGTACTTGAACAGGATGCATTGCCAACAGAAATGGAAATAATGCAAGCTATAATTCAACCTGACGATACTACAAACAGGCAAGGCAGGTATAAGACAGCTAAGTCATTATCGCTAACCCCTACTCTTCCTGTTGTTTCAAAGTAATATATGATCAAACATTTATATCGCAAATATTTTATCTTTTTGAATCCGGCCTTGCTGACCGGACTTTTGCTGCTTATATCTGTTTTCACATTTGCAGAAACAAAGTTATCTGCCGGTTCAGGAAAATTCAATGATCCACAAAACTGGTTGCCTGCAGGAGTTCCTCAGGCTACAGACAATGTGATGATCATGAATTCCGACTCACTGTATATCGATAACAATACCATTATCACTGATGTGTTTATTGACCAGGGAGCTAAACTATACCTGGATCCGGGAAAGCGGATCACTATAAATGGTAATCTGGAGGTAAGCGGCAGGTTCGATATGAACAAAGGCAATATCAGTTTTTTACAGGGAAACAAGTTTGCTCTTAATAACGGGTCTACTTTCATTTGGGATCCGGCAGATAATTCAGCGAACGGCGCAACATTATTTACACAAGGTGTAGAGAATTTTCAACCTCAAAGTAAATTGATCATTAACAGATGGTATAACTACCTGTCGGTTCCGCTAGGCTCGGTAGTGACCGGAAACTTTGGCGATCTAACGCTAAACTCATTTCAAAACGGGTTGATCTTTGAATGGAACCAGAACAATATGTTCGAGTCGCATCAGATCATGGGTAAATTGACCATCGGACAAGCATGGATAGTGCTTGACAGGTCAGGATCGATCAACGATACTCATATAGGTAGTATTGAACTAAATAACGTCAATTCATTTTTAGATGTACATAACGGCGACCATCAGGGAAGTTTTAAACTCCGGACCGGTGAGCTGATAAATATCGGCGGTACATTCAACGGGATCTATAACGGTACCGGAAACTTTAACCTGCAAGTGACCAATGACATTCTTAATCTGGGTTATATGGTACTGAATTATAATTCAGGCATACCCAATACAGGCAATGGAAATGTAGGTTTGGAAGTAGGAGGACGATTCATACAGTTCTCCGGCGACTTTAGAGGCATATTCAATTTAACCGGTTCTGATGCAGGTAACTTTTCATTCGATATTGCTCAGCTGGATGTGCGTGGAGGCGTTTTTATGGGTCAATATGCATGTCATTCAAAAAGTGAAACCTCATCATTCATAGTAAGAGGTGATCTGAAAATAGATCTGCAGAATGCAACATCAAAATTCCGTATTAACGGACTGAACAGTCTTGCCGGTATTCCAAGCAACCTCAAACTTGATTGTCAGATACAGGGTGATCTTACCATCAACGGAGCATCGGGCAGTGAGGTGACAACTTCAGGAAGCTCAGGAACCGAAATCATAAATATTACCGGAAATATTAATGTGCTTGGCAGTGAGGTGAATTTTAATTACGGATCTCATGAAACTAACATCACCGGAAATGGTGATTTGATAGTAAAAAATGGTACCATCTGGTTGTCAAAAACCAATGGAAAAGTCACAACACAATTTGCCGGCGATCTTATCATTTCAGGTGGAACTATAATTGCTCAGGGAGGGAACAAAGGCGCATCTATCATGGTAAATGGAGAATTTTGGCAGACCGGAGGAACGCTTATCCTACATGATAACCTGAATGAAATATCTCTGAATCCAATTCAGCTATCACTAAAAGGTGATTATTTCCATACGGCAGGTACACTACTATTCGATAACAATCCATCATCAACTATCACTCATTCAGTATTGCTGGGTGGCGACAGGTGTGTTATTGGAGGTAATTCTTCAATTTCTACCATCAATGGCACAGCATCCGGACAACTTTACTTCAACAAACAGGGTTTGATTGAATATTATGAGAATAGTAAGCAACATACCATTGTTAACTGCAAACAAATAATTGCTCCGGGGTGTAATGTAAAGGTTATTAAAGGAGACCTGTTTGTTTCCTCGTTCAACGACGCCAACATATCATCATTAAATATCAAGGAAAACGGAACTCTCGAGTTAGGAACATCCAGGATTTATTCCGACAAAACAAAAGCTCATTCCATAATTAAAATAAGCGATCAAGGTACATTCAAAACAGCACACCCCAATGGTTTATATGGAAATGATGCAGCTACTGGTCCGGCCAACGGAACCGACTATTTTTTGGAAGCAACCAGCACTATTGAATATAACGGAACAGCAAATCAAGTGATCTCTTCCGGAGATCCACAACTATTGAACAGGCAATATGGGATTCTGAAGATCAACATGCAGGGTATTGGTACATCTGCAAAAATAAACACCAATGATATTATTGTCCGTACGCAACTGGATCTTCAAAAAGGAGAGCTTTCGTTGCAAAACCATCAACTAACACTCGCGTCAGGCAAATCGAGTGCACTCACCTATCATGATGGATTCCTCAACTGCACCACCAATGACGGAAGCATGAAAGGTAGTCTGGTATGGAAGAATTTTATGGATGGCATTCATGTGATACCATTTGGCGACGACAATAATTCAATAACCAACATTACCATAACTCCTACCACAAGCACACCCACCGATTTGAAAATAAGCTCGGCACATACATCAAGCGACAACAAACCATTACCATCACTTTCTGGAAATGGTCCGGTTACTAACATCAATTTTTATGGTGAAGACGGCGGTGCATCCAGAATGATAGACAGGTGGTACATGATAGAGGCTTCAGAGAACTTTAGAGCTGATGTTGAATTAACATACAGAGATGTTGAAAACACATTAACTGGCCGAAATGCCACAGAAGATATCACAGCTGTTTATTGGGATGGCACATTCTGGCAATCCACCAATGGTATAAATAAAGGAAGTATAAACGGCATTGGGTCAGTTACTATAAACGATAATAATTCCTGGGGTGTGATTGGATTGGCAGCCCTTGAAAAACCAGGAGTTGCTGATGTTCTGAACTTCAAAGCAACACCCAAGGCCAACAAGGTAGATATTGAATGGAAAGCTATTTCCAATATTCCTGTCAATAAATTTTATGTACAGCGTTCAGCAGATGGAAACGTGTTTCAAAACATCGCATACAGAGACGCCAAGCCCGGTATGCTAACAGAACAATCATTTACCGATGTTGATATGAGTCCACTTCAAGGTGTTTCATACTACCGGCTAAAACAACAAAATACCGATGGGTTGGAAAAGTATTCCAACACAATAACAGTGGATTTTGAACGGGTATCCACACATGAATTCGGAATCGGAACTGTGTCTCCCAACCCATTTAACCAGTATTTCAACATGGAACTGGTATCAGGAGAACAAGACGCAGTAACCATAATGTTGATCAACAGCGCCGGGCAACAAATGATTTCAAAGACCGCCATGGTTCACGCAGGAAAGAACATGATAACCATTAATGATGTCAGCCATTTAGTTCCAGGTGTATACCTGATGGTAGTTACCAATGGCAAAATGAAGCTGGTAGAAAAATTATATAAGTACGAATAGATAAATAACAGTATTGTGAGTTTAAGGAACCGACAAAAGATCAAGACTATCCACCGAACAGTGGGTGTGGTTGCCATTGCATCTATGGCAGGACTTATTTTATATTTCACCTTACTCATAAACCAAACCGAAGTTGAAGATTCACAGGCAGGGCTTGTAGAAAATATGATGATGGGTTATAGTATAAATCCTGGTGAGGTAATTTATGCATACGACTGGGAATCGGGCGCAACAAATATTGCATCGGTAGGCGACCTGATCTCTCTACATAATATTCATGCTATTATTACAAAAGACGGAGAAGAAAACTCATTTGGTCTAGCCCCCGATCCTGAACATAAAGAGCTGTTGTTTGAAATACCTGCCGTTAAAGAATTTAACAGCGGAGGAATTGATGTAAGTCTTGATTTCAGAAAAACAACCAACAACTGCGGATTCTTCACCCGGGGTAAGAAGTTTGAATTTGGTATAAGGGAAAACAAGATCCTTATAAGATATTCACTAAAGCAAGATCAGGATAAACCTTATAGCTTTAACGAAGTAACAAATTTTGTGATTCCTGATGATGCGAAGTTCCGGAATTACCGATTCATGTATGACCCGGTAGAAGGTGTTGCTGAAATATTAGTGAACAACATTACTATTTGGAGTCATGACCATCCGGTAAATTCGCTGCTCGACTGGGAAGAAAATGCTCCCATACAATTGGGAAAGGGAATAAAAAGCGAAGAGAAGCCTGTGGCTTGCATTGATAATGTGATCATACGTGCGACAAAAACACCAACTTCCATCCCATTGACATTATTGCATTTTGAAGCCCGGGCTGAATATGACCATGTAATGATCACCTGGTTCACCATCAAAGAAAATGACATTGATTCATTCATTATACAAAAGTCTCACGATGCTATCACTTTTGAGGATGTGGGTAAAATAAAAGCCAAAGGAATCTCCAATCACCTCGAAGCTTATGCCCTTGCAGATACTCATCCCGACAAGGGGCTTATGTATTACAGACTCCTTCCCTCCAACAAACCCTTTAAATCAGTAACTGTTCCATTGATAGGTTATAAGTACAGGGGTAAGGACGGAGACTTAAAACTTGACGACGTACAAGGCAATTAAGCTGAAATTGACTACCATTCTTTCTCTTTTCATGTGACCTCCACTTTCATTACATTTGGAGGATGCACAAAAACGGACTTGATATTTTTAAATCATCCGCCGGATCAGGTAAAACATATACTCTGGTAAAAGAGTATCTGAAACTTGCATTGCAATATCCTTCAGCATTCAAGAGTATCCTTGCCATAACTTTTACAAATAAGGCAACGGAAGAAATGAAATCCCGGGTCATTGAGAACCTTGTGCAGATCATCTCCAATGAGTCATCTTCCATGAGAAGCAGTCTTGTGGATGAAACAGAATTCGACGAAGCGGGAGTACGATCAAGGGCAATGAATACACTTCAGGCCTTGCTTCATGATTATTCTGGCCTGTCTATCACAACCATAGATAGTTTTTTCAGTAGCCTGGTCCGAAATCTGGCACGCGAATTAAATCTACCACAACGATTTAGCATAGAACTGGACACTACCCTGATCATTGAGAATGTAGCTTCCACCCTTCTCGATTCTCTTGATGATGATAAAGACCTCAGACAATGGCTTGAAGAATATGTGATTCATCTTATTGAAGACGAAAAGAACTGGAATACATTTAAAGGGATCAATGAAGTGGGTCAGGAAGTAGTGAAAGAAAGGTTTTATGAGCTGTTTGGTCACAACAACATTTATACGGTAACTCCTGAATATGTAAAAGAACTGAAGGCCCGTAAAGCCTTTTACAGGGATAGTATGAAGGCGTTTGGCCAAAAGTTTTTTAAAGTATTGGATGATAACAAACTTACAACTGAGGACTTTTATCATAAAGGATCAGGCACCGTATCACATTTTAAAAAAATTATCGACCCTAAAAGTTGGTCTGATTATGAGTTCGGAAAAAGACTGCAGCAAACATTAGATGGCGAAATAAAATGGTCTCGCAAAAAAGATGTTAATGAACAACTGATAGACGAATTAGCCACGTCGCACCTCAACCCTATCCTGAGGGAAACACATGAGTTTCACAACAAATACTTTGAGGAATACAACACCGTTTCAGCTATTCTTAAAAATATTTATCTGGCCGGGTTGATCTTTAAATTTAATGAAAAGCTCAAAAAATACCGCGACGAAGAGGAGATCCTGCTCATAAGTGATACCCCAAGGATCCTCGACAATGCCATTGGCAACACCGACGCCCCTTTTGTATATGAAAAGACCGGAAACCGATACAAACATTTCATGCTCGATGAGTTTCAGGATACTTCTACCCTGCAATGGAACAATATGTTGCCACTAATAAAAAACGGATTAGGTTCAGGCAACTATGCGCTTTTGGTTGGTGACATCAAACAATCTATTTATCGCTGGAGAGGCGGTAACATGAGACTTTTACTTGAAAAGGTGACCGGAGACCTCCATGCCTTTGACAAGATCATCAATGAATTTATTCTTGAGAAAAATTTCAGAAGCTATGAAAGAGTGATCCACTTCAATAATCACTTTTTTCCTGCTGCAGCTGATCTGATCAAACCCGAAATGGGAGAACAGTGGACCGAACTTCTGAAGTATGCCTACATTAAAAAAAGTGTTGAACAGAAATTTACCAAAGGTATCAACGGTGAAGGTTATGTTGAGATAACTTATTTTAAAGGTGGTAAAGATGATGACGATGATAACAATGAGGTGGATACCGGGATGGCAGAATGGAAGAAAAATTCTCTACTCAAAGTTCACTCTACTATCATTGACCTCTTAGAAATTGGTTACCGATATAAAGATATTTGCATTTTAGTACGCACTAACTCAGAGGCAATTGCTGCAATATCATATCTGCAGCAAAATGGTGTCAATGAACTACTATCTGCAGAGGCTATGCTGATGAAAGGGTCATCCAAAGTAAGGTTTGTATTGGCGCTACTTCGCCTTGCACTTGATCACAATGACCAGATATCAAGATCGCACATCCGCTATTTTTCTAATATTCATCTCACCCATCCACCCACTGATGCATCAGGCATTTTTGAAAATGACTCAATAGAAGAGCTTCAAAAACTGGTTGACATTATAAAAAACATGAGCACCTATGAAGCTGTAGAAAATATTTGTCTTTCCACAGGCATATCCAGATCACCCGACCCCTACATTCATAAACTTTTGGATGTGGTGCGCGAATTCGATATACAAAAAGGAGAAGGTATCAGCGGGTTTTTACGGTGGTATGATGATCATGAAGAAAAAGATGCCTGTTCGGTGAATATACCTTCTGATACAAATGCTATTAATGTAATGACCATTCACAAAGCAAAAGGACTTGAATTCCCTGTTGTGATCATGCCTTTTGCCGACTGGAAGATCCACAATGATAATAAAGGCTTAAAATGGATGAAAGCAAAGGATAAAGATTTTAATGATTATCCGGCCTTCCCGTTAAAAGGCAATTCATCACTGGAACGATCTTACTTTAAAGATGATTATCATGATGATCATTCACAGAACCTCATTGATAACCTGAATCTCCTCTATGTTAGTTTTACAAGAGCGGCTCAGCATCTTTATGTACACACAACCGAGCCTGCAAAAAAGGCTGAAGCAGTAAAAAATGTAAAAACCATCATTCATAATATTCTCGAACAAACACAGGTATTGCTACTATGCAACGATGCATTTGAGAATGATTGTTTCAGCTCAGGTGATAGAACATGCGGCCCATATCCTGTTGATAAAGACTTAAGGCCCTTACATTCTGCTGAACCTCCCTCAACCTGGGATATTTCATCCTGGCAAAATAAGATGTGGGGAGTTGTAAATAGCGACAAGATCTCTAGTATGGACAAAGAACGTCCTGATACTTCATTCGGAATTCTGTTCCATAAGATCATGTCGAACTATGGCATGGAATTCAATGATCACAAATCACTTTTATCATTGTTGGATAAAGAATTACTGGATATTGAAACGTATGAACGGATTGAAAGATCAGTTAAAGTGGCTGCTTCATTGCTGAAAGAAAATAACTGGGATCTCAGTTCATTCAAAATCTTGAATGAAGCCGAAATATTAAAACCTGATGGTAAAGTATACCGACCTGATCTGGTATTGCACAATACTGAACATACCATCATAGTTGATTACAAAACAGGAACTGCATCAGATGAACACGCGAAACAGATAAGGGATTATGCTGACTGCTTGTCTGAAATGGGAATGAAAGATCCTCAAGGGTACTTATTATACACTGAAACTGAAGAGTTGGTTAAAGCAGTGTAATATTCATAAGCCGTGCTGTAGCCTTCAGTAATTTGGATCCCGGTTTTATCATTTCTTTATAATGCACGCTATTGTCATAGATCATCCAGATAATACGTTTGATCCCGCGTGCATCGGTAGTGCGCATAAAAGTGAAATCACAAATACTATGGTATTCTTCACAATGAAAATCGATGTCAGGTAAAAAGATCGGTTCTGCGTTTTTAGTGGTTTTGAGTTTTCTCAGGATATTATTCAGGAACGGGAATTTCTTGCGTGTGCCTGATCCTGAAAAAGTGTTCATTTCAAACAAAGTATCACAACTTTCAGTCACATTTCCGTGGTCGTCAAGCGTGATATATTGACATTTTACGCTACCAGATGTATTATCTTCCATGATCTTGTTTACTTATTATCAATTAGTTACAAGCTTTTCACCGGAATTTTCAACTGCACACAGGTTGGGGAACCTTGCTCCTTTTACCCTATAAGACGTAAAAATGTTTCAAACTCTTACACAGCGCACCTGTAACCGGAATCACTATTCCCTACCCCTTTAATTGCTAATTTTGTGCCCTCGAAACATAAAAGCACAGACATGGCAAACGCAATTTTCAAAGTACCACAGGCAGTTAACGAGCCTATTTTGAATTATTCTCCCGGTTCACCGGAACGAAAAAAATTAAAGGATACCCTAAAGGAACTCCGCAAAATGCAGGTTGATGTACCTATGTATATAGGTGGCAAGGAAGTGAGGACCGATAAGCTTAAAAAGCTTAGCCCTCCACATGATCACCAGCATATACTTGGTAACTATCACCAGGGTGATGCTTCGCATGTAAAGATGGCCATTGATGCTGCCTTGGCTGCAAGAAATGAGTGGGCATCATTGACCTGGGAACATCGTGCAGCAATCTTTATGAAGGCTGCTGACCTGCTTGCAGGTCCATACCGTGCCAAAATAAATGCAGCTACCATGCTGGGGCAATCTAAGAATGCATTCCAGGCAGAGATAGACGCTGCTTGTGAGATGATCGACTTTTTGCGCTTCAATGTGCAGTATATGTACGAGATCTATAACCAGCAACCAAAATCGTCGCCGGGAGTATGGAATCGCCTGGAACAAAGACCGCTGGAAGGGTTTGTTTTCGCCCTCACACCTTTCAACTTCACAGCTATTGCCGGTAACCTGCCAACATCAGCTGCCATGATGGGTAATACCATTGTATGGAAACCATCGAATACACAGATCTACTCTGCCAATGTTCTTATGGAAGTGTTTAAAAAGGCCGGTGTGCCGGATGGGGTTATCAATCTCATATATGTATCAGGTCCGGTTGCAGGAGATGTGATCTTTAAACATCCTGATTTTGCCGGTATACACTTCACCGGATCAACTGAGGTCTTCAGAAATATATGGTCAGAGATCGGCTCTAATATCGCTACATATAAAGCCTATCCTCGTATTGTTGGTGAAACTGGAGGAAAGGATTTTATTCTTGCTCATGCCTCAGCAGATGTTGATGTACTGGTAACTGCTCTTTCACGCGGTGCATTTGAATTTCAGGGACAGAAATGTTCGGCAGCCTCAAGGGCTTATATCCCTGCATCTATATGGGGTGAAGTAAAAGAAAAACTTGTAAGAGACCTCAAATCCATGAAAATGGGAGGTACAGAAGATTTTACAAACTTCATTAATGCGGTGATCGATGAAAAATCGTTTGACAAGATCGAGAACTATATCAGCAATGCACGCACCAGTGATAAAGTTGAAATAATTGCCGGTGGTAACTGTGATAAATCAAAAGGCTATTTCATTGAGCCAACTGTTTTATTAGCTAAGGACCCTAAATATATTACCATGTGCGAAGAGATCTTTGGTCCGGTACTTACCATATATGTATATGAGGACTCAAAGTTTGATGAAACGCTTACATTGGTAGACAATACCGGAATGTATGCTCTTACCGGATCCATCATTTCTCAGGACCGGTATATAATCGACAAAGCCACCAAGGCATTATCAAATGCTGCAGGTAACTTTTATATCAATGATAAGTGTACCGGAGCGGTGGTAGGACAACAGCCTTTTGGTGGTTCCAGGGGCTCAGGCACCAACGACAAGGCCGGGTCAATGATCAACCTGCTACGCTGGGTTTCTCCAAGAACCATAAAAGAAACGTTTGTTCCTGCAGTTGATTTCAGGTACCCATTCCTTGAAAGCGACAATTAAGATCAGAAAGGGCCGTTTAATTTAAGCGGCCCTTTTAACATTCAGATGTAAATAAGTTGGGATAAAGCCCCAACTATTACCCGCCCTATTCACTAATTTTACCCTATGATAGACTGGAAAAAGCACGAACGAACTATTCAGATACTTAAGAACAAGTATGTGATAACAGCTATTTTGTTCGTGGTATGGGTGGCATTTTTTGATAAGAATGACCTCATCAGCCGCTACAGAGACAATCAGACACTTTCCAAACTTGAAGAAGAAAAAGATTACTACATAGAGCAGATAGAAAAGAACAAGACCGATATGCACGACCTTATGTCGGACCCTGAGAATCTGGAAAAATTTGCCCGTGAAAATTATCTGATGAAAAAGGATGATGAAGAGATCTTTATCATCATCCGCGAAGACGGTAGTAAAAAAGTGAAAGAGTAAGCCTACCCCTGATACTCACCAAAAACTTTTCTTAACTCATCCGAGATCTCACCAAGAGTGGCGTAACTCTCAACAGCTTCAATTATAAGTGGCATAAGGTTCTGATCAGACTTAGCTGCTGCTGAAATATTCTGTAAACATGAATTCACTTTTTCATTGTTACGTTCCGCTCTCAGCTTTTTAAGTTTTTCGATCTGTACATTTCTTATTGAATCATCAATTTTAAAATGTTTGTCAAATGGTGGTTCATCACTCTTGAAGCTGTTTAATCCAACAATGACCTTATCACCGGTATCAATTTCCTTTTGATACTTATATGCTGATGCTGCTATCTCATTTTGTATATAACCTGCTTCAATTGCTTTTACCGCACCGCCCATCTCATCGATCTTTTCAAGATACTTATAGGCTTCTTTCTCAACATCGTTGGTGAGTTTTTCAATAAAATATGAGCCTCCCAGCGGATCAACCGTCATGGTAACACCGCTTTCATGAGCAATGATCTGCTGCGAACGTAGTGCGATGGTTGCCGCCTCTTCGGTTGGTAGTGAGAGCGCTTCATCATAACCATTTGTATGTAATGATTGCGTACCACCCAGAACTGCAGAGAGTGCCTGTATGGTAACTCTTATGATGTTGTTCATGGGTTGCTGAGCTGTTAGCGTTGAACCACCTGTTTGGGTATGAAACCTTAACACCTGTGCTCTGGGATCAGTAGCTCCCAGATCTTTTGTTATCTGTGCCCACATGCGCCGCGCCGCCCTGAATTTTGCCACCTCTTCAAATAAGTTGTTATGTGCATTGAAGAAGAACGAAATACGTTTTGCAAATACATTTATGTCAAGACCTTTCTCCAAAGCTGCTTTCAAATAAGCCTTACCATCAGCCAAGGTGAATGCCAGCTCCTGCACTGCAGACGCACCAGCTTCACGAATGTGATATCCTGACACTGAAATAGTATTCCACTTTGGAACCTCTTTACTGCAGTACTCAAATATGTCGGTGATGATCCGCATAGAAGGCTGTGGCGGATAGATGTAAGTACCCCTGGCAGCATATTCCTTCAGAATATCATTTTGAATGGTCCCTGAAATCTTGCTGATATCAGCCCCTTGTTTACGAGCCAAAGCAATATACATCGACAACAAAATGGCTGCTGTTGAATTGATGGTCATTGACGTAGATATCTTTTCCAGCTCAATACCTTCAAAGAGTTCTTCCATATCCTTTAGTGAGTCAATGGCCACACCGGCCTTTCCAACTTCACCATCGGCAAAATCACTGTCGGAGTCAAATCCGATCTGTGTTGGAAGATCAAAAGCCACACTTAGTCCTGTTGTTCCCTGCGAAAGCAGGTAGCGGTATCTTTTGTTTGATTCAGCGGCTGTGCTAAAACCGGCATACTGCCTCATAGTCCATAACCTGCTACGGTACATATCAGCCTGCACACCCCTGGTATACGGATACATTCCGGGTTCCTCCGACATAGGTAACGGATCCTTATACAAACGCTCGATCCGTATATTCGAATCCGTTATAAATGATTTATCATCGGAATTTTTGGTCATGATATCAGATAAATTATCAGAAAAGTGAATACGCTTCACTCTTCACCTGATCGATTGCTTTTTGTACAGGAAAATTTTCTTCATCCATCATGATCTGAAAAACATGCTTGCTGAGTTCGGCTCCGGGAGCGTTAGGGCCGGATCGTTCAGCAGCCATATTGATCACTTTCACAAGCTCATCTCTGCCTTGTCTGACAGCAGCCCAGGATGAATTTGACATATATACCTGTTGCGTTACATTGTGTTCATACTCCGACCGGATGGTATTCAGTAGTTCGCGATGAAATTCACCCGATGATAAACCGGGTTCATATACTCTTATAAGAAGATTGTTGGGGGATATCCTCTCCAGATATAGTACTGCTCTTTCAAAGGCTTGCATGCGCATAGGAATAAGTTCCTTTTGCAGGCTCATCTTCAACTCAATCATTTTAACTCTTTGATTGGTATCAAGAAATTTCTTGATCATCAGATAAGCCATCCCGAATACTAAAAGTGCAGGAGCAAGATAAAAGAGAATATCAGCAATACTGTCCCAGGTGTCCATGTAAGATCGTTTTATTAGAGCCTGCAAATATCGTAAAGAATGACCAATACATCCTAACTGGCTTCCTTATCATCATTTCCTTTCTTACCTGCTGCGGATTTAGACTTACGGCCCGACTGCCGTAGCGATTGCTGGAGTAGAAATTCTATCTGCCCGTTAAGGCTGCGAAATTCATCATTGGCCCAGCTCTCCAGATCTTTGAGAGTACGCGGATTGATACGAAGAACAAATGCCTTTTTCTCTTCTTTCCCGGCCATTGTTTAGTTATGCAGTGTTCCTGTATTTATTACCGGCTGAGCATTTCTGTCGCCGCATAAAACCACTAATAAGTTACTCACCATGGCAGCACGGCGTTCTTCATCCAGCTCAATGAAATTTTTCTTACCCAACTCGGTCAGCGCCATCTCCACCATACCTACTGCTCCTTCCACAATTTTTTTACGCGCTGCAACAACTGCTGTTGCCTGTTGTCTTTGAAGCATAGCCCCTGCTATTTCAGGCGCATAAGCCAGGTGACTGATCCTGGCCTCAATTACAGTAATACCGGCAGGTGCAAGTCGTTCGTTAAGTTCCAACTCCAACATTTCATTGATCTGGTCGGTGCCGGCCCTTAAAGTAATCTCAGCAGACTCATCTTCAAAATTGTCATACGGGCACTTTCCTGCAAGGTGCCTTACAGCAGCCTCACTTTGAATGTGTACGTACTGTACATAATCATCAACTTCAAATGCTGCTTTGAAAGTATCACGAACCTGCCACACTATCACAGCTGCAATTTCAATAGGGTTCCCTATGCTATCATTTACCTTTAAAGGTGTGCCATTAAGATTTCTGGCCTTTAATGAGATCTTCTTTCTGCTGAAAAATGGATTCACCCACCAGAAACCGTTTGCCTTTACCGTGCCTTTATAAGTACCAAATAAGACCAGCACAGTAGATTCATTGGGGTTTACAATCATAAATCCAGGTACCATTACCAGCGTGATCATAATACAAGGGATACTCCATAAGGTGGTATTCAGGATCATAAATACTGAAAGCCCAAGCATAGATGCAAAAAAGACAAGCATGATGTATGCTGATAAAGGGCTGTAAGAAGATTCATTTTTCATAATTGATATCATTTTAATATCACAATGATATAATATATTTTTCAAAATATCAACTCCCGATTTCTGATAATATCATGACAAGGTAGATTGGGCTCAGGCTAGCTTTTGTTAGATTTGCGTCGTCTTATGGGTAAACTAGCTACAAGAATTGAACAACTCTCTGAATCTCAGACCATTGCAATGGCAAGAATGAGCAGAGAACTTAAAGAAAAAGGGGTTGATGTGATCAGCCTCAGTTTAGGGGAGCCGGATTTTATTACTCCGGAAGTGATCCGAGAAGGAGCCAAAAAGGCTATTGATGACGGATTTACACACTATCCACCTATATCAGGATACAGCGATCTGAGAGAATCCATCGTGGAGAAATTCAAGGATGAGAACAACCTTGAATTCAAAACAGAGAATATAGTAGTATCCACAGGTGCAAAACAAGCGATTGCCAATGTAGTGTTGAGCACAATTAATCCGGGCGATGAAGTTTTGGTTCCCGTACCCTACTGGGTTAGTTACACACAGATCATTTCCCTGGCTGAAGGGGTTCCGGTATTCATTCCATCATCTGTAGAGACTGATTATAAAATAACTGCTGATCAGTTAAAAAAAGCTATTACGCCCAAAACTAAGATGCTTATCTTTTCTTCACCTTGCAACCCTTCCGGTTCCGTATATACGAAAGAGGAGTTGAAAGCGTTTGCCGATGTTCTGGCTCCTTATAAAGATATCATAATCGTATCTGATGAGATCTATGAACATATTAATTTTCAGGGATCACATGAAAGTATAGCACAGTTTGAAGAAGTACGTGACCGTGTGGTGATAGTGAATGGTGTTTCAAAAGCTTTTGCAATGACAGGCTGGCGGATCGGATACATTGGTGCTCCGGCATGGATCGCTGCAGCATGTGACAAGATGCAAGGTCAATTCACCTCTGCTGCCAGTTCTATCGCTCAAAGAGCCACACTTACTGCACTTACATCGGGGCATGACTTCCTTGTAACTCTCAGAGAGACCTTCCTTCGCAGAAGAGACCTCATGTTATCTCATTTGAAGGATATACCCGGCTTAAAGCTAAATATTCCGCAAGGTGCATTTTATATTTTCCCTGATGTGAGTTATTATTTTGGTAAAAAAGCAGGTGACATAGTAATAAATAACTCTAACGACCTGTGCATGTACCTTTTAAAAGAAGGTCATGTAGGTCTGGTACCCGGTGAAGCATTTGGTGAGCCTAACTGCATTCGTATAAGTTATGCTACGGCAGATGAACAGCTTATTGAAGCCGCTAAACGGATCAAAGAGTGCCTTGCTAAAATAAAATAATTCAAGACCTGAAAGTTGAACAACTACTATGAAATAAAAGATTTGTTTGAAGCCTTCACCCGCATGAAAGTAGTTGTGGTGGGTGATGTAATGGTGGATTCATATCTGTGGGGTATTGTTGAGCGTATCAGTCCCGAAGCCCCGGTACCAATTGTACAGGTTCAACGACACGAATCAAGACCGGGAGGTGCAGCCAATGTGGCCATTAACCTCCAGGCATTGGGAGCTACTCCTATCCTGATCTCTGTAATAGGGAGCGATAGGTATGGAGATGAATTCATGTCGCTACTGTCGAACAATGATCTTAAGAGTAATGGCATTTTGCGGTCGAGCAATCGCATTACTACTGTAAAGACCCGTGTGATAGGTAACCACCACCAGTTAATAAGGGTTGATGAAGAAAGCACTACCGATCTAGATGGCGATGACGCTGCAAAACTGGTGGCTCAATTCAAATCCA
>JAHEMF010000010.1:0-41908 GCA_024643795.1 Bacteroidota bacterium | reverse complement strand
CATCTGTAAAGATGAATCGCCGGATGTGATTATCATGGAGGATTATGACAAAGGAATATTGAGTGAGCAGGTGATACATGAAATTATTTCGCATGCTAACAAGTTGAATATACCTGTTACCGTTGATCCCAAAAAGAAGAATTTCCTTACTTATAAAAATGTTCAGTTGTTCAAGCCAAACTTTATTGAGTTAAAGATGGGCCTGAAACTTGAATTGGAAAAGGGTGACATAACCGGTATTCATAATGCAGCTCTTGAACTCATTAGCAGGAATGAACACGCTTTGGTTATGATCACTTTGTCAGAGGCAGGTGTATTTATTTGTGACAAAGAAACATATAGTTTGATCCCTGCTCATATACGTGACATTTCAGATGTGTCAGGTGCCGGCGATACTGTTATAAGTGTAGCATCACTTGGATTAGCGGCAGGACTACCGAAAGAAGCGATCGCAGGACTTTCCAACCTTGCAGGCGGACTGGTATGTGAAACGGTAGGGGTAGCTCCTGTAAACAGGCAACAGTTGATGCGTGAAGCCCAATCACTAAAGTTACCTCTCAACGAAACAAAAAACTCCTGACCATGTCAATAGACTCCTTCCGTGAGAAGGTAAATCTCAGGATATTTGGTAGTAAAGACACTGTACTTCTCCTATTCAGGATACAAAGTTTTATTGTGGCATTTCTTGCCATTGGTGTACTGGTTTACAGCATAGGATTTCCGCAAACTGATGAGAACCGGACCGTAGAGATCTTTTTAATGAAGTTCCTGTTCGGTTTCTACATTCTTAACTATACCATTCGCTTCCTTTACACTTTTGAACCGGCCAAATTCATAAAAAGTACCTGGCTTGAACTGGCGTTGGTAATCCTATTACTTCTTGAAGCTCTCAGCACGCTCATATTTAATAAGCCGGTTGTAAGAAGCCTTATGATGGCTATGGGATATGGTGGATTTATCTCGGCATACCACCTTATACTACAGTTTATTCTGCTGGTACTATTGATCATTGACCTTGCAAAAGCGAGTACTTTCTTAGATTCTATAAAACTTGAACCGTCATCCATGTTCATTTTCTCATTTGTAATATTGATCCTTTCAGGGGCAATATTGTTAATGATGCCGGAAATGACCGTTAACGGATATGGCGCCGATTTTCTCACTGCTTTATTCACATCTACAAGTGCCAGCTGTGTTACAGGACTTATAATAGTAGACACCGCCACTTTCTTTTCTTATAAAGGACAGCTGGTGATCTTGTTTCTTATTCAGCTTGGCGGCTTGAATATGATATCTTTTGCAACATTCTTTGCCTCATTCTATTCTAAAGGTACCAGCATCAAGCATCACTCTATGATGAAAGATTATTTCAGCTCGGGTTCCCTGTTTGATGCAAAGTCGCTGCTCCGTCAGATCATATTTCTTTCTTTCCTTATCGAAACTATAGGGGCTATCACCATCTTCTCACTATGGGATCCTTCCATAGAATTTGCATCAACAAGACAAAAAGTTTTCTTTTCCATCTTCCACTCTATCTCAGCGTTCAACAATGCCGGGTTCTCGTTATTCACCAATGGATTAACTGAGACCTATATCAAAGGTTCATTCGTTTTACATCTGGCATTTGCTGCACTAATTTTCTTTGGTAGCCTGGGATTCAGTACCATCAGAGATGTATTCGGCATTCGTGCAATGCGTGAACGTATGCGCCTGCCATGGAAAAAATACCGCCTAAGTAGTCAGATCTCTCTGTATACTTCTATAATCTTAATAATTTTTGGTGCTGCTATTTTTTACTGGCTCGAAAAAGATAATAGCATGCAAGGTTATAGAGGGGCCGAAATGGGGATCACTTCAATTTTCCAATCCGTTACTTGCAGAACAACCGGTTTTAATACTGTTGATATAGGTGTCCTTCAAGTCCCAACACTCATACTTATGATATTCCTGATGTTCATAGGAGCATCATCCGGTTCAACAGGTGGTGGAATCAAAACCAGTACTTTCACCATTATTATCCTTTCAGCTTTTGCAACCATCCGTGGTAAGAAGAATCTTGAACTATTCAAACATAATCTGGAATGGGATATCCTTAACAAGGCATTCTCCATTTTTATATTCTCAGCTTCATTTATCTTCATTGCAACATTCCTGCTCACAGTATTTGAACCCGGTATTGATGTGTTGAATCTCTTATTCGAAGAAGTATCGGCATTTGCAACGGTAGGACTTACCACCGGTATAACTTCCGAACTTGCCATAAACTCTAAGATCCTCATCATTGTTTCCATGTTCGTTGGACGGATAGGCACACTTACGCTTGCCATTGCACTGAGCAAACGGGTGATCTCAGTAGATTACAAGTATCCGGATGCGCATTTCATGGTAGGATAGAAATCAAACTTATAAATTGAAAGATAGTTTACAACATAACCAACCTGTTTCACCTTATCATATTGAAGGCAAATCAAAGAAGGAAGAAGTTGAGATCATGTTCGACAATATTTCAGGTAAATATGATCTGTTGAACAGGATACTTTCACTGGGTATAGACAAAAGGTGGAGAAAGAAAGCTATGAAAATTCTGGCTGAACAAAAACCAGATGCTATTTTGGATGTAGCTACCGGTACCGCCGACTTTGCAATCTCAAGCACTTCTTTAAACCCTGGCTCAGTCACCGGAATAGATATATCAGCCAAGATGCTTGATGTTGGAAGAGAGAAGATCCAAAAAGCAGGGTTGTCAGAACTCATCACGTTACAAAAAGCCGATTCAGAATCTATTCCATTTGAAGACAATAAATTTGACGCGGTTACCGTTGCGTTTGGAGTCAGGAACTTTGAAAACCTTGATAAAGGATTATCTGAAATGAGAAGAGTACTTGCACCCGGTGGCATGGTGATGGTGCTGGAATTCTCAAAACCAACGAAATTTCCGTTTAAAAATATCTATTGGCTTTATTTTGACCATATCTTACCTCTGGTAGGCAAGCTGGTATCCAAAGACCGGTCGGCATACAGCTATTTACCGGAATCGGTGCGGCAATTCCCTGATGGGGAGGCATTCCTTCAAAAGATGCAGGATGCCGGTTTCAGTGATTGTAAACAAAAAGCCCTTACCTTTGGCATCGCTTCTATTTATACTGGTATCAAAGAAGTAGTTAAATAATAATGAATCAGAGTATCAATAAAATATCGCCTTCCCTATCTCGTATCATCACAATGTTATTGCTGGTTGTGGTAACATTGGCTTTGTCATCAACTGAATCACGAGCTCAACGCCAGAAAGTTAAGAACCTTCCAAAATACGATCAGCAAAAGATCCATTTTGGTTTCCTCCTTGGATTAAACACCTCTACATTCAAACTTACCCGCATACCGGAATTCAACCAGATCGACTCATTATATGTTGCCGAAGCAGTAAAGCAGTCAGGTTTCAACCTGGGTATCATCGCTAACCTAAGATTAAGTGAAAATTTCGATCTCAGATTTGTGCCTGACCTTGCCTTCTCCGGAAGAAATGTTGATTATACGTTTTATGATAACGGGACCCCTGTTGGTACTACTACTAAAGAAATTGAAAGTACCTACCTTCAATTCCCGCTATTGGTAAAGTTCAAATCGAACCGGGTTAACAATTACAGGGTGTATGTGATAGGTGGATTCAAGTATAGTTTAGATATGGTATCACAGGCCAAAGTTGAGAACAAAGACAAAGAATTTGTAAAACTCAAACGCCAGGATTATGGCTATGAGATCGGCTTTGGTTTTGATTTTTATTTGGAACGATTCAAATTCTCACCTGAGATAAAAATGTACAACGGACTTAACAACTTGCTGGTCGACGATCCAAAGATCTTCAGCTCATCACTTGAGTCATTACGTTCGAAAACATTCCTGATTTCTTTTACTTTCGAGTAAAGTCATTGCATGATCAAAATTCTTGAACTCACCCTGCCACCTGAAGAAGTGGCCGGTGAAAATTTCTTATTACAGAAGATCGCTTCATCACAGGGTTTGCAGGTTTCCGATATTAAACGATATCGGATCCTAAAAAGATCGATAGATTCACGTAGCAAGCGCCCGGTTTTTGTATTGAAGGTTCAATTTACAACAGGTAATGACATCCTTGAGGAGGTTAACATTACAAGATCATTTCAAAACGTATCATCCGGTCACGAGGTTGTTATAATTGGTGCCGGTCCGGCCGGATTATTCGCAGCACTAAAACTTCTTGAGCTGGGAGTAAAACCTGTTATTTTTGAACGTGGAAAAATGGTTCGCGACCGTAGAAGAGATCTTGCCATTCTTAACCGCGACCGGATAGTGAATAATGACTCCAATTATTGTTTTGGTGAAGGGGGTGCAGGTACTTATTCTGATGGTAAACTATATACACGGTCGGGCTCCAAAGAGCAGATATCAAAATTACTGGATTGCTTTATTCAGTTTGGTGCATCACATGACATTAAAGTTGATGCTCATCCACATATTGGCACCAACAAATTACCGGGCATTATAGAAAACATAAGACAATGTATCCTGGACCATGGTGGTGAAATACATTTTGGCCACCGTTTAACAGGCATCCAATTTGACTCCGGTGGGTTGAAACAGGTAGTGGTAAAAGCCTTGAGAGAAACCGGAACACCATTAAATCATAAGTGCAAAGCTTTGATACTTGCTACGGGACATTCGGCACGCGATATTTATTCCTTATTACATGAAAGCGATATTGCCATTGAAGCCAAACCATTCGCTTTAGGAGTGAGAGTTGAACATCCACAGAAGCTGATCGACTCCATCAGATATCGATGCAGCATCAAGCCTGTGAACCTCCCTCCTGCTGCCTACAACACAGCTGTTCAGGTGAGTGAGAAAGGTGTGTATTCATTTTGCATGTGTCCGGGAGGGATCATCACTACTGCATCCACCGCACCGGGCGAACTGGTGGTCAACGGATGGTCACCTTCCAAACGTAACAACCCATTTGCAAATTCAGGATTTGTGGTTTCGGTTGATGAAGATGATTTTAAACCTTTCGCAACTTTAGGACCACTACGTGCTATGGCATATCAATCAGAAGTAGAGAAAAAAGCGTTTGTTGCAGGAGGATCTGACCTTACCGCTCCCGCTATCAGGATCACTGATTTTTTGAATAACAAATTATCGTCCACCCTTCCATCTTGTTCATATATTCCGGGAGTTATACCCTGCGACCTTAATGACGTGCTACCAATAGCTGTTGCAGAAACACTTAAAAAGGGGATAGCACTCACCGAAAAAAAGATGAAAGGCTTTGTTACAGAAGAGGCCATTTTGGTGGCAACAGAATCACGCACTTCGTCACCTGTGAGGATACCACGCGACCGTAATACACTGATGCATCCTGATGTGATGGGCCTCTACCCTTGCGGGGAAGGTGCCGGATATGCTGGAGGAATAATGTCGGCAGCCATGGATGGTGAACGATGCGCTGAAGCAGCAGCGGCCTTTGTTAAAAAAGAATCCTGAGCTGGCACTTGAACTCAGTTTTTTTATTCCCCGGTATCTCATCATAGCCTGAACCAACACTATTCCTGTTGAAATATCTTGTGCGGGCATAACGGATCCAAAGATCCAATCCCGACCTGATTTTATATCTCAACAATACATAATACCGATATCCTTGATAATAATAGGCAGGGATGGAATATGAATACAGCACATCGTTCTCATAAGCATAGATCCGTGTTTGATAACTATCGGTATTGAACATCACGTATCTGAATGTTAAACTATACGGTTTCATCAATGGCTTATATATCAGATCCTGAAAAGCCATAACCCCTTTCTCAGAAAAATTATTAGAATAAATGCTACTCCACTCTACTCTTGTGCGCAATTTTATTTTTTGCTTCAACTGGATCTGATATTGGAACCGGTAATGATGACCGGCAACATCGGTCAACATTTCATTTTTTTGAGCATCCGGCGAATTTGATTCTTTGTGATTTAACTTATACCTGAAATAGATCTCCCGCGACCTGTCGGGACGGTAAAAGATTGAAAAGATATATCCTGAACCTGAACCGGGTGCCGAGGTTGAATATCGCAACCATTCATTTGAATAGTGATTCATCATGCATGACAACTCCCACCTTATGCCCGGTTTAAATGTGAATCCTGAGAACAAACCCATTTCATTTCTAGCACTGCCACCACTTGCATTTACAGCTGTGAACCTGTCGTTAAATGATCGCGCATACTTTCGCACCTGCAAAGACCAACTCATCTTTTTATCAAGTTGTACCAAACATCCGGCTAAACCGGAATATGACTCCAGGTCTGATGTTGCCAGTTCTCCGAACATGTATACATTTCTGATCCTGAAGTTCATATCCATACCCGTTTTATAAAAGCCGCTACCTGAAGGATAATAGCGGTTATAGGGTTTACGGTCAAGTATGAGTGGCAGGTCATATTTTCCAGCCAAAGCACTTAAACCTATTTTTAATTTACTAACTAATATGCTGGAATGAATACCGGTTAAGAACTCAGCAACCGACCTACGGTCCTGCAACTCACCGGGCGTACGATGCAATCCCGATTGCAGTATCGATGTAAAATAAACCGGAGTTAATTGATCATTGCCAAATGCTACATTCCCATCAATTTTTTTGTGCGATACAAACACATCGGTAATCACTTTATTGAAATTAAGTGATACTGCCAGACCTCTTAAATACGCCGATTCATTAACAGATGTGTATGGGAGGATACCTGTACCAGAGAACATCAGGTCAGTTGCCGAGACCGGTGATCCCGACCGGCCTGCACTATTGATGACAAGACCCTGACCATACATCACCGAAAAATCACCTATTGCTAAACGATGTACTAATTTGTTCAAGCTTCCATACAAATAAAATGATGCGAAGTCGATCTTGTTTGACCTTGTGAACAAACTCTCACCTGCATCATTTTCAAGAGTGATGCCAAATTTCAATTTATTTCTGAAATTAAAGCGGTATCTCAACTGCATGGCCATACGCGTACCGGGGTAATGATTAATACCTTCATCTGCAAATCCTCGGCTTTTTTCAAGTATTGTGGTTCCCCGCATCACTATTGTATGATCGCCGTTTGCAACCACCCCCCGGAACGACAGATGTAAAATGGATGATGCATCACTGATCATGATAAAAGGACTAATGAACCGTATAAATGAAACATCAAATCCATCAATAGCCTGAAGCTCTTCCACATCCAATAGCCAGCCGCACTGCTTTATGTGAACAGTTAACATTTCAGCTTGATGGAGAGTAAACAGCCCTGATGTTAACAGTTCACCAACATCACACTTGTTAAGGTTTATCGGCGATCTTCGTAATTGCTCCAGATCAGGTACAAAAATCAGATCGTCATCCTCTATCTCGTTCTCCTCAGCAATCTGCTCTGCTTTTGTTTCAAATGTTTCAGGGGTAATTTCAGTTTGGGCCATTAATAATGTTTGTCCTGACAAACCAAGAATGAATAAAACTATCCTGCTGATCATGGCTGCACTGCTTTTTTGTTCCAGCTTAATGTTATTACAGGTGAATACCCTAACCTAGAATGATAAGAACTGGCAATATCCAATCTGAATTGACCCAGGTATAAACCGGTGCCGAAGCAAAACAGATGAGCAGCTGATGTTACTCCTGCATTGAATTCGATTCTAGGATGAGGCACATAATGGAAAGCGAAGATCGCCTCTCCTTTATCATGTGCTTTGGCATTGTATGCAGCAGACACTCTGCATGTGGTTCCATCATATGAAATAGCTGACATGATCTTCCTGAATTTTCTCAGGTCACCATTGCCGGAAGCAAAAACATTAAACGGATTCACAATTTGAAATGCACCGCTTATGTTTGCCGACAGTGGAAAACTCATCGCCAGCGCACCAACCGAAGCTGAAGTACCTTCATAGTTATCTGAAAAATCTTCTGAAATATATTTCAGCGAAATACCGGCTTCAACTTTTTCAGTTAGTGGTTTGCAGATGCTTACCGAAAGCAGGTTGTTGGAATAATGTTCGCCTCCAAAACGTGAGAACGAACATGCAATTGATCCACGTGTAAGGGGTGTAGCTAACACAACAGACCTTGACATTAATTCAGGCAACAGGTATTTATTTTCTACTGTTGTACTTACCGATAATGAAGTTACATTTTGCAGCGCCAGTGGGGACAGTGATTCTGCAGCAAAGTGATCTGTCAGAACAATGCAGCCTGCCAAACCCTGTGCCTGGGCTCCGGAAGGGAAAATAAATTCCTGTGAAAATGCTTGTAATGACAGCAGACAGCATATAATAAATGCTACTGCACTAATTAAAGATCTCATAAAAGCGGGAAATGAAAAGCCCGGTGACTGTTTTTATAATTATGCTTTATTCTTAAGTGAGGCATCAGCCTCTATAACTTTGTTCTTCAGGTTGTTCTTAAATTCAAGGAGTCGTTCTGCCAATGCCTCATCATGTACTGAAAGTATCTGTGCCGCAAGGATGCCCGCATTTTGCGCAGCATTAAGGGCTACAGTAGCTACAGGAACCCCGTTGGGCATTTGCAAAATTGAAAGCACCGAATCCCAACCATCAATAGAGTTGGATGAAAGTACCGGAACTCCTATCACGGGTAAGGTGGTGAGCGATGCAACCATCCCCGGAAGGTGTGCAGCTCCTCCTGCACCGGCAATTATGGTCTTCAATCCCCGTGAGCGGGCACTGCTTGCGTATTCAAACATACGATCGGGTGTACGGTGCGCCGAAACAACAGATATTTCATAACTCACACCCAAAACATCCAGCACATCTGCTGCCTGCTGCATAACAGGAAGATCAGATTTACTTCCCATGATGATACCTACCTGTATTTTATTTGTTCCGCTCATATCATTAAATCAGTTTGCAATTTCGAATTTCGTGGTTTAATAAACAAATGCTGTTGAGGGAAATGACCTTCTGAGCATGTGAACATATCATATCATTTAGGCAACGACCTTTAGCACGTCTTTAACCTGCAGCGCTTTTTGCTTTGCCTCCTCTAATGTAGGTGCTATTACCGTAACATGTCCCATTTTCCTGAATGGCTTGGTTATTTTCTTTCCATACAAGTGAACAAATGAACCGGGAATATCAAGCACTGCATCCAAACCCTCATATAATGCATTGCCGGTAAATCCTTTCTCACCCAGAATATTTACCATAACTGCAGGAGAGAGCACAGATGTATCGCCGGCAGGCCAGTTCATGATTGCCCTGAGATGATTTTCATATTGGGATGATACGTTGCCTTCAATAGAATGGTGGCCGCTATTGTGTGGCCTCGGGGCGATCTCATTCACCAACACATTACCATTTTTGTCGACGAACATTTCAAACCTATCATATTGAGCTCTCGGATGACCCGGGTTGCTACCTCAGTTGCTTTTTCGTTGATCTCCCTTGCAAGTTGTGAAGGTGAATACAGGTACTCAACGAGGTTGGCTTCATCATTGAATTCCAACTCCACTACCGGAAATGTTTTTATTTGTCCGTCTTTATTCCTTGATACGATCACGGAGATCTCACGCTGAAAATCGACGAACTTTTCAAGAACTGAAGGCTCATCAAAAGCTTCTGTGATTTGTTCTTTTGTTTTTACAGCTTTTACTCCTCGTCCATCGTACCCCGACAATCTTAACTTTTGCATAGCCGGAAGAAAATCTTGGTGTTGCGATATTTCAGCTCTATCTTTCACCAACACAAATTCTGAAGTTGGGATATTATGATCTTTATAGAATTGCTTTTGTACCCCTTTATCCTGCACGATCCTCAAAACCGAGGGTTGGGGATAAACGGCTTTGCCCATTTTTTCAAGTTCCTCAAGGGCATCCACATTCACATGTTCTATTTCAACGGTGATCACATCAGCCTGCTTGCCAAATGCCAGAACCGTATCATGATCTTTAAAGCTGCCATTAACAAAATGGTTGCACAAGTCCCGACATGGAGCATCAGGGTCGGGGTCCAGCACTGAAGTGTGAATATTATAATCGATAGCCTTTTGTATGAGCATACGGCCGAGTTGCCCGCCTCCCAGGATGGCTAATGATGGTATCCGGATCTTATTCCCCATAAATAACTGATAGTTAGGACTACAAAAGTCGTAATACCCTGCCAACATTCCCAACGGTTACGGCTCAAATAAGGCTCGAAGGCCCATTTTTCGTATCTTGCGGCCTCTTAAAATCACCTCAATGCCTCAAATAGCAACAGATAGGAGTATCATTATTCACGGCAGGGAATTCGTGGTAAGTATCACAGAAGCCCGCTTACGTGAAATGGTACAGCTTATGGGCAGCAAGATCAGTGCTGCTTACAGCGGCGAAAAACCTCTGTTGATAGGTGTACTAAACGGGGCTTTTGTTTTTTTATCGGACCTGGCGCGTGAGATAGACCTGGAGTGTGAGATCAGTTTCACCAAACTCTCAAGCTATGAAGGTTTGGAGTCTACAGGGAAAGTCCGTGAAGAACTGTCGTTGGGAACTGATATTAAGAACAGGCATGTAATTATTGTTGAAGACATAGTTGATACAGGAAACACTGTATTTTACCTTGCTGAACAATTAAAAAAATTACATCCTGCTTCAGTTAAAATAGCCACCGCTATTTTTAAACCTGAAAAACTTGAACAGGATATTAAACCTGATTTTATAGGAATTGAGACAGGATCCGACTTTTTGGTAGGATATGGAATGGATTTCGATGGAGAAGGAAGGAACCTGAAAGATATTTATGTATTAAAACCGCAATCAAAGCATGCTTAATCTGGTATTATTTGGCCCACCGGGGGCCGGCAAGGGGACTCAATCAGAGTTGTTGATCAAGAAATATGAACTCAAGCACTTATCTACTGGTGACATATTGCGAGGTGAGATCGCAGCGCAAACCGAGTTAGGAATGAAAGCAAAACAACTTATGGATAAGGGTATGCTTGTGGGTGATGATGTGGTAATTGGCATGATAAGAAACCTTCTTAAAGAACATAGCGGAGCAAAAGGATTTATTTTCGATGGTTTTCCAAGAACCAACGAACAAGCCCGGGCACTTGACGAGCTGATGATGGAAGTAGGATCGGAGATCACACAAATGGTTGCACTTGATGTTCCTGAAGATGAATTGATAGTAAGACTGCTGGCCCGAGGAAAAGATTCCGGCCGGGCTGATGATTCAAATCCTGAGATCATTAAGAACAGGATCAAACAATATCACCTGAAAACTGCTCCTGTTGCAGACTATTATAACAACCAGGGGAAATACCACACTATTAGCGGGATTGGTACGGTTGAAGAGATCTTTAGCAGGATCTGCGGCCAAATAGATGCCGTGGCAAAATAACCACAGGTTGATATTGCAACCACTGTATGGCTGAATCTAATTTTATTGATTATGTAAAGATCTGTTGCCGTTCGGGAGCGGGAGGCGCTGGTTCTGTACATTTTCACCGGGATAAGCTTACAGCGAAAGGTGGACCTGATGGTGGTAACGGCGGACGAGGCGGTGATATTATTGTAAAAGGTAATGCACAACTATGGACCCTGCTACATTTAAAATACCGTAAGCATGTAATTGCAAGTGCCGGTACACCGGGAAGCTCGGCATTGAAAACAGGTGCTGACGGTGAGGATATCATACTTGAAGTACCGTTAGGTACCATAGCCCGCGATTTTGATACCAACGAATTACTTTTTGAAATAGAACATGATGGCCAAACCGAAGTATTGCTTCCCGGCGGACGCGGTGGTATGGGCAATGCTCATTTTAAATCGGCAACACAGCAATCGCCGCGCTTTGCACAACCCGGTGAACCCGGAGGTGAAGAATGGAAAATTCTTGAGCTGAAACTTATTGCCGATGTGGGACTCGTTGGTTTTCCCAATGCAGGGAAGTCAACTTTACTGAGTGTTGTATCTGCTGCTAAACCGGAAATAGCCGACTACCCTTTTACAACGCTGGTTCCTAACCTGGGAATGGTGTCGTACCGCGATAATAAATCATTCATTATGGCCGATATTCCCGGCATTATTGAAGGAGCACATGAAGGAAGAGGTTTGGGACTCAGATTTCTGCGACATATAGAACGAAATTCTGTACTGTTGTTCATGATACCTGCCGACAGTGCCGATTTTAAAAAGGAATATGCGATCCTGAAAAATGAACTGTTACAACACAACCCAGACCTGCTTGATAAACGCAGGGCAATTGCGATAACCAAAAGCGATATGCTGGACGAAGAGCTTACAGAAGCCATGAAAAAGGAGTTACCTGATGATAAAATGAACGATGGTAAAAAAGTTCCTTGTATTTTTATCTCTTCAGTCTCAGGTAAAGGAATTGTGCAGCTCAAAGATCTGCTATGGGATGCACTCAACGATGATATGCGTTAAATGGATACTCTGATAAATCTGGATCACGATCTGTTCCGAATGATAAACGGGGCACACTGTGCATTTATGGATGTGATCATGTGGTGGGCTGCTGCCAAGATAACCTGGATGCCGTTGTATGCATTTTTAGCCTGGTTCTTGTATTCGAAATTCGGTAACCAGAGTATACTCATGATTGTGCTGGCAGCTGTGCTGATCACCTTCAGCGACCAGGGGTCGGTATTGATAAAAAATACTGTGATGCGTGACAGGCCATGCCATGATCCTAGTCTGATGTTTGATGTGCATACCATTAACAACAAATGTGGTGGTGCGTGGGGATTTGTTTCATCGCATGCAGCAAATGTGATGGCGCTGTTCACTTACATTCTGCTCCTTACCCGAAACAGGTTCAGATACATTACATGGATACTGGCCGCATACGTTTTGATAGTATCGTACAGCAGAGTTTATATGGGTGTACACTTTCCGGCCGATATTTTTGGTGGTTGGATAATAGGTATACTTTCCGCTCTTATAACAGTATTGATATACGTAATGATATCCGGCCCGCCTCCCAAAGCGACAGACAAATGAAAGAGCTGATCTTTATATTTGCTGGTGGCGGTTTGGGAAGTGTTTCCCGTTATCTGTTGAGTTTAGTGATAGTGTCGGACCGTATTGCCAACTTCCCTTTAGCCACATTAACCGCAAATTGTTTAAGCTCTTTCATACTGGGTTTGCTGGTTACCTTAGGCCTCGAACGTTTCAATATAAGTGAGCCGGTAAGGTTGATGTTAACTGTGGGTTTCTGTGGCGGATTCAGCACTTTTTCAACTTTTACAGCAGAAAGCTACCAGCTTATGAAAGATGGAAACTTTACAGCCATGGCGATCAATATTTTGCTGAGTGTAGTACTCTGCCTGCTATTTCTGGTGGCGGGAATAATGGCCGGTAAACAGATAGGACACTGACCTATTTTTAATGGCAGTTTCTGCAACTTATTGATCTTCACAACCATTTTTATTTAATAATCTGTTTTGTAACTAATGTTACCGTTGGCTGTGGCCGATGGTGCTGATATTTGCATTGTGATTAAGGACGTGAGACCGTAAAACCGGGACGTCACTAACAGTTAAAACTCAATTAATAAATAAATCTATGTTTGAAGCCATCAAAAATTTAATGGGCCAGGGTGCAGCCACCGACCTTAAAGAAGTAGTTAGTAAAGGCGGTGTTATACTTGACGTAAGAACAAAGGAAGAATATAAGAACGGACATATTAAAGGATCGGTGAATATTCCGTTGCAGGTGCTGGAAAGCAATCTGTCAAAGATCCAAAAAGATAAGCCGGTTATTACCTGTTGTGCATCAGGAATGCGTAGTGCATCGGCCAAGAGTATTTTACAGGCAAAGGGGTTTGCTGAAGTACATAATGGAGGCGGATGGAACAGTCTCCAGAAAAAGCTTTTGTAGTTTAGGTTTAATGGTTGTTAATTTTCCGGGGCCTTACGGCCCCGGATTTTTTTTGTTTAAATTGTTAGAGGTGAAGGCAAACCATGCGTTAGGGGGCGAGCGGGCCTACCCCGCAAAGCTTGCTGCGGAGTAGCAGGGAGCACCCGACCCACTGCAGCCGGGGTATTGCTGATGGCGAAAGTGGGGAACGCCCGAATTAACATACAAGTATTGTGAATGTGGCTACCTTTGCAAGCGATGAGAAAAAAAATACTCCTGATGTTGCTGCTGTTATTTTCGGGCAACTTGCTGATGGGACAGACACTTCAACGGCCGAGACTTGTAGTAGGGATAGTGATAGATCAGATGCGTTATGATTACCTGGAAAAATTTGGCAGGAATTTTACCGATGATGGTTTCAGAAAGATAATGAACGATGGTTACTCTTTCAGGAACACGCATTACAGCTACACGCCAACATATACCGGTCCCGGACATGCTACCATTTATACCGGATGCACGCCTGATACGCATGGAATAGTTTTGAACGACTGGTATGACAGAGCAGAGCAAAGGGTTATTTATTGTGTAGAAGATCATAGCACCCCCCCTACAGGTGATGCAGGATCGAATCAATTTTGTTCACCGCAGTATCTGTTAACACATACACTTACCGATATGCTTGATGAACAAACAAGAGGTGAATCAAAGATCATAAGCATTTCATTCAAAGATAGGTCGGCCATTCTTTCGGGTGGGCACAATGCCGATGCTGCCTGGTGGTTTGACATTGAGACAGGCAACTGGATAACGAGTAGTTACTATATGAAAGAGGTACCGGAGTGGGTGGCACAGTTCAACGAGCGCCGGATACCGGGTGATCTGATAAATCTTTCATGGAGCCTGCTTATTCCAAAGACCATGTACGCCAACCAGCGTGCTGATGACAACGAGTTTGAAGAACCCTTCCCGGGTGAAAAAGGCACGGCATTTCCACATACCCTGAACGGATACACTGAACTCCGCTATAAAAACCTCAAGTACTCCCCGTTTGGGAACTCACTCACCACTTTATTTGCCCTGCAAGCGATACAACATGAACAGCTGGGCTCAGACACCATACCTGATCTGCTTGCTATAAGTTATGCGGCAACTGATGAGGTGGGTCATAAATTTGGTATTGAATCGCTGGAAGTTGAAGATATTTACCTGCGGCTCGACAGAGAGATAGGTGTGTTGTTAAAGCAACTTGATCAGATGGTGGGTGTTGGTAATTATTCAGTGTTTATAACATCTGACCATGGCGCCAGCCCTACTCCTTCGTACGAGATAAGTGAGGGACGAGAAGGAGGGTACTTTGATCCGGTGAAACTACAGGCAGAACTCAAAAAAATATGCAAATCGAAATTTGGAGATGCATTGCTGATAGATACGATACTGGATCAGCAGGTGTATCTTAACCAAATCCATATTGATAAAAAGCATGTAAAAGTTGGCAAACTTGAATCCACAATAGTTAATGCTATAAGATCCAGAGAAGGTGTGCTGGATGTGTTTACAAAGGATGAAATATTAACTTCTTCAGTTGATACAGGTGTGATCAGCTATGTTAGGAAGGGTTTTTATCAGGACCGTTCCGGTGACATTGTATATGTACTAAAACCTGTATGGCTGGAACGTAAGAAAACAGGCACTACTCATGGCTCGCATTACGATTACGACACTCATGTGCCACTGTTATTCTATGGCAAAGGAGTTCCGTCAGGATATTCAGATGAATATTTTCCAATAGTGGATATTACACCTACCGTTTGTGACCTCTGCAACATTCCGATACCGGAAAAGTCGGTAGGGCGTGCAAGGACATTTGATCTTCGGGGCCGGTAAAACTTCAGACAAAATTATAAGTCCTCTTCAAAGGTGATAGTAAAGCCCACCTTTTGAAGGTCGTTCCAGAATTGAGGGTAAGACTTTTTAACTACATGAGGATCGGCGATACGAACCTGTCCGGTCTTCAATGCCATGGGTGCTAACGCCATGGCTATGCGATGATCGTTGTAAGTTGATAAAACATCGGAGGGAGCTGTCAGTGATGCAGACGGGTAAACTTTGAATTTAGAACCTCCACAGAAATCAGTGCGTATCCTGAACTTATACAATTCACGTTGCAAAGCGGCTGCTCGGTCTGACTCTTTGATCCTGAAATTCTTTAGCCCCGGGAAATCTGCTGTAACACCCAACCCTGCAGCTGCCACAATAAGTGACGGACCAATATCAGGGGTACCTGTGAGATCCTGGATCAGATTATCATGAGCCGATGCGGTGATTTGTTTTTCAATCAACACCTTTCTGTTTTCAAAAGAGGTAATTACACCAAACTGTTTCATGAACCCAGATATTGCAAGGTCACCCTGCATATCACTTTTATTAAGTTCATCCAAAGTGAGGGATGCTCTAGTTGATAATGCAGTAAGTTCATACCAGTATGAAGCTGCTGTCCAATCAGACTCCACGGTATAATCAGTGGCAATATAATTTGATTCCGGTACCGTTATAAGATTGTTTTTCATTTCAACCGCAACACCAAAGTGCTTCATGACACCAGCTGTCATTGAAATATACGGCATTGAAACAGGTTCACCTATGAGTTCAATTGTTAGTCCACCTATTAATAAGGGCGCTATCATCATCAATGCGCTGATAAATTGACTAGAAACGGATGCATCTATTTTGATGTATCCTCCTTTGGTCAATGCTTTTTTGAAGATCAAAGGAAGGCGGCCTTCCTGTACGGCGTATTCAACTTCAGCACCCAGTGATATCAGTGCATCCACCAAAGGTTTGACGGGTCTTTCCAGGAGTGCTTCTTCACCTGTTATTTTTATTCCGTTTCCTTTTAGTGCGGCATACGCGATCAAAAACCGGGCGGTTGTTCCTCCAAGTCCTGCGTTCATGATTTCACCTGAGCTATTTAACGCCTGCACCAGCAAAGTGGTATCATCAGAATCAGAAAGGTTATTGATAGTAAAATCTGAACTGCATAATGACTTGATGAGCAATACGCGATTACTTATGCTTTTTGAAGAGGGTAACTTAATTACTCCTGAAATAGATATTGAAGGGGCCTCAACAACCGCGATCATCAAAGAGTAGTGTAATAGTCAACTGATGCCATGATCTGGTACATTGGCACCTCCACATTTACAATTGGTTCACCTATGTTTCGAAGCAGTGACATCATTATTTTATCCTGCCGGCGTTTTTTATCATTGTGGATGTTGAAAAGGATGTGTTCTTTGAACCTCTCCACATTAGGCCAGGTTCCATAAATGTTGGTGATGATATTTTCAATCTTCTTACGAATCGCACTGTCTAGTCCGGCCATTTGCTCAGAAATATAAAGCTCACAGATCATTCCAGCAGCAACTGCACGACCGTGAGATATGGGAGTGTTTCCATTATTCCCGGCAGTTTCAATAGCATGCCCTAAAGTATGGCCAAAGTTTAAAGCCATCCTTTTACCATGGTCGAAAACATCTTCTTTAACAATATCACTTTTCACTCTTATGATCTCAGGCATCAACTTCATTATTGAATCCTTTTGGTCATCAGAAATCCGGGTGCCAATATTTGCCTTGTCAAGGAATTCCCACAATTCAGCACTTCCTATAATTGCGTGCTTTATCACTTCAGCCAGACCATTGATCCACTCCTCGTCAGGTAATGTTTTCAAAAATGGCGAGTGTATGAATACTTCTTGCGGAAAGTCAAAAGTTCCTATCAGATTCTTTATACCTAATACATTAATACCTGTTTTACCTCCTACAGATGCATCGGCCATTCCTAATAATGAAGTAGGGATGTGCACAAACCTTAATCCTCGCATATAAACAGATGCTACAAAACCACCAAGGTCGGTTATCATGCCACCACCAAGGTTGATGATCAATGAATCACGATCAGCCATTTGATAAGAAAGTTTGAAGACCAATTGACCTACCACTTCCAAGGATTTTGAAGATTCGACAGGTTCAACCGTGATGAGCTTGGCATCGGTACCTATTACTGCTTCCAATATTGGATAGCAATCACGGGCAGTGTTAGAATCGGCGATCACATAAATGTTCTTTCTTGTTATTTTTTGATCATCTAACCACTTGTTCAGATCATTGAGTACGTCGCGACCAAGTCTGACATCATGTATTTTCACTTCATCTTTTTCAGTCATTCTGAATTGCTTTTTTACTGTTCAATTCTCCACCGGCATTTTTATTGTTCATCATTTTGGTTTGTTGCAATATCGATTCTTCGTGAATGAGGTTGTATAGTTTTAACAAAAAACTCATCGTGAGATCTTTTTCTACCCCTGACCTGGTTCTTGACCTTATTATTTCATCCCAACGTTCAGGTTGCAAAATGGTTATGTTGTTCAGGCTTTTGTATTCACCAATATTTCTTGCTATTGCCATACGATGGGCCAAGGTTTTTATAATTGTATCATCAACTTCATCGATCTCATCACGTAAGTCCTCAAGCTTGGATAGCTGAATAACATCATTAACTTCCAGGCTGCGTAGGATAAGGTTATCGATCAGCTTTTTGAGATCGGCAGGATGCAACTGCTGTCTGGCATCGCTCAGGGCCGAACCCGGATCAATATGTGACTCCAGCATTAAACCGTCATAATTCAGGTCTAATGCAAACTGTGATATGTAAGAAAGAGGTTCTGTGCTTCCGCAGATGTGACTTGGGTCACATATCATGGAAATACCGGGTAAACTACGCCTCAGTTCAAGAGGTATTTCCCAGTTGGGTTTATTTCTGTATACAGAGTTTTCATAACTGGAAAAACCTCTGTGTATGGCAGCTATTCGCCTGATTCCGGTTTGCGCTATCCGTTCAATAGCCCCTATCCATAACTCCAGATCAGGATTTACCGGATTTTTGATCATGACAGGGATATCAATTCCTTTAAGTGCCTCAGCCAACTCCTGAACCATAAAAGGGTTTACACTGGTTCGGGCACCTATCCACAATACATCAATACCATATTTTAATGCTGATTCTATATGTGCAGGGTAAGCAACTTCGGTAGTAACAGGCAAACCTGTCAGTTCTTTTGCTTTGCTGAGCCACTCCAGGGCTACCTCTCCTTTTCCGGTAAATGCACCCGGTCTGGTACGAGGTTTCCATGCTCCGGCTCGTAACAGGTTCACACTCTTTATTTTAGAAACTTCAAGAGCTGTTTCAATTAACTGTTTTTCACTTTCAGCACTACAAGGTCCGGAGATGGTGAACGGCCTTGAACCGCCAAATCCCCAATCAACTATTGGAATAAAAGGATGGTTTTCCAACATAATATACAAAGATACATTTTCGAACAGAGGGGAGAGCTAAAAAGTTTCGATGTAATTGTGGTGTACCACTTTATATATCTTTGCAGCTTCTTTGGCATGACATGCAAAATTCAGAATTGACACACGATACGGCCCTTTCATTTGACGAACTGGAGGTTGCCTTTGGCGGAAAAACCGATCGCGATATCACCAGAGCCTACTGGCTATTTAAAGCAATAAATTCCAATTTGCTGGTGCGGTTGGGTCCTGCCATCCTAAAACTGGCACTCGCCCTCAGGCTCCCGGTACTGGGAATAATAAAGTCTACCATATTCAAACAGTTTTGCGGAGGAGAAAACATTAAGGATTGTGGTATCACTATCAGGAAACTTCAAAGTCAGGGATTAGGGAGTGTACTGGACTATTCCATTGAAGGAGAAGAAAACGAAAGTACTTTTAACCATACCTGTAATGAGATCTGCGATACCATAGAACGGTCGAAAGGCGATCCGGCAATTCCGTTTTGTGTTTTTAAGATGACAGGAGTTGGCAGCTTTGAGATCCTTGAAAAAGTGAGCAGGAAATCAAAGCTTTCTGTTGATGAAGAAGAGGAATTTAAGGGATTGACAGATCGGGTACATCGCATCTGTGCCCTTGCATCCAAAAATAATGTAAGAGTTTTTATTGATGCTGAAGAATCGTGGATACAGAAGGCTATTGATGACCTTACTGATGACATGATGCAGAAATATAATACTCAAGGTCATGCCATAGTATTCAATACCATCCAGTTATACAGAACTGACAGGTTGCAGTTTTTAAAGGATTCGTTGAGTCGCGCAAAGCAACACAACTACAAACTAGGTGTAAAGCTGGTACGTGGAGCCTACATGGAAAAGGAACGTGCCCGTGCAGCAAAAATGGGCTACCCCTCACCTATTCAACCCGACCATGCAAGCACCAACCGTGATTATGATGATGCTCTGGTATATTGTATGGAGCACCTGAACATGACTGAGGTTTGTGCCGGAACGCACAATGAGAAAAGCTGTATTCTTTTAGCTGATGAAATGAATAAACTTGGATTGGCGGTCAATGATCCCAGGATCTGGTTCTCACAACTGCTGGGCATGAGCGACCACATTTCATACAACCTTGCAGCTAAGGGTTATAACGTTGCCAAATATGTGCCTTATGGGCCGGTTAAATCTGTTTTGCCTTACCTGATCCGCAGGGCTCAGGAAAACACATCCATTGCCGGTCAAATGGGAAGGGAATTGAAGATGATAATCGGTGAACAGAAAAGGCGTCGCAGTTTAAAAGCCTGATCAGATCCTTGATGCCATCAATAAGCTGAGGTCACGATAAGGGAGTCCACAAATTTCACTTACATATCTGTTAGTAACTGTACCCTTGTAAAGATAGATACCACTACGTATGGTCTTGTTAGACCACAGAAAGTCATCCAGTCCTCCATGCTCTCCTATGTTCAATATTATAGGTGTGAATATATTGCTTAAAGCATGCGATGCTGTCCGGGCAACTCTTGATGCGATATTAGGAACACAATAATGAACAACACCATACTTTCTAAAGACCGGATCAGTATGGTTAGTAACTTCTGAAGTTTCAAAACACCCTCCCTGATCAATGCTTACATCAATTATCACTGAACCGAATCGCATGTCGCTCACCATTTCTTCAGTTACAATGCAGGGTGTACGACCTTCTTTGGCATGAATGGCACCAATAGCAACGTCGGCAGTTTTTAATGCCTTATGCAAAATTCCGGGGACTATTGTAGATGTATAAAGTTTCTGTCCCAGATTCTGTTGCAGCCTTCGTAATTTGTAAATGTTGTTGTCGAATACCTTAACGCTTGCACCCAGTCCAAAAGCTGTTTTGGCGGCATATTCTCCTACGGTACCGGCTCCCAGTATCACCACTTCGGTGGGAGGAATACCGGTTACTCCACCTAGCAGTTCGCCTTTGCCTGACATTGCATTACTTAAATATTCTGAAGCAATGAGTATAGATGTACTGCCAACTATCTCACTCATAGCTTGTATAACGGGTAGCATATCTGTTTCATCTCTCATGTATTCATATGCCAGTGCGGTGATACGCTTAGCTTTTAATTTAGGGACAAAATCTTTATGCTGCATAGTTATCTGCAGCACGGAGAGCAATGTCTGTCTGTCGTGCATCAGGTCGAGCTCTTCATTGGAAGGTGGAGCCACTTTTAGGATCACATCGGCATTCTTATATACTTCTTCGCTGCTATATGCTATCTGTGCACCTGCTTCGCTGTAATCAGTGTCGGTGAAATTTGCATTTTTTCCGGCATTTGATTCCAGGATGACTTTATGGCCACGATTCACAAGCAATGCTACAGCATCGGGTACCAAAGCAATCCTGTTCTCCTGAAATGAAACTTCACGGGGTATTCCTATGAATAATTCTTTATGCCCTTCCGATACTTCCTGAAGCATTTCCTGTGGTACAGCCATTGCTTCATGGACAATAGATTCCATTGGTTTCTGAGATTGTATAGGTTTACTCATAGAGAGAGTGTGATGATACGTTTATCTGCTTCAGGCTTGATCTCTATGACCGCACTTGTGGCAGGTATTAAGTTTTTGGCTTTTTCGGGCCATTCAATGAAACAATAGTTTCCGCTATAAAAATACACTTCATAACCGAAATCAAATAATTCATTTTCAGACTCTATCCTATAAAGGTCGAAATGATATACCGGATCTGCTGTGCCTGTCAAATACTCATTCATGATGGTAAATGTGGGACTTGAAACATTATCACTGATCCCCAACGATTTACACAAATACTGTACAAGTGTTGTTTTGCCGGCACCTAAAGGACCTTTCAGGGTGAATATTCTTCTACCTGAAGCCTCAGACAGAATTTCGGAAGCTATGGCTGCTAATTCTTCAGGTTTGGAACAAGTATATGTGTGGGTTACGGCCGACTCCATAACTCATATTATTTATTAGTGAGCGAAATAAAAGGAATGATCATCTCTTCAAGAGAAATTCCTCCATGCTGAAATGTGTCACGATAGAAGTTTACGTAGTGATTGAAATTGTTAGGGTAAGCGAAGAACTTATCTTGTTTTGCAAAAACATATGTGCTGCTAAGATTAGTTTTGGGAAGCATGGCATCTGAAGGGTTTTTCACTTCAAACACATCACGCTTTTCATAATTCAGATTCTTACCCTGCTTATATCGTAAATTTGTATTTGTATTTCTGTCGCCCACGATCCTGGATGGTTCTTTTACACGAATGGTGCCATGGTCGGTACTTATAATGACCGAACATTTTCTCGATGCAATCTTCTGCATCGCATCCATCAAAGGAGAATGTTGAAACCAGCTGCGAGTGATAGACCTGTACGCCGATTCATCTTCTGCAAGCTCTCTGATAACCTGCATATCAGTGCGAGCATGCGAAAGCATATCAACAAAGTTGTAAACGATGACATTGAATTTGTTATTGAACAAATTCATGACATTATCGGCGAGATCTTTTCCTGCATTCAGGTTGGTGATCTTGGTATATGAGAACTTGATATCCTTGCGTAAACGCTGAAGCTGATCGGCCAGAAACTCCTCCTCATGAAGGTTCTTACCCCCTTCGTCGTCATCATTCATCCATAGCTTCGGGTGCCTTTTTTCAATATCGGAAGGCATCATACCTGAAAAGATGGCATTCCTGGAATATTGGGTTGCAGTTGGCAGGATACTGTAATAAGACTCTTCAGTATTAACTCGTAAAAAATCACCTATCATAGGTGCAATCACTTTCCATTGATCATAACGGAGGTTGTCTATAAGAAAAAAGAACACTGGATCTGAAGTGGCTTCAATGACCGGAAGAATTTTCCTGCGGAATAGCTGGTGTGATAACACCGGTGAGCTTTCCTCATTCTTCAACCAATGGACGTAATTTGATTCAACAAACTTACTGAACTGTAAGTTGGCTTCATTCTTTTGCATAGTTAGAATGTCGTACATTCCTTCATCACTTGACTTATCAAGTTCAAGTTCCCAGTATATCAATTTCTTGTAAACATCAGCCCACTGTTCGTGATTCAGCTTATCACCCAGCGTCATACCTATGTTTCTGAATTCCTGTTGGTATCCGGAAGATGTTTTGGCAGAGATAAGCTTTTTGTGTTCAAGGTTCTTTTTGAGAGAAAGAAGGATCTGCTTCGGATTTACCGGTTTGATAAGATAATCGGTGATCTGTGACCCGATAGCGTCTTCCATTATATACTCTTCCTCACTTTTGGTGATCATGATCACCGGCAAATCGGCAAACTTGTTCTTGATTCGCTGGAGGGTTTCCAATCCTGATAAACCCGGCATATTCTCGTCAAGAAATACGATCTCGAAGTTATTTTTATCAATAAGATCCAGTGCATCATGGCCGTTGGTGGCTGTTATTACTTCATATCCCTTTTCTTCAAGGAATAATATGTGGGGCTTCAGCAGCTCAATCTCGTCATCAGCCCACAGAATACTCGTTTTGTCCATCTAAAAATCCTAATTTTGCTTTGTTATCAACCCTTTATAAAGGTACATATAATAATCGTTTGCCCTTAGCAATCTATTGTCTTGATCAAAAAAAAAATATTCAATGATCCTGTTTACGGGTTCATAACTATCCCTTCGGGTGTGATCTTTGATATCATCAATCACCCGTGGTTTCAACGTCTTACCAGGATCAGACAATTGGGGCTAACGTATCTGGTATATCCGGGCGCCATTCATACCAGGTTTCAACACACACTCGGCGCATTGCATTTGATGTCAGAAGCTATTGATACATTAAGATCAAAAGGTCATGATATTTCAGATGCAGAAAAAGAAGCTGCTTGCATAGCCATACTGATGCATGATATAGGGCATGGCCCTTTCTCGCATGCATTGGAACATCTGCTGGCAGGTGACCTTTCCCATGAACATCTTTCGGCATTCATAATGAAAAGATTGGGTTCACAATATGGCGATGTTATGAATGAAGCCGTAAAGATCTTTAAGAATGAACACCCCAAAAAATTTCTGCATAGTCTGGTTTCCAGTCAGCTGGATGTAGACAGGCTCGACTACCTGAACCGTGATAGTTTTTTCACAGGGGTTTCTGAAGGCGTAATAAGTTCAGACCGGATCATCAAAATGCTGGAGATCTCTAATGGCGACCTTGCCGTGGAAGAAAAGGGAATTTATTCAGTTGAAAAATTCATCATTGCCCGGCGTTTGATGTACTGGCAGGTATACCTACATAAAACGGTGATCTCTGCCGAAATGCTATTGGTCAAGATCATCAGCAGAGCCAAGGAGCTGGCCTTACGGGGAGCAGCATTGTTCTCTACCCCCGCTATGTCAGGATTTCTGTATCATGAGTATACTCTCAATGATTTTGAGAACAACCCTGACCTGCTTGAACAGTTCGTATTACTTGATGATTCAGATATACTTGCTTCAGTGAAGGTGTGGTGTTCACATCAGGATAAAACACTTGCTTATTTATGCAAGTCCCTGATAAACAGGAATTTGTATAAAATTCGCCTGAATTATAATGAATTCGATTCTGAAACCGTGAGGAATCTGCTGGTAAGGTCATCAGAAATTTACCAGATTGAACCAGAAGATGCTCATTATTATGCATTTACGGGTTCTATTGAGAATAACGCATACAGCAGTTCAAGCGAAAAAATAAAGATATTGTACAAGAACGGAGAGGTAAAGGATATTGCCAGTGCATCAGACAATCTGAATATTTCGGTGCTTTCTGACCCTATCAAGAAATACTACCTGTGTGCCTTTGAGCCTGTACTGAGTAAAAGGGACTTAAGTTACAGTAACTGAGGCCGTTTTTTTGTAAATTTGCGCCTCTCCGGACAGGACTGAATCCGGCTTTAACTAAATGAAATTCACTGCAAAACAGATCAGCGAAATGCTGAGAGGTACGGTTGAAGGAGATCCGGCAGCCACGGTTAGCCGACTTGCTAAAATCGAGGAAGCCGAAACAGGCTCTTTGAGCTTTCTGGCAAATCCAAAATATATCCCTTACATCTACGAGACCAATGCATCGATAGTGATAGTGAACAGTGATTTTTTTCCAGATAAACCGATAAAGACAACACTGGTAAAAGTGAAAGATGCATACCAGAGTTTCGCCAAACTTTTGGAGATATACGACGGAATAAAAAAATACAAAACCGGTATCGACCCGCATTCATTCATTGCATCATCCACAACAAAAGGAAAAGATCTGTACGCAGGTGCTTTTGCGTTTGTTGGAGAGAATTGCAAAATTGGTGATAATGTAAAATTATACCCTCAGGTATATGTAGGTGATAATGTTATGATAGGAGATAATACTACGTTGTACCCGGGTGTTAAAATTTATTCCGATTGTGTTATTGGTGCAAATTGTACTTTACACGCTGGGGTTATTATTGGCGCTGATGGATTTGGCTTTTCACCTGCCGCCGGCACCTTTGAAAAGGTTGCGCAGATCGGTAATGTAGTGATAGAAGACAATGTGGAGATCGGTGCAGGTACATCAATTGACAGAGCAACCTTAGGATCCACTTTCATAAGGAAAGGAGTAAAACTCGATAACCTCATCCAGATCGCGCACAATGTTGAGGTAGGTGAAAATACTGTTATTGCTGCTCAAACAGGAGTTGCTGGAAGTACCAAGATAGGCAAGAACTGTATGATAGGCGGACAGGTAGGTATTGTAGGCCATATCACCATTGCTGATGAAACCAGAATAGCGGCACAGTCGGGCGTTGGATCCAGTGTAACCTCACCAGGGCAAACTCTTCAAGGCTCACCCGCATTCAGCGTAAGCGATTATCGCAGGAGTTATGTAATGTTCAGGAAGCTTCCTGAACTGGAACAAAAGATCAGTGAATTAGAAAAAGAACTTGCTTTTTACAAGCAGTCACAATAGGCGTCTCTTCATATGGGTAAACAAACAACACTTAAGGGGTCCGTTACAATATCAGGGCACGGTTTACATACCGGTGCTCCGGTGAACATGACCTTTCATCCTGCACCCGAAAACCATGGTTTTGTATTCAGGCGGATCGACATGCCTAACCAACCTGTTATTCATGCAGATGTTGACAATGTTGTTGATACAGCACGCGGTACAACACTGAGTGAAAACGGCGGCAAAGTAAGTACAACTGAACATGCACTGGCCGCTCTGGTAGGTATGCAGATCGATAATGTGATGATAGATCTTGACGGCCCAGAGGTTCCTATCATGGATGGTAGTTCCAGGCCTTTCATCGAAGCTATTCGTAAAGCAGGTGTCAAAGAGCAAAGTGCAGATCGCAATTATTTTGAACTTACACAGAATCTCACTTATGAAGAACCGGATAGGAAAGTAGAGATGCTGGCCGTTCCAAGCGACGAGTACAGGATCACTGTAATGGTTGACTATAACTCACCGGTGCTGGGAACTCAGCATGCGCAGATGCACATGATCAGCGAGTTTCCGGAAGATATCTCACCAAACCGGACCTTCTGCTTCCTTCATGAACTGGAGGCACTTGTAAAACATGATCTTATCAAAGGAGGTGACCTCGACAATGCAATTGTTGTAGTTGACCGGCCCATTTCACAACAAAAGCTCGACGAACTGGCTGAACTTTTTAATAAGCCACATGTAGAGGTCAAAGAAAAAGGTATATTGAATAATGTACAGCTGCATTTTCAGAACGAACCTGCACGTCACAAACTACTCGATATAATTGGCGACCTTGCACTGATAGGCCGACCTATAAAAGCGCACATTCTTGCTGCCCGTCCGGGGCATGCTGCAAACATTGAATTTGCCAGAAAAATAAAACAACTCATCAAAGAAGAAGAAAAGGGGAAGGCCGTAGTGCCTGTATACGACCTCAATGCTCCTCCGCTTTTTGATATTGCAAAGATCACCAGCTACCTACCACACCGCTACCCATTCCTTTTCATAGACAAGATCATTGAACTTACTGATGAGCATGTTGTGGGTGTAAAGAACGTGACCATGAACGAATGGTTCTTTGAAGGACACTTTCCTGAGAACCCCGTTTTACCTGGCGTTTTATTAATAGAGGCCATGGCCCAAACCGGGGGTATACTGGCATTGAATTCAGTTCCCGACCCACAGAACTACTGGACCTATTTTCTGAAAATTGAAAGTGCTCGATTCAAGCGTAAAGTGGTTCCGGGCGACACTGTTGTATTTGTTCTTGATCTGGCATCACCTATCAGAAGAGGTATAGTTCAAATGACCGGTAAAGCATATGTTGGAGATAAGGTTGTAACGGAAGCCGAAATGATGGCTCAAATAGTAAGGAAAGACGACGTATGATCTCCAACTTATCTGTAATAGACCCTTCAGCGAAGATCGGACCCAACGTTAAGGTCGATGCATTCACAACTATTTATGGTGATGTGGAGATAGGAGAAGGAACATGGGTTGGACCTAATGTTACAATTTTTAACGGTGCGCGTATAGGAAAAAATTGCAGGATCTTTCCAGGTGCAGTTATATCTGCTGATCCGCAAGACCTTAAATACAACGGCGAAGAAACATTCGCATACGTTGGTGATAATACAACCATCCGTGAATTTGTGACCATTAACAAAGGTACAGTTGCAGCCGGAAAAACTGTGGTCGGAACAGATTGCCTGCTAATGGCATACGTTCATATAGCACACGATTGTATCATTGGAAATCATGTTATCCTTGCAAACGGAGTTACCCTGGCAGGGCATATCGAAATTGAAGATCATGCAATTATTGGCGGACTTTCTGCTGTGCACCAGTTTGTAAGAATTGGCAGCCACGTAATGATAAGCGGTGGCTCACTGGTAAGAAAAGATGTACCCCCTTTTGTAACTGCTGCAAGGGAACCACTAACATATGCAGGTGTTAATTCAGTGGGCTTGCGCCGACGCGGTTATACAAATGAACAAATAGGTGTGATTCAAGATACTTACCGTATCATTTTTACTTCGGGCCTTAATACAAAAAAGGCAATTGAACAGGTTCATGTTCAAATTGCAGATAGCCCGCAAAGAAAAGCTATTCTGGATTTCATTGAACTTTCTACCCGTGGATTACTTAAAGGGTACAGTTCAAATGAAAACGAAGCCTGATTTATTTCACGAATAAAATTTCAAATTGCTTAAATCAATAACCATACATGACCTGGGTAAAAAGTTCAGGACTGAGTGGATATTCCGTAATGTTGGGTTAACCCTCGAGCAAGGTGACGCCCTTGCAGTATACGGAAACAATGGTTCTGGTAAATCTACATTTTTACAAATTGTATCCGGATTTTTGATGCCTTCGGAAGGTACAGTCACCTTATTCAATGAATCAGGTCCAGTTACCGAACAGCTCTACTACCAAAACATTAGTCTTGCAGCACCTTATCTGGACATGCCTGAGGAACTCACGTTATTGGAACACATTTCCTTTTATTCCAATCATAAAACCATCATTAATGATCTTTCACCTCAGCAGATCATAAGCAAAGCTGAGCTAACGGGAAATGAAGACAAACTTATAAGGAATTTTTCATCAGGAATGAAAATGAGACTTAAGGTAGTGCTGGCACTAATTTCTGACACCGGACTTGTATTGCTCGACGAACCATTATCTAACCTTGATGAACAGGGTTACGATTGGTATGAAGGTTTGATTGATGAATTCAAAAACAAAAGAATTTTCGTTGTCTGTAGTAATAATGTAAGAGTTGAAACTAAATTCTGTAATAAAGAATTTAAGATCACAGACCATAAACCGTAATCGCCTTCACATGCGATTCCCCTGAACCACTTTGCTTTAAAGGCCTTCACAGCAAGCAACCTAGTTTATTTTGATCTCTGCAAGCTAATCTGCTAACTTATTGGTCAGATAAGTTGTTGTAAGTATAAGTGCCTTTTTTACCCATCTCAATATCTTTTAGAGGTTAGATTGCGAGGATGCAACAAAACCCAGGTAATATGAAATCAAAAAACAACGATTCAGGTATGACCTATAACCATATGCAAGACAAACTCGAAGGTCTTGTTAACCATTATGTAAGCATGGACAAAGAAAAACGTGCCCTGACCACCTGGTATGTAGTTTACGAAGAGGTCATCATAGTATCCCTGCTGGCAGTTATGCTGGTCACGGCACTATAAAATAAAAATGCTGCAATCAGGATTGCAGCACTTCAGAAGCTTCGAATTCTTTGAATTCAAGCTTTAACTCATTGAATATCCTTTCGAAATCACTCAACCTCTCAAGGTTGGCTTTTCTTTCTTTGGTAAGTGATTCATCTATTGATCCTTTATGAGCCTGAAGGTGCTCAATCTTATTCTCATATTGTTTCAGATCGTGCCTTAAGATGTCAAGCACCTCATTTTGCCTGATAAACTGATTCTGAAAATGTTCCACAGAAGGCGAGATTTCCCGGGGTGTGGATTTTTGGACCATCTGTGCCAGGTCTTTATTTAAGTTTTCAATCTCCTTGCGATATCCAAGGATCTCATTTTGCCAGCTTGCATGCTCATCATGCATACCGGCCAATTGCTCATTTGTGTCCATAGGCTGTTTGATTTTAAAATTGTTTAAGCAATTATTAGAAGCTTACAGCATTAGCTGCATTGTAGCACTCAAAGAACGGAGAATACCTGTACTGTTTCATAAATGTATACATTATAAAAGTTAAATTAATATCTGTCTCCTTTTTTTTGTGAAATGGTAATGTTTGGTTGTCCATGATCTGGATTTTTGAATAATTAAGGTTTTCGAGCTCAAATATGTGGTCAGTTTACTTCATATCCGGAAGGTCAAATTACGCTTACATAGCTATATAATATTGCATATCAATAGATTATGGTTATCATTCTTATAGATTTATAAGGAATTCTACAATATTCACGCTGAAGTCTTACACTTGAACTGACTTAAGGTGAATTGACGAGTATAGGCTTCTCCTGCATAGTATTTTGGTCCCGTACCTAAACTTATTTATGCAATGAGAAGTTATATCCGGCTGACAATTACAGTGATGATCTTAACCGGCACCTGTGTATTTTCGGCCAACGCACAATCGGTTCTTTCTTCCAGGAAGTACCGGGTAACGGCCTTTAAAAAAGGAGATAATTCGGTTCAATCACTTTCAAACACCACCGAGGTTAATCCATATATGACAATATTTATTCCAAATTCATTCACTCCTAACGGAGATGGGCTCAATGACACCTTTGGAGTGTATGGTGAATCCATAAAGCAATACAGTATGGAGATCTATAACAGATGGGGTGAAAAGGTATTTGAATCGGCTAATATCAATGAACAATGGGATGGCACCTATAATGGCAAGAATGTTCCTGAGGGAACCTATGTTTATAGAGTAACCGCCCGGGAAGAATCAGGTAACAATACATCCAGAAATGGAACCGTAAACATCATTTATTAAACAATTGATCAAACTTTATAATCAATTTCAGGAGGCAGGCTCAAACAAGATAAGCCTGCCTCTTTTTTTGGGTGAATGACTTGTTTTTTTGGGTGAACGTATCTTTTTTTTTGGTGAATGAACGTTATCAACACCCTGTTAATATCTTAATGTGTTGAGCATCAGCTGATTTTACTAGATACTGATATTAGACTCCACAAAAGTGATTGGGATTTTTATTTTTGAACGCCGGTGAACCTTTAAAAACACTACGGGAATGGGGTTTTCCAAGGATTCATGGCAATAAATAGTAACCAATACCAAAAAACCCAATCAATGAAGAAAACCTTCATGAATTCTCTGACAACCGTGAAGGTTGTGAGAGCCATTATCATTGTGATACTTTCAATTATTATTCTTCCGGGATCGGGCTCTGAATGCAAGGCACAAAATTACACTCCTTATAGCTATTGGACCTTTGAAAGCTCCAACCCGCTTTCCGATTCAATTGGAAACTTTAACCTTGATCCTAATTATTATCAATCAAATTATTCCATCAGCAACTCTTCCCAGGGTGGCATAGGCAGATGCCTGAAGCTGGATGGAACTTCAGGATTGATAAGAGCAGGGGAACTGGATGTTGACAGGGAGTTCACTATAGAATTTCTTTTCAAACCAGGGTATCTGTTTAATACCACCACTTTCTTCAAAAGGATAGATGGAGCTATTGAGGCAAGAATGGGATACCCTTATATCACCTTCATAACTCAAACCAATAAATCATCAGGCGGATGGTTGGCAGACGAGTTCACGGTTAATCTTGACCAGATAGGAAGAAGGTCTTATGGTTATTTCATGGATAACAACTGGCATCATATGGTGTTTAAATACAATTCTGCCAATGGCCAAAAACAGATCTGGATCGACGGCCAGCTTGCAGATGGATACTCAAAAGTTACAGACGTTGGCTACTTCACCAATAACACAAGTGTAAACAGAGAACTCCTGTTGAACACGGGATCACAATACCTGAAATACTATGGGGAGTATGATGAAATGGCCATCTATAAATATTCCCTTCCTGACAATCAGATATATATGCATTATCTGGATTTCAAACAAGGTAATCATTATACGTTCAAGGCATCTTCCACCAACCCTCCTACTCCAGACCATGTTTCTGCAGGGATGGATACTAAAGATTATGCACCCGGACACCCGAACGTGAATATAACTGCTACAGATCAGATCTTGAGTTTCCCGGTTCCGAGATATAAGTTAGGCCATACACTCCTACCAAATGTGCCTTTGTATGGAGTAGAGTATTTCGGAGGTTTATTTCAGCCTGGAGTATCCACTACGCAAGCACTTGAAAATGCTAAAATACAGCAAAAAGACCTGATCCCGAATTTCAATTATTCACTTTTGATTTCAAGTAACAGTCATGAGTATATCTATTATGATGACACAACAAAGTTCGCAGGTTACTTTTTAAAACTTGCCAATCAAAACCCAAACTGGCATACAAGCATTTTTACATTCTGGCCTCAGTTAAATCCAGAAATAGCCGGTTTTAAACAACGTGAACCTTATGTTACTTGTGGATGCCTGAATCCTACCGATTACCTGCGAAACAGTTCTGGTCAATATCTTGACATGTATGGAAATGTTACCGGACAAAAATATTTAAGCCCGGCAGCAAGTACTGACTCAATTAAATCTGACGGACAAACACAACGTTATTATTTACAACAACTGGCGAACCGATTACAACGACCGCTAAACCTCATTTTCGAAAATGGTGAAGTAATTCCTTTTTATAACAACTCCAGTGTTCTGTCTCAGGATCCTATTGTGAACTCTGATAAGAATTCTACAGGTCTTGATTGGAAAACATATGAAGCCAAGAGAGCAAAAGAAAAGGTTTTAGCCTACCGTGATCAGTTCATGTCTATTGCTCAGTTCAACAATACCAAGTTTGCTTACTTCCAGGTTGATGGCCAACCCACATGGAGGTTTAAGTATGATGAAATGCGCCAGACCAACACTCTTCTTAATGGTCAGCATTACCCTACCGGAGATATATATATGCGGTACCCGAATAATTGGAGATATTGGACCAGTGCATGGCACGGATGGCAGTGGGTGGTTGAATCAAGACATGTTGAGATCCCTCTGGGAGATAAATTATATTCACCACCGGTTTCACCGGGATGGGATATTGATGAAGAAAAAAATGTGCGTCCTGCACAATGGCTTGGAATGCTGAAAGCTATTTCAATGACCGGTGCCGAATTTTTCTATACCGCATATTTTAATCTTACCACGCCATTTCCTGATTCAAGAAACTGGGCATGGCAGGTTGTAATGCCATCATATGCACAAGCTGTTAGCAGTCACTATGAAGATCTCTTTAGAGACGGATACCTGATGGAAGGCGATGTTCCCAATGACTATATCAACCCTTCCTGGAACGCCTACTCATTTCAATCAGGTGACCTCAGAAAACTGATCGTGATCAGAAAGCATAACTCTAAAAATAAGTACGCAATAACCGGCACCATACAACCCAATACCAATATGGCTGGAGCAGTTGAAGAAGAAGGACTGGCAACTATCACCCTCGATGGCCAACAACTTAAATTCAATGTAAGAAGGCAAGGCAGTACATACATTTATGACAAATCCAGATCCGGTGATCCTATTTTTTATCAGGTAGACGGATGGCACGAAAGCTCTCACCCTTCTTACTGGTCTAACAATTTCAATATTGAAGCTGAGCTGTATGATAATGGCAGTACCGGAGCCAACATCCGCACCATAGTTCCAAACGGAACTTTGGCAGGAGATTATACTAATTACACAACTTATATTGAGTTAAGTAGTGGTGCACGTATCAACTATACATTCCAACCTAGAAAGTATGGATATACTAAGTATTATTTGTGGGTCAGAGCGAAAAGTCGAACTGGTGCTTCCACAGGATTTACCGCCGGGATGTTGAATTCAGGCAGCTCAACTCTTGATTGTATAACAAACACAAGCTGGGATTGGTACAGGTTTGATGTGAACAGTTTGCCTGTTTCGTTTGCCGGACTCGCAATTGGAGAAAATGCCACATTGCAGTTGATCGCATTAAATGGCATCCTCGACATTGATCAAATCCTGTTAACAGGTGATAATGGTTCAGTTCATGGAAATACGCCCAATCAGTGCAGCACACAGGTACCCAACGTGACCTTGAGCGGTTCAAATAAAATTTGCCAGGGTGAATCTGTCACACTTACAGCGAGCACAGGAAGTTCGTACTTGTGGTCCAATGGCTCAACTACCAAATCAATTACGGTATCTAGCGCTGGAACTTACTGGGTAACTGTTTATGTAAATGGTACACCAGGTACATCATTACCTGTAGATATTTACACTATTTCTTCACCGCCTGCAATCATTACTGTAAATGGATCTGCTACTATATGTGCAGGATCTTCAGTACAACTGATAGCCGATTTTGCAAATTATTACCTGTGGTCAAATGGGGAAACAACAAAATCAATCAATGTAACATCTGCCGGATCCTACTCTGTTACCGTGAGCAATAAAGTTGGGTGCAGTGAAACTTCTTCACCTGTTAATATAAATGTTTCCAATTGCACTTCAAGTTGCGATCCACCTTTCAACCTTAATACAGATTATGTTGCCAGCACATGGGCTCAATTAAGTTGGTCAGCACCCAATACAAATGAGACCGGATTCAATGTGAAGTTAAAGAACATGAATACTGGTTATGTATACATAACAGGAATTGTACCTAATACTACCACTTCAATGGGTGTTGGAACCGTTTCAAATACCAAGTATCGTTGGTGGGTCAGATCACGTTGCCCAAACTGGGAAAAGTCGGCTTATGCAGGGTGGCTTTCATTCAACACCACTAATCAGCGGATCGCCGATCCCTACCAACCGTCTGACTTAACACCGCTTATCAGACTTGATGATGAAAACCCTAATGAAGTTAACATGGATGCTGTTGAATTTTCTGCACATCCAAACCCGGCAAAATCAATTGTTACTCTTTCACTCAAAACGGAAGATGGATCAGACCTTCGACTTAATATTTCTGACATAACAGGAAAACTTGTTTACAGTGATGTATTCAATGCTGTTGCAGGAATTAATTTACAGGATATTGACATCAGCTTTCTGAATCCCGGAATGTACATGGTAACCCTAAGGAATCAGTCCAGGATCTGGACTACCAAGGTGATCAAAAATTAGCGTTTTGATACTCAACTAAAAAGCCCTCCCAAACCGGAGGGCTTTTTAGTTTGTGAAAGAGGTATGGGATTCATTTCCAAATTCAGAACCCTTCTGTAGGTATTTCATTTGTTCCATGGGTATTTCTGACACAATCTTAGAACGATCTCATTGTCCATTTTACAGGGTTTTAGCAATATACAAACTTTAGATAGCCTCTTATTCGTTCGAAATTGCTTGAATTCTTACAAGCGACACACTGTACTAGCAAAGTGAATGTGCCCACGTGAGGGCTGCCGTACATTTGACCTCTAAATCAGAATCATTAACAGCTAAAACAGAAAATCAGAGAGATTAAAAATTAACAGAGGCAAAATGAGTTTAATTAATTCAAAATCGCATCGTTCGATCCGGTTTAAAAGGGCTTTATATCCTGCATTGATATTTGCAGGATCCTTGGCATGTATGGTCTTGCTTTATTGTTCAGGCGTAAATGCTCAAACAACCTATACACCGGCAAGATACTGGACCTTTAACAACACAGATGTAACAAGAGATTCTGTATCATCAAACAATCTTGATTTCAACACCTATAACTGTAATTACACAGTAGGCACTCAAGGTCAGGTTGGAAAGTACATCGAACTTAGCGGACAGTCGAATCTTATAAATGCTAAAGCATTAAATATTACTGATAAATTAACCATCGAGTTTTTATTCAAGCCTGGTTATACATTTAACACTGCTAATATCATTACCCGGGGTGACGGAGCTTTCAATATCCGAATTGAATACCCTCGAATCTTATTTTCTACAACACATCAATCAGGAGGGTCAAACATAAATGATGACCTTATTATTGACTTGAATGGGATCGGAAGAAAATCTTATGGGTACTATATGGATAACCAATGGCACCACATGGTGTTTAAGATCAATACTGCAACGGGAACAAAAGAAGTTTGGGTTGATGGAGAAAAACCTGCCGGATTCAGCAAATCAATAGCTTCAGGAACTTTCAATAATTCCGGAAATACCAGTGTTTATATCAACCACACTGTAAGCTATGTTCGCTACCATGGCGGACTCGATGAATTAGCCATCTATACCAGTGATATACCACAGAAGCTTATTTACAAACATTTTATTGAGTCACAATCCGGATTACCATATAGTTTTACAGATAACTATAGTTTGCCTATACCTTCTACTTCGCCAACTTCAGGCCCAATAGATGCCTCTGAGTTTGCTCCGGGGCATCCTGCGGTAACAGTGCCTGCAGTAGAACAACTTATCAAATTCCCAACTCCAAGATATAAGCCGGGCCATACACTTTTACCAAATGTGAATTGGATGGATCCCAGGTATATGGGTGGGCTTTTTCAACCGGGTGTTTCCACACAAATGTCAGCCGACAACAGTGTGATCATTCAAACTGAACTTGCGAAAAAATATAATTATTATTTTAATGTCGACTTCGGAACGGATGTATGGGACAATGCATGGGTAACAACAGCTAATGCTAATCCCGATTTTAAACTTGCCATTATAACTTTCAGGGCACAGCTCAATGGAAACAACCCTGAATTAAGTAGTCAGTCAAAACCTTCTTCACATTATCTTCAAAATTCCTCAGGTGGATTTTTGGATGCAAATGGTAATCCTTCCAGCACAAAAGTGTGGCGACCAACAGCACCCACTTCTAGTTATCAGGCCGACGGTGCAAATATTAAAGCACAATTTGCTGATCTGTTCACCAGGCTGAACAGGTCGATTAGTCTTGTAAATGAAAATGGTGAAATATTCCCACACATAAGTTCAGCAGCACTCTCCAGAGATCCGGATGTAGTCAATGCGAAAAATGCATCAGGACTTGACTATGAAACATTCTTTGCCAAGAAATTCATGGAAAATGAAACACAATCATTCCGTGATATTTTTATGACAAGTAATCCAAAATTAAATGGAGCAGTATTTACTGAATATGCGATTGATGGCCAGCCCGATTGGAGGATCAAATACAGTGAAGCTCGTAAAGTAAATAACCAGATAAACGGACAATACTATTCAACACCTGATTTTTATCCCAGATGGCCCGACAACTGGAGATATTGGAGTACTGCCTGGCATGGTTGGCAGTGGATAGTTGAATCAAGATATCATGAACTTGCTGTTGGAGATGATCTATACTCACCTTTTGTGGCTGCGGGATGGGATGCAAACCCGGAACAGAATATCAGACCCGGTCAATGGCTCGGATTACTTAAGTGTTTGAACATGACAGGTGCAGAATTTTTCTACACCGGATTCTTCAGTCTTTCATCTCCATGGCCTGATTCAAGGAATTGGATATGGCAAGCTGTAATGCCTGCATATGCTCAAGGCATCACCAGCCGGTATGAAGATCTGCTTCGTAATGGTCATTTGATGGATGGTGATATTGGTAATTCATTTGTAAATCCAACTCAACCCGGTTACCAGTTCTGGTCTGGTGATCTCAGAAACCTGGTTGTTGTAAGAAAGCATAATTCACAAAACAAGTATGCCATTACAGGTACGGTGCAACCAAATTCAAATATGACCGGTAATGCTGAGTATGAGAAAAAAGCAACTATCAATCTTGGTGGCCAAACCTTATCATTCATGATAAGACGTCAGGGAAGCACCTACATATATGATAATACCAATCCGGCAGAACCGGTTTTCTATCAACTTGACAAATGGCATGAGAGAACACACCCTTCGCACTGGACCTTTGACTTTGCTATTGAAGCGGAATTGTTCGACAATACAAATACACAGCTGAGTATAAAAACTGTGGTACCTGCCGGTACAGCTCCCGGCGACTTCACTAACTACACAACATATGTACGTTGGCCTGACAGTGCTACCAATCCTAACCCGGTTGAATATAACTTTAATCCAAGAAGCGCTTCCAATACCACATATCATTTATGGATCAGGGCGCGTTCACGTGGAGGGGTAACCACTTCTATGAATATTCAGTTAGATAATAACAGCGCACAAACAATTGGTTGCATATCTGATACGGCATGGACATGGTATAGATATGATGCATGTGATCAACAGGGCATCAAATTTCAGGGACTGAACCTTGAAAATCATTTATTGAAGATAACTCCTACCAATCCAAAACTGGAGATCGATCAGATACTGCTCACTTCTGATGCAGGTCTGATACTAAATAATGCTGCTCCAAGTTGTGGAGTCTCTACGGCAACGGTAACTCCCAATGGAAGTACAACTATTTGCAATGGAAACAATGTAGTGCTTGCCTCTACAGCAGGTTCATCCTACTTATGGAGCCCCGGAGGAGAGACCACACAAAGCATCACTGTTGCAAGTGCCGGAAACTATTACGTAACTGTTGGTACAGGAGGAAGTTGCTCTTCAGTTTCATCACCTGTTCAGGTTACTGTTCTCACATCTGCACAAGCTACAATAACTCCGTCAGGCTCTACTAATTTAACATCCGGCCAGACCGTGACCTTAAATTCAAATTCGGGTATATCATACTTATGGTCAACCGGTGAAACAACTCAATCAATCACAACAGGAACTGCAGGTAGTTATGTTGTAACAGTCACTGATGCCAATGGATGTACATCAACATCCAACACTATAAATGTTTCGGTTACTCAACCACAGATACCTGCTGCATCCATAACTCTCAGCGGAGATACTCAGATTTGTCCTGGCGAAAATGTAACACTTACGGCAAGCACAGCAAACAGTTATCTGTGGCAACCGGGTGGCCAGACATCACAATCTATCACAGTATCAGTTGGTGGCTTATATACAGTGACTGTTAGCGATGCAGCAGGAACACAAACAAGCTCGGCTTCAGTGACTATTAACGAAGTTGATGCTCCCGGACCACCGGCGATAAAAACAGGATTTATACCAAATTCCGCCTACCAATTAACAGCTTACGAACCAACAGCACATTCATACCAATGGTCTACCGGTGCTACAACCAAAAACATCACTGTAACAACCGGTGGTGTTTATTCAGTTATTGCAGTTAACTCCATGGGGTGCACTTCAGGTGCTCAGTCAATGAATGTGACACAACCTGCAGCACAACCTTGCTTAAGACCCAATATGCTATCACACTATAGTATTACTGATGCAAAGGCAACACTATCATGGAATCCGGCTATCACTGCTGACACATTTCGTATAGAATATAACGTGGTTGGTAATGGAAGCATCCAAACAGTAAATGTTCCGGGTAATACTTCGTTCACAGAATTAACAGAGCTTAACGCAGGTACTACGTATAAGTGGAATGTCACTACTATTTGTGGAGCTAATCAACAAATAAGTACCAGCATGCTATTTACCACTTTATCAGGACCCTTGCCATGTGGTTCAACGCCTCAAAACCTGGAGACAACACTTATAAACAGCATGTTTGCCAAAATAGCTTGGTATAGTACAACTGCTAATAAATTTGTGGTACGATATCGGCAGGTAGGTACTCAGTCCTGGGAAAAAAGACGTTTCTTTAACACAAACACTGAAGGTATACTCCAAAACCTGAACCCCAGCACCACATATGAATGGCAGGTTAGAGCCCACTGCGGAGCCCAAATAAGCTTATACAGCGCTTCATCATACTTTACCACTCTTAGTCCGTGTCCTTCGTTGGGCCCGGTAGCACTCATAGATCTGGGGTTCAATAAAGCATTCATTAGTTGGAATCAAAGTCTGAATGTTGATACTATACGTATCAGGTATGCACCCACCGGAACTCAAAATTATATTACTAAAAAAATATCCGGTAATCCAAATCCTGGTCAAATCTGGATCTATGGTCTCGACCCTTCAACCAGTTATGATGTATGGATAAGTACCATTTGTTCAGATGGGTCATTTGATTTGTGGGGGGCTCCATTGACATTTACAACACTGGACCCACCAAACCCGAGGTATGCTCCTGAATCAGGACTAATACATCTGAACGCATATCCAAACCCGGCGATATACAAACTGAATTATGTGTTTGAATCCGATGAAGATGATGAATATGTGGTAAAAGTTTGCGATATGGCAGGCAGAGAAGTTATTTCACAAAACAGATTTGCAAATGCAGGTTTAACAGGTGATCATCTGAGCCTTATAGGAATGCCGAGTGGATTATATATGCTCATTATCCAAAAAGGAGCACTTAGTGGAAGATTCAAATTCAATATCCAACAATAAAAATATGCCTCTGATTAATGAACAGATGCCCTGCCAATTGGTGGGGCTTTTGTTTATTTATACAATACGTATTTCTGAGATATCTTCCTGAATTTGTCCAGGTCTGATCTCCAGGAATCCCTTATCTGTTTTGAAGACAATCCCTGCTGCATTTGCTCTCTCAAACTGGTAGTACCAGCTAGTTTATCAAAAAAGGGTTTGAAGAATTTTTCCTTGGCGGGATAATCATTGTATGTAGAAATAAGAATATCAAGATCTAATTGCTTTGAGCTGAGAATTTCGTCTACCTTATGGTCAAGTTTTATTCCGTTCACCATTTCATTTCTATACGGCGGATTAGTGACAACTCCTGGTATATCGACCGGTGTATATGAAGTATCACTACTTAGCATTCCGGGATACCCGATAGTTTTAAATGGAATTGTTGTGCCCCTTCCAACACTTACTACTGTACCTTCAAAAAAACAAAGTGTCGGGTAAAGATAAACAGATTCCATATCGGGTAAATTCGGGGATGGAGCTACCGGAAGCTCATAAAGAACGGAATGATCATAGTTTTTGACCTTGATAACATGAAGCTCTGCTTTTACATTTGACTTCAGCCAACCTTCTCCATTTACCATTTGTGCAAACTCTGCAACTGTTAACCCATGCACAACCGGAATAGGGCATATTCCAACAAATGAACGGAATTCGGGTTCAAGCAACGGGCCATCCACATAAAATCCATTCGGATTAGGTCTGTCAAGAACAATCAGGGGAATATTGTTTTCTGCACAAGCCTCCATCACATAGAACAAAGTTGAAATATATGTGTAGAATCTTGCTCCTACATCCTGGATATCAAAGATCATTACATCTAACCCCTTCACATCTTCAGCTGTGGGTTTTTTATGATCTCCGTAGAGGGATATAATTCTGATGCCAGTAGCGGCATCAATGTCTGACTGAACATGATCTCCTGGGCCCGCTGTACCTCTGAAACCATGTTCCGGACCAAATGCCTTCACCACATCCACCCCCCTCTTTAATAAAGTATCTACCAAGTGAAGATTCCCAACCATTGAAGTATGATTGGCAACCACACCAACGGCTTTTGATCTCAGTAATGGCAGATACTCATCAAATTGTGCTGCGCCTACAACCGGAGTATCCTCCAGAGGCTTACATATTACATATGTATTCTCTGTACTTGCGCAACAAATGAATACAAGGGGTAAAATGATCAGTATGTATTTATTGATAATTTTCATTTTCTTTTTTCAGTGTGCCAGTGACAATTAGGTATCATGAAGCGAAGGTTGTAATTTTGATTTGCAGAATCAAGGAAATGTTCAATGTATTTTGAAAGGTTTATAGCCAGCCGGATATTAAAAGGGGAAGGAATAGGGATACGGTTCACTAACCCGCTGTTAAGAATCGCCATTGCGGCTATTGCACTGGGTATGGCCGTAATGATCGTTTCAATATTGGTTGTTACCGGGTTCAGGAAGCAGATCACAGATAAGGTTATTGGGTTTGGCTCACATATTCAGATCTCCAGCTTCGACAATAACTACTCATATGAAGAAACGCCAATCAGTGCCAGCCCTTCCTTTTTAAATGACCTCACAAAGGACCCGGATATAAAAGGCATTCATCCATTTGCTTCAAAAGCTGGTATAATCAAAGCTGAGGAAGATATCGAAGGCATCATCCTTAAAGGAGTTGATCAGAATT
>JAHEMF010000082.1 GCA_024643795.1 Bacteroidota bacterium | reverse complement strand
GGTGTGCAGTTCCATCCCGAAGTGGTACATACAGTGGAAGGACTTCAGATCCTCAGAAATTTTTTATTTGGTGTGTGTGGCCTTAACGGCGATTGGACACCCGGTTCTTTTATCCTGGAAACTGTGGAAAGCCTGCAAAAACAACTAGGGAATGATAAAGTGATCCTGGGTTTATCGGGTGGAGTGGATAGCGGAGTAGCTGCTATGCTTTTGCATAAGGCTATCGGTAAAAACCTCCATTGCATTTTTATTGATAACGGATTACTGCGCAAAAATGAATTTCAGCAGGTTTTGGATGCTTATCAGCATATGGGATTGCAGATCACCGGAGTAAATGCAGCAGAATTATTTTATAAAGAATTGGCAGGTGAATCGGATCCTGAAAAGAAGCGAAAGATAATAGGCAGGGTATTCATTGAAGTTTTTGATACCAAAGCTCATGAGATCGAAGATGTGAAGTGGTTGGCACAGGGAACAATTTACCCTGATATTATTGAATCTGTTTCTGTCAAAGGTCCCAGTGCCACTATAAAGTCGCACCATAATGTTGGAGGATTACCCGAAAAGATGAAATTAAAGGTGGTTGAACCATTGAAAAGTCTTTTCAAGGACGAGGTCAGAAGGATAGGCAGAGAAATGGAAATGCCTGCTGAACTGCTCAACAGGCACCCTTTCCCGGGGCCTGGACTGGGGATCCGTATTCTTGGTGACATAACAAAAGAAAAGGTAATGATGATTCAGGACGTTGATGATATTTATATTAGCCTTTTACGCAAGTTTGATCTGTATGATAAGATCTGGCAGGCGGGATCAATTTTGTTGCCTATAAGATCAGTAGGAGTGATGGGAGATGAACGTACCTATGAGAATGTTGTAAGTCTCAGAGCAGTTACATCTACTGATGGTATGACCGCCGACTGGTATCACCTTCCATATGATTTTATGCAAAAAGTTTCCAATGACATAATCAATAATGTTAAAGGTGTGAATAGGGTTGTATATGATATAAGCTCTAAACCACCTGCAACCATTGAATGGGAATAATGAACAGGTATAGCAGATATATAAACAATCTTTTGTATTCTCAATTAAGGGTGTTATTGGTGATACTGATCATTGCCGGATGTAGCACACGTAAAAAAGAAACCACTTACAACAAGATCCAGACACCACCACCTGTAAATGTTGTAAAAAAGGATACTTTTTTAGTTAAGGCCGATACAGTCTCCGAATCCAGGTCCGATACGGTAAAACTGTTGCTGATCCTGCCTTTTAGCCTGAAGGAGAACTTTTCATTGGATACAACCGATACTTTCTATGGTATATTTCCGGCATCGTTGTCAGCTGTTAACTTTTATGAAGGTGTTATGCTGGCAGCCGATTCATTGAGATCATTAGGATTGACACTTGAATATAAAGCAATAGAATCACCTGCCGATTCAGGAAAGATTGCAAGGATTGCCCGTTCTGCAGAATGGCTGAATGCCGATATGGTTTTTGCAGACCTGATGCCTAATCTATTTTCTCCATTTCTTTATTATGCCAGATTGGTTAACAAGAACATTGTTTTGTTACAGGCTCCGGATCCCGAAGTGTTGAATGGGAATTCAAATGTTGTGCTTGCCTACGCATCTACATTTACCCAATGCCGCACGATGGGTAATTTTCTGGGTTCGAATTTCGAAAATGCCAGGGTCATTATTGTTTACAGGAATCAAAATCGTGAAGACTTTCTGGCCCGCTTGTTCATGGATGAGATAAAATCAGTTAACAAATTTGCAGATATCCAGGAATTTAATGGTTCAAAAAGTGAGTTTGATGATATCATTACTAAATTAAGCAGTGTTAAACAGAACCTGGTGATCGTGGTTTCATCCGATGAAGCATTTGTAAGTCCGGTTATTTCAACATTGAACAATCAGGAATTCTATGATGACCTGATAGTTGCCGGACTGCCTACATGGCAACAATTTGAATCCATAGATTTTATGGCTAATGAAAAGATCGACTTTTTGATTTTCGAAAATAATTTCATCAATAAAGAACTTCCAAAGAATCGTAATATAACGAGTGCATTTATAAATCAATATTCAGTATATCCCAATACAAGCGGGTATAACGGATTTAATCTAACCTTTGAGTTAGTAAAGGGATACAGCAAGTCCGGATCAAGAAAAGATAACTCTTTTGTAATCCGGACCTTTATAGATAACCGTGAAAATTATTTTTACAAAGCTGCTGATCAGGGTTCAGGTTATGAGAATATAGCCGTTTCCATTTTGCAACTCAGTGATTATAAACTAAAGAAGATCAATAAAACTCCCTGATCAATCCTCGATCAGAATCTCACCCTCTTTACCTCCATAAACACTTAAGGATTCCTGTAATTTTTTTCTGGCGTTATGTATGCGGATTTTAACAGTACCAAGTGGAATAGAAAGCGACTGTGCTATTTCTTCATACTTGTAACCGTTGTAGCTCATAAGAAAAGGAACCCTCAGGTTATCATTTAGCTCATTCAGAGCTTTCTCAATATCTCCTAATACCATTCTTGATTCACCGCCATTAGGTATTCTGGGAGAGTATGAATTGATGAAAAACTGGTTTTCGGTATCATCAGAGTAGATCTTCCCATTTACCATTCTTCTATAGTTATTAATGAATATGTTTTTCATAATAGTATAAAGCCACCCTTTTAGGTTGGTACCCGCCGCAAATTTATCCTGATTCTTAAAAGCCTTTAATACGGTTTCTTGAACAAGATCATTAGCATCTTCAACATTTTGAACCAGCTTTAATGCATAACCTCTTAAGGGTTTGTACTGGTTTTGAACTGCTTGGTTAAATTCTATCTGAGTCATTTGTTTAATATTTAGGAGTTAATATTAGACAAAAGTAGAAATATATTTAATATAAACAATAGAATGTATAAGAAATAATATATAAATATAAACAAAAAGATATAAATTATTATAAATCAATAGATTAATTATCAAATTATTAAGATTTTCATTCTTTTTTAATCAAATTGACACTACCCCCCATTAATGTGATATAAATTAAGTACTAGAAAACCAGTCTTTTAAGGTGTTTTGTCAATTATTTTAGTACTATGTATTGCAAAGTACTATCTAAAGGATATATCTTTGTATCGTCAAGTTCAAGTTATAGCATAGTATTATAAAAACACAAAACAATGAGATCCTTGTCAATCAAATTAACCGCACTACTGATTACAATAGCTAATCTTTCAGTTGCAGCAGTTTATCTGCCCAACGAACTCTCTACCGTGAGATTCGAAACTTCTGATCAAAGTAAAATGGTAAAAGCTACGATTGTGGATGGGGAGTTGATGCCGGTAGTTGACCTGCCGATGATTGAAATAACTGCCACTGCCCGCAGGGCTGTTTACCTTCCTGTTTTCAGAATAGGTGATCAGTTTGTAGCAGCTGTACAATTACCAGAGATCTTAATTGAAGAAAACAGGATTAAATCCGATATGAACACTTCAGAATTACCGATAGCTACGGTTGACTTGCCGGTGGTGGAAATAACTTCACATTCTAAGAAAGATAAGATGTATCCTGTAAAGTGGAATAGTAAGGACGAGATCATTGTCCTTGCATCGATCCCCGAAATAACAGTTTATGGTTATGCTGTGGAATATAACGTTAGTGAACCATTATTTGCTGATAATGTAAGGTTGTACAAAATGCCAACCCAAAATAATAAATGTGAATTCGTTGTTTCACGATCCAAAAGCCTGGTTGCATTCTCAAACATGGGAACTAAAGGCCTGGTGCCTGTAAATGTGGAACTCATAGCAAAGAAAAAAGGAATTACACTTATAATAAGCAATGAAAAATATTTTATTCCTGCCGAGTCAGGATCATGGTTCAGAGATCATGAAAATAATTTGAATTAAAGTCATATAAATTAATCAGTTTAACCTCTAAAACGAAAAATCGTGGGTAGCAATTTAGAAAATACTCAGGCGCAGATGCGGAAAGGGGTTTTGGAATTCTGCATATTATCAGTAATTTCAGAAGAAGAAGTTTATCCTTCAGATATTATTGGGAAAATGAAAGACTCAAAACTCATAGTTGTAGAAGGTACCCTATACCCTCTGTTAACGCGACTAAAAAACGCTGGCCTATTGTCCTACAATTGGGTTGAATCTCAATCCGGACCACCAAGGAAATATTACAAGTTAACTCCCTTGGGACTCGAGTTCCTTAAAGAACTCAGAAAAACATGGAACGAATTAGTAGAAGCCGTAAATAACACTGCAAATCAAAACTTAGAAAAATGAACAAGACCTTATCCGTCAACATAGGAGGAATGGTGTTCCACATAGAAGAGGAAGCATTTCATTCAATGCACAAATATCTCGACGCTATCAAAGGCTACTTCACAGCATCGGATGGACGAGATGAAATTATTCAGGACATAGAAGCAAGGATTGCTGAGATGTTCCAGGAACGACTGGGATCGACCCGGCAGGTTGTTACCTTGGCCGATGTGGATCATGTAAAGAGCACATTGGGTCGTCCGGAACAATACGTAATGGATGATGTGGCAGATGAAGAATTCAATCAGGAATCTGCTCAAAGAACCAAGAATTCATACCGAAGGCTGTACAGAGATCCCGATGATAAAGTGATCGGTGGTGTGTGTGCCGGTATCAGCCATTATATAGGCATCGACCCGCTATGGCTCAGACTTGCATTTGCCGTATCATTCTTTATATTCGGTTCAGGGTTCTTATTATATCTTTTATTGATAGTTATTATGCCGAAGGCTATTTCGCCTTCTGAAAAACTGGAGATGAAAGGTGAGAAGGTGAGTCTTTCAAACCTTAAGAAAAGTTACATCGATGAATCAGGAGCTGCAGCAAAAGTTGAATCCGGCATCAGCAGGTTTTTTGATGCACTGGGTCAGATAATAGTTGGTGTGTTCAGGCTTATCGGTAAAGTTATCGCAGTTATATTCATAGTTATCGGAATCCTTATTCTGGGATCATTCGCACTGATGCTTTTAGCCATGCTGGGAGTAGGAGGGATTGCGATACCATTCTTCATCACAGACCTGTTCTTGAGTGCCGGACAACAAACAATGGCTATCATAGGTGGATTTTTATTGATCGGTATTCCTATCATAGTAATATTAATGAAGGCGTTGCAGGTATTATTCAAACTTAAATATTCAAATAAGATCCTCAACTGGTCGGCTTTGGCTCTGTGGATAATTGGTCTGGTACTTTCAATTTCTGTTGCTACATCAATTGCCGGAGAATTTAAGACCAGAGAAGTGCAGCGGATTGAGATCCCATTGT
>JAHEMF010000040.1:3711-21052 GCA_024643795.1 Bacteroidota bacterium | reverse complement strand
AAATCACCTGAATTCTATTCAGAAAGTAGTTATCCCTTTGGGATGATAATGCCGGAACGTATTTTTAGCTCTGAAGATTACCGATATGGGTTTCAAAATCAGGAGAAGGATGACGAGATAAAAGGTTTAAGTAATTCTATCAATTATGAGTACAGAATGTATGATCCTAGAATTGGTAGATTCTTAAGTTTAGACCCACTTGTAAAACAGTATCCTCAGAATTCTCCATATTCTTTTAGCGAGAACAGAGTGATTGATGGAATAGAGTTGGAAGGATTGGAATATGCACCATCAGATTTTTTAAGAAAGTTGCAAAATGCTGGGGAAAGTTATCTGAAAACAATTACCTATAAAGTTATCGTGGGATTAGTCAACTATGCTATTGGATATCACCCAAAGCGAAATAACCAAGGAACCCCAGTTGTTGATAATAACTTTGAGGCGGTAGAGCATTATTATCGAGGAAATGGAGAAACAGTAGCATTAGGAGAAAAGACTATTTCATTGGTTAAGGCATCAAATGATGTCAAATATTATGTTAGCCGAATTAAGAGTGGAAAAACCACAAACCCAGCAATAGGGTACGGTTTGGAAGTAGACATGGAAAGCTTTGACGAAAGCTTCCATCTTGGAAAAATGAGTTTAAGTTATTCTACAACCTGCGAAGATGGAACTTGTACAACAAAATTTACAGTTAATGATGAAGGTTTTGTTGACCCTAATACATTAGCTCCTTGGAGAGATGATAATATGGGACCTAATAATGAATTGGATGGGACACCTTATGATTATGAACCTATTGAATGGGAAGAAACCTACGGAAACCCCGGGTACAATGTAGATGAAAATGGTACTCCTTCTGCTATAGAAGATTGAAATTAATTTTTAAACCTAAAAACAAATGCTTAAAATTTTGAAAGGTAGTGTAGTATTATTATTAATTACTTTATTCTTAATTGGTGATTATTCAGCATCTATGTATGGAAAAGAGTTATTTGGGATTTTTGCATTCACTTTTCCAAAAAGTTTGGTAATCAAAAAAGTAGATGCTCAGTATGGTTTGTTTGATTCAAATACAGGATTAGCGTTTGTAATGCACGATACTCCGTTTCCAACAGATGTGCCAGTAAACTCTTCTTCCATATATGTTAGTGAAATATTGAAATATTGTGATTTAGGTAATTCATTTGCTCTTCAAGTTCGAACAAGTAAAAATGAAGATAAAGTAATTTGGGTTAGAGAAATTGATGGAAAGCTTGACTACAAGATAATTGATACAAAACCTTTCTTTTCTGATAAAGGTTTATTAACCTGTGTAGGACTAGAGTATACACCATATTTTATTAAACTATGGTATATATTAGGAAGTGCAGTTTTATTGGCTGTATTTGTTGGAACTTGGGATTTTTTAAGGAGTGAAGATAGCCCCAAAACTCCTACAGTGTTAAATTAGACAATAATGTTTAAATTTAATTGTAGCTATGAAAAAATCAAAACACACTGAGAGCCACATTACCAAGGCTTTAAAAGATTTAACTTACCTTAACTCAAAGTATACTTTATCAATTATTCGATAATTTACCTTCATGCCATTATCAAGAAATGGTTTCCATTTTCCATCAGTAAGCCAAATTTTACTTTCAACTTCCTGATCCATTAAAGGAGTTACACCTCGAAGAATTTTAACCCATAAAATGTGTCCCGTTGTATCAATTTCTATTTCATAAAAAACAATTCCAGTAACCTTTTCACGTCTTAAACTTTCTGGGTATTTTAATTTGCTATGGAAAATATTGTAAAACTCGGTATTACCTCCAATAAAACATTCTTCAATGGTCCCAGCAAAAGTTGGTATAGTTTGGGAATTAGCCAGAGATGCTGTAACTAAAATGGATAAAAATATGGCAAAAAGATTTTTCATTTTGGATTATATTGTTCTATTTCAATTTCTGTTCCTTGGCTTATTGTTCCACAAGTTGTACACTCTGTATTAGATGTAAAATCACCTACTACTTCAAAAAATCCATCGTCATCATGGCTTCCTCTTGTTGGTTGTCCATAATATTCATAATAAGGATTTTCTATTTTAGTAATTACTCCTTCCTCTAATAGTCCATAAGGAGAAGCCTTATCTCTTGCAAGATAATCATCTATTTGTTCTTCAGATGGATATTTTGGTAATATTTCTGTTAATATTCCGGGATAAACTTTATCGTATTGATGCCCTAGTTCATGTAATAAAGTACCTGAAGGACTTTGAGTCCCTTTCAAACCAGTTTTAGCATCAGTAACATAAGTTCCTTGTTTTGGATTCCATTCGGCTGAATTTACACCTGATGGATGGAGGGAAATTGGAACTTCGGTTACGTTAACTTTAACAGTTGCATCATTTGCGAGTTTCGTAGCAACTTTGTATTGTGCATTTGACTCGGACTCATACATGATCAAATGATTTAACGCTTTAACAGTTTGATTAATAAACTCATTTGACCCTGAATATTGTGTATTATTTCCTGTATACACAAATACTTCTCCGTTATTTCTTATTTCAATATCGCGGCCATCATAATCCTTAAATAGTATAGGATTATCTAATGCAAAACTATACGGACTTTGATAAGGATATTTATGTACAAGAGGATCAACACTCAACCACCTTCCAATTCTTGGGTCATAAATTCTCGCTCCAAAATTCTGCTGTGAACCTTTTATGGGATTTCCGTTTGCATCGGTTTTCACCTCATCATCATTCTCCATTCCATTAAACCCATACCGGTAATCTTCAGAGCTAAAAATACGTTGCGGCATTAGCATCCCAAAGGGATAACTACTTTCTGAATAGAATTCAGGTGATTTCATAATTAAAATTATGAATTAAATATGTCAATGTCAAATCGAATTAACTTCATATTTGATACTATTTTTAGATTAAATGAAAATGCTAATTTAGCAATCAAATCCAACCCTTAAATTAAATATTTATCGCTACAAGAATTTTTAACTTGACAAAATCATTCCAAAAACCTTAATTAAAATAATCTGAGAAAAAGAAAATACATCAATTTAACACAGTAGGAGTTTTGGGGCTATCCTCATTCCGCCTTGCAGAGTGCGGAATGATTTCATTTATTCTCTACTCGTTTACCTTGCTTATCGTAAAGTTCAGTTTTAATTAGCTTCCCGTTCTGATAATAAAAAACTTTCTCAATGTTATACGGGCTGGACTTTGAATAAATAATTCGTTTGATTAACCCTGCTCTTTCATAAAAATTTTCAATAGTAGCAACGTCTTTATAAAAGCTAATTTCCTTGCTCAGAGTATCATTCGTATAAATAGCATATTTTTTATTCCAATCAGACTTATATGTGGTTGTTACTGTATCCATCTTATTGCTTGCTTGATTATCCCAAACCATACTGCTATCAATGAATGAAGCTTCATAGTCGCTATCAACTTCTCCGTTCAGATATTTTAGGCGTGATGTCAGTTCGCCTTTTTGATTGAAAGATGTAACTACTCCATTTAACTGTCCATTGATGTAATTGGCTTCACCACGCTTTTGGCCATTTTCCCAATAAGCAATAAAAATACTGTCAAGGTTTCCGTTTTTGTAAAATCCCTTCTCTGATATTTTTCCATTGTGCCAATACCTTTCAAAATATCCATTAAGAGTATCATCCGTAAAGTTTTGCATTGCATAAACAGTGCTATCTAATTTTTCATAGAAAAACCAAACACCTTGCTTTCCATTTGCATCTCGCTTGTTTATCTGGCTAAGGTCATATGGAATTTTCTTTAACCTAAGTTGAGCAAAACCTACTTCGATACAAAAAAAGAATAGCGTTATTACAATCATAAAATTTTTCATAGCTCTAACACTCTATTCCTTATGGAAACGGATAATTTGATGTAACAATTGGAATAGGATTTAATAATGGTGGACTGGTTACCTGTATTCTTAGCTGCCAATTATCCATAGCTGCATTAGCATTTGTATTTTGAACTGTATATTGTATCTGACCTGCATTAACGGTGGTTATAGCAGTTGTAGTGTTAAACATATACACTCCGAGAGTATTACTTGGATCTGATATCATGCCTCCCGTATTTGCTATTGTTGATGTTCCGCCAGACGGGTCAACGGTTGTCACTGTTAAGGAATTGGGTTGCGCTAATGGATTAAACTGAACATTCACTGTGGAGCCTGGAGCAGCATTTTGTCCGGTAGTTCCTGTATTAACCATTGAACCGTCAGCAGGTCTGTTATTATCTACCTGAGCATTTGTTGTTGTTGTTTGATATGCTTTTATCCCAATTTTCTGTTGATGAACAAAACCAGTAGCTGTGCTTTTGTAGCTTTCATTTGCGACATTATTGGGGTTAGCTACACCATACGAGTAATGCAACCATCTTGTATTTTGATACTTATCTGCTAATCTATCTGCTTCCGTTTGCACTTGGTCAGGAGTTGCACCTTGAGCCGCCATTTCCATAAGTGGCTTCGTAACTTTTTTATCAAATTTCTCCTGCGCTCTTTCCCTTCTTCTTTCCTCACCATTCTTGCCAAAATCGCCAAGAGGATCATTTATCCAGATTGGGTTATTTTTATTTGCTGCATACCCACTTTCCCAAGGAACAGGCTTGGGGTCTAAGTTCCAACGTCTCAATGTTCGTGGGTCATATTCCCAATACATTGCTGTGTAATGATTTTTAATACCGGCTATTTCATCTACACTTTCCTGCGTATTAAACCCATAACGGTAATCCTCAGAGCTAAAACTCCTCTCCGGCATTAGCATCCCAAAGGGATAATAACGTAAGTCTTCTATAATACTATTATTCAATAACATGATAGCGATAAGATCATTGTCCAATTTGTACTTATTTGCATTTTTAAGCTCATTTTCAATGACTAAATATTACCTTTTCTTTGAGCTTTAGGTGTGCATTTTCAAGTTCTGTATCAATATAAGATTGGGCTAAGTTTACATATCTCATAAATGATGAACTTGTTTCTGTATGGCCGGATATCTTTCTCACAGTTAATTCCGATACACCTAACATTAATAAATTTGTGATAGCTGTTCTTCTCATAATATGGGATGAAACTAGGTCGCAAAACCTAAATATACCAATTTTTTCATTTGAATTCCGATTTGAGATACTCTTTCCATAAATTGATCGATTTTTTTCAACTGGATATACCCAACCTGCTAATTCACATATTTTCTTTATATTTTTATTAAAATTAGTTAATGTGACACTATAACACAATTTTTTACCTAGAATTCTACCATTTTGAACTAATTGTAACGCTTCAATAGGTAATCTTATTAATATTGAAATACCTGTCTTTTTCGAGGTCGTCGATAAATAATATTGACCATCTCGATGAATAATATCTCTCTTTTTAAGCCTTTGTAAATCCGAGTATCTTAAACTTGTGAGACACCCTAAAACTAACATATCTTTTACTTTTTTAAGGTTTATTGGTAAAGTATTTTCAAAATCAAGATCATACATAAGTTTTCGGAGTTGATTTATTGAAAACGTAAGAATTGGTATTTCTTCTTTTCGAATATATAAACATTTATAAAATTCGCCAATATTTAAACCTTTATTGTTTTTGAGCCAATTTAGGAATGTTCTTATGATTTTGATATTGAATCCAACATAATTATCAAATACATTTCTGTCTTTGTGTAAAAATGAAACAAATGATTTATTGAATTTTATCCAAAAATTTCTAACAATTTTATTTTCTCTAACATTATTTCCCTTTAACAAGGGTATAATAACATTTGATCTAGTGCGAGTTTCGTAAAGTATTAAAATCTTTAATACTGATTCGTAATTCTGAATTGTACCTGCTGTTATTTTAACGCCATTTTTTTTTAATCGTTTTCCACTTTTAGAATCAGAAATGAATTTCTCAAAATAGGGTATTAATTGGATGTGTGTTAGCATAATGGATAATGATTACAACATATTGATATTTATTATTAAAATAAAATTTGATCAATGATATAAGCAGTTAAAGTTCTAACAAAGTGCGAATAAAATGACGGACAAGATATAAAATAGAAGGATTGAATCAAAATATTAATGAATTAAATATAATATATTGAACATACTATGAATTAACAGTATTATAATAAGCAAAATGATTTCTTGAAATATAGTTTATTTTGAAAACGCTTCAGAAAATATTTGGTGAAAATATATTGATTTACATACTTAATTTGATAAATTCAGATTCAAGACAAAATACTGAATTTAATCACGCAAACTAAAACATATTGATTTAGATTATTATTATCGATTTAATTTAATTAATAATTCTAATAAAGTAAATACAGTTAGATATCAAAACAGTTATTCTACATTTTCTCATTAACTAAAAACGAATAATAATATTCAATAGTTAAGATAATGTTATCCAATGCAAAACTATAAAGCAATTATCCTGCAGCAGTCAATTCTTTAGTCAACAGAATGTCACTCTCACTTGGGTTTAGGTTTTCTGAAGGATGATTGACCTCCTCCCAAATATTCAGACCAAATGAACCTTGAGTTTAGTTCGGCATCACATGATCTAACTATTTTTAACTAATTATTTAGTGCGACATCAGCTGAATAGAAAACTTTGTTTCGCAAATTATTAAAAATTAAAGTAGGGAAGTTGGCATATTGTCATAGTAAAAGGTGATAACTACTTTGTCCAAACTATTCAATTTTGAAGTTAATTCGCAATTGAAATAGCAAATTACATATTAATAAAAGATAGCTTAGGCAAATCCTTAAATTAATCTGGGTAGCTATTGTGAATAGCATTTAAATATTTATCACACTAAATGTCTATGTATCTTTTTTTGATGGTTGAAATGATACAATAAGCCAATTTCAAGTATAATTCTAGCTTCATTTTGATTTATAGCCATAAAAATAAAAGCAATTATCTTACAAAGTGATAAAGCCAGTCATTAATTAAAGAGGTAATCTTTTTTATCAACAGTAAACCATTTGATTCTCCAGTGGCAGCCACGTAAATGACCTGAAGATACGTGTATACGGGTATCTGATTGTAAAATAACATTATCATCCAACTTTTTCCAATAACCATGATCATCATCACCCCACATGTTTTGAACTGTGAATCCAACTATTATTTTCTCCGAATTATTAAAATGAAAAGTATGTTCTTGATATCCCCATCGCCATTCTTCGTTGAAATCCTGTGTTTCTGATGAAACTTTAACATTTTCGGAGTATTCATATGATTGCTTTCCATACTGCCATAGATTTTTAGCTTCGGTTGGATCTATATTTGTGTCCTTTGCAGGTTCTCCCCAATTTGTTACTTGTAATAATGAATAAAATGCCTGACGATCAAATATGTTTTCCAATTTAATTTTAAGATCTCTAGCAGATTTTACAAATTCCTCTCTTTTATTCATGTCGGTAGCAAGTTGAGATTGATATGCAACAACACCATTAACAAATTTGTCGTATTCAATTGTTAATTCATTTCTGTAATGTTGAGGACAACTTGCATAATTAGTTCTGATATGCCAAACATCTGAATACAGTGCTCGTAATTCAATAAAAATATCTGGTGAAATTGAAATTTCAGTTGGAATATTCAAATCTAAACTACTGTAGTGAGTTAGCTTTGCTCTCATAGGAATACCAACAGTATTTTGTTTGAACCATGCCAAAGCAGATACAACACCTTCAGGAGATAGTATCTCGGTAGGAACTGGAGATGTAGGGTTTGTATTCCAACCATCCATGAAAATGTCAATTGAAATTGTTATATTATAATTTTTTGCTTCTGTCAATATCTTAAGTGCACCATTAGCGGAGAACACTTCTGATACATCAGCTCCTATTGAATTTTCGAAATTAATTAGCATGTCACGCGAATCCGACTGAAAAACATAACACGCCAAAAAGCGGGAGCCCAATTTAGCTCCACTAATGAAATAATCTCCGAAAGCGCTTCTAAATTTATCAGGACTATTTACTAAACCCTTAGCAACTGCACTTAGTTCATATAACAATGCTTCACTATATGATGGGAATTCCTCCTGGTATGTTGCTATTAGTGTAGAGCTTAAATCAGAATATTTTATCTTTGTTAAAAAGTCCATAGCTCTATTTACTTTTACACCTTCAATATTAAACCACCCACTAGCTGATGCATCTACAATAACTTTTAATTCATTTTCATTTCGAATAAATTTATAAGATTCCATTGAAGATTTTATTGATGGAGAAAGAACAGAAAACGGTTTCAATGCTGTTGAAGCTGTATCTCCTGTAATAGCGTTCACCCCAGCTCCTATGGTGAAACCATCAAGCCAAGGTGAATTTGGAATTATCGTCTGTAAATTTGATATGTCATTGTTAGTACTTTGAAATTTTACAAATGGATTAAATATCTGTCTTATTTTTGAGACACGATATTCAATATTTTCAAAAATAATGTTTAAATGTTCAGAATGAGATTCATTAAAATGAAGTGCGTTTTCACGATTTATACTAACATGAAGCATATTTCTGCCACATATTTTGCTTATATGTCCACTGATAGAAATATTCCTGTTTTCGTTTTTGTAGTAAATGACTATATTGGAGTTATTAGAATTTAATTTATAATTTGATTCGATGAGTTCATCAAGTTGAATTTCATATAAGTTTATGTTTAGCATATTTTTATTAATTTAATGGTAAGTTATTTATTGTTACTTAATTAAAGAATGTTTTGATATTGAAAGTTAAAATGGCTTTCACTGGGTAACTTCCAAGAGTGCGAAGTTATATAGTCTATTCAGAGAAATATATAGGGATATCCCTATTAATGTATTTGCCATACATTATCATTTCAAAGACATCAATGTTAGTATTTAAAATTTCGTATGATGTATTTACGCTAATATACCAGCTGTCTGGTTGTTTCCATTTTCTTATTATATTTAGCTGAAGTTTAGAATATGTTAATTCAACGTTATCCTAAAATGGTATATATCGGTTTTACGTTAAACAACTTGAAGAAATTTACTTAAGTATTCTGTAATAAATAAGTTGAATTAGGAGGGTTCCCGTTTTTACATATTACAATATGTTAAAAATAAGTTTTAGAAAGATGGAAGTATAAAAGTAAGTGGCTATAAGCAACCTTCATTGGCGAACGAAAAATGCGATTCCGTGGTGAGAATGATATGGTCAAGAATAACGATTTCCAACAGATTAGCACCATGTTGTAGCTTTTTAGTTAATAGGATATCACTATTACTTGGTTTCAAATTACCGGATGGATGATTATGGGAAAGGATGATTCCATGCGCATTGCATTTTAAAGCTGTGGAGAAAATAACTTTTGGGTCAACAACTGTTCCAGCACATCCTCCTTTTGATACATTAAACCATCCTAGAACTTGATTGGATCTGTTTAAAAGTAAAATATTAAATTCTTCTCGATATTCCATTTCATTGGACCAGATGCTTCGAAGTAGGGAAGAGGCAGAAGTCGAATCAGTAATTTTGATTCGTTCAGAAGTCTTTACTTTAGAGGTGTAGGTAACTTTGATTTCATTGAGTGTTTGAAGTGAATTTTTGTGTGGCATCTTTATTCTTTTAATGGGATACCCTCCTTTTAAAAACAAAACTGTTTTTTGAAGACGGACAAAAGGCAATTGGAATACCGAACTTTTAAATAAAAAAGTGTAGGATATGCTGAGAAAACTTTTGATAAGACTTTATAAAATGGTTTATCTTGGTATCATCATAAAAGGAAAAAATGTCCAACATTTTATTGGGTTGTAACAAATGTCTGGTTTTACACATCTTGACACTTGACAAAACAAATGGTGGTGTGATATAATAAGTGTATTAAAAGTTAATAAAGTACCGTTGTCCCTTAGGGGACCTTCCTGATTTCCTTCAGGAATGGAACGAACAACGGAGCAGGTTTCAAAATTCTTCAGCTTTTACTTTTTATAAAAGCTATGATAGAGTATGCTATAGATTCTGGTAAGTACTTGGATTACCAAGGTTTTACTAGAATCAACCGCTCACCAATGAGTGGTTCACAAAAACCCGCCAGGTTCGTTCCGGGCGGGATTTGTGTTTTATGAAAGAAATAATTAAAACTTACTTAGAGTGGAAAGCCACGTATGCCCAGAGGGCCGCCGTAAATTATCGGATATGGCTCGAAAGGTTGGTTGAAATTTGTGGAGATAAACCATTACGGGAATTTGATTTAAGGGATTTCCTGAAGTACAAAAACTACCTGGAGCGTAGGTTCAACCCTTATACCATTCAGTTTGCCACAGTCGTAATAAAGAACTTCCTGCAATTCTGCAAAATGCAGAATCTCGATTGTCTAAGTCCGACTTTAATTAAGTTGCCTCGTGTCTTTGCTAAATCCCACAGAGCAATAACTGAATCGGAGTTTGATGACATGATTAGAATTATTCCTGAATCAAGGTTTGGAGATATCAGAGATAAACTCATCATTCATTTGCTTTGGGATACCGGTGTTCGGGTATCGGAATTAACTGATTTGGAGATCACCCAAATTGACCTTAAAACTCCAAACACACAAATTAATACCAAGAAGACTGGTTATAAACGAACCATCGTCTGGTCTGAAAAGACTCATGAGCTATTGCGGAAGTATATTCACCTTCGAAACACGGAATGTGAACATTGCAATAATACAGCGCTGTTCTTAGGTTGGAAAAATGGGGTAGGGTGGTATTCCCGTATAACACCCAGAACAATTGAAAGAAATATCAAACGTTACGCGAAGGATGCTGGAATTCAGGAGAAAGTTACACCACATTCGTTCAGACACGGATTCGCTCATAAACGCCGAGATATGAATGCACCTCTTGCATTTATTCAAAAGGCTTTAGGCCATCTGAATCCTGTATCAACTTTCGTGTATGAACAATACAAGGATGTGGACTTTGAAAGAAACGCTAAGCTGTACCTGAAATGATTGTTTGTTGATTGATTTTACTCAACTCATTCAGGATTTTAAAATGTTTTTTTCGCAAATATTCCAAACTGGTTTGATCGCCGGAAATTAACAATTGTTTGTATTCTTTTTTCAGGGATTTAACATAGCGTTCAACTCTGACTGCCACAGAATAATTTTCAAGTCCATCATAGGTAAAGGCCAATTCAACAGGTTGGTGAAATTTGGTCCATTGTTTGAAATTTCCAGAATCCACACCAGTTTCAAGACGATGCGAACGTAATCTTTCTGTCAAGTCACTGGTAATTCCGGTATAAAGCTGGCCATTTCTGCAAGAAAGTATATACAAGGAGTAGGGCAGGCTCATGGTTTTTTTGCAAGAGGGAGAATGTAAATATAATCATAAATCAATAAAATTAATCCACAGCCCACCTTGCGCGTTTAAATCGAATATGATAATCTGAACGCATAGATCATTAAGAGGGTTATGCCAGGGCCTTCAATGCCCTAAAAAAAGAGTATGAATGTCGCAAAAGAACAGTTGTTCGACGTCAAAATGGATGAATAAGAACTGTTATTAGGCATTATGTACATAGCGATCTGTGGAGTTTTTCAGGGTTTCCGCAAGAAAAGTTATAAGCATTGTCCCCTCAAGGGACCTTCCGTGTAACTTCGGAATCGGGACGAACAATGCGAATTTAGGAAAGAAATTGTTGACCTAAACTCCATAGGTCGCTGTGTGTGAAAAATCATTCATAGCGGTCGCATTAAAAACCAAATTAATAAGTTGATATGAAGTTATTCAATATCTGTACAAGGAAGGATTTTGACAAAGATGGAATTAGAAAAAGCGTTTGGTATAAAGTGGGATTATTAAAAGAGGCCGATTCCGGTCGTATGTACATCAAGATGTACCATCAGCCTCAAACGGAATTTTTTGTGTTTGAAAATGATGAGAATGTAGCATTGGGAAATGGTCAGGATAATTCTTGATTATGAAATTGGTACAAACCACACCGGTTCCGAATGTGGTCATAGACCAGTACTTGAAAGTTCTCAATCTTAGTGAGCTTAAAGTGTTGATGGTTGTTATCCGAAAGACTCTTGGCTGGAAAGCCGGTGTAAACGGTCGCAAGGAACGTGATTGGATTTCTTCAGGACAACTTTCGCAAATAACAGGACTTTCCAAACGGGCAATCACCGCAGCAATTTCCTCATTGCTGAATAAGAATTTGCTGAAAGTGACCGGAACAGGTAATCGTATATTGAAAGCACCTTCTGAAAGGCGCGGACAGACAAGACTATATTTTGAATTGGCTGGAGAACTGGTTGTGGATAATGGGTTAAGAAAGCGGGAAGTTGATGGGATAAGTAATAAGAAATCAGCACATTTTGCGGAAGACATCGGAAACAAAGTGCATGAGCTTGCGCAAAAATTGCGGATAACAAAAGAAACCGTACAAAACTAACTCTTACAAAATTATTAATGCATGATACATCATCATGAATTTAAAAACGAATAACACAAATCAAAATAAGAAAATATATCTATTCCCATTCAGTGAAAAGCAAATAAAACATTTTAAGGATGAGATTGAAGAAGCGGGAGGCTTTCATGAGTTGATGTATTTAAAAAAAGCTTTAACGAAGCAATACGGAATGAAATACATCAACAGTTACAAAAATAAATACTTATATCGAAGTAAATATTTAAATGGAATTTACAAATCATTATGGTCATTTTATGACACTGAAATTCCATTTATATTTTGGAGTGCCATGTACGACACACTACAACGATTGAAAGCATATAAGTAAATCATTTTCCAGTCCAGGGCTAGGACATCATTTTTTAATCAGCCCATTTCAGAGCTGACTTTTAATAAAGCTCTTTAAACAATTAAATATACTGAAAATGGAAAATCAAAACAATGATCTACGTATACGGGATGTATACCAGATCGTAACCAATCGCGTGTTGGAACTTCTTGAAAAAGGGGAAGTCCCCTGGAGAAAAACCTGGACCAATACCGGCTTACCCCGGAACCTGGCCACCGGCAAAGAGTACAAAGGCATCAATCTTTTGCTTTTAACCAGTTTAGGTTATTCCTTAAATTACTTCCTGACCTTTCAGCAACTCCGGGATATGGGAGGAAAGCTGAAAGAAGGAGAGAAGTCGCACATTGTAGTTTACTGGAAATGGATTGAAACGGAAAAACCCGATGGTGGAGGAAAAGAAGTAAAGCCTTTCCTTCGTTATTACAGGGTTTACAACATCAATCAAACTGAAGGTATCCCTGAATCCCGGATTCCAAAGATAACCCGACCTAAGAATCCAATTGATGAATGCGAGTTCATTATTAAAACAATGCCTCAATGTCCGGAAATCATCCACAGAACGGAACAACCTTACTACAACCCCAAAGATGATTTCATCAATATGCCTTTAATGGGGCATTTCGAAACTAGTGAAAATTATTATGAGACTCTGTTCCATGAACTTGTTCATTCCACCGGTCACAATTCCCGGCTCAACCGGAAAGAGGTTATGGAAAATCACGCCTTTGGTACGGAAATGTACAGTATTGAGGAGTTGACGGCGGAAATGGGGGCTTGCTATTTGAAATCACTCACCGGTATCCGGGAGTCGGTAAGCCAGAACAACATCAGTTATATCCAGGGGTGGATTAAGGTGCTGAAAAAGAACCGTAAGTTTATCATTTATGCTTCTAGTCAAGCCCAGAAAGCTGTTGAATTTATCCTTAAAGATGAACTGATCCAAGAAGAAGAAAATAGCCCGGAAGGGCTGAAAGCCTGATTAATTCAGGCTTTTTTATATCAATAATTAACATCTGTTCATAACTCGCTATTTGCATTTAAAAGTTTTTAACTTAAATTTGTTAATAACAAAAATAAGTTATTGCAATTCAATATGTTGTCTTTCGTTTAATTTAAATTTATTGAAAATCAATCAGTTAAATATGATTTAATTTATATAAAAATGCCCCATAGGTTCTAGTACAACCTATGAGGCGTTGGGCGGTACCCGTGAGTAAACCGCCACTTGAGGTATAGTCTACCTCAATTTGACGCAATATACAAATAATTAACATCGTCAAAACCGGGTACCAACCAAAAAATGGTATCCGGTTTTCTTATTATAAAATCGAAGTTGAATCTTGAAACAAAATATGGACCGTTAATTTAATTATTGATAATAGGTAAACACAAACTCTAAAAAAATGGAACCACAACCAGAACCCGACCAGGTACTGATAAACCTTGAGAAGGATTATCAGTCCGTGCATGCTTGTCTAATTAACATTGAATGTAGACACACTCCAACTCAGATCACTCAACTAATATTCCGTTCATTGATGTTGATAGAAGAAGAGTTGATGAGAAGTCCATCTTCTGAGCTTCTTAAAATGCGATCGTTGTTTACTAACGCAATGCAAATGTTCCATGAAAAATGGGGCAATTCTGGTCCAACCGGAATAATCTTTAAAAAGAGTAGTAAAAAAAAGTTGAAGGCACGAAGAACTTCGTTGAAAGGATTAAACAACCTATCGCGGAAATTCGGATTTAACCCTGCACCCCAAAAATTAATTCTGTTATTCGACTTCATTCAACAATTAGGAAGAATCCATTTCGATTATAAAACTTTCGAATTAATGTTTTTTGGAAATAAAAGGTTAGGGAAAAAGGAAATTTATGATGGTCCAGGCTATGAACTGGTTAGAATTTTTTATAAGTTAAAGCTAAAAAATATAATCGTAGAAAAAGATTATATTCAAGCTATATGTTCAAATTTTAGAGACAAAAAAGGTCTATTATTTAATCGAGCTTCATTAAATTCAATGACGGGCGTAATTTTGCCAAATGGTGGAGAAGAAAAATTGGATAAAATTATTGAATTGTTGCAAGCAGCATAAACAATATTTATTGAAATGATTATATCCAGCAGTTATGAGTAACTGCTGTTTCTTTTTATAATACTTTGTATATTCTTTGTTTGAGTTTAGTAAACTGTACAGCAAAGAATAAGTAAAAATTAAAGCAATTTTTCGTATTATCTTATTTTTCAATTTTGTAATCATAAGTATGATATGATGGACACAAATTCAATACGACAAATTTCAGACGAAGATTATTTTAATATTGTTAAAATATCAAAACGTATACACGTGAAATATAACGATCTGCTTCGCGAACATTTCGTTTCGCAAGAGAATAACAAGCTAGAAAATGGAAACAACAAACGAGATAATGAACCTGAACAAGGTAGCTGATACATTAGGTTACAAAAACAGAAGATCTGCAATTCGTTGGTGCATTAATAACGGTGTGGAAATTTTCAGTTACCATGGATCAGCACGAAAATATGTATTAAAGGCACAGTTTGAATGGGTACAGTATCAGAAAATGTTTAAGAAGTTCGTAAAGAAAAACCCGGAACTTAAGGGAATTTAGGGAATAAGTTGACTACACTTAAAACTCGTCAATATTGCATTATTTAATTTTATTAAATACAATCTAATCTCATGAAGCCACTGAAAATTCCGAAATCAAAAAAATGGAAAGGGCTTAAGGTGTATTGTCAGAAATGCAGAGCTACGGTTGATGAGACTTGCAAAGAAAGTGGAAAAAACTTGGAGAATTGTCGATTTGGAGAAAAACATAGATTTCAAGTTGTTGTACATGTTCCAGGCACTAAAAATGCAAGGAAGATGAAAATATTAAAAACACGAGATTTTAATGTTGCAATTAGTCAGGCAATTGAATTTAAGAAAGAAACCTTTGAGGAGATTAATACTTCAGGAAAACTAAGAATTGAAAAGATAAGTGATAGCTTGTATTTGAGGGATATATATGAGTGGTATGAAAAGTGGTTAAGGAATGAAGATACAAATTCACTGTCTGGGAGAATTAGATCAAAAGATTATATCAATAATGTAAAAAAATGTTTTGACTATTCTAAGGAAGCATGGGCAGAATCATTCAACGAAATGACTGTTCATGATATTAATTCCGCACGCATAAAGAAACTGTATAGTTTGTTTGAAAAATTGAATTTGAGTCCGAGAACAATTAATAAGTTTTGTAGTTATTTTAGAACACTACTTGAAAGGGTTTCGCTTGAAAAGGATATTGCAATTAGAAATCACTTTAAAAGGTTCAAGCAGTTGCCACAAGCGACTGAACCAAGAGCAATCACAAAAAAGGAATATGAAGGCATATTACAATATATTAACGATCCTAATTCAATAAAATCAGAATTTACAGGAAATAAGATGAGATTTCATGGTCATGAATATATGAGTTCAGCTATTCAGCTTGGACTACATGGTGGATGCAGACGTACAGAACTAATTAATCTGAAATTTAATTGTGAGTTTGAAGAAGAAGGATTTTCGTTTTTTAAGATAGAAAATTTCAAGGTTAACAACATTCAAAATAGAAAAGATGAAAAATCTAAGAAGTATATTATTATACCTGTGACAACCGGTCTTCGAAATGTATTGAATGAAATAGGTTATGAAAAATTCAAAGGATCAGATAGATTTATCATTGCACCTGAGCTAACTGGAAAAAGAGGACGTTGGTTGGAGGATAACATTTCAAGAGCCTTTTCTTTTTTTTATAGGCGAATAAATCCAAATGAAAGATTAGGTTTTGGGAGTTTAAGAAAGGCATACATATCCGGTTTAGTTAAATACTATGGAAAAGATGCAAGAGGTGTATCTCAACATTCCAATGATAGTGTAATTGAAAAACACTACCTGGATAAAAAAGTACTATTAAAAGCTGCATCTGAATATGATCCATTTGGAGAGCAAGTTGAAAAACAAAAACAAATTGAGGAAATACGTGAATCTAAAAAAGTTGAACCAACAAACTTAATTCGTTAAACTAAAATTAAGAAAGATGAAATTCCGCACATCAATTCCGCACACAAATAAAAATGAATGCTCTGTAAATTCACAAAGCATTCATAATCAGTACCCGGGACGGGGGTCGAACCCGTACGGCCTTTGTGGGCCACAGGATTTTAAGTCCTGCGTGTCTACCAGTTCCACCACCCAGGTAAAGTGATTTTTGGTTAAACGATAAACCCTTTCAAAACTTGAAAGGGCTTTGAGCGAAAGACCGGGTTCGAACCGGCGACCTCGACCTTGGCAAGGTCGCGCTCTACCAACTGAGCTACTTTCGCTTACTACTTTATTTGTTATTCTCTTTGCACGCTTGCAAAGAAATTGATATTTTTTATTTCATTGAACCGGCGACCTCGGTCCTCCTCAGGAGGATCGCGCTCTATCCGCCTCAGGCGGATACTTTCGCATTTACAATCC
>JAHEMF010000040.1:0-3611 GCA_024643795.1 Bacteroidota bacterium | reverse complement strand
CTTGGCAAAGGATTGTTATTATTTTAATATTCTTTACACGCTTTGTAAAGATCGTAATCACTTTCACTTAAACTGTTAAGTGCTTTTTAAGGACTGCAAATTTATAACCAATAAAGTAGATTTCAAAATTTAGTTTAAAAAGAATCCGATTCTGTTACTTTTTGGAAATCAGCTTCTTAATATCGTTTAACTTCATCAAGGCCTCTACAGGGGTGAGCGTATTGATGTCGGTATTCAGAATTTCCTCCCTTAACTGTTCCAGCAAGGGATCGTCCAGCTGAAAGAAACTGAGCTGAAAAGCATCCTTTTCCGCTGTGCCTGAAGCCGTTTTTACCAATTCAGCGTTGCTGTGTGCCTTCTCAAGGAGTTGCAGCATCTGTTGTGCCTTATGGATGATCTTTACCGGCATACCCGCCATTTTGGCTACATGAATTCCAAAGCTGTGCTCACTGCCACCGGGTATCAGCTTACGAAGGAATAATATTTTCTGCCCTGTTTCTTTAACAGAAACATGATAATTTTTAATCCGTTTTAAAGCGCCTGCAATCTCATTCAACTCGTGATAGTGCGTTGCAAATAATGTTTTGGCTCTCGATTCATTATTCTCATGAATGTATTCAGCTATGGCCCATGCTATTGAAATTCCATCATAAGTTGCCGTTCCTCGTCCAATCTCATCAAGTATCACCAAACTTCGAGGCGATAAATTATTCAGTATGCTCGCCGTTTCATTCATCTCAACCATAAAGGTCGATTCACCGGATGAAATATTATCGGAAGCACCTACACGAGTGAAAATTTTATCTACAATACCAATGGCAGCCGATTTAGCTGGAACATAACATCCTATCTGTGCCATTAAAACAATAAGTGCCGTTTGTCGCAACAATGCCGATTTACCCGACATGTTCGGACCTGTAATAATTATTATTTGTTGACTATCGGGATCGAGATATACATCGTTTGCAACATAACTTTCACCATGAGGGAGCTGCTTTTCAAGAACAGGGTGACGACCGTCCTTGATATCGAGGATAAGGGTGTCGTTAATTTCCGGTCGTGTATAGTCGTTGTCGGAGGCAATGTTTGAAAATGATAACAAACAATCCAACCGTGCAATACAGTTAGCATTTATCTGAACCGGAGAAATGTAGGCAGCTACTTTAATGATGAGTTCATTAAAAATTTGATCTTCCAGTGCATGAATTTTTTCTTCGGCACCCAGAATTTTTTCTTCATAAACTTTCAGTTCATCAGTGATGTAACGCTCGGCATTCACCAATGTTTGCTTACGAATCCATTCAGCAGGAACTTTATTTTTGTGTGCATTGGTCACTTCAATATAATAACCAAACACATTGTTGAAGGCTATTTTTAAAGATGTGATTCCTGTTTTCTCAATTTCCCTTGTTTGTATCTGAAGTAAATAATCTTTACCAGAGTACGCAATATTTCTCAGCTCATCGAGCTCTTCGGAAATTCCTTTTTTTATCACCCCACCTTTAGTGATTAGGGCAGGAGGGTCGGGGTTTAAACTTTTTTCAAGAAGATCAATCAACGTCACGCATGCATTCATCTGATCACCTATCATTTCAAGATTTCTGTTTCCTGAATTTAAGCACAGTTCTTTCAAAGGCGCTATTGCCTGTAACGATCGTTTTAGATGTACCAATTCCCTCGGCGCTACTCTTCCTGTTGCTACTTTGGATATTAACCTTTCAAGATCACCGATGGTGCTTATGTAATTGGAAATTTGTAATGCTTTTTCATTATCCGAAATAAAATAGTTCACCACATCCTGACGTTCAAGAATTTTTTCTTTAACTTTTAATGGCATGAGTATCCACCTGCGTAGGAGGCGTGATCCCATGGGTGAAATAGTTTTGTCAAGAATGCTTACCAGTGTTTTTGCATTTTCATGAGGTGAATCAACAAGCTCTAAATTTCTAATAGTAAATTTATCGAGCCAAACGAATCCCTCTTCATTAATGCGGCTGAGGCCGGAAATATGTGAGAGTTTATCGTGATGATTTTCTTTAAGGTAATATAATGCAGCACCGGCAGCAGTGATAGCAAGCTGCATGTCCTGAATTCCAAATCCTTTCAGTGAAGTGGTTTCAAAATGTTTCAATAAAGTCTCCTCACCGAATTCAAAACTAAAAGCCCAGTCGTCTAAATGATACGCATAATAACGATCTCCATTTTTTTGTGTGAAGGATTTAAATGTTGAACGGGAAACAACAACCTCACTGGGATTGAAATTCATTAATATTTTATCGATGTATTCATCATTCCCTTCGGTGCAAATAAATTCTCCTGTTGATACATCAAGCAATGCAATTCCTTTTTGATTGCCATTTTCATGGATGACAGCCAAAAAATTATTCGATTTATGATCGAGTATCTTATCAGAAAATGCCACGCCCGGTGTTACCAATTCAGTGACTCCTCTTTTAACAATTGTTTTTGTTGTTTTAGGGTCTTCAAGTTGATCGCAGATGGCAACTCGTTGACCGGCACGAACCAATTTAGGGAGGTAAGTATCCAATGCATGATAAGGGAATCCTGCCAGATCCATGGTAGCAGCAGCACCATTGGCTCTTTTAGTTAAAACGATACCCAGTATTCTCGAAGCTTTCACCGCATCTGAATCGAAAGTCTCATAAAAATCACCTACTCTGAAAAGCAATAAAGCATCCGGGTACTTAGCTTTAATAGCATTGTACTGCTTCATTAATGGCGTTTCGGCGCCTGATTTGGATTTGGGTTTTTTCAAAGTATCTTTCATCCCGCCAAGGTAAAAAGTGAACATGCTAAATTAAGGCCTATTTTTGGAATTAGATATACCGGAAGCCCTTATTTTCGCATTATTAAAGTTCAGAATTCAAATTAAATGTAAAAATCTATATTCGTTCAAATTTACATAATTATATGAAGTTTATAAAGGGAACGGAGTTGAATCGTGCCGATTTAAAGGATTACAAGGCTTTAACCAAAATGCCGGTCGTAATTGTTTTGGATAATTTACGAAGTGGATTGAATACAGGATCGGTATTTCGAACAGCGGATAGTTTTTTTGCTGAAAAAATTTTCCTTTGCGGGATAACAGCTCAACCTCCCGAAAGGGAAGTGCTTAAATCAGCATTAGGAGCTACTGAGGCTGTTGCATGGGAATATTTTAAGGATACTTCGGAAGCTTTGAGACAACTGAAAATATCAGGTTACAACATCTTTGCTGTTGAACAAAGCGACTCCAGTATTATGCTCAACGATTTCGTTCCTCAAAAAGGGGAGAAGTATGCATTGATTTTTGGAAACGAAGTAAAGGGTGTGGATGATCAACTGATTGATTTAATTGATCATTGTATTGAGGTGCCACAGTCGGGAACAAAGCACAGCTTAAATGTATCCGTATGTGCCGGTGTTGTGCTGTGGCGATTTTATGAAAAACTGATACTATAAAAAAAGGCTGCCTGAATTTCAGACAGCCTTTTTTTTATTGAGACAAAATATTATTTCGCAACAGTAAAGTCTACACGACGATCCATCGCTTTTGTAGATCCGTCTGTGATAGGCTCACGCTCACCTTTTGATTCAGTACTGATACGACC
>JAHEMF010000081.1 GCA_024643795.1 Bacteroidota bacterium | reverse complement strand
TGCCGGATCAGCAAGGTGCCCGCGTATAGCGCTGAATTACAGGAATCAATGGCCTGCCCTTAGTAAGACCTTCATCACCTATGCTGCATCCTACGATCAGCATGTTGATGGGCTTAACGGTGGATTAGGGTTGTTGATCATGAATGACAAAGCAGGTGAAGGAACCCTTAACACTACCAATATCAGTGGAATATACTCTTATCAACTCAATATCAGCCGCGATTTCAGCATACGGATGGGCCTGCAAGCCACATGGGTACAGAAAAAGCTGGATTGGGATAAGCTCTATTTTGGCGATATGATAGATCCCAGGTATGGATATGTATACCAAACCCAGGAAACCAGGCCTGACCAAAGCCGTTCATTTGTGGACTTCTCCGCCGGCTTATTGGCCTATAGCTCAAAGGTTTACGGTGGATTAGCTGTAAATCACCTCACCCAGCCTGATGAGGCCTTCATTGTGGAAGGAAGCTCTGAATTACCCATGAAGATCACCGCTCACGTAGGCGCTATGCTGCCTTTGGGCGACACTAAAGTATATTCATATAGTTCTAACAGGGACGATGGTACTTATATTTCCCCCAATATATTGTACCAGCAACAGGCCGGATTTAATCAGCTGAACCTGGGTGTTTATATACTGAAATCGCCTATTATGGGCGGATTGTGGTATAGAGGCAACTTCGGTAAGGATTCCTTTATTTCAAGCGAGTCTTTCATTGCCTTGCTTGGGATTCAAAAAGGTTTATTTAAATTTGGCTACTCTTACGATGTAACAGTCTCGAAACTTACCAATAATGCGACCGCAGGTTCGCACGAGGTGAGTTTTGGCTTACAGTTCGAGTGTAAACCCAGAAAGAAAAGATTCAGAACAATAAGCTGCCCTTCTTTCTAGTTAATTAATTTCAATTAGAGTTCAATAAAACCCTAAATTAAGTCATGAAGAAATTCTCAATGACAATCCCGGTAACGCTTGCATTAATGGCAAGTGTAACAGTTATGTCTTCTTGCAAAAAGGAGCAGTCATCTGTAACGGGTTGGAACTATAACGATGAAAAGAATGGTGGTTTCGAAAAGGTGCCATACATTGAACAGGAAACAGGCCCGGGTCTTATCCTTATAGAAGGTGGAACTTTTGCCATGGGACGCACCGAACAGGACATTACAATTGACTGGGATAATATTCCACGACGCGTAACTGTTTCATCTTTTTATATGGATGAATCAGAGATCGCTAATATCCATTACCTGGAATATCTTTATTGGCTCGACAGGGTTTTCGGAACTGATTATCCTGAAGTTTATAAAAGAGCATTGCCTGATACACTTGTGTGGAGATCTAAGCTTGGCTTCAATGAGCCATACATCGAATTATATCTTCGTCACCCTGCTTACCAGGATTATCCGGTAGTTGGTGTGAACTGGTTGCAAGCCAACGATTTTTGTGCATGGCGTACCGACAGGGTTAACGAACAGATCCTCATCCGGGAAGGTATCCTGAGGGTGAACCCGGCTCAGATCAATGAAGATAACTTTAACACAGACGCCTACCTGGCGGATCAGTATGAAGGTTTGGTAAAGAGTCCACTGCGCGACCTTAACCCTAACCGTGATACACGTAAAGTACGTATGGAAGATGGAATTCTGCTTCCACGTTACCGCCTGCCCACCGAAGCTGAGTGGGAGTATGCAGCTCTTGGATTGATAGGCAACACTGTTTACGAACGTGTTACTGACAGAAAACAATATCCATGGAACGGTCACGTAGTAAGAAGTGCTGATGAGAAGTACAAAGGCGAGATGCTTGCCAACTTTAAAAGAGGTCGTGGTGACAATATGGGAACCGCAGGTTACCTGAATGATAATGCTGACATTACTGCTCCGGTGATTTCGTATATACCAAACGATTATGGTTTGTATAATATGGCCGGTAACGTTTCAGAATGGGTAGCTGACGTTTACAGACCACTTAACCCTGAGGATAAAGAAGACTTTAACCCATACAGAGGTAATGTATACAAAACACAGCTTACTGATGAAGAGGGGCAGATAGCTGAAAAAGACAGCTTAGGAAGAGTTATGTACAGAGATGTAACAGAAACAGAAAACGAAGGACGTCGTAACTACAGAAAAGCTGATAACATCAACTACCTTGACGGTGATGAGCCTGAGTATATCACATATGATTATGCTGTCACCTCAATGATAGATGACCGTGCGCGTGTATACAAAGGTGCTTCATGGAGAGATCGTGCATACTGGATGTCGCCGGGTACCCGCAGATTCCTTGATGAGCGCCAGGCTACCGATTATATCGGATTCCGTTGTGCCATGAACCGGGTTGGTTCACCTGTAGGATTCGCACAAAAGTCTACTAAGAAGAAAAAATAAAACTATCCGGTATTTAACCGGTACAGGAATCGCCTCAGGATTTTTATCTTGAGGCGATTTTATTTTATACTCATGTCTGAAAAGGATAAACTGGATCATATCTACAATTTGTTTTTGGAAGGTGCTGCTATTTGCACCGATTCCCGCAATGTGGAGCCAGGATGTATCTTTTTCGCATTGAAGGGCGATAACTTCAACGGAAACCTCTTCGCAAAAAGTGCATTAAACCAGGGTGCATCCATTGCGGTGCTCGATGAACATCCTGAAGGTCTCCTACCAGATACTTATGTAGTTGTTGGCGATGTGCTGAAATTTCTTCAGGATCTTGCCAACCACCATAGAAAGAATTTTGACATACCTGTACTGGGCATCACAGGCAGCAATGGAAAAACCACCACCAAAGAGCTGATTAATATTGTATTGCTCAATAAATATAAAACCCTTTGCACCAAAGGCAACCTTAATAATCATATAGGCGTACCGTTAACACTGCTGCAACTAAAACATCATCATCAGATTGCAGTGATAGAGATGGGAGCCAACCACCAGGCTGAGATTGCGTTGTTATGCTCCATTGCCGAACCTACACATGTATTGATCACCAATGTTGGAAAAGCGCACCTGGAAGGCTTTGGTGGCTTTGAAGGCGTAAAAAAGGGCAAAGGCGAAATGTACAATTGGGCGCGTGAAAATAATTGCGTCGTCTTTATCGATAAAGACAATGAACACCTCATGTCGATGATAGGAAACTATGATAACCTTATCACCTATGGGAGCAACAGTGATGCCCGGTATCACGGTTTAGTTGTTCCGGGAGGAGAAACCCTTACCATAGAATGGCAGTCACAGGGAACCCGGCACCTGATAGGTACTTCGTTAGCAGGCGATTATAATTTGAGCAATATCATGTCGGCCGTAGCGGTGGGTTCATATTTTGGTGTAGATGAGCCGGCCATCTGCAGAGCCGTCAGCAGTTATGTGCCCGACAACCAGCGCTCACAGATCATCAGAAAGGAAAAATTCACTCTGGTGGTTGATGCATACAATGCAAATCCATCCAGTATGGAAGCTGCACTCAATAATTTTGAAAAACACTTTCACGAACCACGCGCTGTGATCCTTGGTGAAATGTTGGAATTGGGAGATGAATCTGATTCCGAACATGAAAGAATTGCTGCCTTAGCCCAGTCAGGTAAATTCAACAGAGTATTGCTTTGTGGCGAAAAGTTCAAACCGTATAAATCAGAAAATACCAACTGGCATCCCGGTTCAGCGGAAGCATCAGGTGAAATAAGCCGGTTAAACTGGGATGGGTATTCAATCCTTATCAAAGGCTCACGCGGAATGAAGATGGAAAAGGTGAGTAATACATTTGATTCGCTTTAACTGTTCTACAATTTTTAAAATCATCAGCTCCGATCTATTTATTCTTCATAATTGTGAGCAAGAGAACTCATTGTTCATTCAAAGAATTGAAACAAAAAGTTTATGCTTCAATCTGAGCTTCAGATTTCGTCACTGCCCACTCCTTGACTTGGATGTTTTACATATTAATTAAACAAGTTCTATGGTTGAACTGTTATAACTGACTTAAATCAAGCTTATTACAAAGAATTTGACGCAGATCAGAGATGTAAATTATTTTTAATATTTTAGTCTTTCACTATTTAAACACTTAACACCTAAATACTTAGACATTATGAAAAGGTTTCTTTTACTCACTTTTATCGCACTTTCTGCGATGGTATTAAGATCTGAAGCGCAGCTTCAGTTCAACCCTCAAGCAGGAATTATATTGCAAAACTATACTGATCCACCAGAGAATGTTGATTATTCTGCTGAGGTTGGATTTCTTGTCGGACTTGATGTCCGTTATGGAGAACGTTTACAGTTCCAAGGTGGAGCATTCTATATGGGCTCAAAAACAACTACCAAGTTTAAAAATACTCCAGGTGATCCAGTAGAAGGAAAAATTACTCACAACTGGCTTAGGCTCCGTACTCACATTGCATACAACATTGTAGATGGCAGCGCATTCAAGCTAAGGGTGAACGGAGGCCCCTCTTATGATATACTGTTGAGCGCCAAAGATGAAGATGACAACGATGTAAAAGACAACCTGAACAGTGGCAATTTCAGTTTAAATGCCGCATTAGGTGTGGACATTTCCATCTTTACCGCTGACCTTGGATACAGTTATGGCTTAACTAAAGTTTTTGATGACACTGATATTGGTGGAGACTCTAAATACACAGGCCTTTATTTTACCGTTGGTGTAATACTTGGCTCAGGCAAAAAGAAATAATACCCCTTTTCTTCATAGCGTTAAAGTCCCGCAATTATGCGGGACTTTTTTTATTATTTTGATGCTTCATTTCATCAGGCATTTCCATGAGGAAAAATCAGGCAAAAATAATACGGGCTATTGAAAAAGCAGTCGGACAATATGGTGAGGGATGTGCCGCAGACAAATCGAACCTCATCGGCTCCATTGATCTGCGATACCTGGATGCACCATTACTATTAAAGCTTAGTAATTTGTTGGTTTTTCTGTGTAGCTATCCGGATAACAAAGCAGTGCATCAAGAAGCTATTTCCATGCAGAACAGTATTGCGCACTTTTTAAAAACGAATCCCACTATCTGCAACGATGAACTTGAAAATTCCGGTCTGCCATTTTGCCCGGTCTCTACAAGATTCAGTATTGATTTTAACAGGTGGCACATGGCCAATGCAAATTGCGAACTTACGGATGACGGATTCAATAACCCTAAAATTGCTTTGAGTGAAGTATTGAACCTGACTTTACCCGCACCTGAATTGGCTGCCGGCTTGCTATCCGAAGACAATGAATTGTTGTTAAACGACATTAAAGGTAAGCGCCGTACAGGAGTGGAATTTATTTGTGATGAAATAGAAAGACTTGACTGCAACAGTAAAGTGAAAGATTTTCTTTTTGATTCACTGGATTACTATGTAAGAATATTTCCAAAAAACAAGTCGTACTCAACAGCATTCAATTATATTAATGATCGGAAAATATACTATCATTCAGAGATACTGAAGAATTTTGATTTCAGGCAGTTATTAGAACAGAAAATTTCGAATGCAAAAAAGCTTTCATCCAAATCCAAAAATAAATTAGTTGAAGTTATTAGTACCAACATGTCGCTAATGGCCAGAGAGACTGATACTGTAACTTATATGGATGAACGATCATTGCGTTATCATGAACTTGAGCGCG
>JAHEMF010000039.1 GCA_024643795.1 Bacteroidota bacterium | reverse complement strand
GCAACACAGATAACCTTTTCATATTTTAAAAATTTAATTTTAGGTTTATTAATATTTTTTTATTCTTCTCCTGAAGATTCAGCATCAGGTGAATCTCCTGTTTCATCATTGTTAGGACCTTCTTGATCAGGGATCTCCATCTCGTCAAGTAACATGACTTCCTCATCTACTTTTGCAACTGATGCGATCTGGTCACCCTCGTCAAGCCTTATTAACCTCACGCCCTGTGTGGCGCGACCCATTACTCTAAGTTCATTGACCGGCATTCGGATAGTTACTCCAGATTTATTGATGATCATCAGTTCATCATTTTCATTAACACTCTTTATGGCTATCAGTTCCCCGGTCTTATCTGTAACATTAATTGTCTTCACTCCTTTTCCACCACGGTTCGTAACTCTGTAATCTTCAAGATCTGATCGCTTTCCGTAACCATTTTCTGAAACAACTTGAATTGTTTCTGTTGGATCCTGTACACAAATCATACCAACCACGCTATCCTTAGCATTTGCAAGAGTTATACCTCGTACTCCTGAAGCATTTCTTCCCATTGGCCTTACTTTTGATTCATTGAACCTGATTGCACGGCCTGAACGAAGGGCTAGTAAGATCTCAGATTTGCCATCTGTAAGCTTTGCTTCAAGTAAGTGATCATTCTCACGTATGATGATTGCATTTATACCCGACTGGCGAACCCTTGAATAAGCTTCAAGTGATGTCTTTTTTATGATGCCATTTTTGGTACATAGTATGATATAATTATTCTTAAGATAATCCTCATCCGTAAGATTTTTCACATTGATAAATGCTTTTACCTTGTCATCCGGAGTAATATTTACAATATTCTGGATCGCCCTGCCTTTTGAAGTTTTAGTTCCTTCAGGTATCTCATACGTCCTGAGCCAGAAGCATTTCCCTTTTTCTGTAAATAGTAAAATGTAATTGTGGTTTGTGGCAACAAATATATGCTCTACAAAATCTTCTTCACGGGTAGCGCTTCCTTTTGCACCCCTTCCTCCCCTGCTTTGTAACCTGTATTCAGTAAGTGGTGTACGTTTTATATAACCCAAATGAGAAATAGTTACCACTACTGCATCATCAGCAATAATATCTTCCATAGAGATCTCATCCGCAGCATATACCACTTCAGTGCGTCTTTCATCTCCGTATTTTTCTTTCATCTCATTCATCTCATCCTTGAGGATCTCCATGCGTAACCCTTCATTTTCAAGTACATCTTTCAGGTACTCGATCAATTTCATAAGTTCAGCATACTCTTCACGAATCTTATCTCTCTCAAGACCTGTTAAACGCTGCAACCTCATTTCAAGGATCGCTTTAGACTGGATCTCCGATAAACTGAACCTTTCCATCAAACCATTCTTGGCTTCATCAGGAGTCTTGGATGCTCTGATCAGTTTGATAACCTCATCCAGATTGTCAAGTGCAATGAGAAGTCCTTCCAGAATATGAGCTCTCTTCTCAGCTTCATCCAGTTCATACCTGGTTTTACGCAAGAGTACTTCGTGGCGGTGTTCAACATAATGTACAACCATATCTCTAAGGTTGAGCATCATGGGTCTACCATTCACAAGTGCAATGTTATTTACACTGAATGAGGTTTGTAGTTGTGTGTATTTGTAGAGATTGTTCAATACAACATTAGCCTGTGAATCTCTCTTGATCTCATAAACTATTCTAAGACCATCACGACCAGACTCATCACGTATGTCAGATAAACCTTCCAATTTTTTATCACTGACCAATTCGGCAGTTTTTTTGATCATTTCAGCTTTGTTAACCTGAAACGGTATTTCCGTAACGATGATCCTTTCTCGGTTACCTTCATTTTCGATAACAGCTTTTGCTCTCATCACTACCCTGCCCCTGCCGGTAGTAAGGGCTTCCCGTACTCCGTTATAACCATAAATGATGCCTCCAGTTGGGAAATCAGGTGCTTTCACATGCTCCATCAGTTCCTCAAGTGTGATCTCTTTGTTTTCGATGTAGGCAATGATGGCATTCAGGGATTCGGTAAGGTTATGAGGGGCCATATTTGTGGCCATACCAACTGCGATACCGGAAGCTCCGTTGATCAAAAGATTAGGGATCTTGGAAGGAAGTACAGTAGGCTCTTTCAGAGTGTCATCAAAATTCAACCTGAAGTCAACAGTATCTTTATCAATATCGGCCAGCATCTCTTCTGCGATCTTCTTGAGACGTGCTTCTGTATACCTCATGGCTGCCGGACTATCGCCGTCAATTGAACCGAAGTTACCCTGACCATCGATCAGAGGATATCGGAGCGACCATGGCTGAGCCATCCTTACCATGGTATCATAAACGGATGTATCACCATGAGGGTGGTATTTACCCAGAACCTCTCCAACTATTCTAGCCGACTTCTTGTAAGGCCTGTTTGACATCACACCCAGGTCCAGCATTCCAAATAATACCCTTCGGTGAACCGGTTTTAAACCGTCGCGTACATCAGGCAATGCCCTGGAAACTATTACCGACATCGAATAATCGATGTAGGCCGTTTTCATCTCCTCTTCAATGTTGATTTTTATAACCTTTTCTCCGTCTTCCATGTAGGATTCTTAAATGTTAAAATTTGTATAGTTAATTGAGCTCAAACTGCTAAAATGACAGTTAGTTGTGGCAATCTTTAAAATATAGCTGTAATCCCTGTCATTATTGAGTTTCATAGGTTCAAAATCTGCCTTAAAACCGCTGATTCACGACCTATGCGAAGGTATGCTTTTTCTGGCATATTTTATGTTGATAAATCCCTAATAATATCAACAAACACTAACAGACTTATTAACGAATATCCCTAAGTTTGTCAGTATTGCAGCCTGTATGAATTACGTAAAGATTATGAACATTTCGAACATTTATTCAAGCTGTACGTTTTAACTTTATTGTAAATAAATATATATGGAAGCTAAATTTTCACCGAGAGTCAAAGATGTGATCGCATATAGCAAGGAAGAAGCCCTAAGACTGGGGCATGATTACATAGGAACCGAGCACTTATTGCTAGGGTTGATCAGAGAAGGAGAAGGAATGGCAATGTCACTTCTTAAGTCTTTGGGAATCAATGCACTAGAATTAAGAAAAGCAATTGAAAACGCTGTAAAGGCTACTTCAACAAGCGTTGCTAATCTGGCTAATTTACCCTTGACTAAGCAAGCCGAAAAGGCACTGAAAATAACTTACTTAGAAGCGAAGATTTTTAAGAGCGATATCATTGGAACTGAGCACCTTCTGCTATCTGTATTAAAGGATGAGGACAATATAGCTACTCAGATCCTTAACCAATATGGGGTTACTTATGACCTGTTTAAGGAGGAGTTAGAGACTCGCAGGCCCGATATCCGTTCAGAATCACCACATAACCCTCCTGATGATGATTTTAGTCGTGATGATGATGGCCCATCTTTGGGATCAGGCAGAAAAACAGGTGATTCTAAATCAAAAACCCCTGTTTTGGATAATTTCGGGAGAGATCTGACACGAGCTGCTGAAGAAGGAAAGCTTGACCCAATTGTTGGACGTGAGAAGGAAATTGAAAGAGTTTCTCAGATTCTATCCAGAAGGAAAAAGAATAACCCTATTCTAATTGGCGAGCCCGGTGTTGGTAAATCAGCTATTGCCGAAGGTCTGGCCTTAAGAATAGTTGAGAGAAAAGTATCCAGAGTATTGTTCAATAAAAGGATCGTTACACTTGATCTTGCCTCACTCGTTGCAGGAACCAAATACCGCGGACAGTTTGAAGAAAGAATGAAAGCGGTGATGAATGAATTGGAAAAGTCGCCAGATGTTATCCTGTTCATTGATGAAATACATACAATAATAGGTGCTGGTGGTGCATCCGGATCTCTGGATGCCAGTAATATGTTCAAACCTGCCCTGGCACGTGGTGAGATTCAATGTATAGGTGCCACTACACTCGATGAATATCGTCAGTATATCGAAAAAGACGGTGCACTAGATCGTCGATTCCAGAAAGTATTGGTTGATCCGACTTCAATGGATGAAACTGTTGAGATCTTAAACAATATCAAGGAGAAATATGAAGATCATCATCATGTAAACTATACTGAAGATGCTATAAAGTCATGTGTTACACTCACTTCAAGATATATAACCGATCGCTTTTTGCCGGATAAGGCTATAGATGCATTGGATGAAGCAGGTAGCAGAGTACATATCTCAAATATTCATGTTCCACAGAATATTGTTGAACTTGAAACAAAGATCCAAAAGATCAAAACCGAAAAAAATCAGGTTGTTCGAAGTCAGAAATATGAAGAGGCAGCACGTCTCCGTGATTCTGAAAAACAACTGTTGGAAGATCTGGAAAATGCTAAAAAAGCCTGGGAAGAGGAAACAAAAAATCAACGTTACACGGTAAGTGAAGATGATGTTGCAGAAGTAGTTGCAATGATGTCAGGTATACCTGTGAAACGAATAGCTCAGGCCGAAACTGCCCGATTAAGAAATATGGCAGTGGAACTCACAGGTAAAGTCATAGGTCAGGATGATGCTATCGCGAAGGTTGTAAAAGCTATTCAGCGCAATCGTGCCGGACTTAAAGACCCAAACAAACCAATTGGTTCATTTATCTTCCTCGGCCCTACCGGTGTTGGTAAAACAGAATTAGCGAAGGTATTGACCAAATACCTGTTTGATACCGAAGATTCTCTCATTCGAATTGATATGAGTGAGTATATGGAAAAGTTTGCGGTAAGCCGCCTGATTGGAGCGCCTCCGGGTTATGTTGGATATGAGGAAGGTGGTCAGTTAACCGAAAAAGTAAGAAGAAAACCCTACTCTGTTGTACTGCTTGATGAAATAGAAAAAGCACATCCAGATGTATTCAATCTGTTATTGCAGGTGCTTGACGACGGACAACTGACAGACAGTTTGGGACGTAAAGTGGATTTTAAGAATACTATCATAATCATGACCTCCAATATCGGATCACGCCAGCTTAAGGACTTCGGTCAAGGGGTTGGGTTTGGAACCGCTGCTAAAGTTGGGGCTGCAGATGAGCATTCTCGAGGAGTTATCGAAAGCTCACTCAAAAAAGCATTCGCCCCCGAGTTTCTAAACCGAATTGATGATGTTGTTGTATTTAATTCACTTTCAAAAGAAGATATTGATAAGATCATTGATATCGAATTAGCTCAACTATTCAACAGAGTCACCGACCTGGGTTATAAACTTAAGTTATCAGACGAAGCCAAAACATTTATTGCAGATAAAGGTTTTGATTCTAATTATGGTGCAAGACCTTTAAAGCGAGCCATTCAAAAATATGTTGAAGATGTGCTGGCAGAGGAAATAATAAAAGGTGAATTAAATCAAGGTGACAGTATTGAATTAGTGCTTGATGAGAAAGAAAACACTTTGAAAGCCAATAAAAAGGATACTAAGAGTTCACCTAAGAAGAAAAAAGAAGAGAACTGATATAAGCCTTTGATCAATAAAATAAAGCCGGATAAATTCCGGCTTTATTGCTTATAATACTTTGGCTGAACTTTAATATCATCTGCTTTTCACGCAGTCCATCATCATTTATCTCCAAAGTTCTCCATTACATCACCACTTATGCCGGTAAATGAAAACCCACCATCGTGATACAGGTTTTGCATGGTTACCATTCTGGTTAGATCAGAAAACATACTGATGCAGTAGTTTGCACAAGTATCTGAAGGAGCATTGCCTAATGGCGACATTGCATCTGCATAATTAAAGAATGAATTAAACCCTTTCACCCCACTCCCGGCGGTTGTTTTAGTAGGTGACTGAGAAATAGTATTGATTCTGACTTTTTTTGCTTTTCCATAATGGTACCCGAAAGAGCGGGAGATAGATTCCAGTAAAGATTTTGCATCTGCCATTTCGTTGTAATCAGGAAATACTCTTTGAGCAGCAATGTAGGTAAGTGCTACTACACTTCCCCATTCATTAATTGCATCTAACTTCATGGCTGTTTGAAGAGTTCGGTGCAAAGACATGGCAGAGATGTCCATTGTTTTGTGGTAAAAGTCATAATTAAGATCTGTGTAAGGATTGTTTTTGCGAACATTCAATGACATACCTATGGAATGTAATACGAAATCGATCTTTCCTCCAAGAACATCCATACTTTGTTTAAATAAGTTTTCAAGATCTTCAATAGATGTTGCATCTGCACCTATTACTTCAGAACCTGTAGTTTTTGCAAGGTCATTGATAGCACCCATCCGCATTGCTACAGGAGCGTTTGAAAGTGTAAAAATGGCTCCTTCTTCATGTGCTTTGAGAGCAACTTGCCAGGCAATCGAATTTGAATCCAGTGCCCCGAATATAATACCTCTTTTCCCTTTCAGTAGATTGTGTCCCATGATTATATTATTTTACCTGTTTGTTGTTTAGACTGATGATAAAAGTAACGGAATTAATTTAATTAGGCCTCAAGCAATTCTTTAGCAGTATTCAGGGCTGATTCGCTGGGACTTTCACCACTCAGCATTTTTGCGATCTCTATAATCCGTTCTGATGGCTTAAGTCGTTTCAGCAAGGTTTCCGAAATGTTATTTTTTTCACTTTTGGCGACAAGAAACTGGTCATCTCCCTTGGCTGCCATCTGTGGCAGATGAGATATGACAAGTACCTGCCTGTGCTTTGACATTTGTTTTATTATGTCTGCAACCTTATTGGCTGTTTCCCCGGATATTCCGGTATCAATCTCATCAAATACTATCGTTGGTAATCCGCTTGCTTTTGCTAGGACAGATTTTATACAAAGCATAAGCCTTGATAATTCACCACCCGAAGCCACTCGCTCCAGCTCCTGAAAAGGGACTCCTTTATTTGCACTAAACAAAAAGTCAATAAGGTCAATCCCACTCTTCGATAATCCATCATCTTTTATTTGTTTGACAGAAATTTTGAAAACAGCATTTTTTAATCCTACAGCTGGTAACATAGTGTTGATCTCATTTTCCAGTTCGGGTGTTGCTGAATTGCGTTTTCCGCTTAATTCCAACGCCATTTCTCTCAATTCTGACTCAAGTCTTATTAACTCCTTCTTTGAATATTCAATTTGCGTATCCAGAGAGGAACTTGTATCCAGCTTTTCCTTTAACTCGTCTTGAATTATTAAGAGTTCTTCAATGGTACGGGTATGGTGCTTTTGATGTAATCGGTATATTTCATCCAGTTTATCCCTTATCAATTGTTCCTTTTCGGGATCCGTGTTGAAAACACCGGTCATTTTTCCCAGTTCATTTGCAACATCCTTTAATTCAATACTACAACTTTTAATTCTGGATTCAATGTCTGCCAATTGGGGATGATGCCTGGCGATAGTACTTAATAAATGAAGCGCGTTATTGAGCTGTGACATGAGATCATTGTCAGAACCATCCAAGCATTGTTCAACTTCTGAAACAACCTGTATTATTTGACCACTATTTGAAAGGAGCTCCAGTTCAGATTCCAATTCATCCTGGATGATCCCCGAAATATTGGCATTCACAAGCTCATTGTAAAGAAATGAATGATAATCTTCATCACGTTTTAGTTGACCCTGCTGATCTGTTAATACCATGAGATGGTTCTCCTGCTCCTGGAATTTTTGAAAATATTCAGAATAGCGGGAAATTAATTTCTGATTACCGGCAAAACTGTCTAAAACCTCCAATCTGAATCCTGAAGAATTCAATGTTAGTGTTTCATGTTGTGAATGAACATCGATCAGGTTGTCAGTAAGATCTTTCAATACATTAAGTTTCACAGGTAGGTCGTTAACAAAAGCACGACTCCTGCCATCGGGTGTGATCTCTCTTCTTATGATACAGTCATCGTAGTAATCGATATCATTCACAGTGAAAAAATGCCGAATGTTTTTGTTACCCTTGAGGTCAAAAGTTCCTTCAATAATACATTTTCTGGATTTATCTATCAGTGATTTTGTATCTGACCTGGATCCAAGGAGTAGCGACATTGCCCCCAATATTATTGACTTACCTGCCCCAGTTTCACCAGCAATAACAGTCATACCCTTGTTCAGGTCAACATCAAGTGAACGGATCAGGACATAATTTGAAATACTCAGGTGTTTAAGCATTTGAAAAGCAAATTGGATAGGTTATGATATAGTGCTCAATTTTTGAGGATCTGTTGGTATTTGTTACCATTTGCGGGGTCCAATTCATTCAGCAGGTTAACTGCGCGAGTTTTTTCTTCCGGGAATGCCATTGAGAATACATTCACAAACTCATCGGATTTGGTGAAGAAGAATATTTGCAGAAGATAACTGTTAGGCTGTTCGTTCCTTACTTTTTTTAGATCTTCAAGACCATCCATGATATTTGAAATTGCATCTTCTTTCCTTTCGGACATCAGATCCATCCCACTACGGTGATATTCATAAATGTACTCCCGTAATGGCTGAAATAATGGTTTGTTAAGATTTTCGGTGATCCAGTATCTGTTTCTTGTTGATTCAAATGCCCTCCACCCTCTTTCCGGACTATTTTGCTGATTAGCTACTATAGATTGTGCGATCTGAAAATAAGGGTTGCCTCCATTTGGTGCAAAGCTTTCATAATCCATCCCTATGATAAGGTAGGCATAATAAGCCAGCATGGCAGCAAGATTCGGATTGGTTCCTGTTTCTCTAAACTCAATGGGTTGATATTCGATGTACCGGAATTGAAAATTCTCATCGTTGATGTTCAGCATTGGACTGAAGTATGAAGTATTGAACACCGGTCTTCTGGATTGCACCTGAATACTTCCTTTGAATTCATCATTGGAAACCCTTTCAGTGATCTGGATCTGAAATGTACATTCAATTCTTTCCTGGTTCAGGAATTGGTCATCGGTCCATCTGGTATTATTCATGAATTCATAGATGGATGTTTGAAGGGTATTGTATATCTTTTTGTCACTGCTTTGTATCTGAGGGGTCAGAACAGTTACGTTACAGTTTAACTCCTGAGCTATGGCTCCGGAAACAAACGCAAGAAACACAACAATTGAAAAGAAGAGTCTCATTGGATTAGTTTTTCAATTTTTTCTGCAATATCATATGCAACTTCGGTTTTACTTTTTAAAGGGAACTCGGTTGTCTTTTCCTGACGATCAATAATAGTGATTTTATTGGTTTCGGTGTTGAACCCTGCTCCTGGGTCATTCAATGAGTTCAAAACTATGAAGTCAAGATTCTTATTTTTCAGCTTCTTAACGGCATTTTCCAGTTCATTATTGGTTTCAAGAGCAAATCCTACTAATATTTGATCAACTTTCTTTTGATTACCCATTTCTCCAAGGATGTCTTTAGTGGTTTCCATCTCTATATTAATTGATGTTCCGGACTTCTTTATCTTGTCAAGGCTTTTTACTGCCGGGGTATAATCCGCAACAGCTGCTGCCATAACTGTAACTTGTGATGTTGAGTATTCTTTAAGTGCAGTCTGGTACATTTCATTTGCACTGGTAACTCGCATTACCTTTACTTGTGAACTAATTCCTGACGTATTTACTCCGGGTCCTGTAATAAGAGTTACTTCACCCCCTCTTTTACTCAATTCAAGTGCAATTGCCACTCCCATTTTGCCTGATGAATGGTTGCTGATAAATCGAACCGGATCTATAGCTTCTCTTGTTGGTCCGGCAGTAACCAGTATTTTTTTATGTTTCAGACTTTGCTTTCTCTCTTTCGAAAGCAGAACATTCAACCTGTCAACTATTATTTGTGGCTCCTGTAATCTTCCATCTCCGGATAAACCACTGGCTAATTCACCGGACTCAGGGTAAATAACTTCAACCCCGCAACTTTTAAGTTCTGCAAGGTTTTTGGTAGTAGATGGGTGATTGTACATGTCATGGTCCATTGCAGGAGCAATAACAACCGGGCAACGAGCCGAAAGATATGCAGCGGATAATAGATTATCGCATGCACCATGAGCAAATTTACTGATAGTATTGGACGTTATGGGTGCGATGATGAACAGATCAGCCCATAATCCTAATTCTACATGATTGTTCCACTCCCCGGATTCAGCGTTGAAAAAGTTTACCAGAACCTTATTTTTGGAAAGGGCAGACAACGTTACCGTGCCTATAAAAGACCTTGAATCAGGCGTCATGATAACTTTCACATGAGCACCTTCTTTTATGAGTAGCCGGACAATTTCGGCCGCTTTGTAGGCAGCAATGCTTCCGGTTACACCCAGAAGGATCTTCTTACCTGTAAGCGACATGGCGATATACTATTGTTGATCTTTGGCAGGATTCCTAAAATAGATCTTGTGATCCAGGAATTCCTGTAAAGCTATAAGTGTTGGCTTTGGCAGTTTTTCGTAAAACTTCGATATCTCTATCTGTTCTCTGTTCTCGAATATCTCTTCAAGATTATCAGTAGAAGACGTAAATTCAGATAACTTGTTATGAAGTTCATCCTTCATCTCGGCTGAAATATGATTACCTCTCTTAGCTATGATCACTAGAGATTCATAGATATTGCCTGTTCCTTCCTCGTATTTAACGAGATCTCGGGTAATTGTAGTGGTAGCTGCGTTCTTATATGACATGCCTTATTATATATATAGGGCGCAAATGTACTAATTTACCCCCAATCTTCCTCTTTTTCAAGCTTTTTGAGTCGGGTACGGCAGTCATCCAGTATTTTTCCGGCTTCACGGGCATATTTGGTCTCAGGATAGGTGTCCAAAAGGATGTTATGAGCCTCTATAGTGTTCTTATAGCGTTCACTTTGCTTGGATTTGATACTTAATTCAGCATATGAGAAGGAAGATTGCATTATATAATAAAGACATTCCTCTTTGTAATTAGAGGATGGGTACAATTTGAGAACGATCTTAAAGGCTGAAACAGCTGCCTTGAACTTCCCCATTTTGTAATAAAGTTTAGCAGTATTGAATTCTTTGGTTTCCAATTTAAATCGTAATTCATCAATAAGGGTGTTACATTCTTCCACTTTATTACTTTTCGGATACCGGTTTATGAACAATTGGAACTGGTTGATGGCGTCATATGTACTGGTTTGATCGAGGGAATAAACTGGTGAATCCAGATAATAACACATGGCATTATTAAAAGCAGCCTCCTCAGCCCTTGCCGATCCGGGGAAGGTTTTTACAAAGTTATTGAAGTGATATGCAGCAACTGTAAACTCTCCGGTCTGATAATAACACAAGCAATAATAGTAGTAAGTATTTTCTGCTTTTTGTGTCCCACGATATAATGTCACCAACTCTTCAAACAGCTGTAATGCCTGGTAATAGCTGCCTGCGTCGTAGTACTTTACAGCAGCATTGTACTTTGCTTCGAGGTCTGTGCTTTTCTGGATCTTATGAAACTTGCTGCAGGAACTTATGCCCAACAACAAGACGGCTGTAAAAAGGCCTAAACTTAATTTTCTAATCACACGACAAAATTACTAAAAGCATTTGTGAAGTTTTTAAAACGACCATTTAATGTGTTTTGATATGTTGTTGATTGCATTTTTTTGAATCACCCAATTCGGTGATTAACAAATTCTTGTTGATAACATTCTTAACCAATGTTGTGAAATAAAAAAAAATGTTCTGATATTTCGCATCAATTTTACCGAATTACCGAAGTAAAAGAGGCCGTAAAAAACTTACATGGCAGACCTGTTTGAAAAACTTCTAATAAATCGTGGTCCACTCGGAACCCATTCGAAAGCGGCTTACGGTTATTTTATGTTCCCTAAACTTGAAGGAGACATCTCAAACAGGATGATTTTTCGTGGTAAGGAGAAGCTGGTCTGGAGTCTCAACAATTATCTTGGTTTAGCTAATCATCCGGATGTACGCAAAGCTGATGCAGACGCAGCAGCTCAATATGGATTTGCTTCACCAATGGGTGCCAGAATGATGTCGGGTAATACGGTTCATCATGAACAATTAGAAAATGCACTTGCTGCTTTTGAGCAGAAAGAAGCTGCAGTTTTGGTTAATTATGGCTTTCAGGCCATGGTTAGCGCAATAGACTGTCTGGTTGACCGACATGATGTGATCGTATATGATTCCGAATCTCATGCATGCATCATTGATGGAGTTAGATTACATATGGGTAAAAGATTCGTTTATCCTCATAATGATTTAGCGAATCTTGAAAAACAACTGGAAAGAGCCAGGAAAATCACTGAACAAACCGGAGGTGCCATTCTTGTGATAACAGAAGGTGTATTTGGGATGTCTGGTGATCAGGGTAAGTTGAAAGAGATTATTGACCTGAAGAAGAAGTACCCTTTCCGCTTGTTTGTTGATGATGCACATGGTTTTGGAACTATGGGCAAAACTGGAGCAGGGACAGGCGAAGCACAAGGAGTACAGGATGGGATAGATATTTATTTCGGAACTTTTGCCAAATCTATGGCCTTAATCGGAGCTTTTATTGCCAGTGAAGAGCAAGTTGTGGATTATCTTAAACACAATATGCGATCACAAATTTTTGCGAAATCGTTACCTCTACCACTTGTTATAGGTGCACAAAAAAGACTTGAACTTCTGATGGGACGTCCTGAATTGAAGGATAATCTCTGGAAAATAGTAAATGCATTACAGTCAGGATTGAAAAAAGCAGGCTTTGATATTGGGAAGACGGATTCACCGGTTACTCCGGTTTATCTTAATGGATCAATACCTGAAGCCACTAACCTGATCATTGATCTAAGAGAGAATTATGACATATTCTGCTCAATGGTTGTTTATCCGGTAGTGCCAAGAGGCGTGATGATCCTCAGACTTATACCTACTGCAGTTCACACTATGGAAGATGTAAAGTATACTATTGATGTATTTCAACAGGTACAAGTGAATTTGAAAAACGGAAAATATAAGTCAGATAAAATAGTGCCCGTATGAGTAGAATGGCAACGTTCGCACACATGATTAATTGGTGTGCTATGCTTGATTGATGATTGAAAGGAAAGTATCTAATGTACAAATAATGAAACCTTTAAAATTTAAATAAGTAAAATTGCATTAACCAATTAATTAATTAAATCATGATGAAAAAAAGGTCAGTGAAGAAGTCAGCTTCTAAGAAGAAGACTTCAGCCAAAAAGGCTGCTCCAAGAAAAAAGGCAGCTAAAAAGAAAGCCGCTCCTAAGAAGAAGGCTACTAAAAAAGCAGCTCCTAAGAAAAAAGCTGCTAAAAAGAAGGCTGCGCCAAGAAAGAAGGCTGCTGCTAAAAAGAAGGCTGCGCCAAGAAAGAAGGCTGCTGCTAAGAAGAAGGCAACTAAAAAAGCTGCTAAGAAGAAAGCTGCCCCTAAGAAAAAGGCTGCTAAGAAGAAAGCAACTAAAAAAGCTGCTAAGAAGAAAGCTGCTCCTAAGAAAAAAGCTACTAAAAAAGCTTCTAGGAAGAGAGCTACTAAGAAAGCAGCTGCTCCAACTGCTGCCGCTGCTCGCAGAGCAACTCCAAGGAGAAAGAGATAATTTACTTTATCTCAAGACAAAAAGCCTCCCCTTTCGGGAGGCTTTTTTATTAATACCTTTATATTCTCCGGTTTTAAATAAAAACCGTTTTTCAATCTGATATCCAGGATATGGAAAAAGATCTGCTGTCTATTCTTCAAAATGTATGGAAGTATCCTGCATTTAGGAATAATCAACTAGATATTATCAAGTCTGTCATCTCAGGTAATGACACTTTAGCATTACTTCCTACAGGAGGTGGTAAATCAATTTGCTACCAGTTGCCTTCACTATACTTGCCTGGTATAACTATAGTTATTACTCCTCTGATAGCACTCATGAAAGATCAGGTTGAGTCACTCAAAAACAGAGGCATTGCAGCCGCAGCAATATATTCAGGAATGGGTCATACAGAAGTTGACGCAGTGTTATCCGGTTGTATCTATGGAGAAACTAAATTACTCTATCTCTCTCCTGAAAGATTGCTGACTGAATCAATCATGCATGCGATTTCTAAAATGAAATTGAACTTCTTTGCTGTTGATGAAGCCCATTGCATCTCTGAGTGGGGTTACGATTTCAGACCCTCCTATCTGCAGATCAGCCAGACAAGACAACTTCATCCTGAAAAGCCTGTGCTGGCATTAACTGCCACAGCTACTCCGCGAACCAGAGAAGATATAATGGAAAAACTGGATTTTAAAAATTTCCAAGTATTTACCAGTTCATTTCAAAGACCTAACCTTCAGTTTCTGGTTTACAAAACCGAAGATAAATTTCATAAATTAAAGAGTATATTAAAAGGTGTTAATGGGTCTTCAATAGTTTATGTTAGAACCCGTCGGCAAACTCGTTTGATTGCCGAAGAACTTGCTGCAAGTGGGTTTTCAGCCGACCATTACCATGCAGGTCTTCCTCTTGCTCTAAGAAATAGAAAACAAAATGATTGGTTAAGTGGTGAGATCCAAACAATTGTTTCTACCAATGCATTTGGAATGGGAATCGATAAATCAGATGTGAGGGTGGTTGTTCATTTAGGTAGTCCTGATTCGCTAGAATCATATTATCAGGAAGCCGGTAGAGCCGGACGTGATGGAAAGAGATCGTTTGCAGTATTGTTATATGACGATAATGACATAAAAGACCTTAAGAAGAAGATTGAAATAGGATTTCCTGACAAATCGGAGATACAAATGATATATCAAACCATTTGTAATTATCTCAAGATCCCCGTTGGAGCCGGAATGTCTGTGAGTTATGATTTTGATATCTCAGCTTTTGCTGACAATTATGATCTGAATCCTTTGATTGTTGCTTCAGTTATTAAAACTCTTGAAAAGGAAGGGTTTTGGCAATTAAATGATGCCTGGTACATCCCTGCCAAAATAAAGATCGAAATTACCCCTCCTGAATTGTATAAGTACCGATTGGCAAACCCTGAGCTTGATAAATTGCTTGTGCTGTTGCTAAGAATCTCTCCTGGTGTCTTTTCAGAGTTTACTCCAATCAGCGAGAACAGACTGATCACGTTGTTGCAAATAAAGGCGGATGTGCTTCGCGCTATGTTGAAAAGACTGTTGCAGGATGGTACAATTTCCTTAACTGAGGCCAAACATCTACCTCAACTGGTTTTTCTTTCTCCAAGAGAAGAAGCTAAATATCTGGAAATTGATGAAAAGGCATTTCAGAAGCGTAAATTAAATTATAAAGATCGAGTTGATTCCATGCTGAATTATATCACAAACACAGGAAATTGCAGAGTTGTTATGCTGCTCAATTATCTGGGTGAACGACCTGATTCGCGATGTGGTACTTGTGATTATTGCCGGGGTAGGAACGAATTAAACCTCAATGAGGTCCAACTGGATCAATATGCTGCTATTATCACCAGTCAGTTAGGAAAATCGCCGGTAAATATTGATGAACTTGTTTCTAGAATTACCAATGATCCTGTTGAAATGAAACAGGTTTTACAAGTGATCCGATGGATGGCTGATCAGAACCGGATTTTGTTGAAAGATGATTTATTGATGTCAAATTAAGATTTGAAACTACCTCAGTCATATTTTATACAACCAGATGTAGTTGATATAGCAATAGATTTGCTTGGGAAAGTATTATACTCTTGTGTCGCTGGTAAAACAGTAAGTGGAATCATTACTGAAACAGAGGCATATGCCGGCATTACAGATAAAGCTTCACATGCATTTGGTGGTAAATTAACCGATAGAACAGAAATAATGTACCGAAAGGGAGGATGTTCTTACATATACCTTTGTTATGGAATTCATTCTTTATTCAATATAGTTACAAACGATTCTGGTGTTCCTCATGCTGTGTTGATTAGAGGTTTGGCACCATTGCGAGGACAACCCATCATAAGAAAAAGACTAAATAAATTACCATCAATCTTGAAAGGACCTGGTGTTGTCGGCAAGGCCTTAGGAATTCATTACTCAATGTCAGGTACAAGTTTAAGTGGTGATGTATTCTGGATGGAGGATATTGGAGTAAAACCGGATAAAAATCTGGTTTTGGCAGGGCCCCGTATTGGAGTTGAATATGCAGGTGATGATGCACTGCTACCCTATCGGTTTTTGTGGAAAACAGACCAGGGTAGTACTTTTGTTTAATACTTTTAGGTCATGGATATCTTTCACATAGGTTTTCTTACAGTTCGGCTATTGGATCTGCTTGACATCCTGATTGTGGCATTTTTGCTTTACAAGCTTTATGAACTTCTGAAAGGAGGCGTGGCAATCAACATCTTTCTTGGACTTTTGTCAATTTATATTCTTTGGTGGTTATGTGTAAGGGTTTTGGAAATGCAATTGCTCGGTTCCATTTTGGGACAATTTATTGGAGTTGGTGTTATAGCATTGATTATAGTTTTCCAACAAGAGGTCAGACGTTTCCTTATTTTACTTGGAACCAACAACTTACTTGCTAGAACCTCATGGTCACGTTCATTACTAAAATGGAACTTTCAGGTTCAAAAACAATCCACAACTGATATCCGTCCGATCATCAAAGCATGCTCAAGCATGTCTAAATCAAAAACCGGTGCCATTATTGTGTTGCAAAAGAACACTGATCTGAAGTTTTATGCTACTACAGGTGATCCTATGGATGCAGAACTTTCAAAACGATTGATTGAAAGTATCTTTTTCAAAAATAGCCCGATGCACGATGGTGCTATCATAATTCACGATAATAAGATCAAGGCTGCCAGATGTGTTTTGCCTGTTACTGATAATCCGGATCTGCCTGCGCAATTTGGCATGCGACATCGTGCCGCAATTGGTATCAGTGAGCAAAGTGATGCCCTGGCTATTGTTGTATCCGAAGAAACAGGAGCAATTTCAGTTGCCAGAGATGGTGAATTAAAGCCAAACCTGACGCCTGATGAACTGGAAGGAATCCTGGAAGCTGAATTTTAGGCCGGCTCACTTCAGAAATTGAGCGTAACTGGGGTCGAGCTCCGTTGCTTTTAAAAGATTTTTTTGTGCCATGGTTTCATTACCTATGTTGCGGTACGTGATTCCGAGAAAATAATACGCCTGTGCGTATCCCGGATCATACAAGACTGCCTGGTTGAACATATTGATTGCATCATCAAACTTTTGCAATACACCATAAGTACTGCCTGCATTGGCATAAGCCTCGGAATAGGCAGGATTGTACTTTACTGCGTCCAGGAAATATTTGAGTGAGGTATTGTATTCTCCTGTTTCGAAATAAATTGTTCCAATATTATTATTTGTAGTAGGATTGCCTGGATTTAATTCATAGGCTTTCATATAACTGCCCAAAGCATTCTTATAATCCTTCAATTGGTAGTACCCCACTCCCATTTGCAGATAAGCATCGGAAAATTCGGGATAGATCTCCACAGATCTACGAAGATAAGCCAGAGCCTTTTCAATTGTAACCCTCTTACCCTCTTCATCCTTATTATTCCATGATTCCGGTTTTACAAGCAGATTACCAAGATAATACTGAGTTCTGGTACTGTTGGGAGAAAGTAATACATCATTTGAGTATAACGTGAGATTATCTTTCCATACCCTGTTTCTCGCGGTGGTTTTAAAAGAGTAAGCCCCAAGTATCAGCAACAAAACTGCACTTGCTCCTATGTTCTTTGAAAACCATTTAGGATCTGACTGATCAGCATTCTTTGTGCCCCATTGTTGAAATAGATAAGCTATTACAAGGCATAATCCTAAAGTTGAAGTATATAAAAACCTTTCGCCCATTGAAGATCCTATTGTAATGATAAGGTTACTATATATTGAAAATGTGATCAGATAAAACAAAATTGAAAATGAAATAATATGTCTTGATCTGAATAACCAGACCATAATCGCAACCAGTGCTGAATGAATTAGCACGGATAATAGAAACCAGCCGTTTGTAGGACCAACAATGGGAATCTGATTATAGGAATAATCGAATACCAAAGGATGAGGAAATATTAGAAGTGTAATATATTTACCAAGTATCAGAACAGCTGTTGCAAAACGGTCGCCATATGTGTTTGCTGCCATGAGTAGATTATCAGCAATTGATACATTGGAGGGGGTCATGTCTTTTAAAACCAAACTTCTTATAACAAGAAATACAGCTGCTACACCTAAAAATGGCAATGTTTTTATTAGGGATTTTTTAAAACTGCTTTTTGCGAAAAAATATGCTGAAACAGGATAGATCGCTAAAAATGTAATGCTTGACTCCTTAGACATTAATCCTATGAAAAACAGGATCAATGCATGTATAAGATAACCGGACTTATTTTTGGTTATCCATTTATGAAATTTGTGTAGTGACCATATTGCAAACAAAAAAGATAAAATCTCATCCCGGCTCTTTATGTTAGCTACAACTTCGGTGTGGATGGGATGCGCAATAAATAAAATGGCCGTAATGAATGCCAATATCTGATTTCCGGAGCTCAGATCCTTGAAGGTGATGAATAATAATATCCCCGTAAGGGCATAAAGAAAGATATTAATTAAGTGCCCGGGTAAAGGACTTCCTTTTCCGATTTGCCATTCGGCGGCAAACATTGCCTTGGGGATGGGTCTGTATAATTCATCCTGGGATGAGAAATACCCATACCTGTAGCTTGTTGTGAAGATCTCAGGAATAGCTGATACTCCTTGTCTTGTTTGTCTGTTTTCAATAATCACTGAATAGTCATCGAGGGTATATTGATGGCCAGAAGTATTGGCATATAATACTATTGCCAAAAGCGCTATGATCAATGGGAAGACAAGCTTTATTGAATTTATAGGATTTTCCTCAAGCTTTTTAGCAGCAGTCTCACGTGATGACCTGAACTTTTCTCGTTTTGATTTCTTTTCAGATCGTTGGGTCATTTTACTCTTTGATATTTGAATTGTCTGAGCTGTTGTTACTTGTTTGCTCCATACTTTGGAACATTTCAATAAGCTCCTCAGGTGTTTTCCCAAGGTTATTCAATGAAAGTGTAACATCTCCAGATATTGGATGATCAGGATATAACTCCAGGAATTTTTTATAATAGAATTCTGCACTATCCAACCTCCCAATATAGTTCTCAAATATAAACCCTTCTAAAAATAGAGCCACAGGAGCTTTACTATAATCAGTATGTTGCTCAAAGAGTCTGGCATAATAATTTATTCCGTTTTGGTAGTCCATTATACCAGTTGAAACCTCACCTGCCTTAAAAAGGTAATCAGCGCTCAGGCTATCAGCAGGAAACTGTTTACTGTATTTATCATACAGCCCTATCAGCAGCTTTGCCTCTATTGCATCGGGTGATAAAATTGTATCAGTCATCAATTTTGACTCGGCAAGTCTTATTTCTTCTCTCAGCTTTGATTGTGGTGAAGTGCAGGAGCTTTGGATCCCTGCAATTATGAGGATAAGAATTACGGTAATATTTATTTTGAAGCTATGCATAGTTGTTGTTTTCTGTTAATTTGTCTAAAATGGAGAACCTGGTTCTTTCGATATGTGTTTAAATGTTAATTTATCAACTAGTTTTGGAAAAAACTTATCAAGGAATATGGTGAGTTTACCCTGACGGGTTAATAACAGATCTCTTTTACGTGACCTGATGGCATTATAAATATGAAGAGCCGTTTCTTCTGAACTCATCATGTTCATTTCATCTCTGGGCGATTCGTGCTGAGGGTTACCATGGTTGTCAAGCGCATTTTCACGAATCGAAGAAGCCGTAAAACCGGGACAAGCTACAAGTACATGAATTCCGGTTCTGTAATTTTCAAGTCTCAGAGATTCGAGGAATCCTTCCATTGCAAATTTAGAAGCACTGTAGCCGGTCCTTCCGGGAAGTCCTTTTTTGCCGGCAATTGATGATATACCTACAATTGATCCTCTGGTATGTAAAATGTGTGAAAGTGCATACCTGGTGCAATAAACCGTTCCCCAAAAGTTAATATTCATAACCTTTTTGATCACATCGAGATCGGTTTCCGCAAACAATGTGCGCATTGAAATACCTGCATTATTAATCAGTATGTCGATCTTTCCAAAAGTGTTTATAGTTTCTTCGATCAGATTTTTACAATCAGCTTCTACGCTGACGTCTCCAGTAATAGGTAGAACTACACCCCCACTTTCCTTAATCTGGTCAGCGATCTGATCAAGCCTGGGTTTGTTTCTTCCATTAATGACCACCTTGCTACCATGTTCTGCAAAACATATGGCAAGTGCTTTACCTATGCCACTTGTGGAACCTGTAATGACCACGACTTTATTCTTCAATTAATTGATTTTTAATACCTAGCAAATTTAGCAAATTGTAATACTTTCGCACCCAATGGAGTTGATGGAAATAACAAACAGGCAACATGAGCAGGAATTTCTGGATCTGCCTGATTCATTACACGCCTCGAACCCTGAGTGGATCAGACCTCTTGACACGGAGATCAGGAAGATATTTGATCCCCAAAAGAATAAGTTTTTCAGGCATGGTGAAGCCCAAAGGTGGATACTAAAGGATGCTAACGGGAAATGTATAGGGCGAGTAGCTGCTTTTATCAATAAACGCCTAACCGGCAGAAATGACCAGCCTACAGGTGGGATGGGCTTTTTTGAATGTATTGACGATCAGGAAGCTGCAGATTTACTTTTCCATACATGTAAAGATTGGAATGAACAACGTGGAATGAAGGCAATGGAAGGTCCGGTTAATTTTGGTGAAAGAGATAAGTTCTGGGGATTGCTCGTAGATGGCTTTTATGAGCCTGTATATAACATGAACTACAACCCACCCTATTATCAAAAGTTGTTTGAAACCTATGGGTTCAAAGAGTATTTCAAACAGTATTGCTATTCGCTGAGGCCTGAAGATCCGATTGATCCTAAATTCAGGAAGTACCATGATCAGCTGCTCGCTACTGGAGATTTCAAAGTTTTAAATCCGGAAAAGAACAATCTGAAGAAGTATGCAAAAGATTTTTCAATAATATACAATAAGGCTTGGGCCCGTCATGGTGGTGGTAAAGAGATCTCACCGGAAGTAGCTTTTAAAATGTTCCAGACCATGAAACCTGTGATGGATACCAGGATCATATATTTTGCCTATCATAAGGAAGATCCTATTGGTTTTTGGATCAACTTGCCAGAATTAAACCAGTATTTTAAAAGGCTAAAGGGGAAGTTCGACCTAATTCATAAGCTCTATTTCCTTTATTTAAAGCGATTTACGAGAAATTCTAAATTTTATGGACTTGTTTTTGGGGTAGTTCCTGAGTACCAGGGAAAAGGAATTGACGGGTTAATGATTGTTCATGGCCAGGATCAAATAATGCGAGAAACCCCTTATCGTGATATGGAATTACAATGGATAGGAGATTTCAATCCCAAGATGATCTCTATTGCAAAATCCATAGGAACCCGCCAAAGCAGAACGCTGATCACCTACCGATTCCTATTTGACCGAAATGCTGAATTTCTAAGGATGCCCATACTTGGCTGATTTGTTGAGAAAATGGTTGAATTATTGCTCGGTATTTATTTGAAATAATGAATTGATATATCTACTTTTGCAACCTCATTTGAGGCTCAGGCCTTTAATGGATGATTCCGTAGCTCAGCTGGTAGAGCATTACACTTTTAATGTAGTGGTCCTGGGTTCGAGTCCCAGCGGGATCACAGCTAAATTCAGACAAGAGCCCACAGATAACTGTGGGCTCTTGTTATTTTCCTCTACCCCACTTAAGTGCATTTTTCTATTTTATCGAATCTTACAATAACATTGCCGGCTTCAATGATCTTATCAAGACGGACCTCCAACCCATTATCCAATAATGCCCATTCAGCATGATCATGAATTCGTAGGTCAATTATCTTAACGAAGACTTTTTGTCGTTTCAGTGCATCATTGAGAAACCATATTACGATCGGTTGATTCGCTATCACAAAAGTCTCCAGCCTGTCGTAAAAGTCACAACTTACAGGTTCGTATGACTTTGCTATAAAATCT
>JAHEMF010000038.1 GCA_024643795.1 Bacteroidota bacterium | reverse complement strand
TCCGTATCAAGCTGAAAGATCATATTAACCAGGTGTTCCTTGGCCCTGGATTTTAACATATCAAAAGTCTTGGAATTCAGCTCTTTACCATACAATTCAGCCTCAGCTTCAGCCTCGCTTTCCCACCGTCCTTCACTGATGCCGCTCAACAGCTGAAGATATTTGGAGTCTCCCGCTACCCCTTCAAAAGGAGGTAATTTCAGATTTTTTGTTACCAATGAAGAGATTTCCTGCAAATTTTTCAATGACATAGCCTCTCAAAGTGTTGATTTACGGTATCAAATGTAACTAAAAAAGATATTAATAGGTATAAGCTGTCTGATTTAGGGTGTTACTACCAGTAACATTCTGTTACCAAAAATCGATAAGTGTCACTCTAATTTTAACCTCGCAAACAATGGATTTATTGATTGCAATCCTAATAGCGTTAGGATTTAATGTTTCAGACGGCGCCTCAGCAGAGGAGATCAAGACTAGTAACCCAGATTCTTATTACCGTGCCATAGAGATTATGGAAACGGGAAGTTACGAGAAAACCGCAGGTGGAATCGTAATTGAAACGGGGACTGGGGACTAAGTCCGGTCAAGCCTAAGCCAGAACAACAGGGAGGGTCTCAAATTCTAACAGGGGGGTTAGTTTTGAGATACACTCCCTGTTTCTTTTTATACCCACAGAGCGGCATTGTCGTATTTTTGTGCTTTGAGTAGTTCATACCCTCCTCCTTATGATAAAAGTTAAAAGTTTCATTTTCAACTCTTTCGAAGAAAATACCTATGTATTATCTGATGAATCCGGTGAATGTGTAATAATTGATCCGGGTTGTCATTTACCCGATGAAGAACAGGAATTAAGCAGTTATATCACTGATAATAAGCTAACACCCAGGTATTTACTAAACACCCATTGCCATATTGATCATGTTTTAGGTAATAGGTTCGTTTTCAAGACCTATGGGTTAAAGCCTGTTATACACCCCCAGGAGAAAATGGTGCTGGCCAGTTCAGGTGCAGTAGCCACCATGTATGGAATCTCAATGGAATCATCTCCTGAGGCATCAGAATTTCTAAAAGAAGGTGACACAGTGAAGTTTGGTAACTCGCGTTTGGAGGTATTATTTACTCCCGGTCATAGTCCGGGCAGCATTACGTTTTACTCTGAGGATCAAAATTTCATTATTTCCGGTGATGTACTTTTTGAACGCTCTATCGGAAGAACTGACCTTCCCGGAGGTAATCATGAAGTGTTGTTAAAAAGCATCGCCCAAAAGTTATTGCCTTTGGGCGACAGCGTAAGTGTTTATTGCGGGCATGGTCCAGCTACCACAATTGGTGCTGAGAGAAAGCATAATCCGTTCTTAAGAGAGCATTTGCAAAATTAGGTCTTCAACTTCTTTACTGTCCCACTTTTCTTCAATGCCGGGCATGCTCATGACCTGTTTCATGATCTTATCCTGTTTCTGTCCTTCTGCTAGTGCATTGTGATAAGGAATATCACTGAAGGTTACCATAGAGTATAACGGGATCCATTTGTTTGGGTGTTTTTCGTAAAACATACCTTCTATCTTCTTGCGAAGTAAAAACTCGGGATGACCTACCAGATCTCTCATCTCATAAAAGTTCATCACAGCCAGATCAGCAATTGCATCACCTGCAGGTTTGCGGATATTTTGGTACTCAGGCATTATCTCATCCCAGTTATTGTCATGTTTCACCATTAGCTTTTCAAGGTCAACACAATCTTCAAAGCCGGCATTCATACCCTGGCCATAAAATGGTACTATCGCATGAGCTGCATCACCTATCAACATTATACTGTTGTTGATGGTCCATGGGTAACATCGAACTATTACCAATGATGAAGTTGGGTTTTCGAAATACTCTTCTTCTAAATGCGGCATGAGTTCTAGTGCATCAGGAAAAACTTCTTTGAAAAATGCAGTAACCTTGGCGGGAGAATCAAGCTCCTCAAATGAGGGCGAGCCTTTGAACGGGAAGAACAATGTGCATGTAAAACTTCCGTCAAGGTTTGGCAGTGCAATAAGCATATATCCTCCACGTGGCCAAATATGAAGTGCATTTTTTTCAAGTTTATGTGTGCTATCGCTGTTAGGTTTAATGGACAACTCCTTGTACCCATGCTCAAGATATTGTTGCGAGTAATTAAACCTGTCGGTGAACATCATGTCATGACGAACTGCAGAAAATGCACCATCAGCACCAAAGATAAGATCGGCAGTCACTGTTACTTCTTTGCCGTCATTATTCTCAAGCACTACAGAATTATTATTGAAATCAATATTCTTGCATTTTTGATTGAATTCAATTTTGGCGCCCAGTCTTTCTGCTTCATCCATCATCACACAGTTAAGTCCTCCCCTCGAAACCGAATATATTGCCTGACCTTCTTTACCGTATGGCTGAAAAGTAAGACTACCGTCCAGGTTATGTATCATCCGGCCGTGCATGGGTATGGCCACCTTACGCACCGCATCGGCAAGTCCTACACCTTCCAGTCCGCGCCAACCGCGATCAGATAGAGCAAGGTTGATGGATCGGCCTGCAGAGATCCTGTCGACACGCATATCGGGTCTGCGTTCATAAATAGTTACATCGTAACCGTGCTTTTTCAAATAAGCCGACAGTAGTGAACCTACAAGTCCGGCGCCCATGATCATGGCACTTTTGTTTTTTTTCTGCATCATCTGGTAGTTGTTGCTGTTCCGGAAACCTTTGAAATACCTTCATAAAGAAGTTGTCCGAATTCGAATACATCTTCGTAATTATTATATAACGGTACTGGTGCCACTCTTATAACATTCGGGTGCCTCCAGTCGGCAATAACACCGTTTTCAATGAGGTACTCATGGATCTGCTTTCCTGAATTCTCTACTATCAGTGAAAGCTGACATCCTCTAGCATGGGATGGTGTTATTATGGAGATCTTATTGGATCCTTCTGTTTGTTTGTTCACTTCACCAACAATAAATTCAAGGTAGGATGTTAGTGAGCGGCTTTTTTCGATGAGTTTATCCATGCCGGCCTCATCGAAGATCTCCATACTTGCTCTGAGCGCAGCCATGGAAAATACGGGTGCATTGCTCAACTGCCAGCCATCGGCCCCTGCTCTGGGAATAAATTTTTCCGGCATTGTAAACCGGGTTTCCGGGTCGTTACCCCACCAGCCGGCAAATCGCGGCAGTGCATTGTTTTTGGCATGTCTTTCGTGCACAAAAGCGCCACCTACTGCACCGGGACCGGCATTCAGATATTTGTAAGAGCACCAGGCAGCGAAATCAACATCCCACTCATGCAATTTCAGTTCAACATTTCCGGTTGCATGTGCCAGGTCGAAACCGCATATAGCACCTGCGTTATGAGTGGCTTTCGTTATTTCAGCAAAATCGAAAACCTGTCCTGTAAAGTAATTTACTCCTCCCAGCATCACCAATGCCAGTGAGTCTTTGTGTTTATCTATTGTTTCAAGAATGTCTTCAGTGCGCAAATATAATTCTCCATCTCTTGGCATCAATTCAATGAGTGCATCATTCTCATCAAATAATTTTTGGTTGCCTTTATTTGCATGAAAATTGGCTTGGCTTGCCAATGCATATCTGTCTGATGGGAAAAGATTATTCTCAAAAATGATCTTATACCTTGATGATGTAGGGCGGTAAAAAGACACCATTAAAAAGTGAATATTAGCGGTGAGTGAATTCATCACCACAACTTCTTCCGGTTTAGCATTTATGAGTCGTGCTGTGGAGTCACGAAGGAATTCATGGTAAGGGAACCACGGGTGACGGGCATGCATATGACCTTCAACACCAAACTTACGCCAGTCTTCCAGCTCTTCAATAATAAATGATTGAGCACTGTCCGGCTGTAACCCTAGAGAATTACCACAAAAGTACAGAACGGGTTTGCCCTCATGTTTTGGGAAATGGAATCGGTTTCTGAACCCTGATAATGGGTCATTTGTGCTCATGTTGCGAGCGAACTCAAGTGAGTTTATAAAGGCTTGTTTATTCATAATCAGGGGGCAAAGAAAATAAGTTTTAGGGCATCAGACAAACACAATATGCTAAAGCATTGCAAATCCTGTGATTATGAGGAACTGAAGGATCATTGCGCCATCCACTACTACTATGTAATATGCATTCTTTTTACGACCATTGGCAACAGCAACAAGGAACATGGTTATTATGCCGGATGCAATTAAAGCTTCACGATATAAGTGCAACGGTACATCATTTAATAATGGATCGACCCAGCTTATAAAAGTGAATAGCAGCAGCGTTGCTAAAGCAAGTATTTTTGTTACCCTTATACCAATTCCCATTGGAAGGGTCCACATTCCGGAAAGCAGATCGTGTCTTTTGTCGCGGATATCAAATATAACTGTTAAACTATAAACGAATAGAAATCTCCTTGCGAGCATCCATGTGATATCGGAATTGATCTGCAGTTCGCCCTTCCCCGCAAGGGGTAAAGAAACTGTTGCTAGTGCCCATACTGCAGATAGTAAAATATTCTTGATAACCGGAACCTCTCTCAATCCTTTGATTCGTTTTCCCCGGTAAGAAAAAGGCATCACATAAAGCAGAGCTGCAAATGAAGTGAGTATAAAAACAGCAAGTGTTTCGTGATTCATTCCAACAAGCAGGGGCAGAGAGATCATAAATGCAGCAGTTGCCAAAACTATGTTCATTCTTCTTCCGGTGAGAGATACTTTGAGTTTGCCCATTACTTTTTTACTTAAGTCGATACGCAGTTGGGCAAGGTTGTAAAGTAAAAGTGTTGAAAAAAAAAGTAATGCCAGGTCATGGGCTCTGTGTTGAAGTCCTGCCACCATAAAGGTTTCGGCACCCAAAGCAAGCGCACAGGTTGAAACTATTAATTGTGATTTTAAAAGGCGTTCCATGTACATTGGGATACAACCTTCAAAAAGATGAAAGGTTTTATTATTCGTTGAATATTACTGCGAGTGTAGTAATACCTATGGTGAATCCGACTGCACCTCCTATAAGGCTATTCTTGATCTTTTTATTGCGCATTCTTTTCTCATATCCGGAAACAAATGCATCTGTTTCTTTCCATTCGTCCATATAACCTTCAGGCTTAACAGGTCCGAAACGGTCAACTCCCATTGAGTAAACGAGAGGCACAGCTGCACCATAATATCCAAGAAGGCTTCCAAAAAAACCTGAATAAAACCCGAAGTACAACTGGCTGGCGGCAAACTTTGGATTTTCATGATAAAATTTAAGTGCCAGCCGTTCACCTTCAATGTAGTCCCGAACTTCTTCAACGGAAGGCTCATCTACAAATGTTGTATCAGGATTGTAGAGAACATCTTCTTTGCCATCATCATAATTCACAGAGAAAATGTCAAACCTGTCAATCTTTTTTTCAATTGTGGGCTTATCCTCCGGTACATACCTGATAAACTGGCCTTTCACCTCAGCTTTGGAGAATCGTCGTTGTTTACCGTTGATGAGTTGCAGATAACCTTGTGCATTTACAGGAGTCACATCGGTGAAAAGGGTTATAGCCGAGAGGGCTATGGCCGTAAAAATCAGTGATTTAATTTGTTTCATAAGCTATTTACAAAGCTACAAAAAACAATTTCGGGTTAATGGCAAGGGTTAATTTTTTTAAACAATGGCACCTGCAGGCATGTTTAAGGTGCCGGTTTGGGGGATGGGTTAAATACTTAATTTTGTGTCCCCTTTCTAAATTCTAGAGAAATATCAATTATGGCATATTATAGCTTCGACGAACGTCACAATGGTCCCGGCAAGGATCAGATCGTAAAAATGCTCGCTGACCTGGGAGTGAGCAACATTAATGAGATCATCCAAAAGACCATACCGCCATCAATTTTACTTGAAGAGGCTCCGGAAGTTCCGGAGGCAATGACTGAAAATGACTATTTACGTTATGTTAGGAAGGTCTCTTTCAAGAATAGTATTTTCAGGTCGTACATAGGCCTTGGATATTACAACACAACTATTCCTGGAGTCATTCAAAGGAATATACTTGAGAATCCGGGTTGGTATACCGCTTATACTCCATATCAGGCAGAGATCTCGCAAGGAAGAATGGAAGCTTTATTGAATTACCAGACCATGGTGAGTGACCTCACCGGATTTCCCGTTACTAATGCCTCTCTGCTTGATGAAGGTACTGCTGCAGCAGAAGCTATGTATATGTTTTTCAGTAACCGGTCAAAAGGTCAGATTAGTGATGGAGTGAGCAAATTCTTTGTTTCTCAATATTGTTTTCCTCAAACATTAGATATTCTTATTACCCGTTCAGAACCACTTGGTATAGAATTGCTGGTTGGAGATCCAGAAACAATTGAGCTTGACCATTCATTTTTCGGAGCTCTGTTGCAATATCCCGGTGCTGATGGAGCAATCAGAGATCATTCCGGATTTGTTGATAAGGCTAAGTCATTAGGTGTCAAAGTGGTTGTGGCTTCTGATCTATTAAGTCTAGTACTGTTGAAACCTCCCGGAGAGTGGGGTGCTGACTGTGCAGTTGGAACAACACAAAGATTTGGTGTGCCCTTAGGGTATGGTGGACCCCATGCTGCTTATTTCGCCACCAAGGATGAATATAAAAGGGTCATTCCTGGTCGCATAATTGGTGTATCTGTTGATGCATCAGGTAATCCGGCACTTCGAATGGCTCTTCAAACAAGGGAGCAACATATCAAAAGAGATAAGGCTACTTCAAATATTTGCACGGCGCAAGTATTACTTGCTGTGATGGCATCCATGTATGCCGTATATCATGGACCTAAAGGACTTAAAGCCATTGCAACTCAGGTTCATAAAAGAACATGTTTGGTTGCAGGAGGATTAGAAGGTTTGGGTTATGAAATTTTACACAAAAGTTTTTTTGATACCATTCAGGTGCGTACTGAAGAATTGACTGAGAATATCAGAAGGATCGCTCTGGAGGCTGAGATCAACTTTTGGTATCCCGCCGACGGCACCATATTTATAAGCCTAGATGAAACCACTTCGCAAGCTGATGTTGATGATATCATTGAAATATTTGCAAAGGCTAAAGGTGCTGTATATACGAAACAGGGTCCTGTTTCTTTTGATAATCCTGGTTTGCTAAACGGAGATCATGATCTTTCAAGAAAGTCAGACTTCCTTACTCATCCTGTTTTTAGCAGTCACCATTCAGAGACTTCTATGCTCAGGTATATTAAGAAACTTGAGAACAAAGACCTTTCTCTAGTTCATTCAATGATACCATTGGGGTCATGTACTATGAAGTTGAATGCCACTAGTGAAATGATTCCTATTAGTTGGGCTGCGTTTGGAAGCATTCATCCATTTGCCCCTCTAGATCAGGTTCAGGGGTACTTACAGGTGATCCATGAACTAGAAGAATACTTGTGTAAGCTAACAGGGTTTCACGCTGTTTCTTTACAACCCAATTCGGGTGCACAGGGTGAGTATGCAGGGCTGCTTGTGATAAGGAATTATTATAAGGCAAAAGGAGAGATACACAGGAACATAGTTTTGATACCTTCATCAGCTCATGGAACAAACCCTGCAAGTGCGGTTATGGCCGGCATGAAAGTGGTGGTGGTTAAGTGCGATGAGAAAGGTAATATTGATATTGCCGATCTGAGGGCAAAGGCAGAGTTGCATCGTGATAACCTGGCTGCCCTTATGGTTACTTACCCTTCAACGCATGGTGTTTATGAGGAAGGTATAAGAGAAGTAACCTCTATTGTGCATGAGAATGGAGGGCAGGTATATATGGATGGTGCCAATATGAATGCACAAGTAGGGTTAACAAACCCATTCAACATTGGTGCAGATGTTTGTCATCTTAACCTTCATAAAACATTTGCTATACCACATGGAGGAGGTGGTCCCGGAATGGGTCCAATTGGAGTTGGAGAACATCTGGCTCCATACTTACCGGGGCATTCTGTTGTAAAATTCACTCAGGAAGAAAGACCAAGTGCAGTATCTGCTGCACCATGGGGTAGCGCCAGCATTCTGATGATATCATACGGTTACATCCGTATGATGGGCAGGAAAGGGTTGAAGGATGCGACTGAGATCGCCATCCTAAGTGCTAATTATCTGCGACATAAACTAGAGCCATATTACCCTGTACTTTATAAAGGCATTAATGGTTATGTTGCTCATGAGATGATATTAGACTGCAGACAATTCAAACAAAGTGCAGGCATTGAAGTAACTGATATTGCCAAACGATTGATGGATTACGGATTTCATGCTCCTACTGTTTCTTTTCCAGTTGCCGGGACATTGATGGTTGAGCCAACCGAAAGTGAATCTCTGCATGAACTCGACAGGTTTGTTGAAGCAATGGTCTCTATTCGAAAAGAAATAGAACAGATCGAAAGTGGAACTGCACCTCGTGATAATAATGTATTGGTAAATAGTCCTCATACAGCCCATGAAGTTACAGCTGACAAATGGGATCATCCATATTCAAGAAGTGAAGCGGCCTATCCATTACCATGGGTTAGGGATGCGAAATTCTGGCCCTCAGTAAAAAGAATTGATAATGCACTTGGCGACAGAAACCTGATATGTACCTGCCCTGCGGTTGAAGAATATGCAGAAGTGGTATAATGATTTGTTTCAAAACGAAAAAGACCCCGGTAAAGGGGTCTTTTTTATGGATTAATAATTCATTCTTTATAAGTTTCAGCATCAAGCGCCTCCGGTCTCCAATCATTGAGAAAGCTTATAACTTTCTGTTCGCTGTATCCTTCACCTTCTTCAAGGTAGCCGGTGTTTTGTGTGTGGATCCTTTCACCTTCGCTGTTAAGTATAAGAAAAACAGGAAAACCGAATCTTTGAGGAAAGCCAAATTTTTCAAGCAAAGCCACGTTCTCGTTTTCTTTACTATAGTTGATATGTACTGTCATAAAATTGGCATTCAGTGTTGAATCAACTTTAAGGTTTGTGCGACTGAATTTATCAAACATCCTACACCACCTGCACCAGTTGCCGCCTATTATTACAAAAACATTTTTGTTTTGTGCGGCTGCAAGCTGTGATGCATTCATTAATTCTGATTCAGCATTTGCAAGTGGATCATAGATATTTGCAGATCCGGGCTGAGCCTCACATCCATAACTTAGCGAAAGGATAGTGACACATGTTATGAGGACTGATTTCCAAATACTTTTTATTAGCATCTTCACTTCAGTTGTAATTAAGCACCGTGTTCTTTAACGATTTTATTCAGCCATTTCACCATCATCAGAATGATGCCTGCGGTTACTATGCATAGCACAAAATTAACCCAGAAAAAATTAGCTTTATGTTCATATCCATCCCATAAACTGGCGAGCACACCACTCATTTTATTTCCTATAGAGGTAGAAAGGAACCAGCCTCCCATCATCAATGCAGTAAGACGTGCCGGGCTTAGTTTAGATACAAGTGATAGTGCCATCGGCGATAAACACAATTCACCAACAGTGATAACACCATAGCTTCCGATCAGCCACCACATAGAGGCTTTATCCATCCCATTATGGCATGAGTATGCTGCAAAGACCATTACCAAGGTTGACAGTCCGGTAATAAAGAACCCATAAAAGATCTTCATAGGAGTTGTAGGTTCCCGTTTTCTTCTTCTCAGGAATGCCCAGAATAGCACCAGCAATGGTGTTAGAGTAACAACCCAGAACGGATTAACAGATTGAAATAACTCGGTTGAAATAAGACTCAGTGTTCCCCCTTCTTCGGGCCATTTTTCTTTTGAAAGATTTTTGTAGTAAAGCGGATAATCATAAGTATTGATCACGCTTCCATCTTCATTTCGGGCTACTCTGAACTGATCATCTGTAAGTGGGACCGAATCACGAGTAAGTGCGACTTCCTGAACCATTCCCAAAGTGTTTGCAGGTCCAATAACAGATTCGTTCAGTTGTCGGTCTGTATAACTTTGTGCCCATGTAGTAAGCGCAGTTCCGTTCTGTTTGAAAACAGCCCAGAAAATTATAGCAACTCCAAATACTGCCAATAAAGCAGCAATAGGTCTGCGATCTTCCTCGTTTGCACGCACCAGAAGAGAAACATAAAACCCTGCTACGGGAAGTGCACCAAAAATGAATGCATCAGTGGAGTCACTTCCAAATATATTACCGGGAATCATCCATCCTATGTATCCTGCTATAAGGGCTGGAACAAGCACAATTCCGAATACTTTTGCCAACGACATATCTTCAGGATTCACGGGTTTCCGTACATCGGCATGGGAATAATTTTTGTGTCCTATCCAGAATATTATCACACCTATGAACATCCCTATGCCTGCCGCCATGAAGGCGTGTCCCCAGCTGTAATGATTTCTAAGGTATGCAGCAAAGAAATTGCAAATAAATGCGCCCAGGTTTATTCCCATGTAAAAGATATTGTAACCTGAGTCTTTATTTGGCTTATATGCGGGGTCGTTATACACATTACCGAGAAGAGTAGAAATATTGGGTTTGAAAAAACCATTCCCTATAATTATAAGGAATAGTGAAATGTAAAAAGCTGTCATTCCCGGAATAGCAAGCCCGCAATATCCTATCCCCATCATAATACCACCAATGGTTATGGAGAAGCGGTATCCGAGGATCCGGTCGGCTAAAAGACCACCGATGAATGGAGTCAGATAAACTAATGCTATGAAAGTACCGAAGATATCTGAGGCTTCCTTTCTATCAAGTGACATTCCACCGGTTTGAGTATCGGTCATATAAAGAAAGAAGATACCCAGCATTAGGTAAAAGCCGAAGCGTTCCCACATTTCAGACAGAAATAAAAATGGGAGTGCCTTAGGGTGTTTTTTAGTCATGGTTGTTGTTTTTCAATTGGAAGGCATGAAAATAAGGATATTATTAAATATGATCGAAATTCAGGCTTTGATACCCTTTTTGAGCAGCCAATGCCGCCAAAAGGTCTCAATATTGGATTCGTTGAGGATAAGAAAGTATAGAAAAAGCTAAAAAGGAGTTGTCTTAATTTTTGAGGTGTCTTCTGAGATCCTGCATGACCTTGGAAGCAAAGACAAAGTTCTCTAACTGTTCATTACCGCTATTGAGGATGTCTTTTGAAGAACCTGACCAGAACTTTTCTCCTTTATAGATGAATATGATGTTATCGCCCATCATGAGTACAGAGTTCATATCATGAGTATTTATTACGGTGGTCATTTGAAACTCATAAGTGATCTCTTTTATGAGTTCATCAATTACAATGGATGTTTTTGGATCAAGGCCGGAATTTGGTTCATCACAAAACAGGTATTTAGGTTTCATTGCAATGGCACGGGCAATGGCAACGCGCTTTTTCATACCTCCACTTATTTCGGCCGGAAATAAGTTATTTGCATTGTCAAGGTTCACGCGCTGAAGACAAAAGTTTGCACGATCTCTCTTTTCTTCTTCATCCATTTTTGAAAGCATGGTTAATGGGAACATCACATTTTCTTCAACCGTCATAGAATCAAATAATGCAGAACCCTGGAAAAGCATTCCAATTTCACGACGAATAGATTTCCGTTCCAGCTTGGTCATAGCCGAAAAATCACGACCGTCATACTCTATTGCTCCTTCATCAACCTCATACAAACCAACCATACATTTCATAAGTACAGTTTTTCCTGAACCCGAACCACCAATTATCAGGTTCACTTTTCCTTCTTCAAATGTGTTGGTAACATTTTTTAAAACCAGTTTACCATAAAAGCCCTTGGATATGTTCTGTACCTGAATCATATCAATATCAATTGGGTCAGGATGTAATCAAAGATGAGTATAAGGATACTGCTGAAAACCACTGCACGTGTGCTTGATTTACCTACCTCCAATGCTCCTCCGGATGTGTAGTAACCATGGTAAGAAGAAACTGTAGTGATGATAAACGCAAACACTACAGTCTTAACCATCGCAAAGAAGACATTGAATGGAAGAAATTCACTTTGTAAACCTGTTATGTAATCAAGTGATGGTACAACACCCGTTAGTTCACCAACCACCCATCCACCTGCAATGCCAACAAACATAGAAATGAGTACAATAAACGGAGTGATAAATATGGCCGCCAGCATTTTTGGTATAACCAGATATGAGGTGGAGTTGATTCCCATGATCTCAAGTGCATCAATTTGTTCTGTTACGCGCATGGTCCCAATTTCTGACGCTATACTTGATCCTACTTTACCTGCCAGCACAAGCATAATAATAGTGGGTGAAAATTCAATAATGATAGAATCTCTTACTACAAGTCCTACAGCCCATAACGGAACAAGTGGGTTGATCAGGTTATAGGCGGTTTGGAGAGTGATGACAGCACCCATAAAAATGGAGACCAATGAAACAATGCCCACGGAGTTGATTCCAATGGCATCCATTTCCAGCATCACTTGCTTTCTGTAAATGGAAAAATTCTCTGGGCGGGTAAACATTCCGGCAAGAAATATCCAATACCTGCCGAGTTCGTAAAAGATCTTCATGGTTTTGAGCGAGGTCAAAAATAGCGATTAAATAACGAGTGTTCTGCCTACTACAGTTTTTCTGTTTGAAAGAGCATCATTTTGAACCCTAAGGAGTTAAGATTACCCTACATTTGTGGTATGGTGCTGCCCAAGTATAGATCGATTTGTCTGTTTTTGATGCTTATAGCTCTGGGTTTCCTTGCGGGATGCGGACTTTTCAAGAAAAAGTGCGATTGTCCGTCATTTGGTAAAAAAGCTGATTCAGAAGGCCAGCAGGTAATTACCAAAACGAATGACCAAAATCATCCCCGCCTTTTTTAAAACTTTGATACATTCGCATTGTTATTTTGAATCATTCTAAATAAGAGTGTAAAATGCCTGAGGGAATAACTCCACTTTCGCGGCTTAAAAAGGGTCAGTTTGGCTTAATAGATTCATTTACAGATGAAACCATAAAGCTAAAGTTGCTTGAAATGGGTTGTTTGCCCGGTGAAAAAGTAGTGGTCCTCAGATTTGCACCCATGGGTGATCCAATGGCTGTTACAGTGGCTGATTCTGTGCTTAGTATCCGTATTGATGAGGCAGAAAGTGTACTGGTAAAAATGGATGCGTTATAATTTTGGTTTGGTAAAAAGTGCAGAATTCAAGGATTAAGATCTCATTAATAGGAAACCCCAACAGCGGTAAGTCTACATTATTTAACCGCCTTACCGGACTCAATCAGAAGATAGCTAATTTTCCCGGGGTTACCGTTGAAAAAAAGTCGGGTACTTGTTCATTATATGATACCGAAAATCAGAAAGTAGTTCGTTTTGAGATAACAGATCTTCCCGGAACTTATTCATTATATCCTAAAACCTTAGAAGAGCAGGTTCCATTTAACATCTTATGCGACCCGGCAAACGATAGTCATCCCGACAAGGTGATTGTAATAGCAGATGGCACTAATTTAAAACGAAGTTTGTTTTTATGTAGCCAGGTGATAGATCTTAAGATACCTACCATTCTTGTAATTAACATGATGGATATGGTGAGAAAGAATGGTGTTGAGATAGATTTTTTAAGCTTATCAAAGGAGTTGGGAATCCCTGTGGTTCCGGTGACTTCAATTTCAGGTGAAGGTATGGAGGATGTTAAAAAGGCAATGTTCAAAGACATTGTGCCACCTGAGGATGACTTTATTGACTCCAAGCAATTCGCTCCAGAAGTTGTAGAGCGTATCCGTAGTTCGGTAAAAATGAATAGCAACTATGCCGCATTTCAGGTTGCAAATAATTTTGAATCTATCGGGTTTTTCAATGCTAATTCTGACAGGCTTACCAGCATTAGAAGGTTGTTGCAGGAGCACGAGTTTGACCCGGTACGGATGCAGGCTTCAGAAACTCTGGAACGTTATAAAGTGATTACTGTAATGCTGAAAGATGTGTTGCATACCAAGGTAGGTTCTACTGCTGCCGACAGAGCTTTCACACGTAAGATCGATGATATACTGACTCACAGGTTATGGGGCTATCTGATATTTATGTTTGTACTGTTCATGATTTTTCAGGCAATATTTGCCTGGGCTACCTTACCCATGGATCTGGTAGACAGTTCATTTGCAGGCCTAAGTAAATGGGTAGGTGAACAATTACCACCGGGAGTATTTAGTGATCTTATAGTGGATGGAGTGTTAGCCGGACTGGGTGGTGTTATAATTTTCATTCCTCAGATAGCCTTGCTCTTTATGTTCATCGCCATCCTGGAAGACACCGGTTATATGGCCCGTGTGAGCTTTATGATGGACAAACTGTTTCGCAGGGTAGGGCTCAACGGACGTTCTGTTATTCCACTTATGAGTGGTGTGGCCTGTGCAGTACCTGCAATTCTTTCTACCCGAACCATAAAAAGCTGGAAAGAGCGGATAATAACTATCATGGTAACTCCATTAATGAGTTGTTCTGCCAGGTTACCGGTGTATGCCTTGCTGATAGCGATGGTGATCCCTCAAAGGTCATTACTCTTTGGAACAGTAAATCAACAAGGAGTGGTGTTAATGTCATTGTACCTGATCGGGTTCCTGGCTGCTCTTGGATCAGCATTGATCATGAAAACATTGATGAAAGAAAAGGACCGTTCATTTTTTATTATGGAGATGCCGGTATACCGGATGCCCCGCTGGCGAAATGTGGTCCTTACCATAATAGAAAAGGTGAGGATTTTTGTATTTGATGCCGGTAAGGTTATTGTGGCTATTTCAGTGATCCTGTGGGCATTGTCAACTACTGGGCCTGGTGCCGCATTTCAGGATGTAAAGGAAAGACTTACGCTGGCTCAAATTGAAGGAGACAATGAAGCTGTGGCCAACCTGGAGGCTGAAAAACTAGAGAAATCATTCGCCGGTTTAACCGGAAAGGCTATAGAACCGGTCATTGAACCATTGGGATTCGATTGGAAGATCGGGATTGCGCTCATAACCTCCTTTGCTGCTAGGGAGGTCTTTGTAGGAACCATGAGCACCATTTATTCTGTAGGTAATACAGGAGAGGATGTGGCCACTGTGAGACAGAAAATGATGGCTGAGGTTCATCCGGTTAAGGGAGGGCCAATGTATACTCTTGCAGTGGGCTGGTCGCTCATGTTATTCTATGCTTTTTCCATGCAATGTATGAGTACAATGGCCGTTGTTAGAAGGGAAACCGGATCTTGGAAATGGCCTTTTTTTCAATTTGCATTTATGGGACTTTTGGCCTACTTTTCCAGCCTTCTGGTTTACCAATTATTAAGCTAAATCTTCTATACGCGTGAACATCGACGAATTAACCCGGGCTTTTAACAAGTATGTCCCTGCTGACTCATTGCAAACATGCGTCAATTGGATTTTGGATTACAGGATAGCTATCAGGATCACTAAAAGCCGTTCAAGTAAGTATGGCGATTATACACCTCCATCTAACGGAAAGGGCCATAGGATATCCATCAATCATGATATGAATAAATATGCATTCCTTTTAACATTCACTCATGAGGTTGCACACTTAGTTACATGGCTCAGGTATAAAGATCGAGTTGATGCACACGGGTTGGAATGGAAGTGGGAGTTCAGGCGACTCATGTTGCCATTTTTGCGGAGGGGTGTTTTCCCGCAGGATCTTTTAAAACAGATAGACAGTTATCTAAAAAATCCTGCCGCTACCAGTTGTACCAATATTGAGCTTACACGTGCATTGCGAAAGTATGATAAGAAGGGGGAGCGTTGGTACAGACTTGAAGAGATTGCACCTGAATCGAGGTTCAGGATTAGATCTGGCAGGACATTCATAAAAGGTAAGCTGCTTAAAAAGAATTACTGTTGTTTAGATACAAAGACCAGGCAGATGTACGTTATCAATCCACTCACTGAAGTTCAAATCGTAGCATCTGTTTCAGCAGCCAAACCCCTCAAAAAATTAGCAAAGGCAAGTGTTTAGAACCCATTATTCAAAATCCAAACTTTTTATTAATTTGTGGTCGCAACACTTTTAACTATATTTTTTAAATAATAAAAATGACTGTAATGGAAAAAATGGCCCCTGTGCAGGTTTCAGCTATGGCTGAAAATCTTATCGGTTCAGAGATCATCAGGCAGGCCAATGAAATCAACGAGAAGATCAAACGAGGTGAAAAGATCTATAATCTTACTATAGGCGACTTTAATCCTGAGATATTTCCTTTACCTGTAGCATTGTTGGATGAGATCATAAAAGCATATAAGGCAGGGCAGACAAATTATCCGATGGCGAATGGTATGCCTGAACTCAGATCTGCTGTTAGTGGATTTATTAAAAAGTACCAGCACCTGGAATATAACCCAGATGAGATACTTATATCGGGAGGATCACGGCCGCTTATATATGCCGTATATAAAACTTTGGTTGATCCGGGCGACAAGGTTATTTTTCCTGTTCCTTCATGGAATAATAATCACTATTGTCATTTGTCAGGTGCGATACCTGTGATGGTTGAGACCTCTCCTGAAAACAATTTTATGCCGGTGGCTGAAGATCTTCATTCTGTGATATCAGATGCAAGATTACTAGCGCTTTGTTCCCCCTTAAACCCAACAGGAACTGTATTTACCAAAAGTACGCTTGAGAATATATGCGACCTTGTACTTGAAGAGAACAAACGAAGGTTTGCTCTGAACATCAAACCCTTGTATATTTTATATGATCAGGTATATTCAGTATTATGCCACGGAGATAATGTTCATCATGATCCTGTGACTCTGAGACCTGAACTGAGAGAGTATACAGTATGTATCGATGGCGCATCAAAGGCTTTTTCGGCAACAGGTATCAGGGTTGGATGGGCATTCGGAACTTCAGTTATCATCCAAAAAATGCGTGCTATTCTTTCGCATGTGGGTGCATGGTCACCCAAAGCAGAGCAAGTGGCAATGGCAAATTTCCTTAATAATACAGATGCTGTTTCTGAATTTTTAATTGACTTTAAAGTCAGGCTCTCAGACAGGCTAAATGCATTTTATACCGGATTGTCTGAATTAAAAAATGAGGGCTTTGATGTTGATGTGATAGCACCTCAGGCTTCAATTTATCTGACCATCAGGTTTAACCTTACCGGATATAAAACCGGCGATGGCAAAATTTTAGAAACACCTCAGGATGTAACCAGTTTTCTCTGTGACCATGCCAGGTTAGCTATTGTGCCATTCTCTTCATTCGGATCCACAAAAAGTTCCTCATGGTACAGGCTTTCTGTTGGCGTAAGTCGCAGAGAAGATATACCTCAGATCATTACTAATCTGAGATCAGCACTTGCAGGCTTAAGCAAATAAAGCACAGGGCAGGGCTCTGAAGAAATCAGGGAAGGTAAGCCATACAATTTAAACCAAGTTTAATTCAACCAAATACCCATAGGGTAACTTTTTAATAGGGAATCAATGAAAAATAATTATTGTGTGATCATGGCGGGAGGAATTGGCAGTAGATTCTGGCCAATGAGCAGAAATACATTTCCAAAACAATTTCTTGACATTTTAGGAACGGGCAAAACACTCATACAGCAAACCTTTGAAAGGCTTAAAAATGTTTGTCCGCCAGAAAATATTTTGGTAGTAACGAATGAGTCTTATGTTGGCCTTGTGAAGCAGCAGTTACCCGAAATGAATGCTGCTAACATTCTGGGTGAGCCTTACAGAAAAAATACTGCTCCTTGTATTGCTTATGCAGCAGCTAAAATACAGTCGCTGAATAAAAATGCAAATATTGTTGTAGCACCCAGTGACCATATAATAACAAATGAACAGGAATTTATAAATGCCATTAAAAAAGCACTTGAATTTACTGCAAAAAACGACAATTTATTGACTCTTGGGATAAAGCCCAGCAGGCCCGATACCGGCTATGGCTACATTCAATTTGTTGATGACAAAAAGAAAGATCATAACAAGATTTATAAGGTAAAGACATTTACAGAAAAGCCTAACCTTGAAATGGCAAAATTCTTTTTGCAGTCGGGCGAGTTTCTGTGGAATGCCGGAATCTTTATTTGGAATCTTCAAACAATCACTAAAGCACTGGAAGAACACCTGACAGATATCTATAGTCTGTTCAATGATGCTCAGCCATACTTTGGAACTTCCGATGAATTGAATCATATAAAAATGGCATATGAGCATTGTACAAACATTTCTATAGACTTTGGTGTTATGGAAAAGGCTAAAAATGTTTTTGTAATGGGTGCTGACTTTGGATGGAGTGACCTTGGAACATACGGATCATTATATGAGCATATCAAGCACGACACGAATGAGAATGCAGTGGTTGGGAAAAATGTGATGTTATACGACAGTTCTAATTGCATGGTTAATGTGCCGAAAGATAAATTGGTAGTTATGCAGGGCCTAGATGGCTATATTGTTGTTGAATCACAGGGGGTACTGTTGATCTGTAAAAAAGAAGATGAACAACAGATCAGACAGTTCGTCAATGATGTTAAAATGAATAAAGGAGACAAATTCATTTGATCATTAAGTATTTGAAAATAAATAATTTAATATATTATTCAGCTATTATATCAGCATATTTGAATGTTTGAATAACTTTGTAATCCTTAACAAAAACCAATCAGTTTATAATCACAATTAACATTAAGAACATGAAATCAGTAACAAAATTTTTAATTGCAGTATCTGCCGGGTTGTTTATTTGCACAATATCTCCAGTAGTTTCCAACGCTCAGGCCGAGAAAGATGAAGTAGCACTTTACCAGACTATGTATGGTATGGAGAAGAGAGCTCTCATTGAAGAAGCTATGTCCTTAAACGAAGCTAACAAATCTGCCTTCTGGACCGTTTATGAGGAGTTTGAAAAAGAGAGAAGAACAATAGGCGAAGAGAGGATCAATCTGATAAAGAACTATGCAGAGAATTTTAAAGCTGCAGATGATGCAAAGCTTGACGAGATTGCTAAAGGAGCATTAGCAAATGAATCTAAATTCACTAAACTTGAGTCTACTTATTATGAGAAAATGAAGAAAGCAACCAATGCTGCTACTTCCTTCAGATGGTTACAGGTTGAAAGGTATTTGAATACTTCAATCCGTATGGCCATTCAGGATGAGTTACCATTTTTACCTGAAAGAAAAAATTGATCTCATTTCAGATCAATAAAAAGGGCCTCATTTGAGGCCCTTTTTTTATGTCATTTTATCAGTTGATGAAATTTATGCCTATCATCAACCTTAAGAAGTTTAATGGGTCTTCTTCTTTAGTTTTAAACCCATAGTCATAGTTGACACCTAAGGTTAAGGCTCTCCATTCATTGAAATAATACTTGATTCCGGCTCTGGGAGAAAGGCCAAAATGCCAGACATCAGATCTTATTTCATAAAGACCCATATCAAGGATCTGTTCAGACCAAATAGTTCCTACTCCCATCCCTCCGAAGAACCTGATATCATCACCTTCATTACCTGAATACCAGTCGGCTCTCACATAGATAGGGATCATGTTCGCATAACGGAATTGCTTACCTGAGATGTTTATATTATCACGTACCTGATAAGTTTCATAATCTCTTTCTTCGTAAAATGTTGTCCAGTTACCTTCGATACCGGCACTCAGGCGTTCGTGAATATATGTCTTCCATTCTACAGCTCCTCCCCTGAAACTTGTTTTACCAATAAAGTCATTAAGGTCTCCCATCCCAAAGCTAACATTATAGCTGATTGAGAATTCTGATGTTTGTTGCGCTCTAGAAGATGCAACACTAACAACCAATAATATTATTATGCAGATATATTTTTTCATGATGTTATTCTCAGTTAATTTTCATGTATAATGTAAGGAGACTGGGCAAATGCCTGATCTACACTTTTGGTAGAGCGACTTATGATACTTGTAGTACCTCCCTCTGCCAATCCGTTGATAATGGCAAGCCATTCAACAGAAACGTTTTGATCAATTGTGTTAGGATCGGTGAACTGGATCATAACACTTCCAGTTTTATATGACGTTGTTACAGGGTAGGTAGGGTAGTAAGGATAATACCATCCCCAACCAGGACTATATCCAGGGTAATACCATCCCCAATATCCCCAGTCGTAATAAATGCTCACATTGGTGATCTCCCATGCTGCTACCAGTAAAATGGCATCTGCGTTAGCTGAATCTTCTTCAACATACCCTCTATCTATCATGTTTTTTCTTATACGATCAAGAATAGGATCAGAAATAGTAGTATTCAGATATTTTATTTTGGAAGGGTCTTGCAGCAGATCATCGGTGATCTTAACGATCTTGCTAGGTAAAGCAAATGAATGCAAGGCTCCAAAATCATAGGTTTGATTGTAGGCTGTGGATACAATGTCATAATCATCAATGTACTCAGGGCCACCCGGATAACATCCGGAAAGTGTAATAACTGCCGAAGCACTTGCTAAAAGCAGTAAAAGTCTGATCTTCATAACTGATAAATTTAGTTTGTAATTTGTTGCAAATTTAGGGATATAATTCTAGTTTAGAATGTAAAATTCACTCATCTTAAACAATTGAATCCCAAAGTAGTATATAAATTTAATCTTCTAATCCGCATGCTGGTTTTTAATAGTACAGATTTATGCATGTCATGAATTCTATTGTTTTCAATTCAGTTGCAAGCTTAACTAAAGAAAATTCAAGCTTAAAAGGTTCTTCCATTTGTTTATTTTTTATGTTGATCGGTTCTGTTATAGGAATGGCACAAACCAATTCCTATTCTCAGTTTTCTAGTGAGATATCATTGTCAAGGGTTCTCAATAAAAAGATGGCTGCAGAATTTGTCTTTTCTGATATACAGTCAAGCGCCCCTAATGAATCGGCGATGTTTAAGTACAGGTCGTCATACAGTCTTGAAGGATGGCTACATTATTTTGCATCATCCCGATACAAATTATCAGTTCAGCTGGCATACTTTAATAATAAGAATGTCCCGGATCTGAATCAGGAAAATTCTACTGAATACAGGATCTCACCTCAGCTGGTGTATTTCTTTCATAAGACAGGGTACACATTATTTGGCAGAGCAAGAGTTGATAATCGGTTTATAGACAATGATGAGGGAAAAATTGAATGGTTCACACGGCTCAGGGCAATGGTAAAATTAACCTATCCCTTTAACAGTAAGGTGATAAGAAAAGGTGTTATATACGGTTTTGCATCAGAAGAAATATTTATAAAAAGTGCCAGCGATGTTTCGGGTGCAAGTATATTTGACAGAAATAGTTTTACGATTGGAACCGGATTTGCCATTACAGATAACATTCAGGCTGAGTTGAGTTACCAAAACGAATGGCTGCCCCGTCCTCATAAAACTGATATATACAATTCACTAAAAGTAAGTTTGCAATTCACCAACTTTTTATCTGTTGTAAAAACTTTTTTGCAGGATCGTGAAAATCGTCAGTAGGATCACTGATCTGCCTCTTCTTCCAGACACTTGAGCTGTTCTTTAATGGCGCTTTTGTGAAGTTTCAGGCGATAGGTTCGAGGTCCTTCATCATCTCCAAGGTCCAATGAGATCTCTTCAATCTCTTCTTTGAGGAAACTCCCGATCTTCTTTTCGGGAATAATGAATAACATAGCAAAAACAGAGTCGGAATTTATATACCGTGAATCATAAAATGAAAGACTGTATTCTTCATTTCCATTCAGCTTCACTACCACATCCGACTTAAGTTTTTTAGCTTTTTGTTTATCGGGAAAAGGGAAAGGATACAATTGCAGATAATAGCTTTCTTCATCTGTAATAGCACCACAATACAAACTTTTAGCCTCTGTCCAGTATACTTTAACGGGTTCTGAATAATGATATAGAATTCCATTAGGATCAAGTTTTTGTTTTACTTCGCACTGTGCGCTTGACTCAGTAAGGCTTGTGCAGATTATCATCAAAAATAAAATCAGGTAAGTTCTGGAAGAGTTCATTTATTTAGTTTCAATGATTGATACCAGAATTTGCTTGCGGAAACTTCCGAAACCATGATTTGATTTTCATTTCCATTACTCCGATGAACGCCTCTGAAAATATACCGGTCGACATTTTGGATTCACCATCCTGACGATCTGTGAAAACAATTGGTACTTCAACAAGTTTGAATCCCATTTT
>JAHEMF010000037.1 GCA_024643795.1 Bacteroidota bacterium | reverse complement strand
GCGCAGGTAGACGGCGGATCGACAGATAATTGCGGTATCGCTTCACTGAGCGTATCACCTGCAACGTTTGATTGCAGTAACGTAGGTGCTAACACAGTTACTTTAACGGTGACGGATGTAAACGGAAATGTATCAACCTGTACCGCAACGGTAACAGTAGAAGATAATATTGCTCCAATGATCACTTGTCCTGCAAGTATAAGCACCAATAACGATTCTGGTGTTTGTGGAGCAGCAGTAAGTTATGCTTTGCCTACAGGTACTGATAATTGTTCTGTTGCCAGTATTATTTTAATTGCAGGTTTGGAATCAGGTGAAACGTTCCCGATCGGTACAACTACCAATACGTATGTTATAACAGATGTTAATGGAAATACATCACAATGTTCCTTTAATGTAACTGTTGATGATGCAGAAGCACCTGTTATAGCCGGTGGTCCGGGCGATTTCTCGGATTGCAACCCAGTAAGCTGGATAGAACCAACCATTACTGATAACTGTTTTGTTAATTATACCAGTAACTACGTTCCAGGAGATATATTCCCTAGTGGTGTTACAACGGTAACATACACAGCGATTGACCCTGCCAACAATGTGACCACATATAGTTTTGATGTGACATTATTAGAGCCAAGTGTAGAAGCCGACAGTATTGGTACCAACCGTCCTTTTAATAACATATGTAATGGAGGAAATATCACCCTTACTGTGTATGGTGGACAGCTTGGAGCTGGTGCCCAATGGGTATGGTATGCAGGCAGCTGCGGCGGAACACCGATAGCCACTGGAGTTAATTCTATTACAGTTTCACCCGGAAGTAATACGATCTATTATGTCAGAGCCGAAGGAACATGTAACACAACTACCTGTGTGAGTAAAGCAGTTACAGTAAGTAATGGAAAACCTTCGAATGGACTTACCTTAACTGCAACAGCACCGAGTGTGATGTATGTAGGAGGTACGTTTACTGTGAGCTGGAATCCTGTACCCGGAGCAGCATTCTATTACATCAGTACCAATAAGCCGAACAGTATGTTGTTCGATGGGCAAACGAGTCCATATATCACAGGTAATACAAGTATTACGGTGACTATTACCGGTCATGAGCAGAACTATCATCTGTGGATCCAGAGTGGTAATGCATGTGGTATAAGCAAACAGAATATGGTTAAGTGGAGAGGAACTGTTGAGCAGCCTGCAGGTGTAACCGGACCGGTGATCGCCTGTCCTAACACATGTGAAAGTTATACAGTTGCACCAGTGGTAGGCAGCGATAGCTTTACATGGACCATCACCCCTGCATCAGCAGGAACCATCACCAGCACCAGTCCTGATAATAGTACAGTGTCAATATGTTACAATTCAGGCTTCACCAGTGCCACGGTGTGTGTACATGGAGAAACCACTTTTGGTTTGGCCGGACCTGATTACTGTTTCAATGTTAGTAATGGAGCTGATGCACCTGGACCAATTGCTGGTGAAATAGCACCATGTCCGGGAGGTACCGAAATATATAGCATAGCACCTGTTGGAGGAGCCATAAGTTACAATTGGCTTCTGAACGGATCAGTTGTTTCATCAGGCCCTTCCACTTCAGCGAGTATCACCTTCCCTGTAGGCTTTAGTGGCGGAACGGTATGTGTGGAATCGGTGAGCAGTTGTTTTGCTTCCAGTGTTCAAACATGTTTGAATGTTGTTGCTGGAGCACCAGGTGTACCGGGGCCGATCTCTGGGCCTGAACTGGGTGTGTGTAATCTGTTGAATGTTAACTACCAGTTAGGCACTTCAGATGCTAATAGCTACACGTGGGTTGTACCTGCGGGAGCAAGTATCAGTAGTGGCCAGGGAAGTAACTCTATCAGCGTAGACTTTACCGGCTCTTTTGCAGGAGGTAATATTGTGGTTACTGCACATTATGATTGCGGTGATGCAGGATCATCACTTACTATAAGTGGAGCACCTGAGACACCAAGTGTAACTCCGGCATTGATTTGTGCTGGATACACACAATCATATACTGCAAGTTCAATAGGAGCGAGTACGTACAACTGGATAATAAATTCCGGATTTATGTTTGGTAATGTGCCTAATTATAGTCAGGTTGATATTATGTGGGATGCATCACCAACTACTGGACAGAGTTTCACGGTAACGGCACAAAATACATGCGGAGTATCGGCAGGGTATACGTTAAATGAGAACTGTTCATCGCCGCGCTACAACCCGTCGAACATGAACGTAACTATCTATCCTAACCCAACACACGGTAAGGCTACCATTGAGATCTTTATGAGTCAACAAGAAAGTATCACATTGGAGATAACTGATATATCGGGCAGATTGATCAGTAAAGAGATGATCAGTGCTGAGGTCGGTTTGAATAAACATATTACAGATATGAGTAATGTGAGAAAAGGATTGTATCTGGTAAGGATCATTACTGCAGAAGGATCGCAGCATACTCAAAGGTTGGTAGTAGAATAAAAAGTTATTTATCAAAAGAAAAAGGTCGCCTCTTTAAATGTGGCGACCTTTTTTACATATCGATAGTGTGCGTTAAGGATTGCAGCGGAAAGCCCGGACCTGCATTGCTTGTGGAAAGGAGGGAGGACTTGTAGTGTAAAGCCTGACCCGCCATAGTGTTGAGTATATCGAAACACGGAGGTGGGGAACGCCCTGAATAATCAAAGCGGTACCCCGAAAAATATCACAGGACTTCTTTTATGTGAAACTGCGAATAACGGTATCTCTGTATGAAAAGCAAATTTCTTGGTTAAACTAGGATCGAATAGAGCTTCAATAACACCTCTGTGGTGTGTGATCATGACCAGCAGGTCAGCCTCTATGTCAAGTGCAAAGTTCTCGATTGCTTCATGAAAGTCATCTGAATCTATCAGTTTTGAGGCAAGCCTGGAATATCCTGTTTTATCTTTTACATTTTTGGTTATTTTATTCAATGCAGATTCTGATTCCTGATAATTCTTATTCGTAACATAAGTAAGAAGGATAGATGTGTTCATCTTGGAAAAATACTCTACTAGTTCAGCAATGATCTTCTCTTCTTTTTGAGTGATATCAATAGCAAAAACAACTTTTCTGACCGGTTTAAAAATAGCTTCGGAAGGAACAGCAAGGACCGGACAATCGGAGTTTCCAATGACAGCGCTGGTGTTTGTGCCAATAAGGTTTTTGGTAAAATTACCCGCTCCCTGGGTACCCATGACAACTAGATCGATATCTAAAACCTTAGATTCATTCAGGATGGTCTTTGATACCGGTCCATTTTTTTCAATGAATGTTGTTTTTATATCAGACATGTAATCCTCTTTGTTGATGAGATCAAACATGTGTTCAGGTGACAGGTTTCCGTGAAGAACTGGCTCCAGCGATTCAGGGTCAGCAACATGAAGGATAAAGATCCCTACTCCGGGATCGGTTGACATTGCTGCTGCATATTTTAATGCATTTATCGAATTCTCAGAAAAATCAACCGGAACAAGTATTTTCTTGACTTTCATGGTGTATACTTTGTTTTTTGAACGTGTAAATTAATAAACCTTAATACAAATGAAAGATGACATTGGTCACTTAACTGGTTAGATCACATCTATTGATTAGCCAACTGACCTGCAATAATCAATGCATTATAAGCATTTACCATACCTCCTGTGCTGCACAACTTTTTAAATTTCACTGATTTTTTAGTTCCGGGTTGTTTGGTAACCTGCTTTGGAGTGATTGTGGATCTTACTATTGCATCTTTAACCTGTTGGGCAGTAAGTTTTGGGTAATAACTTCTTATAACTGCGGCAACTCCTGCAACGGCAGGGGAGGCCATGCTGGTGCCATTCAATGCTTCATATTTTCCTTCAGGCATGGTTGAGTTTATCTTCACACCAGGTGCGAAAATATCAACGCCCTTTTGGCCATAATTTGAAAAATCAGCAGCATCACCGGTAGGGGATATTGCTCCAACTTCGATCCAGTTAGTTGCAAAGATTTTGGAATCAGTATAAAATTTGTTTGGATACCGGCGTTCCTTGTCGGTATTTTTTTTGTCGTTTCCTGAGCCGTGAACGATCAATACATCTTTGGATTCAGCAAATTTAACAGCTTCATCAACTCTTGATTTGTGAGGTGAGTAATCTTTACCAAAACTCATGTTGATGACCTTAGCTCCATTGTTAACTGCATAAAAAATTGCATTTGCAACATCTTTGTCATTTTCATCACCATCAGGAACGGCTCTTAATATCATTAGTTCAATATTGTCAGCCACTCCGTTAATTCCCTGATCATTATTTCGTGCGGCACCTATTATTCCGGCAACATGTGTTCCGTGTGAAGCCTCAGGACCTTTTACATCATTGTTCCCATAACCCAACTGGGTGAGGTCATTCGGGTCATCGTACAGCTCTGATCTTGGGTCATAGGCTATATTATAATGGTATTTGGATCTGCTTAAATAATAATCGTAAGACTTTGTTACGGATGCACTTATTTGTGACCATGTTTTGCCATTGCTCATTCTTGAAATTAAGTCTGTGCGGGCTGGTTCCAATCGCTCATCCTTCATTTTTAGTTCTGAGATATAATCACTTGAAATTATTGAATCGTTTGTTGAAGATTCAATTTCTTCTATTGCTCTTTTAAGGTTGTTGTATTTGAGGAATCCACTGTTATATTTTGATGCTTGTGATTCAAATATTGCTTCCAGTTTTAAGTAATTTTCATACTCTTTTTTCTCCGATCTGGCAATCTGCTCGGCTGTGATTCCACTATATTTTTTTCTGTAATCGCGTAATATCCTTGTTATTTCCAGGTTGCCATATTGAACATCACCAAGATAATTCCAACCATGCACATCATCTATGTATCCGTTTGAATCATCATCTTTGTTGTTACCTGCGATCTCCCCTTTATTTGTCCAAATTTTACTCCTGAGATCGGGGTGGTTGATATCTGTTCCACCATCGATGACGGCAACTGTAACTGTCACTGATTTTTTACCCTGCAGAAGTTCATCATATGCTCGTTCAGTCTCCATTCCGTATGCCCCACTGGATGTAAAGGAGGTGTTTTGCCAGTTTTCGGCTAACTGAGCATTAGAGGTTGTGCGCATAAAGAGCAAAATGCCAGCCAGGTATATAATGATGCCTTTCATATTGTTGTTTTCAAATGTTGCCGAATAATAACAAATATTATGCAATGAAGTTCATCGCATGAATATGGAGTTTTTTATTCTGCGGGTTCAAGTATTTGCGGGGTGTCGTTTAAAGGTGAGTTCACCAGGCTGGAGATTGTATATGTTTTCAGTTGTTCTTGTGGAAAAGGGTCCAGGGTAAGATCTATTGTATTGGCTGCAGCTGATAAGTCAAGCCATATGGACTCTTCTGATTGTTCAAGGATAATTGGCATTCTGTCATGAATGGGTGCAACCAGTGGGTTGGCTTGTGTTGTTATGATGGTAAAGGTGTTGAGTATTTCTCCTGATTCCTTATCAACCCAGGAGTCATATAATCCTGCAAAGGAAAACAGTTCCTCGTTCTTTAAACAGATCCGGTATGGTACTTTTGTTTTGGTGTTCACTTTTTTCCATTCATAAAACCCATCAGATAACACCAAGCATCTTTTTCGTTCAATGAGCTTTCTGAATGATGGTTTTTCACGAATCGTTTCCATTCGTGCATTTATCATGCGGTTGCCGATGGATCTGTCTTTGGCCCAGAAGGGTATCAATCCCCATCTGAAAAGCTGCAATTCACCGGGTTTTTCACACGTGATGACCAGAGAAAGTTGGGTAGGGGCAACGTTATACCTTTTAACAAGATCCTTGCTATAAAACCTGGCATTGAACCTCTTTTCGATCTCAGCTTCTTCTTTTGTGAGTGAGAATCTCCCGCACATGATAAATATCAGTTTTTAAATTTTGGTAAATGTACCTAAATCTGACCGGTATCATGAATAGCCAAAGGGCTAAGGAGTTACTTTGTAAAAAATACTGAGAATATGCCATCATATTATAAAGCCGGTACTATACCGGCAAAACGCCACACTGTATTTCGTAAGAAAGACGGTTCATTGTATCACGAAGAATTATTTGGCACAGAAGGTTTCTCCGGAGTTTCTTCACTGGTTTACCATTTGAATCCACCTACTATGGTAAAGCAAAAGGGGGAGCCTTATAGTGTTAGACCTGTTGCTGCTATGGAAGATAATATGCAGGCATTAAGCTTTAAAGGATTTGAGGTGGTTGCAGAAAAGGATTATATAAAAAGCAGAAAAGTTATCTTTTTCAATGATGACCTTCAGGTTTCAATGGCTGCACCAACTGCATCTGCTGATGAATACTTTTTTAAAAATGCAGATGCAGATGAGTTGATCTTTGTGCATGAGGGAGATGGTGAATTAAAAACTCCGTTCGGTACTCTCGAATTCGGCTATGGCGACTATTTAGTGATTCCGAGAGGAACCGTTTATCAGGTGAAATTTAATTCACAGAAGAACAGATGGTTGATAATAGAATCATATAGTCCGGTAGAAACTCCTCCCAGATACAGAAATGAGTATGGTCAGTTACTTGAGCATTCTCCTTTTTGTGAACGCGACTTCCGCTTACCTGATAACCTTGAAACACATGATGAAAAAGGTGAATTTAATCTTATGATCAAGAAGAGAGGTCTTATTTACCCTTATGTTTACCTGTCGCATCCATTTGACGTTGTTGGTTGGGATGGATTTAATTATCCTTATGCATTTAGTATTTTTAATTTCGAACCTATAACGGGCCGCATACACATGCCGCCACCAATTCATCAAACATTTCAGGGTAATGGTTTTGTGATATGCTCTTTTGTACCAAGGTTATATGATTATCATCCCGAGGCTATTCCTGCACCTTACCACCATTCAAATATTGATTCGGATGAAATACTTTATTATGTGGATGGGGATTTTATGAGCAGAAACAATATTGAGAAAGGGCAGTTCACCCTTCATCCCGGTGGAATTCCTCATGGTCCGCATCCTGGTGCTATTGAGCGAAGTATAGGCAAGAAATCTACTGAAGAATTAGCAGTAATGATCGATCCGTTCCGCCCGGTAAAAGTAACAAAGGAAGCATTAAAAATTGAAGTTAAAGATTATTATAAATCCTGGTTGACTGAAGAAGAACCGGCATAAAAAATTATATAAAATTAGCATCATGGAAAATTTAACCAATATAAAGGATTACGAGTACAGTGGTTCAAAAGTATTTGAAGGGGCGAAAGATTTTTTACCCATTAATGGAACTGACTATGTAGAATTGTATGTAGGTAATGCCAAACAGGCTGCACATTTTTATAAGACAGCATTTGGTTTTCAGTCGTTCGCTTATCGCGGATTGGAAACCGGATGTAAAGACAGCACATCCTATGCTGTAAAACAGGGTAAGATAGTTCTGGTTCTAACCACTCCTTTTGACCCTGCAAGTGAGATATCAGATCATATCCGCCGGCATGGTGATGGAATTAAGGTTATTGCACTATGGGTTGATGATGCCCGCAAAGCATTCAATGAGACAGTAAGCAGGGGCGCCAAAGCTTATGTTGAGCCTTATGAAGAGTCGGATGAAAATGGTAAAGTGGTGATCTCCGGCATTCATACTTATGGTGATACAGTTCACTTGTTTGTGGAGAGAAAGAATTATAGCGGAGTATTTCTTCCCGGATTCACTTCATGGAGTTCTGAATACAATCCTTCAGATCTTGGGTTGCAATATATTGACCATATGGTAGGCAACGTTGAATTGGGTGGAATGAATAAATGGTCATCTTTTTATGAAGAAGTGATGGGGTTTGCCAATCTTGTAACATTTGATGATAAGGATATATCTACCAAGTATACAGCCTTAATGAGTAAGGTGATGACCAATGGTAACGGACGTATAAAGTTTCCTATCAATGAGCCTGCAAAAGGATTGAAAAAATCACAAATTGAAGAGTATCTTGATTTTTATGGTGGCCCGGGATGTCAGCACATTGCTGTAGCTACTAAAGACATCATAAAAACCATAGCCGGTATGAGAGACCGTGGGGTTGAATTTTTACATGTACCGGGCAGTTATTATGATACAGTACAGGAAAGAGTTGGAGTAATAGAGGAAGACATGATGAAATTAAAAGAACTTGGAATTATGGTTGACAGGGATGAGGAAGGGTACTTACTACAGATCTTTACTAAACCTGTGGAAGACAGACCTACCTTGTTTTTCGAGATCATACAACGCAAAGGTGCCAAATCATTTGGAAAAGGTAACTTTAAGGCATTGTTCGAGTCAATTGAAGCTGAACAGGAGAGAAGAGGAACATTATAAGTATATTTAAGTTTTAAACATTAATGCAATGAGCAAAGTAGCAATATGGCTCGACAGTAGTCGGGCAACTATAGTAACATTCAAGAATGGTGTTCCACAAATAGAAACAATTGATTCTGGCGTTGAAAGCCATGTTCGGATCGATGGTGAAGGGAAAGAGTCTTCTCAGTTTGGGGCAGGTAATTTCACGAACAATGAACACCGTGAGAATCAACGGCACTCAAATGAAGTTCAGGCGTATTTAAAAAAGCTTACACAAAAAATAGAGTCATACGAACAAATTCTGTTGTTTGGACCTACCAACACCAAGAATCAGTTAAAAAACATTCTTGATGAACAGAAAGCCTTTGCAGGGAAAAAGATTGAAGTGAAGAACTCAGACAAAATGACTGAGAACCAGTTGGTAGCATTTGCCAGAGAACATTTGACCCAAAATTAGATTTTAGGTTGTAGTGATTGCAAACGGCATTTTTGAAATTATTCAGATTTTGCTGCAATAGAAACCGTAAGACCTGCTCTGAACCATTGGCCGGGTTGTTGAACATTTCCGATATCAATAAACGGCTGATTAAACACATTGTTACACACGGCAAACAGATCAATCTGATCCAGGCGACAAGTAAGTTTCATATCGGTAACGATGAAATCGCCAAAGAGGGTCTCTTGGGAATCTCCCGGTTTATAATATCCACCTTCGCGTTGCTGATAATTCAGGCTAACGGTATAATATAATTTATTGATGAATTTAAGGGTGAGTGTACCGGTTACTTTTTTTGAAAGGATATCCAATGCGTAATTTGACTCATACCCAGTGCTGGTAGTATCAGAGTTTATAAATGACATGTTTATCCCGGCTGAGTATAATCCTGTTGAACGATCGCGCATGGCAGGAAACATGTAACTCATATTAAAGTCGATCCCATTAAATGTAGCTTCAGTGATGTTGGCTGCCTGAGTAGTTGACGACCCATTGTAACGGATCCAGTCGATAAGATTTTTTGTTTCACGCCTGTAGAACGATAACTGACTATTAAAGCCATTGAACTGAGCCCTCATGCCTAATTCATAGTTGGTGGCCGATTCCGGTTTCAGATCTATGCTTCCAACTGCTCCTCCAAGATTATAGTACAGGTCGGTAAATGTTGGATAGCGGAATGAGGTTCCAAAGTTTGCAAACAGAGTGTATTTGTCGGAAACTGCATAAGAAACACTGGCAACGGGCGAAATTCTTTCATTATAAACAGAATGAAATGTTGCATTAACCCCGGCTGTTAAGATCCATCGTTTAATACTAACAGATTCTTCAGCAAATACAGAAAATTCATTGCGGTCGGTTCCTTTGGTATAATTTATTCCCTTTTCGCCTTTTACTGATACGGGTTCATTGAGTGATTCACCCAATACGTTACTCCATACCTGTTCAAACCTGTATTCTGAACCAATGGTAAGCTTATGGATGTTATGGGTAAATGTTGCCGAGGTACTGCCTCCATATACATTTGTGAGATGATAGTTATGTCCTGAGTACCAAGATGGGGCGGTGTCGGTTAAGCTTATGTACTGACCGTTAGTGTATGTATAAAAAGATGGGTCCTCTCTGAAAAGTTCAAACTTGTCATTGAATTGTCGGAAGTAAGCACTTGCGAGCACAGCAATGTTTTTATTGTTATAATGGTATTGAGTGGTGAACAAGGAAGTTTGTATATGTTCATACTGATCAGGAAAATTTGCAGTGTAAAAATTCTGCGCCCCAAATTCTTTGTTGAGGTGTCCGGCGGTTACAGAGATTTCAGATGATCCAAAAATATAATTCAGTCCTCCGTTAAAATGATAGCTGTTAAGATCAGTGTTTTTTATGTAGCCGTCGGTGCCGGTGTAGCCACCGGAAGCGAAAGCTGACAAGTTATTCTTCCTTAACGATCCATACAGGTCTGTTTGCCTCCAGTTGTAGTCGCCTGCATGGCTGCTTAAGATAATTTGGTTTTTTGAAACCGGTTTTTGCACATAATTCACTGCTCCACTGAAAGCCTTAGGTCCAAAAAGTCCGGATGCACCACCCGGGTATGTTACAATGCGCTCCATACCAAGTATTGATACAGGGATATTGAGCGTGTGATGTCCGGTCTGTGGATCGGTCATTGGAATTCCATTGAGCATTACTAGTGTTTGTTCAAATGAACCACCGCGAATGCTTATATCAGACTGTGAACCTGTCCCTCTGGTGCGGATATCGGTAGATGATGATGTTTCAAGTATATCTTCAATGGAGTTCACCGGCATAGGTATATAGTCAGAGACTTTGTAGTTGTACACTGTTCTGGGACTTTCAGATGCCTCAGTACCTCCACGTGTACTATTGATAAGTATCTCACCCAGCTTTACAGTGTCTGATTGTGCCAGAGCTTGACACGCAAATGCTAAGCTGAATATTGTTAAAAAAAGTGTTTTTGTTTTCATTTCGGGTGCAAAGAAAACACTTTATGTAAAACATTGATAACAGATTGATAATAGAAAAAACGACAACTTTCATTTCTATATACTGTAACAGAGCAAGTTGTGACAAAAATCTAAATATTACCAATATGATTATAGTCAAGTGTTAGCTGTGATGGCTTTTATATCTTCACATTATAAAAAAATGAGATCATGGATTCAATTAAACAACCATTACCATTTAAAGGAAAAACAGCAATAGTAACCGGTGCCAGTTTTGGAATTGGCAGGGCAACAGCAATTGCTTTCGCAGATCTGGGAGCGAAGGTTGTGATTGCAGATGTTGTAGAGGATAAAGAAACATTGAATTTGATAACTGATAAAGGTGGTGAAGCAATTTTTGTGACATGTGATGTATCAAAGGACGAAAGTGTAAAAAAGATGATTGAAAAAACTGTCAAGGAATTCGGGTCTATTGATTATGCATTCAACAATGCAGGAATTGAAGGAGAGCAGGGAAGAGCTGGCGAATGTTCTTTTGAAAACTGGGATAGAACAATTGGTGTTAATTTAACAGGTGTTTGGCTATGCATGAAATATGAAATAATGCAGATGCAAAAACAGGGAAAGGGTTCCATTGTGAACTGTGCATCCATTGCTGGGCTCGTAGGCTTCCAAGGCTTGCCTGCATATGTGGCATCGAAACATGGTGTGGTTGGATTAACGAAAACTGCAGCACTTGAATATGTTAAAGAAGGATTACGCATCAATGCTGTTTGTCCGGGAGTAATTAAAACACCAATGATTGACCGGTTCACCGGAAAAGATAAAGCAGTTGAAAAACAATATGAAGATATGGAACCAATTGGCAGGCTAGGTATGCCGGAAGAAGTTGCAGAGGCTGTGATATGGCTTTGCAGCGATAAATCGTCATTTGTCACCGGTCAGGCCTTAGCAGTAGATGGGGGATGGGTGGCACAATAATAACAATGATATGTTTAAGTAATTGATTTATAGCACTGACTATAATAAAGTACTATAATTTACTTCTGAGTTAGAAACTTTTAGCACTTTCTTTTTGTTTAACAATCTAATCTTAAATCTAAACAAAATGAAAACCCCTTATCTACTAAATTTAAAAAGCATGTTTGGCGGCATACTTGCTTTTTTCCTGGTAGCATTCACATTATCAGGCTCATTTGCGCAAACGCAAACACCTAATTACTGCTATCCTGCTCCAAAGGCTAGTTTTAAGAATTTTATTCAAAAAGTTGTGTTTGATGGAATTAATAACCCTTCAGGACACGACAATGGTTATGGTGATTATACAAACCTCATAGCTGAAGTAAAATCCGGGAACACCTATCCTATTATTTTGAAGCCTAAAAGAAAAGCTCCCTATGATATTGAGAAGAGTTATTGGAGAGTTTGGATAGATTATAATGCTGATGGTGACTTTAATGATACTGGTGAGTTAGTAGTTCAGAGAAATGGTTTTGATACCATAATGGCTGATATAACTATTCCTCAAATGGGATCTGTAGTTACACGAATGAGAATAATTCAAAGTCTATTTGCCTATCAAAAATCTTGTGCATTATTTGATAGAGGCGAAGTGGAAGACTACTCTGTTTCTATAAACACATGTGAAGCAATTTCGGGAACAATAACAGCCGATGCAACACCGGTATGTTTAACTAATGGCAGCGCAGTATTATCTGCTACTCCTGCAGGTGATGCTTTTGTACCACCGGGATATAGCACAGTATTTGTATTGACCAGCGGCTCGGGATTGGTAATAGAGCAGGCAGGCGGAACACCGTCCTTTACGGTAAATGCAGGTGGTATGTATACCATCCACACATTGGTATATGATCCGAACACGTTAGATCTGTCGATAGTAGTACCGGGAGTAACCACAGGCTTTGATGTAAATGCATTGTTGACTCAAGGCGGAGGCAGTATCTGTGCATCACTGGATGTAGCAGGTGCCATGTTTAATGTAGAAGCACCGGATGCAGGAACAATAACAGCCGATGCAACACCGGTATGTTTAACTAATGGCAGTGCGGTATTATCTGCCACCCCTGCAGGTGATGCTTTTGTACCACCGGGATATAGCACAGTATTTGTATTGACCAGCGGCTCGGGATTGGTAATAGAGCAGGCAGGCGGAACACCGTCATTTACGGTAAATGCAGGTGGTATGTATACCATCCACACATTGGTATATGATCCGAACACGTTAGATCTGTCGATAGTAGTACCAGGAGTAACCACGGGCTTTGATGTAAATGCATTATTGACTCAAGGCGGAGGCAGTATTTGTGCATCACTGGATGTAGCAGGTGCCATGTTTGATGTAGAAGCACCGGATGCAGGAACGTTAGTTGCAGATAAGTTTATTAATTGTTTGCAATTGGGTAGCATGGTACAATTAACAGCTATTCCTGCAGGTAATGTTGTGGTTCCACAAGGTTATCAAACAATATTTGTGCTTACTCGTGGACCAGGACTTGTAATAGAGCAAGCAGGTACTTCACCTTCGTTTTCAGTCCAGGCATTTGGTTTGTATCGAATTCATACCCTCGTATATGATCCCAATACACTTGATTTAAACATAGTTGTACCAGGAGTAACCACCGGTTTTGATGTTAACGCACTATTGGTGCAAGGAGGGGGCTCTATTTGTGCATCATTGGATGTACAGGGTGCTACCTTTATTGTAATACCAAATTTCATATGCAACCTGCTTAACATAGGTAAAGTGAATCCTGATATGCAAGATCCGCAAGCATTTTACGATGAACTGATGGATTCTTATTCCAGAAATATTACTTCTGTAAATAACGATCTGGAGATAACGGTCTATCCCAATCCTGCGCAGGAACAGATAAATATCAATTTCAATTCTAATATTGAAGAAAACATTGAAATTGAAGTAGTCAATTCTGTGGGTCAGAAGATGTTACAGATTAATAATGTTACTAATATCAACAATATTATAGACATCTCAAGTTGGCCGTCAGGCGTATATATTGTAAACGCCAGAACTGAGAAAAATATAACTATTGAAAGGTTTATAAAGAAATAAATAGTTAGGTCTAATAGTAAAAGCGGTATCCCTTTGGATACCGCTTTTTTTGTATCATATTTTATTAACTTAGGCATATATATTAGGAATTTTGTATTCAATTTCTTTATAGTTATAAGTTGTTGTTCTTTTAGCACCAGGGATTGAAGCGGATACCCCGCAGCGCAAACTTGTGCGAGGAGTAAAAGCTGAAAGCCCGGCCCTATAAGGGGGTGCCCCTAAAAACATGATAACATGTTACAATCAATGGGTGAACTGAATAATAGTGCAATTGGTTTCAGGGCAGTTGGTGAGGTAAGCGGAGCTGATTACAGGAATTTGATATTACCTGCCTGTGTTAAATTAAAGAGCAGCCATGCCAGGTTGAAATTCCTGTACCATTTAGGGGAGGAGTTTAAAGGGTTTGAATACAACGCCATGTGGGAAGATACGAAGTTGGGGTTGAGGTATTACGGTGACTGGAAGAAAATAGCCATAGTGACAGATCGAACCTCTCTGGCCTATTTTGCATGGTTTTCAGGCCTGTTTATCCCCGGCGAGGTAAAAATTTATAAAAATAAGGAGTTGAATAAGGCGATAACCTGGATCAATGAATAATTGGGGCTGGGACTGCAATTGCCTGAAAACAGTGCCTATTGGCGATAATTGAGCTTTAAAATCCAGCTTTTACTGATTGTTGGGCAACTATTTGCATAAATAAACAGTACAAGGTTGTTAATGCAATTAATAAGAACTACTTTTGTAGTCGCTGATAAAGGGAATCACCTTTTTTTATTCAATCCCACCGGTTTAAATAATCAAACAAACTTCTCATCATCAGACAATTAAATCAACAAATAGTTGGTTTGTGCTGATATGATGAAATTAAATATTACATTTAGTCAGCAAAAATCCAATTGTGCATTTCAACTCATGCAACAATATCTGAAAGCTGAACTAAATACAACCGTTTCAATACGGGATCTGGCCTTTTCTATGCCTTTGCAACGCATTCTTTTCAGAGATTGTGCCATTCTCACCTCTAAAACTTTATCGTTATCAATCACTTAAAATTTAGCAAGAATCACGAATCTGAATTTTCTCAGACCTTAAAGCAAAGGATCAGTGAATATTTTGAGTCGAACGACATTAAACCATACGGAAACTGGAATATGATTTTCAAAAGCGTAGTAATGCTTTTGATATATTCTACTCCGCTGGTTTTGATCAACCTTGGTATAATAGGTTCGCCACTTTTAATTTTCACACTTTATATAATAAGTGGATTAGGAATGGCCGGCATTGGAATGGGCATCATGCATGATGCTATTCATGGATCTTATTCTTCCAATAAAACGGTTAACCGGTTCATGGGTTATACACTCAACTTAATTGGTGCCAGTACTAAAGTGTGGAAGCTTCAGCATAATGTTTTGCATCATGCTTACACTAACATTCATGGTGCTGATGATGATATCAATGCACCTTATTTTTTAAGGTTCACGCCCGATGCAAAACGTTATCCGATACATAGATTTCAATATCTGTATATATGGATATTCTATGGTATTTCAACTATATTCTGGGTTACCGGCAAAGACTTTATCAGGTTAAGAAGGTATTCAAAAATGGGACTGGTGAAAAGTAAAGCCGAGCTATCTCGAGAGGTCGTGAAAATAACAGGATGGAAGATCTTTTATTTTGGTTATGCTCTTGTGTTGCCAATGATAATGGCACCGGTAAGTCCATGGATAATAGTGCTAGCATTCTTAACCATGCATTTCATTACAGGCATACTCATCAGTTTGATCTTTCAGGTTGCGCATGTGATGCCGGATTCTAATTTCCCTTCTCCTGATGAATCAGGAAAGATCCAAAACGAGTGGCTGGCACATCAGCTGGAGACCACAATAAATTTTTCTCCAAAAAGCAGAACATTTTCATGGTTCATAGGTGGGTTGAATTATCAGGTAGAACATCACCTGCTGCCTAATATTTGCCATGTACATTATAGAAAACTATCGCATATTGTTAAGAAGACCGCCGAGGAGTACAACCTGTACTATAAGACCCAGAATTCTTTTCTTTCTGCTGTTAGCAACCATGTAAGGATGTTGCGTCAACTCGGTAGGATGGATACTTTACCTGTACCTAACAGGTAATGAGATCCCAATAACTTTTTATTTTTTTAACACTTTAATATATAAATGAAACAACAACAAAGTACAACACTTAGTGGAAATCCAAGGAGATCTGCCAGGAATGCTTCTAATAGGAGAAGCAGCAACAAAGGGGGCAAGCAGACTTCGAATCTGGACCCATTAAAACTTGTAAAGAACGGACTGAACGCAACAGAACCCGGTTTCAAAGCGTCACAAACCTTTGAATCCATGGACCTATGTCCGGAATTAAAACGCAATTTATCATCAAGAGGGTTTACCAAGCCTACTGAAATACAGGATCGCACTTATAGTCATTTAATGCATGGACGTGATCTGGTGGGTATTGCAAGTACCGGAACTGGGAAAACAGGATCCTTTCTTATTCCTATTATTCAACAACTAATAGCGGGTGTGAATTCATTCAAAACCCTTGTGGTGGTTCCAACACGTGAATTAGCACAGCAGGTTAATAATGAATTTATCAGCCTCACCAAAGGCACCGGGTTGAGATCAGTTTGCCTTATAGGTGGTACCAGTATCAGTAAAGATGTTTCAGGACTCAATCGTGAGAATCAACTTATTGTTGGTACTCCCGGCCGTTTACTGGATATGGTCAACCGAAGGGCGCTAAACCTGAAAGATGTACCGGTGCTGGTGATTGATGAATTTGACAGGATGCTTGATATGGGGTTTGTTAACGATATCATGAAAATGGTAAAGTTGATGACAACCAGAAAGCAAACGATGCTATTCTCAGCAACCATTGAGCCGTCACAAAAATCATTGATAGCTTCTTTACTCAACAATCCTGTTGAAGTAAAAGTGAGTGCAGGAGTTTCTGCCAGCGAACAGGTAGATCAAAATATCATTAAGGTGCCTGCTGGTGCTGATAAATTTGAAATGCTTCGTACTCTTATTAATGATAAGGATTTTAGCAAGGTTCTAATATTCACACAAACAAAAAGGCAGGTAGACCGCTTGGGTAAAAAACTCAGCAAGTCTGGAGTGAATTCTGTGGTGATCCATGGAGACAAATCTCAGAACTCAAGATCCAATGCGCTCAGGATGTTTCAAAACGGATCAGCAAAAGTGCTTGTTGCAACAGATGTTGCCAGCAGAGGAATTGATGTAACAGATATTTCTCATGTTATCAATTATCAGATGCCATTGAACTATGATACATATGTTCATAGGGTAGGACGAACAGGACGCGCAGGAAAAACCGGCAAAGCATTAACATTTGTTGATTAACAGATGTAATTTAAAATTAAACCAATAACAATTAAATATTTATTAACATGAAAGAAGGTACAGTAAAATTCTTTAACTACTTAAAAGGCTTCGGTTTTATCAAGCCAAATGATTCAAGCGAAGAACTTTTCGTTCACAAGAGCGGATTGATCGATAACATCCAGGATAATGACCGGGTTGTGTTTGATGTAGAAAATGGTAAAAAAGGATTAAATGCAGTAAACGTTAAGTTGGCTGATTAAAATAATCGTTACTTACAACAATGGCGGCAGGATCAATATATTGGTCCTGCCGTTTTGATTTTGAGCCAATTTTATTGAGGTGATTTAATGGAGCTTTACAACTTTAGTTCAATAATCAGTATGATGATTACTTCACTCCAACCACGGAAGGGAGGTGTTTTTATGGATAGTTATTTATTTGTCTATCTTTAGAATTATAAAACAGAAAAAATTAACATAACTCAAACCAGTCTCATGGATAAGAAAGATGTATTAACCGAAGAAACCATCAAAGTAACTAAAGTAATTCCAAAGACATGGACAGGCGATAGTGTCCCTTCAGTTCAGGGTAAAGAATGGGATAAAGCCAAAGAAATGGATTTTACCTATACCAACATTGATAAATTCATCAGATTGAGTCTGGGTGAAAATGCACATTTTAGTAATGCGATGTACAATGGCGACTGGTCGCTCACGCTTGACCAGGCACAGCAGAAGAAATATGATTTTGTTATAGAGAATCTCAACATAACAAAAGGAACCAGAGTACTCGACCTTGGATGTGGTTGGGGTGGATGGCTGAAGTATATAAAAGAAAATGCGGGAGCAGAAGGAGTAGGTGTGAACCTTTCAAGAGGTCAGGTGGCTGCATGTCGTGAGAATGGGCTTGAAGTTTATTACAAAGACGCCCGCTACATTGTGCCGGAAGACTTTGGAACTTTTGATGCTATTACGGCCTTTGGTAGTTTTGAACATGTAGCCTCTGTAAATGATCATCTCAATGGTAAGCTTGAAGAGGTGTATGACGATTATTTCAAACATATTTATAACCTCCTTAAACCGGGAGGAAGATTTTATATGCAGAGTATGGTGTTCAGCAAAAATTTTGTGCCCTATGAAAAGTGGGATATCAATGCTCCCAAAGATTCAAATGAATATATAGTAGCTTTGCTTTCGAAGCACAACCCTGATTCATGGCTACCCATAGGTCATGAACCAATAATTAAGATAGCAGAACCTTATTTCAAGAACCTGTTTTATAGCAGTGGTCGTGTTGATTATATCAAAACCAACCGTGAATGGACCAAGTTGTTCTACAAATTTAATCTCAAAAAATACTTGTGGTTTGCATCGCTTATACCAAAGTTTTTTACTGATAAAGAATTCAGACATCAACTTGCAGTTTTACGTGTAAGACCTAACCGAGTTTGCTTTGAGCGTGAGATCATGGATCATGCCAGGCTGGTTTTTGAGAAGAAGTGATATCACACTTTTGAGTATGTTCAAGCTGCTTTGGATCCTGGTTGAAGCCCAATTTCATTGATGTTTGATGAGCTGATTGTTTTTTTTATACCTTTATTATGAAGGGTTTATGATACTGGATGCCAGTTCATAAGTTCCTGTTAAATGCGTGGTAGATAAAATAAGCTGAATTCATATGAAAGCATTTTTATGGGATAAAATACCGGTGATGATCTTGTTACTTCAAGTACTGATCACCCCAGTCTATTCTCAAAACATTTTAATCAATGGTGATTTCGAAACTTTTTCGACATTACCCACCACTCAAGGGCAGATTGTTAACGCCACACCCTGGCAGAATGTAGTGCTGAGTTCTGATTATATGAACACTACCTATGCAGGATGGACCCCAAATATTGGTGGTGCTTATTCAGGAACCGGTTTTGCTGGATTTGCAACATATGGAAATTCAAATGGATCAGCTGAAGCAATAGGACAATCTATTTCTGGTAACCCTTTATTGCCAAATGTGCAATATAACATTAAGGCCTATGCGAAAATGACATCAGCACCGGCTGGTGGATTTGGTAATTATACAGACATTTGCGGAGGACTAACTCTTTATGGATTCACATCACAACCTGTGATTGGTACTGCAGGTATACATACCAATAGTTTACCGGGTGCTACGCTTTTGTGGAATTCAGATAGTGTATATTCTACCGCATGGAATCTTTTTGAAGGATGTTTTCAATCACCTGCAACCATCAACTACTTGGTAGTTACTCTGGAAAATATACCCGGTTGCCGGCAGTATGTATTTGTGGATAGTTTGAGTTTAACTACTTCTAATTTAGTGGTGGACCTGGGTCCTGATACTACCTTATGTACAGGAGACAGCATACTGCTGGACATGAGTGCCTCAAACGGTACTTATATATGGCAGGATGGATCATCACAGCCTACTTTCAATGTCACGCAAGCCGGAACATACTGGGTACAGGTGAGCAACGATTGCGGAACAGATACAGACACCATAACTGTAAGTTTTGCTGCTCCGCCCACTGTAAGTCTGGGCAATGACACCACTATTTGCCAGGGTCAGTCCTTGTTGCTGGATGTAACAACCACCGGAGCCACTTACTTATGGCAGGATGGCAGTAATACTCCGATTTTTATTGTGAGCCAAACCGGAATTTACTGGGTGCAGCTCACTACAGGCGGGTGTACAGCATCAGATTCCTTGCTGGTGCTGGTTGTTGATCCACCCTTAGTGCTATTTGGTAGCGATACCACCCTGTGTCAGGGACAGATACTGAACCTGACCATGAATGCATCCGGTGGATCCTATCTGTGGAACAATGGAAATACTACCTCTGCTATTCAGGTTACACAAAGTGGTACATACTGGGGACAATCAATAAATCAGTGTGGAACATCCGTTGATACTATAGTGGTTGATTTTACTCTTCCACCGGTAGCTGATCTGGGGAGTGATACAACCTTATGCCAGGGTGGTCAGGTAGTGCTTGATGTTACCGGAAACGGTTATACGTATACATGGCAAGACAACAGTACATCTTCATCGATCACCGTAACTCAATCAGGCGTTTATTGGGTGTCGGTTTCCAATGATTGCGGAACTGTGAGTGATACGGTACAAATAACATTTGATCAGATTCCGGTTGTATCTCTGGGTGCAGACACCACTTTGTGCGACGGAGATGATCTATTGTTAGATGTAAGCGGTACCGGAAGTTCATACACCTGGAATGACGGTTCATCAGCTTCACAATTTCTTGTTCAACAACAGGGAACCTATTGGGTAACGGTTACATCAGGTACATGTACAGGAGGTGATACTATTAATGTAACATATAATGCCATACCCAATGTTGATCTAGGGTCAGATACACTGTTGTGTGATGGTGATATTATTACACTCAGTGCAGGTGTACCCGGTGGGTCTTACATTTGGAACGATAACTCTGATTCTTCTTTTTTAAGTGTGTCACAATCCGGAATTTATTTTGTTGAGGTATTTTTAGGCAACTGCAGCGCCAGGGATACTGTTGTTATTGATTATGAAGATTGTGAAGTGGTGCTTGTGCTTCCCAATATATTCACGCCTAATGACGATGGTTTCAATGATATGTTTGTACCTATTGAAAGCAAGGGAGTAGCTTCTCTTGAAGCATTCATATTTAACCGATGGGGACAGGAATTATATTCAACACAACTGTTGAATATTGAATGGAACGGTGAAAGCAAAAGTGGTGGATCATCACCTGACGGCACTTATTATTATCTGGTTAAATACAGAGATAAGAAAGGAAATCTGTATGAGCAAAAAGGTGCATTTCGATTGAATAGATAACCTTTAACTTTTTAAGAATATTCTGAATTGAATCTGAGATCATTTGGATCGATCAGGATTAATCCCTTTTTTAGACATCAAAATAATTCTGATTATGCGTGCATTTGTAATATCCTTTTTTTTTGTGTTCAGTACCATCCAGGTTTTTTCACAACCCAGAACAGTAGGTTATATCAGTTCTACATTTGATGTGTTTGAAGGCTATACACTCTTATCGCCGTTGCAGGGACTTGATTACAGAACTTTTTTGATCGACAATTGTGGCGATGTAGTACATGTGTGGCCGGGAAACCAGTCGATCGGCTTGTCCTCATACCTGTTGCCTGATGGAAGTTTGTTGAGGGCGGGATCAGAATTCAACCCTCAATTTCCTGCCGGAGGTAACGGTGGTAAAGTTCAGATATGGGATTGGAACGGAAATCTGACCTGGGATTATAAAGTTTCTGATTCCACTTTTGTTTCACATCACGATATTGAATACATGCCAAATGGAAATATTCTTATTCTTGTTTGGGATTCAAAGGACTCGTTGGAATGTATCTCGCAGGGAAGGGATCCGGCTATTCTTTTTGACGGAGAATTATGGTCTGAAAAGGTGATTGAAGTAACTCCAATCGGACCAACTACCGGAACAGTGGTGTGGGAGTGGGATAGCTGGGACCATATCATTCAAAACTATGATTCACTAAAAGCCAACTATGGTGATCCATCCAGTTTCCCTGAGCGGTTCAATGTGAATTATACCGGTCTTGGTGCAGGTGGTCAGGATTGGTTACATGCCAATGCCTTGGGATATAACCCATCCAGAGATGAAGTTATTTTCAGCTCACGACTGATGAATGAGGTATATGTGATAGATCACAGCACTACAACCCTTGAAGCATCGGGTCATACAGGCGGCGCCAGAGGTAAAGGAGGTGATATTTTGTACCGATGGGGTAATCCTGAAGCATACTCCCGCGGTGATTCAACAGACAGAAGACTGTATGGTCAGCATGATGCTCACTTTATTCCTGACTCTATGGTTTCAGGAGTAAAGATCATGGTGTTTAATAATGGCCAGGGGAGGTTGGATGGTGATTACTCATCCGTGGACATCATTTCTCCACCCATCGATTTTTCAGGAGGTTATGCAGTTCCCAATCCAACTTACGGACCTGATACCGCTGAATGGTCGTACACGGCTCCAAACCCTACCGACTTTTACGGGAAGTTTATTTCCGGCGCCAGGTACCTGCCGAATGGTAACGTGATAATATGCAATGGAACATACGGTACTTTGTTTGAAGTAGACTCCATGAAAAATGAAGTGTGGCGTTATATTAATCCGGTTGCTAACGGCGGGATCCTCAATCAGGGTAATACCATTCCTGTGAATCCGGTACATGGTACCAGCAATTGGGTCTTTAAAGTTCAGAAATATGCGCCGGGGTATTCTGGTATAGTTGGCCCATTGGTGAATACGGGCCCGATAGAACTCAATCCCTGGCCGTACATATGTACTACCGGATTACATTCTATTGCCGGAACTCAAATTAATTTTGAAG
>JAHEMF010000080.1 GCA_024643795.1 Bacteroidota bacterium | reverse complement strand
TGGAAAGGATTTCAAAGGTGGGTATATGACAATGAATATAAATATTACCCTTCCGGTGACAGGAGTCAATCAGACCCTTACTTTGATTCAAAAGCATTCAGAGGATTTCAAGAAAATAATCCGGTTTCAAAGATCCTGTTCAATGGTGGATGGGAAGAGCTAGGACCGCATTACATCGAACAGGTAACAGGACACTATGCGGTTGGACTGGGACGCATTGAAACATTTTATGCCGACCCCAATGATACTAATCGTGTATATCTGGGTTCAAGAAGCGGCGGTTTTTGGAAAACCGTTGATGGAGGTGTTACCTGGACAGGATCAACTACCGATACACTAATTGCCAGTGGCGTTAACACGTTAACTGTTTCTCCCACCAATCATGATTCAATTCTTATTAATGTTCGTAATGCACGCAACGGCACTTCACATGGTATTTATCGCTCAACCGATGGAGGTGACTCATGGACCATTACTCCGTTCAATCCAACAAATTTATTTTGGGGTGGATTGGGAACCAACAATCAGATCTTTCAGATAGCATACCACCCAACTGTTCCCGGACTTGTAATCATAGGAACCAGCGAAGGACTTTATCGCTCAGCTGACGACCTGATCACATGGACGAAGCCTATAATCAATTTAGATTTTACAGCTATCGAATTTCACCCCACTGATGCCAATATTATATATGCAGTAAGTAGTAATAACAGCAGCGTGATCTATATTTCAACAAATGGCGGACTATCATTCAACACATCCAATCCTGTATTGGGTAACAGCTCAGCCATAAGGATCTCAACCACTCCGGCTTGTCCCAATTGTGTTTATATAGGCAGCTCTGATGGTGTATGGAAATCATCAGACGAGGGGCAGAACTTTACATTTCTCTCAAACCCAGGAATAAGCAACTATGGCGGTTTTGCCGTCAGCGATGTTGATACCAATATTATTTTAACTGGCGACATCGATACCCACATGAGTTATGATGAGGGCCTAAATTTCACCAAAGTTACCACCTGGAGTCAGGGCAATTCCAATTATAACATAGTTGGAACATATGTACATGCCGATATACGTGGTGCGCGTTGTATGAATGGCGTCTTTTGGGTCAATACCGACGGTTTATTAGCCAAGAGTTATAACAATGGTGCTACGTGGAGTTTTTACGAGGGTCAGTCTATTCGTGAAAATTATAATTTGGGTGTAAGCCAGTCAAACCATTCACGCACAATTTGTGGTTCGCAGGATAATGGCACCAGTATAAAAACCGAAAATTCATGGGTAGAATTCTATGGTGCCGATGGTATGGAAGGTATCATTCATCCACTGAACGATGATTGGATGATATCGAGTCTTCAATATGGCGGAAGGCGTCGGACCGAGAATGGCGGTGTAAGTCAGTCCGGTGCCACGCCTGCAGGACAGAATGGCTATTGGATAGCGCCGATCTTCTACGACCCTAATCACCAAATGAGGGTGTATTCATTGGGGGAAAACATTTACAGAAGTGATGACTTTGGTGTGAACTGGACACAACTGGGTACTCCAAATTTTACAGGCACCATTACATTCGCAACCATAGCTGAGAATAATTCGGATATTATGGTTGCAGTTCGGTTCGAAAAAATCGAGATATCCTTGGATGGCGGCAACACCTTTACCAGTATCAAAAACAATTTGCCCAACATTTCAATCACCGATGTTGTATTTGATCCAAATAATGACTCTGTACTTGTTGTAACTTATGGGAATTATCAGAATGATAATCAGAAAGTTTATATCACCACCGATCAGGGACTAACCTGGCAAAATATTTCATATAACCTGAATAATATACCGGTGCGATGTGCCATTATAGATCACACCTCTGCCTCAAACATATATCTGGGCGCAGAAATTGGCGTTTACAAAAAAGCAATGGCCGATACTGTTTGGTCGTTGTACAACACAGACCTTCCCAATATGGCTATTCTTGAACTGGAAGAGATGTATGGCTCCAACACTATACGCTCTGCCACATGGGGCAGGGGGATTTGGGAATATACAATTGATGGCAGACAGAGTTATCCATCTATCCTTACAACAAGAATTACCGATAACCCTACACACAATAAACCCTTCTCGGGAGTAGACCAGTACGTAACTTCTACCATTGCATACGACAGCACCATTACCAGTGCATGGGTAGAATGGTCGGTGAATACCCCGGTATTTGGAAATGTCATACCTATGAGCAACACTATAGACTCTACTTGGGTTTCTGATTTTCCTATACCCGATCAACCGGTGGGTACAGTAGTTTATTTTAAGGTCTTTGCCGTAGGAATCGCAGGTGACACCACCGATACATATAAGTTTATGTATGAGTTGAAACCTTTGGAATATTGCCAGTCCTATGGAAGTATGTCTTGGCAAACAGCAATCACACTTGTTGATTTTGCCGGCATTAACAAGGCTTCAGGAAAGACACAACCTTATACTGACTATTCAGCCACTGATTCAGCCGTTGTAGAAATTGGTAATTCTTATAACCTCACAGTAAATCTAAACACCGATGGCAACTATGTTATCTATTCGAATGTATGGGTTGATTGGAATGGCGACTATGATTTTGAAGATGCAGGTGAAGAGTACAACATGGGGTCTGCTCAAAATACTGCTAATGGTCCCACTACATTATCACCCTTTAACCTAACCGTTCCGGCAAATGCGCTTATAGGTAAAACCCGAATGAGGGTCTCGGCCAGATTCGCCAACAGTCCGGGTTCCTGTGAGATAGGGTTTGATGGCGAAGTAGAAGATTATGCAATCGTGGTAACCATGCCTACAGAAGTTGAAGAGATTACAACAAATGAGGCAGAGATATATCCAAATCCAACCAAAGGAATGTTCACCATTGAACTTGAAGAGTATGTCAAGGATCTGCAAGTGGAAATCAGGGATGTAACAGGAAAAATAATATTAACAAAAAGTGCTACTAGTAAAAAGGCGCTTGAAGTTGACCTAAGAAGTTACAGTAGCGGATTATATTCAATCACTCTGATGATGGATGGCAAAAGAGCCTTTTATACAATTGTCAAAGATTAATTTATTATTAGTCACCCTTCGACAAGCTCAGGGTGACAGTGCATTAAGCGGATTCATATTCCTACTTGTGCAAATGATGCGAAAATCTTTTTTTTTATTCCGTGAAACGGATGCGCTAGTTGTCACACTGAGCTTGTCGAAGTGTGGTACCGACCCCTATAAACCTTCGCGAACATTGTTCGCTTTCATTTCCACTTTTTGCTTGATCAAAAAGTGGAGAAAAAATCAAGAATAAAATACGCTTCCTCCCACTCCCTTGCGCACCCCCGCATTTTATTCGGGCCTACGCACTTTGAAAGGATGCTAATGAAAATATAGATTAGTGCATGCAACGGTCACACTTCGACAGGCTCAGCGTGACCGCTATGATAAATTTAGATCGTTCATAATTTTTACCTTATAAATTCATAGCTCTAATTTGATGATCGGAGCAAAAAGAGCGCCGGACTGAATCAAGTGCGGGCGTGGGAAAGCCCTGTGCGTAGAAGCGTTCTTGATTCTTGACCTTTTGGTTCCTTTTGTGTCAAGACAAAAGGAACAATAAAATAGATTTTCACCAGATGGTCGTCACACTGAGCCTGTTGAAGGGTGACATCAAAAAACAGAAAATTCATCTATAAAAATTCGCAAACATTGTTCGCTTTCATTTCCACTTTTTGCTTGATCAAAAAGTGGAGAAAAAATCAAGAATAAAATACGCTTCCTCCCACTCCCTTACGCACCCCCGCATTTTATTCGGGCCTACGCACTTTAAAAGGTGTTAGGCTGAAGTTAGAAGTTGTCACCCTTTGACAAGCTCAGGGCGACAGTAGTGATCAGCCTTTTTGTAAACCTATCTTAGCAAGGGCCTTTATAAGATTACATATGATTGTTGTCTCTGACATCTTCAAATGCAGGTGCACTCGTTGTCACACTGAGCCCGTCGAAGTGTGGCAATAGTGATTAAGTGATTTTCAATTTTAAATCTTCGCGAACAATTCTAGTTCGCTATTCGTTATCACTTTTTGCTTGATCAAACAGTGTAGAAAAGATTTCAATACCTAAAGGCATTTTTATTGCTCAACAAAAAACCCGGACCAAAAGGCCCGGGTTTTTATTATCTATACAATCTAATAGATCAATTAAATTCTAGTTTGTTATTTGACTGACCACTTGCAGAGGTTTTTATTTGTCCCCTCAAATTGTGTTCAGCACCAGGAAGACCATCAAGAGTGACTTTTCCAACACCCATCATATCAACAGCCCCTCTTCCTCCTGGTATTACAAGCCTCAGCTCAAACGGAGGAAATGGCAAATTGATCACTAAAAGCTCACCTGTAAAGATCATATGCATATTTCCAGTACCTGCATACGAATCACCTCCTGCAAAGTAGTTTAGTTCTGCAGTCTGTGAAGACAGCTGAACACTTACAGTTCCATCAGGGTTTTCCCTCCAGAAATCATTCGGGCCATAATCAGCACCGAAAAGACCTCCAGCAAGGCCTGTTACAGGGTCGTTTTTAAAGATGAGAAAGGCAGAACCATTTTGACCAGGTGCAACAAAAATAGATCCGTTTCCATCCTCAGTTGCAGTTAGATATCCTTCAGCGGTTAGGTAGTTGGCGACCTGGTTAAGATCTATCATTTTGTCTCCAGAGTTTACCGCAGATGCCGTTGAAGGCTGATTCTCTGATTTTTCACACGAGGTGAACATAAGGCCCGCAGCAACAAGCATAAGGCCACTTTTAATTACGTTTTTCATAGGGTTTAATTTAATTAAGTTTGTAATGAGTTAATATTTAATATGATACTATAATCAATTGAAAGCAAACTTAACCTTGTATATCTCAATAAATTGTCTGTAATGTATATTCGGTTGTTTAGAATGTATAATCTGCAAGTTATCTGGTGATAGTGTGGTGTAAAATGAAGATGCACTACTAACCTAATTACTAATAATTATATGATAAACAATGAGTTAGATTCAAATCTATAAATCATTTCCTTATTATTCTTTCTAAAGCAAGTGTTTTCCATGTTGAATCTGAGATTCTGAGAAAGTAAAATCCGGTGGTCACCCTTTGACAAGCTCAGGGCGACAGTGAAGATTAACCATTTAGCGGATCCATTTTCCTGCCTTAAGTAAATGATGCGAAACACTTTATTTATGCTGATATAATCCCTGAAGTGGATGTGTTAGTTGTCACACTTCGACAAGCTCAGTGTGACGGTGCATTCAGTGGATTCATATTCCTACTTCTGCAAATGATGCGAAACTCTTCTTTTTTATTATTCCGTGAAACGAATGCGCTAATTGTCACACTGAGCTTGTCGAAGTGTGGTACCGACCCCTATAAACCTTCGCGAACATTGTTCGCTTTCATTTCCACTTTTTGCTTGATCAAAAAGTGGAGAAAAAATCAAGAATAAAATACGCTTCCTCCCACTCCCTTGCGCACCCCCGCATTTTATTCGGGCCTACGCACTTTAAAAGGTGTTAGGCTGAAACCAGAAGTGGTCACCCTTCGACAAGCTCAGGGTGACGGTGATGAAAATACATTATTCAGAGTACCACATTTGCGCATTGCCAAATCCGCTCTTGCGAAATTGCTTCACTTTTTCCTTACCTTAGTAAACATCATACTATGACCACCATGAAACGAATGAATTTTCAGGTCATTATCAACGCGCCTGTTACCAAAGTATATAACGCCATGCTTGGCCTTGACAATAAAAAACTTTTGAGCTATGGACGAAACCGTTCAATCCCACTT
>JAHEMF010000079.1 GCA_024643795.1 Bacteroidota bacterium | reverse complement strand
ACTTTTTAAGCACAGCAAACTGTTTTACATCACTTCCGGATATTTTTTTATCACACAGTATTATCAGGCGTTCAATCACGTTTCGTAGCTCACGGATGTTGCCTGTCCAGTCTATCTTTTTCAATTCGGTATATGCATCGGATGAAAATTCCTTTTCAGTCATTCCGTATTCCTTACAGATAGAGGTCATAAAATGATCAGCGAGCAGTGGTATATCATCTTTACGGTCGTTGAGTGAAGGGACTTGTATAACTATGACGGACAAACGATGATAAAGATCTTCCCTGAAATTTCCCTTTTCTATTTCTGATTTCAGGTCTTTGTTGGTTGCTGCTATCACTCTCACATTTACAGAAAAATCCTTTTCACCTCCAACTCGTGTTATCTTACCATCCTGAAGAACTCTCAATACTTTTGCTTGAGCTGATGAACTCATATCTCCTATCTCATCCAGAAAAAGCGTTCCATTATTAGCCTGCTCAAACTTACCTATTCGCTGTTTGATAGCTGAAGTAAATGAACCTTTTTCATGCCCGAACAACTCGCTCTCAATAAGCTCCGATGGAATTGCTGCACAGTTAACTTCAATTAATGGAGATGTGTTCCTTGCACTTTTTTCATGGATCCACCTTGCCACCAGCTCTTTTCCCGACCCGTTGGGGCCAATAATGAGTACACGGGCATCGGTTGGCGCCACCTTGTCTATCATGGCTTTTATCTCCATGATGGGCTTGGATTCACCAATAATGTCATTGGTCTTAAAGATCCTTTTCTTCAGTGTTTTAGTTTCGGTGATCAGTGTTGACCTGTCCATAGCATTACGGATGGTAACCAGCATGCGGTTCAGATCAGGTGGCTTGGATATGTAGTCAAATGCACCTTTCTTGATGGCCTCAACTGCGGTGTCAATTGTGCCGTGGCCACTTATCATTACCACAGGTGTTTCGGGAGCTATCTCCTGCAACTTCTCAAGCACTTCCATTCCATCCATCTTGGGCATTTTTATATCAGACAATATCACATCGAATGAATCCTTGGAAGCAATCTTAACAGCCTCTGCACCATCCTGCGCTTCAGTAACCTCGTACCCTTCATGTTCAAGGATATCTCTCAAAGTACTGCGTATGCTTTTTTCATCGTCTATAACAAGGATCTTTGACATATTCTTATAGTTGTTGTAGTAAGTGAATTTTACTTGTTAAAATGAGCAAGTTCAGTTGCTTTATCTATAGCTATACCTTCTTTAAGCGACCAGCTTGATAATAACAATTCCTTGATTCCGGAATGGTCGATCACAAATTTAAGAAGGATCGCAGCAATTACAATCATATCCACCCGCATCTTTAACAATCCTTTCATTAACAATCTTTGTTCCAGCGTGGATCTTAAAAGCACAAGGTATAATGAGTTAAACTCACTTATATTTATCGGAAATGAATTTTTACCATAGTGAGCTACTTGTTTTTTTGTATGGTGTCTTATCATACTTGCGAATGTTTCAAATGAACCTGCAGAACCGGCAATAAATTGTGGTTGAAATTGCCGTATAGCCAACAACAAAGGCTTAAGTTTTTCATTAAGTAGTTGATCTATCTCATCAAGCTCACTTGCGGTGATCGGATCAGATGGATGCACAAGCTCTTTAATAAGGGCAGCACCTAATTTAAAGCTACCTTTCCATAGCATGTCATCATTATGGTAGATGATGAATTCTACACTTCCTCCACCAATGTCCATTATCAAACCTGTTCGCTTTTTTATATTCAGTGCACTAATCACTCCAATAGCGATCAGCCTTGCTTCTTCATCTCCGGATATCAATTCAATGTGAATGCCAGTTTCGAGCTGTGCCTGCTTAATGAACTGCTGACCATTTTTCGCAGTACGCAAAGCAGCAGTACCGAATGCAAAGTGGTACTTTACATCATACTCTTTTATGAAACTTTTAAATTTTAGCAACGCTTGTAATCCTCTTTTGTATGGTTGAATTGCGATCCGGTTATCCCCAATGCCTCCTTCTCCAAGCTTAACAGTAATGCGACGCTGAAGGACCTTTCTCCATCCACCACCAGGTAACAACTCAACTATCAAAATGTGAAAAGTATTAGTACCCAGATCCAGAATGGCTATATTCATAAGTACATTATACTATTTTTCTATTTAAAGACCGGATGTTGCTATTCCAAATGATACAATAAAATTATTACGCAATAACACCACATGAGTTCTCATCCTTTGTAAAACAACCACTTCCCTAATTCACCCCATGATACTTTTTTACCATACATAAGAATTCCGGTACGGTATATACGTCCTGCTATCCAGGTAGTAAAAATAAACCCACCTATGAGCAATACTGCGGAGAGCACCATATCAAGCACCGGCACACCGAACGGTAGTCGCACCATCATTACAACGGGGGAAGTGAACGGTATTATTGAAAACCAAAATGCCAGCTGACTATCAGGGTTCTGAATAACTGACTGAGCAATAACAAAAGACAGGATAAGCGGAATAGTTATTGGCAACATAAATTGTTGAGTATCTGATTCACCATCGACCGCTGCACCAATAGCAGCAAACAAGGCCCCGTATAACAAATATCCTCCGAGAAAAAAGAAGATGAATGCACCAATGATCAGCGGAAAGTTGATGGATGACATAGACGAAAACACCTTAATGGCACCCTGAGACACTACTTCAGTCTGCGAGTCTTCTGAATTATTTTGCGGTAACTCTGTCCCCATAGCTGTAGTCCGTTGTTGCATCTGTTGCTGGATCACTTCTTTGTCAAAGAATATTTGGGAAGCAATGCTACTTATTGTAAGAGTTAATACTATCCACAAAATGAATTGTGTTAGGCCTACCAATGCTATTCCAACTATCTTCCCCATCATAAGCTGAAATGGTCGCACAGAGGATATGATCACTTCCACAATACGACTTGTTTTTTCTTCAATAACACCACGCATTACCTGTGCTCCATATAGGAAAATAAACATATAGATGAGGACTCCACATATCATCCCTACAATAGTTGATAGTTCTGCACTGGTATCAGTTTCACCTTCATCGGTAAGCAAACGGGTGTTTATATCAACTCTGGTTTTTATTTCATCAAGCATGGCTCTGTCAATACCCCTGGTTTGGAGCTTCATGTTCTCGATCTCTTTCTGAATGGTTTTTTCAATTGCAGAAACAAGATTGATATTGGGTTGCTTGGATGTAAAAAGCAGTATGGATCCGGTATTGTTGATCACATTTCCGGGGATATATAAAATAGCATCATGCCGTGCAGGATCAAAGGTTTCTTTTGCCACCGGCAAACTCATAGTATCCATCTCATAAACCAACTTTTCATTTCCTGCCAGTTTACCATTGAACAGGCCGGATTCATCAATTACCCTTATACGCTGGATATCGTTGCCATTATAATCAGCAAGCATTGCAGGTGCAACAAAAAGGGTTGCCATAAGTATAGGGCCGAGAATGGTCATTATTATAAATGACTTTTTCCGAACTCGTGTAAGGTACTCACGTTGTATGATTAAGGATACTTTACTCATGGCCTACCTCCATACCTGCATCGTTGCTTTCACTGACAACTGAAATAAAAATATCGCTCATACCGGGTATCACCTCAGTGAATGAATGTACCTCTACGTTAGGTAGCAGGGCATTAAGAAGTTCATTTGTTGAAGTGCTGTTCAGCATTCTGACCCTGGCTTTATTAAGTTCACCGTGCTGGCCTGAATCAATAAGCTCATATCCTGCCCATAAAGAATTGGCAAAACTGATGGCATTACCACTGTATTCGATTTCATAAGTGTGTGATCGGAATTTTTTACGGATCTCCTTCACTTCACCATCGAGCACCTTTTTTGATTTGTTTATAAGGGCGATATGACTGCATAATTCTTCTACCGACTCCATTCTGTGTGTCGATAAAATAATAGAGGATCCTTCACTATTTAGTCTTAACAATTCATCCTTGATCAAATTGGCATTGATGGGGTCAAAACCGGTAAAAGGCTCATCCAGAATGAGTAATTCGGGATCATGTAAAACTGTAATGATGAACTGGATCTTTTGTTGCATTCCTTTGCTGAGTTCTTCAATTTTCTTTTTCCACCACCCTTTAAGTTCAAATTTTTCAAACCAGTACTTCAGCTTAGTAATAGCCTCTGGTCTGCTGAGGCCTTTTAAACGAGCAAGATATATGGCCTGTTCCCCAACTTCCATTTTCTTATATAACCCTCTCTCCTCTGGCAAGTATCCGATCCTTGAAATATCATCAGGGTGGAGCTTATGACCATTGAGATGTATAGTACCACTATCCGGTGCTGTAATTTGATTTATGATCCTGATAAGGGAAGTCTTTCCTGCTCCATTAGGGCCCAACAATCCAAATACACTGCCTTTAGGCACTTCAATTGAAACATCATCCAACGCCTTGTGTGCGGCATACTGTTTGGTTACCTTGTTAATACTTAAAATCATGCACAAAATAAGTTTTGACAAAGCTAAGTAATAGAAACAGATTGATTTATGAACCAAAAATGAAAATTAGATCTGATGATGTCCTTCAATTTTATAAACCAGACTCATGGAGCAGTGTGAATAAAAACTCAGCTCAAAAGCTATAAATGAAGGAAATACAAGCACTTGGTTGAGTCAAAAGGGTGATCTGCGTTAAAATGGGTACTATTGGGGGACATCCCAAATTTTGAAGGATTCTAAACTTATTCTATTGATTTTGTGGGCCTTATGTTTGTGTATGTATTTTTTTACTATCTTAGCTATTGGAGATAAAATCAATATCAATCAGTTACTTTATGAAGAAAATTTACCTTTTTATACTCATCGTAACCTGTGCATTGAGTTTCAATGCAAATGCAAAAGTGTGGAATGTAACAAACAGTGGATTTACTTTTTCTCCGTCTACAGTTACTATTACTTTGGGAGACACTGTAATTTTCAATCTGGCTTCCATTCATAATGCAATTGAAGTATCACAGGCAACATGGAATGCAAATGGAAGCACTTCTAACGGTGGATTTTCTGTTGGATTTGGAGGAGGCATGGTTGTTCCTACCATGGTGAAAACATATTATTATGTTTGTCAACCACATGCATCATCTGGCATGAAAGGTCAGATCATAGTAAACCCTTCCACTGGTATACCTTCTGCACCAACGGTTGATGGCATCCTTAAATTTGAACCTAATCCTGCTTCATATAACACAAAAGTTCACACCGGCTTGCCTGCAGGTGTTTCCGGAAAGCTTACAGTTTATGACATCACCGGCAAATCAGTTTTTGTCCGCGAGCGATTGATAAATGATCAATGGATAGACGTTTCCTCTCTCAACAAAGGGATCTACATTGTACAACTTGAAAGCACTGAGTATAAAAGGACCGCAAAGCTTGTTGTAACAAGATAAAATAACACTTCAAATAAAAAATCCCGTTGAAATTATCAACGGGATTTTTTTATCCAAAATATTCTTTCATTTTCTCAAAGAAACTCTTTTCATCTTTACCGGGGTGGGGTTTGAAATTTTCTGAATTACGCAACTGTTCCATCATCTTCTTTTCTTGTGCTGAAAGTTCAGTAGGAGTCCATACATTTATATTAACCAATAAATCACCCTTGTGGTAACTATTAAGTTGCGGTAAACCTTTCCCTTTCAGTCTAAGCACCTTACCACCTTGTGTACCCGGTTCTATTTTTATCTTGGCTTTTCCATCCACTGTTGGCACTTCTACCGTTTTACCAAGTGCCGCATCGGGCAAGCTGACGTAAAGTTCATACAGTAGATTATTCCCATCTCGCTTTAAAAATTCATCTTC
>JAHEMF010000078.1 GCA_024643795.1 Bacteroidota bacterium | reverse complement strand
AGCCCTACTTTGGGATTTTCAACATGATAAACATGCTTGGCAAAAATAGATCCCAGTACTGCAAACTGTTGAAGTACATCCGGTTTGCAATCTGCGTTAATTCCTACATCAAGTATTACACCTTTGCCACCATTTTCCTTCGGAAGGATCGATGAAATTGCAGGGCGAATGATACCAGGGATGGTTTTGGATACCATCATGGACCCAACCAGCATAGCTCCGGTATTTCCGGCACTTGCAAACACGTCTATCTTACCTTGTTTGAGAAGTTGAAATCCAACAACAATTGAAGAATTCTGTTTGGTGGTGAATGCTTTGGTAGGATGATCCGACATGGAAATCACATCAGGAGCATTTATGATATCAAAAATATCTGCATTAAAATTGTTCTCCTTGCATATTGCACGGATGGCAAGTTCGTCACCGATCAAAACCAGCTTGCATTCATCACTCAATGCCTGGGATGCCTCAATGGCTCCGAGCATCGGTTCAAGGGGGGCATAGTCGCCACCCATAATGTCAACACCAATTCTCATGTATTGGGTTAGAGTTAGGATTATTGCATAAAAAACTAAGCTTAAGCCGACTGTTCAATAACTACCTTGCCTTTGTAATACATCTTACCTTCATGCCAGTATGCACGGTGGTATAAATGTGATTCGCCGGTGGTAGGACAAACAGCAACTGTGGGCTCAGTAGCTTTATAATGGGTCCTTCTCTTATCCCTTCTAGTTTTCGAAATTTTCCGTTTAGGATGTGGCATATCTGTTAATTATTAAATTCTATTTTAATTTTTACTTATTATCTGATCTGGTGATACTCTTCAGTTTGTCCCACCTTGGGTCAGCTGTTGGCTCATTCACACTGAGCTTTTGTTGAATGATTCGCAAGGCTTCTTCATCACATTCCCCTTCTTCGTGCACCCTGCGCATAGGCAAACTCAAACTAACGTAGTCATACATATGCTGTGCAACGTTTAGAACATGCTCTTTATGATCCAGCACAACAATATCATCTGCATCAACCGGTCGCTTTTCATTTCCTTCAAAGCCAACCAGCATCACTCGCGTTTCGTTTATATGCAACGTCACTTCTTCAAGGCATCTGTCACATAGCGTGGTTATGTCTCCGTTTATCCTGAACATCAATGTTAGTATGTTGTCTCTTTTATCAAGATCAACATCAACTTTTACCAATGCCCGCACAAACTCATCATCACCAAATTCTGCAAAGAACAATTCACTCAGTTCATAATCGAACCGGTGTACACCATTCGACAAACCTGTGAACGAAATGTCGAATACCGATAAACTCTTCATTTTAAAACTACTATCCCGTGTACGCCCGGGCTAAATCAAGCGGGCAAAGTTACGTAATAGTCGCCATTTGCGGAAAGTAGTCAACAATTTACTCAGCATTGGTAATGCATCTTATTGATTATCAAGGATATATTTATGTTGATAATTATTATAACGCTGATTTTCAGGGCGTTCCCCCGGCAGCTGAAATCCGCTTTTTTCAACTGTGCTTCTAAATAATGATGCCGCCGGGGTCGGGTGCTCGCTGCTACTCATAACCTGTGCCGGAGCACAGTTTATTCGGTAGGCCCGCTCTCCCCCTAACGCAGCATTCAACTATAGCAGACACCTGTCTTTTGTCATGCTATACCACATCATCATTGATTACATTTGCCCCCACAAAAATTATATTCAATGAAATTGCCCATTCGCATTCTATCTATTCTTTTAATGCTGCTCACGTACAATGCAGTTGCACAACAAACTTCATTTCAAATGCAACTGCTGAACACAGGCAACGATATGGTGGATGCTGTTTGTGAAAATTCGTCCGGCAACTTTATCCTGGCTTCTGAATCATTTAACGGGCTGGGGTATCAGGATATCGCTATCAGTGAAATTTCTGCAACAGGAGTAGTTATTCAGTCTACCTCTGTTAGTACAGGATTGATCATGTATCCAAAATCAGTGTTCGAAACCACCTATGGTAACTATATAGTTACCGGTGCCGTGCAAACAAATAATGTTAATTCCGACTGGTTTGTTGCAAAGTTCGATGCATCTCTTAATCTGATATGGTATAAAACATATGGCGATCCTAATCTGGGTAATGACTATGCAAACCATGGCTTTGAGATCTCTCCCGGACATTACTGCATTACTGGCACATCAGGTATTGGTGGCAGTGCCAAGCCTTCGGTAGTTACACTCGACAGCTCAGGAGCTATTTTACAGCAGGGTTTTCTGAACACCAACCAATTTGCAAGTCCGCGTTATGCCGGCCGATATCTGGGCAACGGCAAAATTGCTATGATCCAGCTCGCCAATGCAATAGCAATTGTGGATACAGTTTGTAACGTGATTCAGAATTTCCCAAACTCATTTGGCACCTACTCCGTTGATGCTGCGCCTACTAACGATGGCGGATATATGATTGTAAGCCTCGGATCATTTGGTTCCCCTACAGGTAGCAAAATGACCCTTTCTCACCTTGATTCAACCTTATCAGGAGGAAGTTTCACGATACAATTCGGGGCAAATGGCTACGACTTTGAACCGGTGGCTGTAAAACAGGATAGCTCTGGAAACTACTGGGTAGCATGCAATGTGATCTCACTCGGATCAGGTGCTTCAAATGGAATTGTTGTCAAACTTGACAATACCGGAAATGTGATCTGGAGCAATAGCTACTCCCCGGTTGGAAGTGCCGGCACTTTCATCAGATCTATGATCGAAACCTCTGATGGAGGATATTTGATCGCCGGTCGTTTGTCATCCGCCCTGGAGCGTATGTTCGTTGCCAAACTTGATTCATCAGGCCTCAGCTCTTGTAATACCACTCCCTACCCTGTTACTCCTCAAGCCGCGGTCAGCGTTCCACGTTCTCCTCACATTCCATACATCGGTCTGGTAAATGAACTTACACCATCGCCACCTTTAGCCTCCGCTTCTAATATTACCGGCACCATCATATGTATAACCACTGGAATAAACGATGTTGACAACGCTCAGCCAATCATCCGGGCATACCCGAATCCCGCAACAAAATCTTTAACCGTGGTCATTCCCGAAGAGCTGTCCAACTCTTCGTTTGAGATCATCGATATTAGCGGTAAAATTGTAAGATCATTTGATTCCTTAAATTCACGAATCATAGATGTGTCAGATCTAAGCTGTGGCACTTATTACCTCAGAAGTACAAAACAAAAAAACCAATACACAACAATTATCATTAACTAAACCATAATATGTCCTTTACAAGAAAATCACTCACAACATTATTGATCATAGCATTTGTATCGTTTGTTAAAACTTCATGGTCTCAATGTACCTGGCAAACAGTTTTCACAGACGGATATGAATATCAGACCGTTGTACCACACCTTATTCCTGGAGCTACTATTCACAACATTCCCAAAAACTATGCGGTTCATTCGGGAAATTATTCTTTATACATGAACATGACCAATTGTGTTGGAGGCGCGGGAACCTGTGCAGGCGACACTGTGTACGTAAGGCCTATGAGTGTATGTCCTAATCTTCCGGTACAAATATCATCTTATCTAACCACATCATTCAGCGGACCTCAATGTAACGTACGCCTTACCGTTATAGACGGAAACGGGGTTGTTCTGCATAACATTGACAGTGTTGCTGCTCCATATGCACCACTATGGTATCAGTATTCAACAGGATCAATCACTCCCACCGACTCAGTAATAACTTTTATTCTTATCACTAATGTACCAGGAGGAAATGGCAATGACCTTTCAATGGACGACTTCAAGCTTGAACGCTGTATAGTAAATGCCTCATCATCCTATACTTCACAATTTGCATGTTCAAATGCCGGCGCCATAAGTCTTTTCAATTCTATTCCGGGAACTCCTGATACAACCGGCACATGGTCAGGCCCTAGCATATTAGCAGGTGGATTCGCAGGCACATTCACACCATTTGTAAATTCTAACGGAACATATATATACAACAGCGCCCCATATGGAACAAGTGTAGGATGTCCGCAATTCAACGATTCCGTAAGTATAACTACCGTGCTTCCTCCGGCGGCTGGCTTGGGGCCCGATACCACTTATTGTACCGGATTGTCATATGTACTTGATCCCGGATCAAATCCAGCTAATATTTTCAACTGGAGCGACGGTTCAACAGGATCATCACTTGCAATTTTTTCAGCAACGCCTGCAACACAAACTTATTGGGTAACTGTAACAGATCTGAATGGATGCGTCAGTACTGATAGTATAACGGTAACTTTTGAGATCTGCCTGGGCATCTCTGAATCTGAAGTTATATCTTTTGATGTTTTTCCAAACCCCGCTACTTCAACTATTAATATAATTTCACAGACACCTGTGCAAAAAGTCAACCTTATTAATGCATTAGGACAAGTTGTTTTAAGCACGATATCTGAGTCTACGTCAACACTTATTGACATAAGCATTCTTCCAAATGGGCTTTATCTTGTTGAATGTGAGTTGAAAGAAAATAAATTGTTGCGCCGCTCGCTTCAAATATCGCGATGAAAAAAGTGCAGACCCTTTTTAAATAAATTTTTACTTTTATCATAAAGTAAAACCTATGCCTTCTAACCGTTTGATATTTCTAGTTGATGATGATCCAATGTATGCCGAGATGGCCATGGCACATCTGGCAAATGACCCCCGAAACACGGTTATGTATTATGCGTCCGGTGAAGAGTGTATAAAAAATCTTTATAATGAACCGGCGCTGGTGATTCTGGATTATAACCTGAACATGAACAACAGTAATGCGGAAGATGGAATGCAGATCCTTCAAAAAATACGGAAATACGATCCTGAGATCCGTGTTGTCATGCTATCCAGTCAGGAGCATTATGGAGTTGCGCTACAAACCATTGCAAAAGGAGCTGAGCAGTATATTGTAAAAGATCCTACCGCATTCAGGAATCTGGATGCAATTATTCAAACGCTTGGATGATCATCTTCTGAGATCAAACGCATTAGTTCAGCTGCCGCATTTTGAATTTCAACAATAAACCGTTGAAGCTTTTCTCTTACCTGACTCGGATCTTTGTATTCTCTCACCTCTGATTCCAACGGGTCTATTTCTGCTTTCAAATTAACTATCCCCATCATCTTCACCTGAGGTTTGAAATTATGAATAAGCGGCACCAGTTTTTCATTCTCTCCTTTATCAAGTGCTTCATTGATGCCAGAAATTACAACCGGAACATTCTTTAAAAAGATGTGAATGAATTTCTTCATGCGTTCTTTATCGCCAAATGATATTTCCTGCAATGCGTGCAGGTCAATGAGTTCTGAATTTTTCATCGGCCTTAAAGATAATCAACAGACACCGGTATAAAATAAAAAAGGCAGACCTTGAGGCCTGCCTTTAACTAAATCCCTAAACTGTTAATTATATGTTGCTTGCATTTACTGAAACATTCAAGTTTATATCATCTGATATAACCAGATCAGCAACAGGCATCTTAAATGCAACCCCATATTTTTGTCTGTCAATTGTTATGTCACCGGTAATAGTGGCTGAGCCATTTTCTTCTGTGATCATAACATTTTTAAATGTTTCCTCGTGTTCAACTCCTCTAATATTCATTATGCCGGTTACTTCTGTACCATTAACCGCCGTGATAGTAAAAGTTGCTGTGGGATGACTTTGAACATCGAAGAAATCCGGTGATGAAAGGTGACCTATAAGTTTCTCTTTGGTTTGCTCCTCAGTGTAATTGGTATCAAGAGGAGCTATTGATGACATATCAATAGTGAAAGTGCCTCCGGTTACCTGCCCGTTCTCAGTAGTAAGTGTCCCTGATGAAACGCTAATGGTACCTTCATGATCTTTAATACCGAGCATAACACCTTTCCACTTTAAATGACTGCCTTCACTGATACTGTATGTTGATGGTGCTGATACCTCATTTTCTGGGGATCCTGATTCCTGTGATGCTT
>JAHEMF010000077.1 GCA_024643795.1 Bacteroidota bacterium | reverse complement strand
CTGATCGATCAGGAGGGCAGACTAGTCACATTCTTTGATCCAAAGACCAGCATCAATGATCCGAAAATAATGGATGCCATCAACAGCCTTCGCTGACCAACCATTTACACAAGGGGATCCGTATCCGCCTGTACCCCACTTTTTATTTATCTTTGAACATCACTCCGGAGCACCTCATGAGTTATGAAGTTATTTCCCCTTGTTGTTTCATCGGCATTTCTTTTATCCGCCATCACCGTTTACGGTCAAAATTCGATCAAGCTAAAAGCAACCTTCAACAATAGTAACTTAACTCCAGGACAAGTTTATTACTCCAATAAAATAAACGACTCTGTCAAAGTTGAAACATTAAAATTTTATATCTCAGATATCACCTTATACAATAACGGTGAACTTGTTTACACTCCCAGGCAAAAGTATTTTCTGTTCAATATTGAAAATGGTAATGTGGAAACTATCATGAACGATGACCCGGGCAGATTTGATATGATAAAATTCCATCTCGGCATTGACAGTCTGACCAGTGTGTCGGGGGTGTTTGGCGATGACCTGGACCCTGTTAACGGAATGTACTGGGCATGGCAAAGCGGTTATATCAATTTTAAACTGGAAGGTAAAACAAATGTATGCCCGGCCAGAGATAACATTTTTCAATTCCATATAGGGGGCTATCAATATCCGTACAACACACTTCAAACCATAACATTGGATGTTCATGATAAGCAAGACATCATTATAGAGTTCGATGTGGGATCATTTTTATCAAAAATCGATCTTGGCGAAATATTTGAAGTTATGAGCCCTAACAAAAAAGCTATGCAACTCGCCGGCTTGATCGCCGGCTCTTTCAAGATAGCTGAATGAAAATAAATCTCGCTCTTATATCGATCATGTCATTTATTGTGCTTGGAGCTTATAGTACAGTTGAGATCGAACTGGATTACCCTGAATATTTCCCTGAACCTGTTTATAATTTTACCAACAACAAACTATCCGCAGAAAAGATCGAGCTTGGCAGGAAACTATTCTTTGATCCTGTCTTATCAAAAGACAGCACAATAAGCTGCGCATCATGCCACTCACCTTATAATTCCTTTTCGCATACTGACCATCAGTTAAGTCATGGTATCAATGATCAGGTCAGTAACCGGAATGCACCGGCAATATTTAATGTTGCCTGGCAAAAGTCATTCATGTGGGACGGAGCTATCAACCATCTGGACACGCAGCCGCTGGCGCCTATTGAACATCCGAAAGAGATGAACGAAACTCTTGAACATATCATCATCAAGCTGAAGCGGAATAAAATATATGTGAATTCATTTGCTCAGGCTTTTAAAGACAGCATCATTAGCGTCAACCATTTGCTTAAATCGCTTTCGCAGTTCCAGCTCACACTGGTCTCCAGCAACTCCGGATATGACAAAGTCCGCCAAGGTTTAGAAAAGTTTAACCCGCAGGAAGAGCATGGGTATGAACTTTTTAAGTTGAACTGTAATTCGTGCCATGCAGAACCGCTCTTCTCAACATACCAATATGCCAACAACGGCCTTCCGGTCGATACTACACTTCAGGACCCGGGTAGATGGGCTATTTTGATGGAAGCCGCCGATAGCCTGATGTTCAAGATCCCATCGCTTCGCAATCTTTCCTATACATATCCTTATATGCATGACGGGAGGTTCAAAAAACTTAGTCAGGTTTTAAACCATTATACTGATGGAATAGTCAGACATCCGACGCTTTCACCTGAGCTGAAGGATCCGATCATTCTATCTTCGGATGACAAGGCTGACCTGATAGCTTTCTTGCTTACATTAAATGATAAAGAGTTTGTTTTCAACCCGAAACATCAGTTTCCAAAAGAACTTTTAATAAATTCGGGTAATGGAACAAATGAATAACGGTATCTGACAAAGAATATATAAATATGAAAAAGGGAGTTCTTTTACTATTGACATGTTTTAGTGCTGCTTCTGTATCGATGGCACAACTAAGTCCTGCTATCACCGGCTGGCTTCAGAACACATCGGTCACAGGCAGTTATTATATGTCCGGTAATTCAACAGCCATTAGTAACGGTTTACTTGTGAATTGCCAAAAAGTTGAATACTCTAACAACTATGCTTATATCACCGCTACCGGTATTCCCTCTTACCCTACCGGTCCGTTTCTGGATGGAAACCCTTCTATTGCGAGCAATCAGAACGGGATATATCAGATACCATTAAACCCTCAGCCGAATACGGGCACACCTATCGCCACCAATGGCGGTAACATTGGAATATTTATTAATGGTGTTGCCTTATTCGACTTTCGTGATGGTGTTGGCTGGAACACTTCTACCAACTCATTATGTGGCGGACCCGGTAATCCTCCATGTCCCGGCGGACCACAGGCGCTCACTGCCTGGAGCAGAGATGCCATTCCTGCAGAGAAAGTCGGCTTTGATTGCTCAAAAGGACATCCGGCAATGGGCAATTATCATCATCATCAAAATCCTTCAGCATTTAAACTTGACCTGAATGTGATTTCAACTATTTGCAACCTTTATGATGCCGACGGACTTTATGCCATTGACAGCACAGCTCATTCACCCCTTATAGGGTTTGCCTATGACGGATACCCGATCTATGGTGCATATGGGTATAAGAATGCAAATGGAACAGGCGGAATAGTGAGGATACGATCAGGTTATCAGCTGAGAAACATCACTGTAAGAACACATTGGGCAGATGGAACCAATGTAGATGACGGACCACCGGTTAACAGCACTTACTTTTTAGGATACTTCCGTGAAGATTATGAATTCATTAGTCACCCCGGTCAGGAAGAATACCTTGATGAACATAACGGACGCTTTTGTGTAACTCCCGAATATCCAAATGGAACCTATGCTTATTTTGCAACGGTTGATGCCAACTGGAACTCGGCATACCCATATGTTGTTGGTCCTGCTTTTTATGGAAATGCAACCAATCGTAAGGTAACTTCCATTAATGAACCTACAACCATTTACACTTCTACGGTTTCTGTTGATGAGGGTGAGCTGAAAAACCTTAACATCTCCATTTACCCGAATCCCACCACCGACCTGATTGCAGTCCAGATCAACGGACTGGTGAAAAACTCTGTTAATTTTGAATTACTGGATGCATCCGGCAAACTGGTGGAACAAAAATATCTTTACCCGGGAAGCACCATCACATACTTAGATGTGCAAACACTTTATGAAGGCCTTTACTTTGTCCGTATAACGGGAAACAACATCAATAGCATTCAAAAAGTTCTGGTCACTAGAAAATAAGTCAAAAAAAAGGGCGATCCGTTGGATCGCCCTTTTTCAAAGTTATAATATCAGTGCACATTATTCCAAACCTCGCGTGAGTTAGAACTTACACACTCTTCCCATTCTTCGAGCATCAGCTGCCAGCTGCCTTCACCATACATTTTCTCGTAGGCAGGCTTCAGATCCCAATCGTCATCCATCTCAGCATAGTTGTCCATCTGCCACTCGATGGCCACATCTCTTCCGTCATTGGTTCCAAAGCGGTTATTCCATATATAGATGTTCTTCTTTCCGTTTTCGGCATAAACTTTCTGGATATCTCCCATCAGCTTTTTAAATCTGTAATATTCACCTCTGGTGATATCAAGGAACCAGATCAAATATACTTTTGACTGCCCTTTGCCTTCAGGAATAAATGATAACTTCTCATCAAGCCTCCAATATTCAACTGCTCCATAGCTTTCGATCAAAGGCATAACATTCTTCTGCCAGTCATCATCATGAGCACCCTTACCCGGACGATCGTCAAGATCTTTCATCATACATGGCCCCATTCCCCAAACATAGGTTCCGGCATTTGGTCCGGTTGCAATTACATCCAGAAAAGAACCATGGCGTCCTTCAGGATGATATTTGTCGTTGTGAGTCTTTACTGCTTTTTCAAATGCATCGGCTTTACCCATTTTAGCATTCATAAAAGACAGTTCAACCATCGTATAATCTTTGCTTTCTTCCTGGGCAAATGAGATTGAAACCTGCAATAATGCTGCGCAGGTAAATAATAACATAATTCTTTTCATAGGTTTAGTGTTTGAGTTAATAAATTGGTTAGCACTATAAAGAAAAAATAAAAATCCGGGTCTACCAAATTAATCATCAAAACTCAGGATAATTTCCAGATCAAATGCGATTTTATTGGATCACCAAAATACGATTCCAGATCTTCGTGTTGCCTTTAACTGACAAAATATAAGTTCCTGAAGCCAAATGTTCCGGTAATTCAACAGCGCTTGCACCTTTTATCTCCTTTGTAAATATGATCTTACCATTTAAATCAGTAATAGTAAGACCATAATCATTTTGGGGCAATACAATATTCAAACATTCGCCTTGCATGATCGGGTTAGGATATACAGAAAGTTCATTTACAGCATCAGCTTCATTGAGTGCGGATGACAAATTACCAATATTAACATTGTCAATATATAATGCATTTCCATAATGTCCTATATTTCTGAATGCAACCATCAGATTACTGATTCCTGAAAATGCCGACAATGATACTGTATCAGTTCTCCATTCATCGAATGCAGGGACAAATATTGACTGAATGTTGGGTGCGGTTGCAAGTGTTGCACCGCCTTTTTTATAGACCGAAGTGAAGGTTGATCCACAATCATCAGATACTAAAATCTCAAGTGTGTCTGAATAAACTCCACCATAGGCAGCATAAGCAACATCAAAATACAATTTAGGTGCAGACACCCCAACAGTATTTACATATGCACGAAGATCATCATATGTACCCACTGAGTGAATATTATAATTGTCGAATTGGGCGCTGCGCAATGACATACTGTAGCCACCAACATTGTGAGTTGACCATTGTCCATTCGCATCTTCATTATATATCTCCCATCCATCAGGAACAAAATTGCCTTCAAAACCCTCAGCAAGGATCGTGGGAATATTATAGTATATGACCTCCACATTAATGGTATCAAAATCCTGTAACCCGTTACCATCTGTGATAGTAAGCGTCGCCATATGAGTTCCGGCGGCACTGAACATTACTGCCGGATTTCGTAACGATGAAATAGAAGGTGATCCAGTAGGAAATGACCACGACCATGAAGCATTGGTATGATCGAGAAATGAGTGATCTTCAAAATAAAAGGAATCAACAACACAAATAACAGTTTGAGAAAGTTTGTCAACATTTATTCTTGCAATCGGTGCCGATGGCAACTCCGCAAACTCACTTTCCCATATACCTTTTCCATATGATGCTATTCTTAGTTTGCTGTCTCTGTAAAAAGGCTTGGCAATATTGGTATTTATATACAATGGCAATCCGGAACTCTCGAGCTGCCAATCATTCATGGTGTTATTTCTGTAATAAACAGTCCTGTTGGTGCAGAAATAAACTCCCCCATCAGTTCCGGCAATGTGCACCAGCGAATGTGGTTGCTCAGAATTAAGAGTTGTTGTAGTAAGATTCACCCAAGTAGTACCACCATCAGTAGTTTTATATACCTTAAATCCATTGGCACCATTTGGATAAGCGATCCATAAGGTGTTTTCATCAAGCGGATCTATCGTTAATAAGGTCTTGCGACTGTTACCTGCCGGTAAGGTGAGCGACGCCCAGTTGACACCTCCATCTGTTGATTTCCACAGAAGTCCGGTGCTGCCTGATGCAGGTTGCTGATTCAGATATATAACATTGGGATCAGAAGAAGAAATTTCGATGTACATCACCTTGTCGTCTACATTTGTACCAAAATCTTTGATCATGTTGAATGATGCACCTCCGTCGGTTGTTTTCCAAAGTTTATTCTCATTACCAATGTATGCTATGTTATAACAGTGAGGGTGAAATTCCATCTCGCTGGATTCAGCTGCACCATAACTTTGGTTGGGACTCAGCCCAATAGAAAACCCGCTGATCGCACCGGTGATTGTTGAAGGTAAATACTTCCCTCCTATATCA
>JAHEMF010000076.1 GCA_024643795.1 Bacteroidota bacterium | reverse complement strand
TTCATCGAATATTTTTTCGGCAAGTGGAATGAAAGCGGATATTCAAATTAAAATTAATTGTTCTCAATAGAAACACAAATGGCCCCGAAAATTTTCGGGGCCATTTGTGTTTCTGATTAAAATATATCTCAGCTATTATCATTTTTACTTCCTAATCCTCAACTCAGTCCTTCTATTCAGTTGATGCATAGTCGGGGTGCATGTTACCTCATTACAGTTGTGGATCGGACGGCTCTCTCCGAACCAAGCCTCTTCCATTCTATTTTCCTCTATTCCTCTTTTGGTCAAGTATTCCTTCACTGCATCGGCACGTCTTTCTGACAACTTCTGATTGTAGGCGTCATCACCACGCTGGTCAGTGTGCCCTTCAATATATAGCATTAAATTAGGCATGCGCTTTAACATGATCGCAGTACGCTCCAGTTCCTTCTTGTGAACGCTTCTGAGCATCGACTTATCAAAATCGAAGTATACTGTTGGGATCTGAGCAATTTCATCTTGAATCTGAGTAAACAATTCTGTTGGATCACAAAAGTCCTTACCCTTCATCTCCTCAGGCATCTCATACTGCTGGTTCGTATCTGAAAAAGCTTCTAAAATCAATTCTGACCTTCTGTTCAATTGCTGCTCTGACTCTGCACAAGGTACTCCGTCCCCGCAGTCATTGACAAGGTTTTGTTCCCCAAACCATTCCAATCTGATTCTGTTGGCAGACACATTGTGTTTTGCCATATAATCTGTCACAGCTTTAGCCCGATTGTTGGATAAGGTGACGTTATATTCATCACTTGCACGGGAGTCTGTATAGGAACTCACCAATAGATCTAAGAAACTATAGCGTATCATCAGCTCTGCCAACTTATCCAGAATTGGTTTGGCGTCTTCTCTGATCATAAACTTATCTAAATCATAGTAAACAATATCTACAAACACTGGCAATTTATAGGGGATTGCAATCAATTTGTATTCCTTTTTCAAAGTGTCTCCATCGAAGCCTTTAGTAGATATCTCATCGTCTGTGATGCTAAAATAGCCTTGCTTGGAAATTTTAATACCAAAGTCGCTGTCAGGCTCCAGTTCAGCCAATAATTCTCCACCAGTTCCTTTAGTAGTCTGTACTTTTGTATTTTGAGATTTATCGAGTAAAGTTGTTTGGTAATTGTCACTAATCACGCTACCGTCGCAGTCGATGACCTGCGCAAGAAATTGCTTGTATATCTCTTCTACACTATAGATATCATCCAGCCCCAAACCTCCTTTTCTGTTGGAAGAAAGGTAAACTTCAGGTCTTTTTCCTTCTTTTTTAAATACCTGATAAGCAAAGTCATCTGATACAGAATTTACAGGAGATCCCATATTCCTCACATTCTCAATACTACTGTCAGAATAGTCAGCTTCGAAAATATCCATCCCTCCCATGCCTTTATGACCTGTAGAACTAAAGTAAAACTTATCACCCGTTCGGAAGGCATGAGATTCGTTTCCAATAGTATTAACTTCAGATCCTAAATTTACAGGGGAGCCAAAGGTCATGTTTTCATCATATTCCGAATAATATAGATCATAGCCTCCAACTCCTCCAGGCATGTTTGAGGTAAAATACAGGCGTTTTGCCTCCTCATCCACATATGGGTTCATTACAGTATAGCCAATAGAATCGTTAAAGGGAACTGGTGAAAAGCCTTCTAAGGTGCCTTCTTCTGTCACTTTACTATAAAAAATCTCCGGTTGAACAGTAATATCCCTCTGCTTCTTTACTTTTTTTATCCCCCGGGTTACGGAATAGAATAAAACACCGGCTTCCTCAGCATAACTCGGATCCGAAAAATTATAGGTGTCAGGTACATTAGAAATTACTTCTGTCACAACCCCGTTCTTATCCTGTCGGTAAACACTTAAGTATTCGCGGCCTGTATAGTCCTGTTTCTCTTCACTGAAAATCTTTTTCCTTCCATCAATCCTAATTGCTGGCATCTCATCCACGTAAGTGCCTCCCCGGTCAGAAACAAAATACCTGTTGCCATCCGAATCCACAGTGATGCCAAAATCTGACTCTGATGAATTTAGTTCATTAACTCCAGACAGTTTTAACTTCCTTGGACTTTCTAATTTTAAAAGCTCTTCAACTTGAATGCTGTCTGCCCCTATTCCTTTAGCGTCCAAAATATCCCTCGCCTCGGATACTTTTTCTGTTAATTGGGCATAACGTAAAAATTGAATGAAGTCTCCAGGTGTAGATTCTTCAAAATCAACTACTTCCTTCCACCATTTATACGTATTGTCATAGTCACGGATAATCTCATACGTTTGTGCCGTTTTTTTGGCAGTTTGGTAATTAGAATCCTGCTCATATGCCTCTTGATAAAGTTCTATAGCCGTTTTATAATTCTGCTCTAAAAGTAGAGAATCTGCATAGCGTAATTTGCTTTTCTGCGCATCAGCTTTTCCTATTACTCCTAAAATCATTAAGGAAGCAATACTCAAAATCATCCATGTCTTTTTCATCATCAGAACCATCTTTGATTATTCATTATTGCTTTTCTCGGAATCATATAAAAACCTACCGACAACTCATGGGAGTTGTTATTGTAGTTATTCAGGACGTTTAAGTTATGATCATAAGCATAACCAAGTCTAAGCCTATCTGTAGCAAAGATTTCTATTATCGCTGCAACTGCATTTCTATTATTTAGATTTTCAGGAAGATTATCATTCCAAATTTTTAGGTTCGATCGATAACTACCACCAATCCAAATTCTATCATAGAATAGAAACATTGCATTCAGATCATAGTTCATAGGTGCACCCTTTACTTCCTTGATCAAAAAGCTAGGTTTTAATTTTACCACGGAACCCAAATCAAACATATAGCCTGCTGTCAAGTAATAGTGAAAATCATGGTATGCCAAAGCAACATCCTCTTTCTCTAAGGACTTCTTACCAATCATATTGTAAATACTAAAACCCGCGTAGAATCGATCATTATGAAAGAATAATCCTGTATTAAGATTAGGAGCAAACAAATTAATCCTACCGTCTGGAATTTCACTATCTGGATAATCATTTGGATCCAACATGCTCCCATCTATAGAATACTGAGAAAATCCTGCACTTGCTCCCAATCCCAACCAACTCTTTTTACCTGTCTGAATTCGGTAAGCATAGGTTAAAAGCCCTCCGTTTGTGCGGGCAGGACCTAAATTATCACTCAAAAAAGACACGCCAAACCCCATAGTCCCTTCGTTGGCTGCAAAGTCAGCAGTCACCGTGAAGGTCTCAGGAGCCCCCGGAAAATTTATCCATTGACTTCGATATGTACTTTGTATATATGGCTCTCCCTTATAGCCAGCATATCCTGGATTGATGTGCAACCCATTAAACATATATTGACTGAATTGAGGAAGCTGCTGACCAACCAAGATCCCGGAACCTAAAACAAGGACTAGGAAAGTCATTAAACCAATTTTTAAACTCGTTCTCATATCGCTAACGATTATATCTTTAAAAGATGGAGAGAAAACAAACTCTAATTTCATCTCTATTTCTTTTATTAATTCTTAATTACTTGAACCCATCCTTTAAACTCATGGGATTTACCATCTCTATCCACTGCAGTTAATACATAGAAATAGGTTCCTGCTGTCTGTCCTTCGGCTTCCCAGTTATTTTGATAGTTATCTGTTTCGAAAACATGATCACCGTTTCTGTTAAAAATAACTATATCATTACTAATAAACTTACCTAGTCCCTGGATTTCGAAGGTGTCATTATCTCCATCATTGTTTGGAGTAATCACATTCGGAATATGGAGTGGTAAAATATTATTAGTATCCATCGCCGAATTATTCTCTTCGGTAAGTTCATTTTCAAAACTACTTACACTAACAGTGTTTGAAACAATTCCATCATCACCAGCCCGAACTGTCATGTTTATTGTAATTATTCCGTCTGCTGGAAGTAATGGTGTAGTCCAAGAAACACTATTTCCATTTTCGTTGGTAGTGACTTGAATTTGTGGGTCACTGGTTTCGACAGTCGAACTTAAGTAAGTAACATTCGACGGTAGTTCATCAGAAATCAATACTTCAGTAGCATTTGTACCGCCTACATTAGAAACCACAATTTCATATTCAAATACATCGCCTTCAAAAATCTCAGCCTCAAAAGATGTTTTAGTGATACTTAGATCAACATCATCATAAATTAAGGTAACAAATACAGTAGCTTCATCGCTATTATCAGGATTTCCAACCTCAGTTAAAGTGTATTTCAATTCATACTCACCTGCTACATTTAAGCCAGGTATTATTGATATTTCACCATTTGCATCTACTACCACTCCTAACAAACCTCCAAAGTCAGTAAACTGAATTTCAACTTCATTTGGTAAAGGAGTATCACCGTCCAAAAGATCATTAGTCAAGATATTACCCAGTAAACCTCCATAACTAATGGTGAATTCACCAAACAAGTCATCGTTTGCAATCAGCTCTTTAGTGACTTGATCGGTACAAGCAAATCCAAATCCTATTTCTACCAATCCACTTTGAAGGATATTCTCAGAAACTGTTGTCGGTGTTGTAAATCCACAAATCACTTCTTGGCTAGACTGCAATCTGCCACCATCATCTGGAAGAATTTTGACTAATCCGGAATTAACTAAAGCCAAAGCATTTGAAGTGAACTCATCATCCTCAATAATTGAGATTGTGAACTCTCCGAATTGACTGCCCACAGGCAATGTATGTTTCCAATAACCATATTTGTCAATATTCTGAGTCGCAGTATAGCCATTTGGTCCACTGATTTCCAGATTTTGGCCATTTGGATTTCCAAAGCCTGCGGCATTAAGTTCCATCCAGTTTTCAGGACCAGAATAACTTCCATCACCATTGAAATCTATCCATTCCCAATCATTCAGATCCAAGGAAGTACCTGACAAAATATTCTCGGTTACCTGCCCATCATCATCAGCATCAAACCATTCATTTTGAATTCCATCTCCATTGAGGTCATACCAAACTAGACCATTAATTACAGGAATGTCATCAGTATCATCGTATCCAAAGTCTATAGACTGGAACTGACAAGATGCAACTGTAACATTCTTTTTACTTGGCCCAGCAGGATATAAGGATTGAGTCAGAGCTAAGTTTCTATCGATCACCTCAACTGAGAAATTACCTGAACCCGTATTGCTAAACAGATATCTACCATTTTGGTCAGTGACTCCTATTTGGTCTACATTCTGACCATCCTCAGAAGTTAGCATAACAGGTACACCAGCTAATCCAGAATTGTCAATTTCATTAAATACTCTACCTGTTACCAAAGTGGTATTGGTACAAACTACCTGCACAATTGCGCTATCAGAATCAGTTACTTCTATTTGATTTGGATCCTGACCAGAAACAGTTGCTATATTTTCAATTGGTGTCAAAGCAATGTAATCATCAATACTTACCGTGTAAGTGGTAGACTGAATACTTACATCGCCAGGACTCAACGTTCCGATTGTGACATTCAATCCAGTTTTCTGATCAACTAAAGCAACATCATTCAGCGTGACATTTCCAGTATTTGTAACAGTAAGTGTATAGGTTATTACATCTCCAATAGCATCGTAAGTCGTTACATCCGCTACTTTGCTCAGATCGATGCCTGCACTTTGAGTTGCAGTGACTGTCGCTGAAGCCGTATCGCTCACCGGCGTGTTCGAAGGATCATTGCCTGTAACATTCGCAGTGTTGATTACCTGACCATTGTCGATGTCAGTCTGAGTGATCGTATAGGTTTCAGTTACCGTCACCACCTGGGCCGGAGCCATGGATCCGATATTCTGGTTCAAGCCGGTCAATGGATCTGTCAAGACAACATTGGCTAAGGTCTCATTTCCGGTGTTGGTCACGGTTAAAGTATACGTGATCAAATCGCCGACTGCATTGTAAGTCATTACATCCGAAACTTTGCTCAGGTCGATTCCATTGGTCTGAACAGCGGTCACTGTAGCGGTGGCGGTGGTATTGAGACCCTTGTTTCGGCTGTCTGTTGCTGTTGCCGTGGCCACATTGATTACCTGACCCGCATCTACATCCGACTGGGTCACCGTATAGTTTGCCGTTACCTGCTGGCTCTGCTGTGGTAGCAACGTACCCACGTTCTGATTCAATCCTGTCAACGGATCAGTCACCGTCACATTGTCCAAAGTCAGGTTGCCCGTATTGCTCACCTCCAGGGTGTAGCCGATCACATCGCC
>JAHEMF010000009.1 GCA_024643795.1 Bacteroidota bacterium | reverse complement strand
GGATCACAGTATCTACTGCGGGCATAGCCAAAATGATCAAAAAGCTGGGCGATGATAATGTAAGGTTCAATCTTGCACTTTCACTCCATGCTGCCAATGATAAAAAGCGTGATCAGATCATGCCCATTAATGAGCACAACACACTTGAATCGTTAAGGGAAGCCCTTAGTTACTTTTATGAGAAGACTGGTAGCAGGGTAACCTATGAGTACATCGTATTCAAAAATTTCAATGATTCAATAGAAGACGCCCGAGAGCTGAGTACATTTTGTAAAACTGTTCCATGTAAGATCAATCTGATAGAATATAACCCGATCGAAGGGGGCATATTCACTAATACCGGAGAAGACAAACTAGAAAATTTCAAAGACTTTCTTGAATCCAGGAATCTGATAGTGAACGTAAGGCGCAGCAGAGGAAAGGATATTGATGCTGCCTGCGGTCAGCTTGCAAATAAGAGTAAAAATAATTAAAGCCCTTTACAGGGCTTTAATCAATATGGTTCGTTATTTTATTAAATGATCATTTAAAGGCTCAAAAAAATGATCAACCCAACCGGAACGATGTTTTTCAGACTCTTCCTGACTAGGAAATCCGGAATGAGTTATTGATACTTCTGTTCCAGCCGGATGCTTTTTAAAAGAAAATTCAACAACGGATGGCTCTGCTTTCTTTGACCATTCTGATGGCTTCCAGGAATATTCCAACTCACGTTTAATGCGGTTAAATTTCAAAACCTGTCCTTTGACCCATCCTCCAAACATCTCAAAATTGCCCTTTACAAAGGGCTCAAATTTTCCACCTCCTTCACACCACTGATTTATCTCAGCTTCTTTTGTAATACTATCAAAGACCTTTTCCGGTGTGGCATAGACCACATAATTTAGTTCAATTGCAAATGTACCTGACAAAACCTTTGGCATTATAATTTAATGTATTTGCGGGTAATATTATTTGCGCCTACAGTATATCTTATAAAGTAAGTGCCTGATGCAAGATTCTCACTGATCTCATACATGTGTGTTCCGGGATTCATAACCTGATTGGCTATCATTTCAATTGTTCTTCCTGAAATATCTAACAATTCTATTTTAACATTATTTGATTCAGAGAGTTCAAATGTTGTTGTTGCAGAATTTGAAGATGGGTTAGGATAAACATTAACCGTTGCCAGGAATTCGATATCTGCAATTCCAACGTTTGAGGTTCCGGTTAAATTGATATCATCGATATAAATATTATTGCCGGTATTTTGGAAATATTCAAACTTGAATTTCACATTAGGCTTATTATTAAAATTCGCCCCATTCACTGACAATGATTCAAGTCGCCATTGAGTAGAAGTAGGCACAAAACTTGCATTTACCAGCCCTCCTGTTGCAAGTGCAGGGCCCGTTTTAGTATATCTGAGGGCCCATGTTTGTCCACAGTCTGATGAAGCATAAACTTTAAGTTGGTCTGTAGAAGCGGTTGATCTGACTGCAAAGGCCAATTGAAAAGTCATAGACGCATTGATGATGTTGGTAAAATCATATCCTTCTGTTACAAAAATATCTGTTGTGCCATTAGGATTTCCTGAATGGTTGATGATGCGAACAGATTTAGCACCACTGTATGCAGCAGCTGTTGTATGTTCCCAAGGGTTCCCGGCTTCATTTTCAACAGACCAGTCATAGGTTCCGGGGAATGTGATATTTTCAAAATCCTGTACAAATGGGATGGCATGTGAACCAACGGCGGGGCTTACTATTATCATCCCTGTTGATGTTATTGAATTAGATCCTCCTGCATTGGTCACTGTTAATGTTACATCGTATACTCCGGGTGTGTTATATTGCACAGTAGGATTTTGTGCAGTTGATGTTGATGGTGTTCCACCCGGAAAATCCCATTGCCATGAGGCAGGATCGCCTCTCCATGAAAGATCCTGGAAGTTGACAGTTGCGCCGGTACATAAATACTTCACTGCTTTGTTAAATTCTGCGATCGGCTGACAGGCTACCGGAGTAAAATTCGGGTTAGTTCCTGTAGCTATTAAATTGGCGGGTGACACCAGGTTGCTTCTTCCTCCAACGCTGCTATTCAATGCCGCATGCATACGAGCTTTTTGCCCATTTGTAAATAACAAACTGCATGATGCATAATCCATATAGTTTTCAACCATCGAGAGCAGGCCAAAACATGGAGTGAAGTTATAGTCACATGCAAATGTTCCAATTGTGTTAGGAGTGTCATTAACAAAATCGTCATCACTACAATTGGTTGGTAAACCAGGATCATTTGAACCCCAGGTATGTGGCAGATTCAACCAGTGACCCACTTCATGAGTAAGCACTCGTGAGTCATAACCTGTAGATGGCGCACCAACATATCCTGACCTGATAACTATTCCATTACCTGAACTGATAGGATTGGCAGGGTAGTTTGCATATGCAAGCACACCAGGAGTTGATATACTGGCTACTACCCATACATTCATGTATTTATCTGTTGGCCAGCTTATCAATCCTTTAACAAGGTTATCTTGTCCATATGTGTAATCTGATACTGTTCTGGTTATCCCATCTGTGCAATTTCCATTGGGGTCGATTTGTGCCAGTTTGAATTCAATCTGGCAGTCGGCCAATGTTGATTTAAAAGGTGGGTTGATACCTGTAGTATCCGGCCAGAGGTTTTGAAAGCTTTTATTCAAATACTCAATTTCATCCTCTACTCTTGATTTTGGAATGTTCTCATAGCCATAATTGTGAATTATATGAAACACAACCGGAATAGTATAGATAGGTGCACCTGATTGCTTAGATGTGGATACAGGATTGTTTTGTGTAAAGGTTTGTGTAAACTTTTGAAGTTGATCTCTGCTATCCTTATACTCCTGACTTGAATTCAGTAAATCCTGATTGATCTTTTCAGCTCCACACCAATTACCAGTTTGCTGACCTAATGTTACAATACTGGTGAAGAGAATTGCAACACATGTTAGAATGATGTTCTTGTTCATTTTTATGGTATTAAGCACGACTTATTTATAGTTTGATAAATTTCTTTGTTATGGTGTTGGATCCTATTGTGTACCTGATGAAGTAGGTTCCGGCAGAAATTTCATTTGATATTTGATAGGTGTAGTTTCCAGGAACATGATAGCCGTTTGCAATGGTGCTTACTGTCCTTCCTGATATATCAAGAATATCTACCTTAACCAAATTAGGCTCAGAAAGTTTAAAATCGGTAGTTGCATTGGAAGCTGAGGGATTCGGGTATATATTAACCGTTGCTAAAAATTCAACATCCTGGATTCCAACTGTAGACGTCCCGGTGATATTTATATCATCAATATAAATGTTGTTGCCTGAGTTCTGAGTATACTCAAACTTGAATCTTATATTAGGTTTATTATTGTATGATACACTATTCAAATTCACAGTCTCCTGTCTCCATTGGTTGGCCGTTGGAACAAAGCTTGCGCTAACCAATCCGGCAGTTGAGAGTGCCGTTCCTGATTTTGTGTATCTGATGGCCCAGAATTCACCACAAGTACTGGAGGCATATACTTTAAGTTGGTCTGTTGAGGATGTTGACCTCACTGCAAAGGCCAATTCAAAAGTCATGGTAGCGTTAATAATATTTGTAAGGTCATAGCCGGGAGTTACCAGCGCATCTATAGTTCCTGCACCGTTCCCTGAATGGTTGATTATCCGCACAGAGTTTGATCCGGTCTTTGCCGCAGTAGTCGTTAACTGCCATGTGTTGCCTGCTTCATTATCGATCAGCCATTCCGTTCCCGGAAATGTAATAGTTTCAAAGCTTTCATAGTACGGAATACTGTGTTGACCTGTTGCGGGTGATACATTAATAATTGATGATGCTACATACGTATCACTTCCTGCAGAATTTGTAACTGTAAGAGTAACATCATATGTGCCTGCTGTGTTATAAGTAATTACCGGATTCTGATCTGTTGAAGAAGATGGTGTGCCTCCTGGGAAATCCCATTGCCATGTTGTAGGGTCACCTTTCCAGGTGTAGTCTTTAAAATTAACCGACGACCCTTCGCAAATAAATCTTGCATCTTTATTAAAATCCGCCTGGGGGATACAAGCAACAGGAATATAATTAAGGTCTGTTCCGGTAGCAATTAAATTATTCCCGGTGTGTAAATTATTTCTGCCTCCCTGAGAAGAGTTCAGCGCTGCATGCATCCGCAACTTTTGTCCTTGAGTGAACATATAGTGGCATCCTGCATAATCCATATAGTTCTCAACATTATCGAGAGAATTACATGTTATCTGGTTATAATTACAAGAAAAGTTTGCGACTCCGATAGTATTTGGGGTATCTGATACAAAATCATCATTGGAGCAATTCTGTGGAAGTCCCGGATCATTTGTCGAACCCCATGTATGTGGTAAATTGAGCCAATGGCCGGCTTCATGTGTCATTGAACGAATGGCATAATTAGACCCTACACCAAAATAATCAGCCCGTATCACAACTCCATCAACTGAAGGATTAATTCCGGGGTAATACGCATACCCTGCTGCGCCACTGGCGATATCCTGAACAACCCAGATATTAAAATATTTGTTTGATGGCCAGTTCGAAAGTGGCTTTACATTGTCACTTGCTGTATATGTTAATGATGAAACTGTTCTTGTGATCCCGTCCGTACAATTACCATTAGGATCAATCTGTGCCAGTTTAAATTCTATTTGGCAGTCGGCTATAATGGGCTTGAAAGGAGGGTTCACATCTACAGAATCATCCCACAGATTCTGAAAGCTTTTGTTTAAATGTTCTATGGCATCTAAAATTTGTGATTTAGGTATGTTCTCATAGCCATAATTATGTATTACATGCACTACAACAGGAATAGTATACAATGGCACTCCTTTGCTGCTTTTAAGTGCGCTATTTGTTGCTTCGTATGCTGAAGTGAATTGATTCAACTTTGCTCTTTCAATTGCATAGTTTGGATCTTGTTGCAACGCTTTTTTAACCATATTCTCGGTGTCACAAACCCGATAACCTGACTGGGCAAACAGCGAGCTGAATGAAGTTAAAACTAGGATTACAATTATTTTAAAAATTTTCATCAAGGTTTAATTATTATCTGTTACAATTATCTTCTTAGATACAGATTTGCCGTCTGTAAATATTCTCACATTATATAATCCTGCAGGAAGTTCCATTGGTAATTCAAATTGATATTCCCCTGCATCCAATCGCGTTTCTGAAATCTTATTAACTACTTTCCCCATTACATCCACAACATCAATATATACCTGACAAGGCTCATCAAGTGTAAACTCTACAGTCGCAAAAGTTTGTACGGGATTAGGGTAAACCTCAAGATCCTTCACGTTTGAACCAACATCTTCAATCCCCACAGGGCTATGCAAATTAATGTCATCGATAAAAATATTATTGCCCGACTGCTGTGTGTATTCAAACTTGAATCTCACATTGGGTTTATTGTTATACGATGACGAAGCAATATTAACCGATTGATATGCCCATTGATTCCCATTTGGGAAAAATGGTGATGAAATGATTCCTGCAGTAGAAAGTGATGCCCCTGATTTGTTATATCTTATATTCCATAATTGGCCGCACGTTGTGGAAGCAAACACTCTTAATTGGTCTGTTGATGCTGTGGTCCTGATGGCAAAAGCCAGTTCAAAAGTCAAATAATTTTGAGATGTTCCTGACAGGTCGTAAGTGGGTGTAATAAACACATCTTGCCCCGGAGGGTTTCCACTGTAATTATTTATATAAATAGAATTGGTTCCTGTTCTGGCCGACAAACTGGTTTGCTCCCATGTGTTACCTCCATCATTTTCAATCAGCCATTCTGTGCCCGGGAAGGTGATATTCTCAAAACTTTCCCAATAAGGAACATTGTATTGGCCGTTTGCGGGCAAAACCTCAATGATACCTGTTGCGGTATAAGTGTCGTTTCCAAAAGCATTTGAAACTGTTAAAATTACATCATAAGTACCGGTAGTATTATAGGTAATTACCGGATCCTTGTCTGTGGATGTTGCCGGTGTTCCACCCGGGAAACTCCAGCTGTAGCTTATAGTATCTGAATTGTATGAGCCGTCAAAAAACTGAACCACACTTCCCTCGCAAACAATTCTGTTTTTATCCGCGAAAGCTGCAACAGGTGCACAAACAGAAGGAGGTGTTCCCGGTGCTGTTCCGGTAGCAGTGAGATTTGATGGGCTCCACAAGTTATCCCTTCCGCTGATAGTAGAATTTAACGCAGCATCCATGCGGGCTGACTGGCCCAGTGTAAAGATATTCAGGCATCCTCCTGATGAATAGTCCATATAATTGGTATTCATCTCTCCATCAGGGCTGCTGCCTGCGCCACACAAGTTCACATGGTACGGGTAAGCGCCGCATCCGCTGTGAGATCCTTCTGCCGGAGGAGTGTCAGAAACAAAGTCGTTACCACAATTTGCATCTCCCCAGATATGTCTTAAGTTGAATGAGTGACCGGCCTCATGGCATATCCATCTGCCCAGTTCGCCATTTGCCGCCGTTCCGATTCTTCCAGTATAATCGTGTGACATTACTATTCCATCGGTAAGTGGATTACCTCCCGGAAATTGTGAGTATCCAACTCTTGGATCATTAGGTGACGGATATGCCTGATCAACAACCCAAACATTCAGGTACATATCATTCGGCCAATAGCTGAGAGGTTTAACTGTATTGTTGCCTGCATAAGTTAAAGCCGAATAAACCCTTACTATTCCATCGGTACAATTACCATTTGGATCAAGTGTTGCGAGCTTGAATTCTATCTCAGTATCCGCTCCAATTGCCTTAAATGCCGGGGGTGTATTCGCCGTATCTGAGTTGAGGCGTCTGAAATCCTCATTTAACACATCTATTGCACTTTGTACCTGTGCTTTTGAAATATTTTCAAGCCCTCCGTAATGGATGATATGAAATACCACAGGAATAGTTTTTACTACCGATGCACTTCCTTTTTGAGACCCTCTTTGTAAACGGTCTGTTAAATATTGTTCAACATGTGCGTTGGTAAATTCTTCAAGCTGCTTCTGATTTTCACTGAATTGAGGGTCGGACTGTAAAAGTATTGCGTGGTTCTCAGATGTTCCGCATGGCAATATTTCCTGTGCAAACAAACGACCGGGCATCATCAGCGTTGAAACAAAAATTACTTCAACAATTGCTCGTAGACTTATTCTCATACAACTTGCTATTTATTCCGAATCAAAGATTTAGGCACCTTAAATCCGGATATTAATTATTGATCAATATCTTCTTTGAGACAGAATTGCCATCGATGAATAATCTTACATTATACAAGCCGTTAGCAAGGTTGCCGGGAAGTTCGAATTGATATTCCCCTGCATTAAGTTCTACCTCGGTGATCTGATTCACCACTCTTCCCATCACATCCACAACATCTATATATACTTTATGGGAGCTTTCGAGATTGAAACTGACAGTTGCAACCGCTTGTGCAGGATTTGGATATACATTCATATCCAATGATTCAGCAAATGCTTCATCAATTCCCACAGTCCCGTTGATGTTAATATCATCAATAAAGATATTGTTCCCTGAATTCTGAGTGTATTCAAATTTGAAACGGACATTGGGTTTGTTATTATAAGATGATGATGAGATACTCACTGATTGGGTAGCCCAGTCATTTGAACCCGGGAAGAATGCCTGAGAAACCAGTCCGGCTGTAGCCAGATTTTGCCCGGCTTTTGTATATCTTATATTCCAAATCTGTCCACAGGTTGTAGATGCATAAACCCTTAACTGGTCGGTTGAAGATGTTGAACGAATTGCGAATGCCAGCTCAAACGTCATGGAGTGCGATGTTGACCAGGATAAATTGTAAGATGGGGTGATGAAGACATCTGTACCCGGAGGGTTTCCGGAAAAGTTGTTGATGTAAACAGAGTTGCTTCCGCTCTTCGCTGCCAGTGTGTTCTGTTCCCAGGTATTACCAAATTCATTTTCTATGGTCCATTCTGATCCGGGAAAAGTTATGTTTTCAAAACTCTCAGAATATGGAATCCCATTTTGTCCTATGGCAGGTACAACCGTAATGATTCCATTAGCGGTATATGTATCAGATCCTGATGCATTTGTTGCGGTGAGTGTAACGTCGTATACACCGGCAGTGTTATATGTCACAGAAACAATAGAGTCTGTAGAAGTTGCAGGTGTTCCCCCCGGAAAACTCCATGACCAGGATGCTACATCACCATTCCATGAGCCATCTTTGAAAATAAGTGTGGCTCCTTCACATACTAGTTGACTTTGGTCATTAAAAGCAGCAACAGGCGCACACAATGAACTGATTGCTCCGGGATCAGTACCTGTAGCAATCAAATTAGATGCGGACCACAAGTTATCTCTTCCACTCACCGAAGAATTCAGTGCTGCGTCCATACGAGCAGACTGTCCGAGAGAGAACATAAGCCTGCAGGTGCCTGTTGTGTAGTCCATATAATTTGAGAACATCTCTCCATTAGGCCCATTGTTGCAAGATATCTTTGGCCATGTTGGGCAAGAGCCTAAATTATTATCTCCTTGGTTAGGTGTATCATTAACAAAATCAGTTCCTGTACATGCCCCGCTATCGTCTCCCCATATATGTCGCAGGTTTAACCAGTGTCCAACTTCGTGAACTATGGTCCGTCCTGCGCTTGCCACATTTACATTTCCAACTGTTCCTACATAATCATACGCCATCACTATGCCATCAGTAAGTGGATTACCTCCAGGAAACTGAGCATATCCGGCAACAGGATTACCTGAGCCCGCTGAGATAGGAGAGTTGGCTACCCATACATTTAAATATTGGTCACTCGGCCAATAATTAAGACCCTTAAGGTTGTTGCTACCTCCATATGTCAATGCAGAGAAAATACGTACAATGCCATCCGTACAGTTACCGTTAGGATCAAGTGTTGCCAGTTTGAATTCTATTTCACTGTCGGCAGCGAGCGGTTTAAACACGCCAGGAATATTTACTGTATCTGCATTCTGCTTTCTGAAACCCTCATTCAAAACTTCCATACTACTAAGGATCTGGGCTTTTGAAATATTCTCAACACCCCCGTAATGAATAATATGGAACACAACCGGTATAGTCTTTATAGCTGAGCCACTGCTTTTTTGCCCGGCCCTGAGTTTTCTTTGTTCCAAATAATGGCCTACATGCTTTGCTGTTTCATCTTCAAGGGTCTGCAGGTTTCTCACAAAATCAGGATCGGCCTTTGACATTTGATCAAAATATTCCGTTGATCCGCAAACCTTTTCTACGCCTGAAGTTTGTGCAAGAGAATTATTTACAAGCAGTAATATTGTTAATGAAATAAAAACTGTAAACAGGTAAGTAGATTTTTTCATGCAAGTAAATTCATCAGCTGTACATAGGCTGATAGGTTTAAACATTTATAAAGCTGATAGCGATCTGATACTACAGCTTTTTATGAATTATTGGTTAATAAGAATATTCTTAGAGGTAGAGCGACCATCGATAAACAAACGAACGCTGTACAATCCGTTGGCCAGATTCGCCGGGAGTTCAAATTGATATTCTCCTGCATTGAGTTCCATTTCCGTGATCTTGTTAACCACTTTTCCCATCACATCAATAACATCGATATATACCTTGTGTGATCCTTCCAGATTAAAACTTACTGTAGCAACAGACTGTGCCGGGTTCGGATACACATTCAGGTTTAGTGATTCGGCAAATGATTCGTCAATGCCAACTGTGCCGTCAATATTTATATCATCAATGAAAATATTGTTACCGGAATTTTGAGTGTATTCAAATTTGAAACGAACATTCGGCTTGTTGTTGTATGATGAAGAAGAAATGCTGGCTGATTGTGTAGCCCACTGACCCGCTGTTGGAAAGAATGGTTGTGATACTAAACCTGCTGTGGCAAGACTTGCGCCGGCTTTAGTATATCTGATGTTCCAAATTTGTCCGCATGTTGTAGAAGCATACACTTTCAACTGATCGGTTGACGATGTTGAACGAATTGCAAATGCAAGTTCAAAGGTCAGCGAATGAGCTGTGGACCATGAGAGATTATACGCCGGAGTGATGAATACATCCGTTCCCGGGGGATTTCCCGAATAATTATTTATGTAAATAGAATTAGCTCCTGTTTTAGCTGCTAGTGTATTTTGCTCCCAGGTATTACCGTTTTCATTCTCGATCTGCCAATCTGTCCCGGGAAATGCAATGTTCTCAAAGCTTTCGGCAAAAGGGATTCCGTAAGAGCCAACAGCAGGTTCAACTTTGATGATTCCGGTAGCCGTGTAAGTATCACTACCTGCGACGTTTGATACAGTAAGAGTAACATCATATACCCCGGGAGTGTTATAGGTTATAAATGGATTTTGGTCGCTAGAAGTTGAAGGTGTTCCTCCCGGGAAACTCCAGCTCCAGGTATCAGGTGTGCCGTTCCATGAACCATCAGTAAAAGTTAAGCTGGTGCCTTCACAAATAGTTTGATTTTGAAAATTAAATGCCGCTACCGGAGCACAAAGTGTTGGTGTTGATCCGGGATCTGTACCGGTGGCTATAAGATTTGCAGGTGTATACAAATTCGGCCGACCTGCTGCAAGTCCTCCAAATGAGCCGTTGAGAACTGCATTCATTCTGTTTGATTGCCCTACCGAAAACATGTTTTGGCAGTTGCCACGGGTATAGTCCATATAGTTCGTGAACATCTCACCATTGGGACCGTTACTACAAGATATTTTTGGCCATGAGGGGCAGGTGGTCTGATTTGGTCCAGCCTGATTTGGTGTATCAGAAACCTGATCTGAACCTGTACACGCAGTGCCATCGTCACCCCATATATGATAAAGTCCCAGCCAATGACCTACTTCATGTGTTGCTGTTCTGCCTGCATTTGAAGCATTTGCAGTGCCAATAGCGCCTGTGAAGTCATGACGGAACACGACCCCGTCAGTTGTTGTTGAACCTATTCCGGGAAACTGTGCGTAACCCGCTACAATTCCAACTGTTCCTGATGATGGAGCGATAGATTTAACGATCCAGATATTGAGATACTTATTGCTTGGCCAGTAACTCAAGCCTTTGACAAGATCACGTGGACTGGCACTGTTGGTTAACGAGGAGTAAACCCTCACAACTCCATCGGTACAATTTCCATTAGGATCGAGAGTAGCTATTTTAAATTCAACTTCAGTATCTCCACTTAGTGGCTTGAACACAGCAGGTGTAGCAGATGTGTCGGCATTCAATCTTCTGAAATCGGCATTTAATATGTCTATCTGATTCTCAAGCTGTGCTCTTGAAATATTTTCTGGACCGCCTTCGTGAATAACATGAAACACTACAGGAATGATCTTCACAACCGAGCTGCCTTTTTGCGTGCTCTGCGTACTCTTATTGTTGAGCACTTTGTTCATGTTTTCCTGCCCCTCCTTTTCCCACTGCTCAACTTTAGCTCTTAGTTCGGGATTAATATTAAGTTGCTGTTCATACATTTCATGTGTTACACACCAATCGTTGGTCAGCTCTGCTGCAGTTTGAGTATAACCGGGTATTTGCAACATGAGTATGGATACAGCTGCAATTCCTAAAACACGGGTAAAGAATAGGTTCATTGTTATTTTTTTAGGTGATTTTGTTTGAGGTTGATCTGCTATTTAAACCATTCATCTGACTGGATGGTTTAAGTGAGCGAAGATTAAAAAAGGATGTTCAATCCATATATCGACCAAACACCCCAAATTAACATTTACACACACTGAATTAATGGTGCTAATTTACTGATAATATGCGAGAAATATAAGTAACCAGGGTCACAGTGTCAGGTCAAAGTAATGAAAAGCGGTCTGTGGCGGAATTCTACTTGTTTATTTCTATAAACCGCTCAATATCACGCACTAAGCCAAAAACTATGATAGTATCTGATTCTATGAGGACTGTTTCCGAATTTGGCACACCCATGATATGTCCTTCCTTAATAACCTCTCCTCCGCTGATGACCTCGGTTTCCCGCTTTATTGTGATTAGGTTAAGGTTGTACTTTGACCGGAGGTTAATATCCCCTAAGTTCCTGTTAGCCATTGTTCTAGGAGTCTTTATCTCAACAATTTCATAATTGTCGGGAAGCATCAACGAGGTAAGGATATTGGGGTTAATCAATCGTTCGGCCACAGCCAATCCTACATCATTTTCAGGTGAAAGAATCTCACTTACTCCGATCTTTTCAAGAATCATTCGCTGGTGCTTACCATTTGCCCGGGCCATAATCCGGGTAACGTTAAGTTCCATCAATTGCACAACGCACAGCAAGAGGGCTTCAAAGTCTTCGCCAATAGCTACAACCACACCGTCCATATCCTGAATATTCTGTAATCTTAGGGCCTTGATATCAGTAGCATCCAGGCATACTGCATAAGAAACATCTTCTTTTATGTTATCAATATGCTCTTCATCGCTATCAATAGCCAAAACATCCGCTCCTCTCAAAGCCAGAGTGCGGGCAATAGCATTACCAAATTGTCCTAAACCAATAACTGCAAATTTATTCTGTGCCATATCAGGTGCGTTTTAAACAGTTTTTATTAGCCAATGGCCTGTTTCAGATCTTCAATCAGGTCTTCAATATCTTCAATTCCAACGCTTAAGCGGATAAGAGAATCGGTAACCCCGGTTTTTGCACGTTCTTCTGCGGGGATAGCTGCATGAGTCATGGTGGCAGGGTGCCCAATGAGTGACTCCACACCACCGAGTGATTCGGCCAATGAAAATACTTTGGTGGAAGATGCCATTCTGAAAGCGTCTTCCTTGCTGTCTCCCTTTAGGGTGAAGGAGATCATGCCGCCAAAATCTTTCATTTGTGATTTTGCAATCAGATGGTTTGGATGATCTTCAAATCCGGGCCAGTATACTTTGTCAACTTTGGGATGTTCACGAAGGAAATGTGCGATCTTCTTTCCATTAGCACAATGACGATCCATTCTAACATGTAAAGTTTTGATGCCTCTCAAAACCAGGAATGAATCCATAGGTCCCGGGTTTGCACCGCTGGAATTTAAAATGAAAGCCAACTTTTCATAAAGGTCATCAGAGTTGGTGCACAAGGCTCCCATCACCACATCAGAGTGTCCTCCCAGATATTTGGTAACAGAATGCATCACTATATCAGCACCTAAATCCAAGGGGTTTTGTAAATATGGTGATGCAAAAGTGTTGTCAACCACCATTATAAGCTTATGTTCTTTCGCAATTGCGGAACAGGCTTTGATATCAGTGATCTGCATGGTTGGGTTGGTTGGCGTTTCAACCCAAAGCAGTTTGGTGTTGGAGTTAATGTGAGGTTTCAGGTCATTAACTGAATGCATATCCACAAAGTGAAATTTGATCCCGAACGGTGCATATATCTTAGTGAACATGCGGTAAGAGCCACCATACAGATCGCGGCTTGCAATAACCTCATCGCCGGGTTTTAGCATTTTAATGACCGCATCACTTGCTCCCATGCCGCTAGAAAAACAAAGGCCATGCTTTGCATTTTCAAGTGCAGCTAAATTCTTTTCCAGCGCCGAACGTGTAGGGTTTTTACCTCTTGCATAAGAATAACCTTTAGTTTGTCCCGGCGATTCCTGAACATAGGTAGAGGTTTGATAAATGGGTGTCATTATTGCCCCTGTAGAGGGGTCAGGTTCCTGACCTGCATGTATAGCTTTTGTTCCGAATTTCATGGTCATATTTTGAGGTAATAAATTGACTGACAAAGTTAGATTAATTATTGGCTAACCCTGCTTTGAGAAAAGATTCAAAACATTGGTATTATTTTAATTGTTAGTGACATAAATACCCAAATCCCCCGTTAAAAGGGTTAATTCTCAGGCAAAATCGTAAATTTGACAATTGAAAAGCAGTTGCATGGAAGTCAAGGCAGGCCCTTTATTAAGTACCATTAATGAGCCTTCTGATCTGCGTAAGCTAAATGAATCACAGCTTAAACAGATTTCAGAAGAGTTACGTAATTACATAATAGATATTGTTTCGGTTAATGGAGGTCATTTTGGTGCCAGCCTGGGTGTTGTTGAGCTAACGGTAGCCCTACATTACATTTTTAATACCCCAAATGATCAGCTGGTGTGGGACGTGGGTCATCAGGCTTATGGCCACAAGATCCTTACAGGAAGGCGACCGGTTTTTCATACTAACAGGATATATAAGGGTATTAGTGGATTTCCCAAGCGCTCTGAATCGCCTTACGATACATTTGGCGTTGGCCATTCTTCTACCTCCATATCAGCAGCCTTGGGTATGGCTGTCGGCGCCCGACTTAACGGTGATACTAAACGTCAGCACATTGCTGTGATAGGTGACGGCGCTATGACCGCCGGATTGGCATTTGAAGGCCTTAATCATGGTGGCGTTGAAGACTCCAATTTGCTTGTTGTATTAAATGATAACTGCATGAGCATTGACCCCAATGTTGGTGCACTAAAAGAATATCTTACTGATATAACTACTTCGCATACGTACAATGCCGTTAAGGACGAGGTGTGGAAAATATTAGGAAAGATCAGTCGGTTTGGACCCAATGCGCAGTCGATAGCTCAAAAAGTTGAGAATGCCGTCAAGTCTGCCCTGCTAAGACAAAGTAACCTTTTTGAGTCACTGCGTTTCAGATATTTTGGCCCAATTGATGGGCATGATGTTAATCACCTTGCCAAAGTACTTCGCGACCTGAAAGACATACCCGGACCTAAGATACTCCATTGCTTAACAGTAAAAGGAAAGGGTTTTGAGCTTGCCGAAAAGGATCAAACAAAGTGGCATGCGCCAGGATTATTTGACAAGATCTCAGGTGAAATTTTCAAACCTGCCAGTTCTGGTCCAAAACCTCCAAAGTATCAGGATGTTTTCGGACACACGATTGTAGAGTTAGCAAAACAAAATATAAAGATCGTAGGTGTAACACCTGCGATGCCTTCAGGGTGTTCTCTTAATATTATGATGAAGGAGATCCCCGAAAGGGCGTTTGATGTTGGTATTGCTGAACAGCATGCTGTAACATTCTCGGCCGGATTAGCCACAAGCGGACTTATTCCATTTTGTAACATCTATTCTTCGTTTATGCAAAGGGCGTATGATCAGGTAGTACATGATGTTGCGCTTCAAAACCTACATGTGATATTTTGTCTTGACAGAGGTGGGCTCGCAGGGGCTGATGGGCCCACACATCATGGAGCATTTGATCTTGCCTATTTCAGATGTATTCCAAACATGGTTGTATCGGCTCCTATGGATGAATCTGAATTACGTAACCTGATGTATTCAGCCACTATTCATAATGGACCTTACTCTATTAGATATCCGAGAGGAAATGGGGTATTAACTGACTGGCGCACTCCAATTATCGAGATCCCTCCAGGAAAAGGACGCAAGATCTGTGATGGTGAAAATGCTGCAATATTGTCTATCGGACACCCGGGAAATTTTGCAGTAGAAGCCTGTGCCATTTTACAAGAGGAAGGGTTTAAACCTGCTCACTATGACCTGCGGTTTGTAAAACCATTGGACGAAGAATTATTGCATGAAGTATTTAAAAAGTATACCCGCATTGTTACTGTTGAAGATGGTTGTATAAGTGGAGGGTTCGGAAGTGCCATTCTTGAATTCATGGCAGACAAAGGATATCATGCGCAAGTGGTAAGGCTTGGCATCCCCGACAGGTTCGTAGAACATGGAGAACAGCCTGAATTATATACCGAATGTGGTTTTGACACTGCATCTATCGTCAATGCCATTCGGCAACTGGTTGATAATGAAGTGTTTGCATAACCTCTTGTCTCCCCATTGACAATTATATAAAAACATCATTATCTTTATACGTTCTAATTCTGTTAAACTAATTTACAATGAAAATATTCAGACTCTTTATGGTAGTGGCCTTTGTTAGCGCCATGTTCTCTGCAAACGCACAAAGTGACCGTTTGACCGGGCAATCCTACAACATCGTAATGGTTGATGAAAATGGTGGTGATGAGATCATGGATGTTTTAACTGTTAATAATTCTGAGATCAACAGTAAGACCTTTTCTAAAGGAAGTTTCCAGGAAAACGGCAGTGAATTTACCGCCAGCTTTTCTAAGTCCGGTGGCGAAACTGTTACAATGAATGGAACTATTGACGGCGTGACTATTCACGGTCAGATCACCAGCACACGAAATGGCCAAACAACCACATTTGCCTTTCGCGGATTAACATCTGAAGAGTGGAATCGCATTCAACAAATGAAAGAAGATGCTAAGTAATCTTATTTATCTTTAACATATAGCCCGGCCCTTTCAGGTCGGGTTTTATTTTTGTATCCGGTTTCAGATTCCTAAACGTGCGAAAAGAACATATTATTTTCTGGGTACTTACTATTCTGCTTTTCGCAGAACCAACCTATGGTCAAATCATTCATGGCAGAGTAAAAAATGAAAGAGGGGAGCCTCTGGGCTATGCCAATGTTTATGAAAATGGTACAACTAACGGTACTACCACAAATGAAGAAGGATACTATAAGATCGAACTTACACGCGAGCCTTCTGAACTTGTGTTTAAATTCTTGGGGTATCAAACCAAGACAATTCATTTTGATTCGTTTTCTGTTGAACAGCAAAAAGATGTTACTCTAACATCAGAAAATTATACCATCCAACAGGTTGTTATCACCGCAGGCGAAGAAGATCCGGCGTATGAGATCATCAGAAAGGCAATTGCTAAAAGAAAATATTTTCTGCAGGAGGTTAAAGAATATTCCTGTGATGTTTATATCAAAGGGATTCAAAAGATCATTGAATATCCCAAGAGAATTTTAGGAATAAAAGTTGACCTTTCAGAGTTTGTTGATGAAAAAACCGGGATCATTTATCTCTCGGAGTCTGTTTCAAAATACAACTTTAAGTACCCGGATAAGGTCCATGAAGAGATGATCTCGTCTAAAGTAAGCGGAAGTAACAAGTCGTTCAGCTTTAACCAGGCAGCCTCTATGGACCTCAATTTCTATGAGAATCTATTGGATTTTGGAGATATCAGTCAACGAGGTTTTGTTTCACCTTTAGCTTCAAATGCATTGTTCTTCTATAAATATCAATTAGAGGCAACATATGTGGAAGATGGTGTGGTTATCAACAAAATAAAAGTTATACCAAGAAGAAAAAATGATCCTGTTTTCAGAGGACATATATTCATCCAGGATAGTACCTGGCGATTGCATGGTGCAGGCTTATGGATCACTAAAGAAGCTCAGATCGAATTTGTAGACAGCCTCTATATCAATCAGGTTTACATTCCTGTTGACAACACGAAGGAGATCTGGATGAGAGGGTCAGCCTCATTCCATTTTGGTTTCAGTTTTATGGGTTTTAAAGGTGGTGGTGATTATCTGGCGGTCTATTCCAAATATAACGTTACACCTATGTTTCCTAAAAAACTATTTTCAAAAGGAGAGTTCATGAAAGTTCAAAAGGGATCTAACAAGAGAGATAGTGTTTACTGGCAACAAATAAGACCTGTACCTCTTACAAATATTGAAATTCAGGATTACACCAAAAGAGATAGCCTCAGGGTCTTGAGGGAATCTGATGTTTATCTGGATTCACTGGATCATAGATCAAACAAGCCTGAGTTTGGTAATCTGCTCACAGGTTATACTTTTAGAAACCGTAAAAAGAAAACGAGTTATTCTGTGAGTTCTCCGATAAACAGCATTCAGTTCAACACTGTTGAAGGATGGAATGCTGCATTGGAGTTATCAAAAACAAAAGATTTTGAAGACCGTAAGGAATACAGGATCTTTGCTTTAGGACGCTATGGGTTCTCGAATGAACGGCTTAATCTTATTGGAGGCGCAACATATCAATTTAACCCAAAAAGATTTGGCTCTATTGGTATTTCCGGAGGAACAATTTTGAATCAGTTTAATGAAGATGCTCCTATAACTCCGCTCATTAATACCATATACTCGCTGGCAGACAGAAAAAATTATATGAAACTCTATCGTAAAGATTATATTTCTCTGGATGCAGGTATTGAAGTTTTCAATGGCTTCAAGCTTGATATGAATTTGACATATGCTGAACGTTCTCCCGTTGAAAACACAACTGACTATTCTTTTTCTAAATCCACTTCAAGAGATTATACCACTAACACGCCCTTGAACCTGAATGCAGATCCTGTGGCTTATGAAGCCAACACCGCATTTTTAACAACCCTGAACATAACATATGTTCCAGGCCAGCAATACATATCCAGGCCGGATATAAAATATATACTTGGGTCGCCTTATCCGAAATTTGGATTAAATGTTTGTTCTGCATTAAAGAATGTGATCAGGTCTGATGATGATTTCTTATTTTATGAGTTTAATGTTACTGACGACCTTGACCTGGGACTCATTGGCACCTTTGAATACAGGTTGGCATATGGCAGCTTTTTAAATAGCTCTCCTGATTATTTTTATGACTTTCGGCATTTTAACGGCAACCAAACCATTGTTTCTTCTTTCTCTGATCGCAGGTTTGAAAACCTTGATTACTATGCGTATTCTACTAATGACAACTATTTCACTGCTTCTGTTTCACATGGTTTCGGAGGTTTTATTTTGAATAAAGTTCCTCTTTTAAGAAAGCTAAAGCTCAATGAAGTTGTATCGGCCAGGTATCTCAGATCCGGAACTTTTAACGACCATTTTGAAGTTGGATTTGGGTTGGAAAAACTGGGTTTTATTCGTGTTGATTTCGTGACTGCTTTTGATGAAAACGGGCATGTTAAATCAGGGGTGGTCTTTGGTTTTAAAGGGCTTCTTGGGCCTGAGTAAGGTCTGATCATTCAGGATTCAGATATGAAATATCATACTTGATCGGGTTCTTTTTATCTCTTAGCAGTTGTTTAATGGAAAGCGCATGCAGCCCAAATGCTACAGGTACATAAAGTGAGGAGTACAAAATAAATGGAAAGGACGTCATTATGTATGCCGGGTCGCCAACGATGTAGTATCTGTTAAAGTCTGGCGACATGTTAAGGATCAAATAAATAAAATACCCCAAAGACATCAATCCTAAAAAATTCCAGGCAATAGCAATATTGTAACGTTTAACATCGTCATTAAAAAACAACGCGATCATTATTGGAGCACTGAATGCGATCATAATCTCGGGATTATCACCTTGAATGGTAATTGACCTGGGGATCTGCTCTTCAAGATTTAATAAATACGCTGAAGGTTCAATAATTACCCTGAACATATTGGCATTTATCAGCAATGCATCGGGCATTATATCAAGCAGCTGTACCGCTGATTTATTTCTGGTTAAGAATAGTATTGCCAGACACGGAATCAGCATAATGAAGCCTAAGCCTATTTTAATAAATTGAGGGTCATCAATTATTTCTGTCCTACCAATTATTAGACTAATGGTGGCATAAGAAATAACAATTAGTATAAAAATTCTGATCGTGTTGTACTGTTTGCGGGCAGTCCAGCCGGATGTTAGCAGTGCCCTTTTGAAATAAACGACAAGAAACCAAAAGGCTGCAGTTATCAATACCAAATATAACATGATGGTATATGGAAGATAACTAAACTCCGGTCCGGGCAGTAAAGGTTCTAAAAGCAGATCCAGATAATTCATCCTGAAAAATAAAATTAGCTCTGAATTTGAAACGAAAATAAAAAACCTTTTGAAAAAGTGTTTAGGTCAATACTGGATCCAAAAGATCCGGTTATTTTACCAACTCACTGTCCTTCATCGCCGCCCTGATTGTTACTACGGGAACCGATTCTGGATTTGTATTTCAGAAGGGTTGCTTTGATATTTATGTTTTTATCAATTTTAGTTTTAGATGTGGATACACCAACACTGCCGCCTTTTTTGCCTGACTTTCCTGCTCCCACACCTCCGGATGTAAATCCGCCGGTTGTAAAATCAAAATTATCAATCAGCACTGCATCAGCGCCTTTGGTAGCTGCAATCTGCATAACCTTGTTCTGGATCTTTTCCGTGCTTTTTGAATCGGGCAATTCTACTTCCAATTTCCCCATTAATTCAAATGGCTCAGGCACATCCGCTTCTCTGAAAAACATCTCAGCTTGAGGGGTTGGGGCGTACGACTTGCCTATGTATTTATAGGGGCTACCGCATGAAACAAGCGCTAAAACAGCTACAATTGTTATTAAGATCAGTTTGTTATTCATCTTTTTGTGTTTAATAATCACAAATGTACTTAATGGCCGTTACACTTCAAATTACTATTACATTCTGCTTTGAAATAATAAAGTTTAATCTGTAATTTGCATCAGATGGCTAAAATCAGGCTTACTAAGATCTTTCATTTTGAGATGGCGCATGCCTTATTCGGCTATGATGGTCCGTGCCGAAATATTCATGGCCACTCCTACGCACTGGAAGTAACCATTTCGGGAGTTCCTGTTAACGACCCTTCTAACCCAAAGCATGGAATGGTCATGGACTTTACCGACCTAAAAGGGATCGTAAAAGAGCAGATCGTAGACCGCCTTGACCACGCCCTGATCCTGAATGGAAATTCACCACACAAAAACATCCCGGATCTTGATAAAAATTTCGAGAACGTGATATTTGTAGATTACCAGCCTACCTGCGAAAATATGTTAAATGATTTTGCACACAGGATTCAAAAGCTGCTTCCAAATAATATAGAACTTGTTTGCATGAAGCTGAAAGAAACACCCCATTCTTTCTCTGAATGGTTTGCTACAGATCAGCATTAACATTACTAAATAGTATATAACATTCATCATATATGAAAAATATTCTAATTGTTGATGACGAAGCTGATGTAGAGTTTTTATTTGTACAAAAGTTCAGAAAAGAAATTAAAGAAGGCATCATCAAGTTTAACTTTGCTTTTTCGGCGGATGAAGCACTGGAAGTACTTCGCAATATGCCATCTACGGATATTATTTTGGTTCTCTCTGATATTAACATGCCCGGTAGATCCGGAATTGAATTATTAAAGATCCTGAAAAACGATTTTCCGCACCTAAAAGTATTTATGGTCAGTGCCTACAATGATGAAGAGCACCGGTCAATGGCACAAAAGTCAGGTGCTGATGATTTTATTGCTAAGCCGGTTGATTTTAATGAGTTAAAAGCCCGGGTTCTTACTGCAATTGGCCTTAATTAAGATATTTACTGGCTTCGCGTATGCTCAGAGGCTGAAGCTTTACCCTTCCCATAAAATCCTTAACCTCATCCGGATTGCTTTTTGATCTTTCCCGTAGTACCCATCCTATAGCTTTTGCGATAAAAAATTCACGAGAGCTCGTGTGTGGCTCTATCAATGAAAATAATAATTCACTGTTTAGTTGGTCTTTGTATTTAAGTTGCCAAAGTATGCTTGCCCGAACCAGCCAAATATTTTTATCCTTATTCCATGACCGGGTAACCGACTCAATTTTATCGGGGAACCTCATACCCCATTCGCCGGCCAAATGAACGGATATAAAATCAACTGTATCCCACCATGCAGCGTGCAATATCATATATTCAATCTCCGTTATGTTATTCAAGCTGAATTTTCTCTTGTACCTATTCATTAATTCCATGCCAAAATATTGTAATTCGCGATACGGAGCATCCCAGCATAACTTTACAATTTGCGGCAGTTTAGCGATGGGGGGAATCCCGTTTTTTATTATATAATCCTTGCTAAGTTGCTTTCTGTCTGTTGCTTTTATTCCATAGAACATTGATATATCCTTCATATATCTCTGCATTTGAACTGCATATTGTTCATTCGCATTCTGCCTGAACAACAGATCGATTCCCAAAAAATACTCTTTTGCTGAGACTCCTTCATTTAAATAGATCTTGCTCGTCATGAAATAATCAGTCCGTTTTCAATTGTTCTCTCAGGCACCAACAAAACCACATCTGATTCGGTAGTATGCACACCCAATACAAGGCACTCAGAAATATAATTGGCAATTTTTTTGGGTGCCAGATTTATTACCGCAATAACTTGTTGACCAATTAATTTTTCGGGGCCATACAGTTCTGTGATTTGTGCAGAAGACCTCTTTTGGCCAATCTCATTCCCAAAATCTATCAGAAGCTTGTAGGCTGGTTTTCTGGCATTGTGAAACGGTTCGGCATTAACAATAGTGCCTGTTCTGATATCAATAGTAGTAAAATGCTCAAATGTGATCGTTGGCTTCATATCAATATATCTTTATCAGGTATTGCGCCCTGTTACCTGTATGCTTATTTTTGGGAAATGGGAAAGGTACTAACAACCCGGCATGGATTCAAACGAACCAGCTTCAATTTTTATGAAAAGCAACGGTTCAATAATAAATATTTGCTTGCATTTTTGATCTTCCTTGAGCTGGTTTTTATTTATGCTTTTGTGGAACAAGAACTCTCAAGTAGATTGTGGGGGATGAAACCTCTTGATACCGGATTGCTAATTTCAATGATCTTATTCATACCAACTCCATTTTTAGTATTTTACCTGATCACGCGCCTGGAAACCATAATCAATGATGATGGGATATTTTTTAGGTGGACCCCATTCAGAAAAAAATATCAGATATATGATTGGAGTGCTATCACTGAAATAACAATCATTCAGTTAAACAATGTTTGGCCTGGCTGGGGCAGAAACAGTAAATATGGCGAGGTGCATTATTTAGGTGGGGATTTTGCAGTATTGATCTCAACCCGCAGTGGAAAACAAAAATTACTCGGCACCAGAAAGCCCGAAGAGTTGAACCGTATCCTTACAAGAGTTGCTGGCGATAAATACAACAACTCAACCGATCATTCTTTTGATTACTCTTAATAGTTGATTTCATTTTGGAAAATAGTGAACCGCTCTCACTTATAAATGCAGGCTACAGGATTGATGCACGCTTGAGGCACACTGAAATATTTCCATTTGTCATAGAAAATCTGCGCCGGAAAAACCCGCTCACTAAGTTTTTCAATTTTGTAAATGTAATGGGCATTTGTGCCTTTGGTTTCTTCTTTATTAGATCATGGATTGTAGGAGGCTTTCTTTCATCTGCAATTCCTGCAATCTTTGGTGTTTTAACAACTATCTTATTGATCCCTTTGCATGAAGGAGTGCATGCGTTGGCATACTATCTGGCAGGAGCAAAGCATGTTACCTTTGGTGTAAATTGGAAGCCTCTGTATTTTACTGCTGCATCACACAATTTCATTGCAAACTATAAAAACTTCATGCTTATAGGTCTGGCGCCTTTCATTGTCATTAACTCAATCGGACTGCTTCTCTTTATCACAAATGACCCCGATATTATCTTAGCAACAACAGCTTGCCTTTTCTTTCATAATGCCATGTGTGCGGGAGATTTTGGGATTCTTAGCTATATGTACAGCAAGAAGGGCTTTTCGCCTGTTACATATGATGATCTGAATGAGTCGGTTTCCTACTTTCTGATCAAGGAAGGGAATTAACAATTACGTTTTAATAACCTGATTCTTTGCGATATTAGGTGTAGGGTGATTTTACATAAGTTTATCCCCTAGGCAAATGCAAAAATCCAGAAAGAAAAAAGCACCAAAAGAATCGCACACAGTAACTGTAGCTTCTGCAACTCCTGATTCAGTGAATCATGGCTTTGTATTATCTCCGGCTATCATATGTGCTGTCCTTTCACTGGTTTTATTCATCAACACCACAGGTCACGACTTTACAGTTGATGATGCAACAGTAATCTCCAGAAATGATATTACCAAAAAAGGAGTAAGTGCATTACCTGAGATCTTTACTTCTTCATACAGAGCTGGCTTTTGGGATAGGGATGAAGGAATGTATAGGCCTCTTAGTATCGCCATGTTCGCAATAGAGTATCAAATATGGCCCGAAAATCCAATTCCGGGTCACTTGATAAATATTTTACTTTTTGCGATCACTGTAATGATATTATTCCGGTTCATTTTTACATTATTTGGAACAAATAGTGTTATGCTGGCCTTCTTTTCAACCCTCTTATTTGCAATACACCCTATACATACGGAGGTAGTTGCAAACATCAAAAGCAGAGACGAAATACTTTGTTTACTATTCGGTTTATTAAGCTTGGTTTACCTTATCAACTATATTGATCATAAAAAGCGTACCGCTCTGATCATTTCAGCCTCTACATTTTTTATTTGCTTCCTATCCAAAGAAAGTGCGGTTACTCTTTTAGGCATTGTTCCACTAATAGTTTGGTATAAGGATGGGGTCAAGTTTAAAGATCAATTGATTCCATTAACTGTATTTATATTTATAACTGCTGTTTACATTGGCCTCCGCCTGAGTATTCTTGGTTCACTTACCGGCTCGGCCGAACATCAGCTGATCAACAACTCTTTATTGGGAGCAACCTCATTTGGTCAACAGTTGGGGAGTGCTTTCATGGTAATAGGAAAATACCTGTACCTGTTGTTCATACCTTTCCCTTTATCATTTGATTACTCATACGATCAGATAAAACTGGTTGACCTCTTCAGCACCCCTTCTTTGATCCCTATGATCATTGTAGTTGCTGCTCTTGCATGGGCGTTCTGCAATTTATATAGCAGAAATGCTGCTGCCTTTGGTATATTGTTCTTTGCCATCACATTATCGCTTGTATCAAATCTTATTTTTTTGATAGAATCAACCATGGCCGAACGATTTTTATACATTCCCTCGGTAGGATTTTGCATTGCCGCTGGTTGGGGTATTCAAAAGCTAAGCGGAATTGGCACAGTCAAGGGAAATAATATATGGCCCTCGCTTAAAGCAAAACCATTATCAATTCTGATCCTTGCACCTATTGTCATTGGCTATGGAACTCTAACAATTAACAGAAATAGTTACTGGAAGGATAATATAACTCTCTTGGAAAAGGATGTCAGAACTTGTCCAAACAGTGCCCGTATACGATATGCATACGGCAGTGCATTATTGATAGAATTTGCACTTAAAGAAAATGATATCTCAAAGAAAAATTTATATTTAGATAAAAGCATAGTGCAACTAGAAAAAGGCGTTTCCATTTTATCTACATACTCTGAAGCCTGGTATCACCTTGGGCTCGCTTATAAAGAAAGAGGTAATGGCGATAAGGCAGTATCTGCATTTGAAACCGCGAGAAGTCAAAAAACATTTGACAAAGCTGATTTTTATGTTTCATCAGGAATTGCATATGGAATGGTAAAAAAATATAATAGTGCTATCAGCGATCTTAACATCGCTATTTCAATGGAACCTGAAAATGCAGAAGCATATAATAACCTTGGGCTGTACTATTCAGAAAAAGGTGTGGCCGATAGTGCTTTAACTTCACTTGAAATAGCTATCAAATTAAAACCGCAGTTTCCACAGGCATGGTATAACAAAGGCAATACATATGCCGCTGTAAATTCATTCGACAAGGCCATCCAGGCATATCAGACAGCATTGGAACAAGATCCAGGGTATACTGATGCAACGCTGAATATGGGCAACTGTTATGCTGCCATGCAAAATTATTCTCAAGCTATCAGGTATTTTGAAATTGTTGTGGAAAAGGAACCATACAATAAAAAAGCATTGATTAACTTAGGGATAACTTATAAAATTTTAGGAGATGAAAGTAAAGGGCAGGAATATATTGACAGGGCACAAAGCCTTTAATTATTTTTTTATTCTATGTGTATTTTGCTGTTCATGCTCAAGCGAGAATTCTCAGGATATCCATACACCTGCTGTCACCTTTTTTGACATTCCAAATTATTTTAAATCCGAAGCTGAGCGCCTTTCAGATGAAGGTCGATTCCTGGAAAAAATTGTTGACTCAAATGGTGAGTCTGAAAGCAAAATAATTAAAACAGTTGATTGGCATAATGAACTACGCAGCTTCATTGATATAGACCTTAATAAACCTGCATTGCAACAAGCTTATACAATAGATACTGTTAGTGAGGGTCAAAAATCGACTTTGATTTATTCTGCCATTGATTCGCTACTTGAGTTCAAGAATATAACCATCACATTTGCCGATAATAAATTGATTCGATTCACGGCAGTTCATTCAAAGAAAAACTTTTATTATACCTCGTACGAAACAATGACTTACGAACCCATTAAAGGGTATGTGATTCAGATAGAGAATAAAATCCGAACCGGTGAGCCTATTTTGTTGCGTATTGAAGGTTCTATTTTATTAAACAAAGATTGAATTTCCCCCTTGTTAAGAATAATATATGCTAAACGCGATCATAATTTCCACGGGTCTATGGAGGGCCGTTTTGTCACTTCCTTGCGGGGATGAGTTGCCTTTCAATTTCAATGTTACGCTCGATCATGATACATATACCATTGAATTGATCAATGGTGAAGAGGTTATAAAAATGGAAAATGTTTCCGTAGAGCAGGATTCTGTAATCATGCAGTTCCCTGTTTATGAAACTGAATTACGTGCTGCTATAACTGACCATAAAACTCTTTCGGGAGTATTTATTAATCATACCCGCACCGAAAATAACACAATGCCTTTCAATGCTGTTTTCGGAGTCTCTGAAAAATACCCTTCTCAAAAAAGTGCAAATCAAAAGGTTGCACAAATACGATCTCGTTACGCCGTAACTCTTGGTGAAGAAGATTCGCCAAATGCAATTGGAGTATTTGAACAAAGAAGGCAAATTATTAATGGAACATTTTTACACCCCAGTGGCGACTACAGATATTTGAGTGGCGTGGTTAAGGACGACAGCCTTTATTTATCAGGCTTTGACGGAACATTCATATATCTGTTCAAAGCTTCTGTACAAGAAAATAAATTAACCGGCATTTATTGTTCAGGATGGGGAAATAAAAAAATATGGAATGGGTACTATGACCTTACGTTTGAAATTGCCAATCCGGATTCTATAACTTCTGTGATTACGGCTGACCCAATATTTAATTTTGAATTTCCAAATACAGACAGTACGCTGGTAAGCCTGAAAGACAGTTTATTTTTAAACAAAATTGTCATTGTTCAAATTCTGGGTACTTGGTGTCCGAATTGTCTGGATGAATCAAAATATCTCAATGAACTCTATGCGAAGTTCAAGGATTCAGGATTGCAGGTGGTTGGTCTTGCCTTTGAAAAAACAGACGACTTTAACCGTGCTGCATCAAATGTTGAAAGATTAAAAAGCAGATTTTCTATCCAGTATCCTGTTCTGGTAGCAACCAATAGATCGCGTCTAAAAGAGGTAATGCCTCAGATCCATAATTTCCTGGCATTCCCAACCACAATTGTCCTTTCAAGGGATCATCGGGTACACAAAGTACATGCAGGATTCAGTGGGCCCGCTACAGGTGAGGCCTACACTGAGTTCGTAAGATCATTTGAAAAGGAGTTGGGGGCCCTTTTAAAACATTGAGTCTCAGCCCACCATCACCAAAAAAAAACGCCTGTTGGCGGAAAAAAATTGTCTCGGACAGCATTATGTGCTACCTTTCATATTCAATATCCGGGTATTAATCTATATGAAAAAACTTCTCTTGCTGGGATTGCTGTTGCCTGTTACCTCATACATGGCTTCCGCTCAGTGTACCACATCAAATGGCACTTCGTGTGTTTGTGAGTCTTCATCAACCACAGATTGTGATCTTCTGCCAGATATCATTGCCGCCCGCCCGCCATTGCTGGTAAATGGCAGTGCCGGCGTTATTGAATATTCCCAATCGGGAAATGGGGCGAATGATGGTCAGCTCAGAATTTCTGTTTCAACACCTAACATTGGGCATGGTCCGCTGGAAGTGAGAACAACCACACAATACATATGCGGAACCGATACCATAACAGGGACCGCTCCTGCTACGTGTCCTAACACCGGGCTTCCGCCCACACAGCTCCTGGTTCAGAGAGTTTACCATAAAAATGGTAATGCTATGTCATATTACGAAAGAGCTGCAGGCTCCATGACATATCATCCTTCTCACGGTCATATGCACGTTGACGATTGGGGCATCTTCAGCCTTCGCACTGCAACCAGTAATCCTGATCCTCTTACATGGCCAATTGTTGGCAATGGCGCTAAACTTGCATTCTGCCTTATGGACTATGGAACATGTTCGGGATACAACGGCCATTGTGTTGATTCCTTAGGTAATGTGCTTACAAATTCCAGTTTCCCAAACTATGGGCTTGGGGGTGGAGCTTACTCCTGTTCTCAGGTAGTACAAGGAATCTCATCAGGGTTCACCGATATTTATTATCAGGGCCTTACCGGCATGTATATTGACATTCCACCCGGAACTTGTAATGGTGATTATTATATAGTTGTTGAGCTGGACCCTCACAATTATTTTTTAGAAGAAAATGAAAACAACAATGTGATTGCCGTACCATATACGCTCACTCTGCAGGAAAGTGCACCTCCTGCAAATATTAGTTCTCTATCCGGAATCTCATCTCTTTGTTCTGGCACCAGCATGACCCTGGAAACACCAAATGGCCCCAATTATTCATACCAATGGTCTACAGGAGAAACAACACAAAATATTAATGTTAGCACTCAGGGAACGTATACAGTATCTGTTACATCAGCCTGCGGTTCCAGTATTTCGCAACCATTCCAGGTTACTGAGGTTGGTGCTGCGCCAATTACCACTGATGATCATGTATGTGTTGAAGGCATTGGAACACTTCATGCTAGCGGGAGTGGATCAATTAAATGGTACGATATAGCTACAGGAGGTAGCCCGATCGCAACAGGAAATGATCTAATAACACCTCTTTTGAATACAAGTACTACTTACTATGCTGAAGTAACTGACAGCATCCCTCCTTTTATCAACAAATGTCTTCCTGTTGATAATAGCATTGGCGTTGGTTCATTTTTTGCAAGCAGCCAAAGTCTGATTTTTGATGTGCTTTCGGGCTTTACATTAAAGTCTGTTAAAATATTTGCTCAAACTGCAGGCGACATGACTGTTGAGCTGCGCAATTCGGGAGGAGTCATTGCCGACTCACTTACCGTAAATGTACCATCCGGCGAAAGCCGTGTAAATCTTGACTGGTACCTTTCGCCAGGAACCAACTATGCCATTACTCGAGCTGATACATTTGCATTGTATAGGAACAATAGTGGTGTAAATTATCCTTATACAATTCCCGGCTATTTGTCCATACATAATTCAACTGCCGGAACAGATTTCTATTATTTCTTTTACGATTGGGAGATTGGGGTGTCAGGACAAGTTTGTGTCAGCAGCCGAACTCCTGCAACTTTAAATGTTCATAAACTTCCAAAAGCATCTGTTAGTGCAAACGGCCCGGTTACAATTTGCAAAGGAGATAACGTAACATTGAGCGTTAACACCGATACTGGCACCGATTTTCAATGGAAAAAATATGGTAATATTATTAATGGCGCTTCTAATGCAAGTTATCTTGCATATGGCAATGGCAAATATCGTTGCATTGTCACAGATCCATTTGGTTGTTCCAGAACTTCAAATAAAATTGCCGTTAATGTGCTGCCACTTCCAAGCGCCATTATATCTGCAAATGGCCCAACCAGTATTTGTGTAGGAGACAGTGTTACATTCACCGCAAACTCGGGAAGCGGGCTTACCTACCAATGGAAAAAATATGCAAATGATATTCCGGGTGAGACAGGACTTGATTATGTAGCATATGATCCCGGAAAATATAAGGTTGTAGTAACAAGTAGCAACGGATGTGCCAGAGGGTCAAACTCATACTTTGTAGATATTTCCTGCAGGGAGGCATTTGTATTTGATGATGCTCTGAAAATTAATGTGTATCCCAATCCAGCAACAGATGCCTGTGAAGTTGATTTTCTGTGGAACGAAAATGAAGTAGTTAATATTGAGGTGCTTGACCTGTTGGGTCAATTGCACGAAAAAGTCATATTACCTGCCAACAGCACAGCCAATCACCTTATGCTCGATACAAAAGAACTGGCCAGGGGACATTATATTATAAGGATCCATAACGGAAAAACTTCTATCAACGCTCCTTTGATCCTTAAGTGACCATTGTTTGAAAAAATGACCCCGGTCATTGATAAGGCTTTATTGGAGTTGTATCTTGTCAGGTATCATGAGGCAAAAAATCATCTATCTTTTTGTTCTTGTTTTGTTTATGAGCCCGGCAATTGCTCAAAATGCATGGACCATTTTCAATAACATCAACTCGCCTTTACCTGAAAATTCTGTGCGAGCAATTTTGATCGATGAAAACAATGTTAAATGGATCGGTACCGACTTTGGGCTTGCGTCATATGATGACCAAGCCTGGGTGGTTTACCAAACTTTTAATTCTGGCATACCTGACAATTCAGTACGCGCATTGGTTAGTGATCATTCCGGTAATCTTTGGGTAGGTACTTTTAATGGAGGAGTGGCAAAGTATGATGGAGTTACCTGGACAGTATTTAATACATCCAATTCATTATTACCTGATAATTATGTAAAATCTCTGGCTGTCGATACGGCTAAAACTGTTTGGATAGGCACTATCGGAGGCCTGGCTAGCCTTGACAGCGCAGGTGTGTGGACTCTTTATGATGCATCAAATTCTCTTATCGGCTCCAGTAACATAGCTTCGCTGAATGTAGACACCATAACAAACATATTGACGGTAGGCACCATAAACGGTGGAATTAGTTTTAAAAATGGCTCTAACTGGTCTCAATATACGTTGGCAAATTCTTCATTGCCTGATAATTCATTATTAGGTCTTGTAAGAGATGATCAAAACATTCTATGGATCTCTACCGCTGCATCGGGAATATCAGCACACTTAGGAGGAGTATCTTTCTTAACATATAATACTTTGTCATCGTCTATTCCATCAAACAGCACAACAAGCATTACGGCAGGAAGTAATGGTAGTATCTGGACTGGCACACTAGATTCAGGGTTGGTTAAAAAGTCAGGGTTGAATTTTATTGTTTATAACACTCAAAACTCCTTGATGCCCGATAATTTTGTGCAATGTATAAGATCAGATTCAGCAGGTGTTATATGGGTTGGTATGCAAACGGGTGGATTGGCAAGACTCGACGAGTCACTACTGTCGGGCATCTCTGATGATCTGAACTCATTACAGATCCGTGTTTACCCTAACCCTGCCAGCGATTATTTAAATATTGTACTGCAGCCCGGCAATAAAAGTGGTGTTGTAATTATCTCAGACCTGGCAGGACGAATAGTGTATGAGCTGCCATATAATAATACCGCCTTTCTGCACTTTCTGATACCATCAAAAATTTCTAAAGGAAGTTATGTGGTACACCTTTTAGACGACTCGGGGAAAAGGGCAGGGAAACTGATACAAATAGTTCGGTAATTTTTATTTGAACTTTTGTCGGTACGATTCATTGAATGAAACTTTTGCCGGCAAACGCATTTCGCGTAAATTATCAGGTGATTTCAAAAATAGTTTCTTAAATAGAAAATTGCGCGACCTGATATTTTTCCAATTAATGATCTCTCTTTTTAACATTGCTTTTTTCCACAAATAGAAAAACATCTTTTCAGTAGAATTGATCGTACTTTTTGATGTTTGTTTTTTTCTTTGATTCAGCAAAATTTTATTAAAAGGAATATTAACCGGACACCCTTCGCTGTCTGCGCCGCTCAAAGTTGTAAGCTCAGATAAAAATCCTGTTGCTTTTTGGCCATCCATTATCGGTAAAACAGCTGTGCCAATAGGCCCCATCCAGGTTGATTGATATGCCTGACCTCCTATTACTCTGAATATGGGATCATTGTAAAGGCACGAACCACACCTTATACAATACAAGGCTTTCCTTTCAAGCTCTCTGTCAAGCACTTTAGACCTTCCATTATCAATAAGTATCACATACATTTCTTCAGGGCCATCCTTCTCTACGGCTTTTTTGGGGCCTGAAATGATAGAATTATATGCTGTTAAAGGCTGGCCTGTGCCGTACATACTTAACAATGGCAGTAGGTGTGATAGATCATTCAGGTTTGGTATTATTTTGTCGATACCGGCAATAACAATATGCACTTTGGGTTTTGATGAAGTGATCCAGGCATTACCTTCATTTTCCGTAATGGAAATGGCTCCTGGGTTTGCGATCAAAAAATTTGCTCCGGTGATTCCAACACCGGCTGTCTTATATTTTTCTTTTATAAAGTTTGATGCGGAATGGACCAACTTGCCAATGTCATGCGTTTCATCAATTCCAAGTTTGTTGGAGAAAAGTTGCGAAATATCTTCAGCTGACTTGTGAATAGCAGGCATGACCATGTGTGAAGGTTTTTCATCGCTTAGTTGCAAAATATACTGCCCTAGGTCGGTTTCAACCCACTCTTTACCAAGATGAAGCAAGGCTTCGTCAAGTCCGATCTCTTCTGAAGTCAGCGTTTTCGACTTCACAACAAGCTTACTCCCTGAGCGATTAATTATACCAATGATCTCACTTACTGCTTCAAGATTATCCTGAGCCCATATTACCTTTCCGCCTTTACGGATAAAGTTTGATTCGAATTCTATTAAATATTTATCGAGATTTTCAATAGACTTCCATCGGGTAAATGCAGCTCTCTTCCGTATGGTTTCGAGGTTAGCAACTGTTCCCGACGATTTGCGAAAAGCTTTTAGATAGTTTGCCCTTGCGGACTGAATATTTTCTTGCATCTCAGCATCCGCCAACGCTGCACTAACCCGGGATTTGAATTGCTGAAATTGTTCTTTCAAAATTTGTAAAATTTCAAGAACAAAATTACTTAACTAATTAACATCTGACCGGTTGTCCAATATTTTTATGAAATCAGTTATCAACTTTAAAGATTCGATCATTTTTGGGAAGTCGAGGGTTTCATTTGTATCATTTATATCGTGATATGCTGTTCTGGGGCCCATGGTATAAAAAAAGAATGATGGAACGCCTGCTTCACTAAAAGGATAATGGTCGCTGTTGGCAGCCTTGCCCCTTTTTGATAGTTTACCAAAATATCCTCCCGATGTATTTAATGAATCCAGCAGTTCAAATTGTTCTTTATGAACCTCTCCGTTAACTACCATCATTCCATCCTCTCCTGTTCCAAGCAGATCCAGATTGATCAGAAAATTAATTTCATTTAATGGGAACAATGGGTTTTCCACAAAAAATTTCGATCCCAGTAAACCCGCCTCTTCACCTGCGAAAGCCATAAAAACAATGGTAGTGTTTGTTCTGTTCTCAGGAAGCATATAGAACCTTGCGAGTTCCATCAGTAAAGATGTGCCGCTGGCATTATCGTTTGCACCGGGAAACATACAATGCTTGCCCATTTTACCCAGATGATCGTAGTGTGCTGTGATAACGATTTTTTTACTGCTTTTTACGACACCGGGAACATAGGCTATTACGTTTCTTGCTTCGTGCTCCTTTAGTTTTGACTTTACATGAAGTTTACAGCCTCCTTGTTCTTCAAAGATCACACTATCCCTGACAAGGATCACCGGAACCTCATTCTGTTTATCTGACACCCACCATGTCAACTTCTTTTCATCCGTTATAATTATACCGTCATACAGACCATTTAAACCTGCCAGGCTATCTATGAATGCTTTCCTGTCTTTTGCTGAAACCCCTTTAAGCTTGGCAACACCAAAGCTATTGTCAACTTTATTATCAGAGGCCGATAAAACAGCATTCCCATTGTATGATGGGCTGGAAGGGTGGATGAGATAATCTTTTCCCGGCAACAATTTATTGCCGTTCACTGTCAACTTAAGGGCAGACGGAAATGTGTTGACATTAAATTTAAAATATTGATATGGTTGATCTGAAAAATAACTTAATCCAAAACGATCAAATTTTTTACGGATATATTCAGAAGCTTTTAGATCGCCATTTTGTACATACCCTCTGCCACAGAATTTTTTACCTGAAAGTGCAATCATGTCCTTACGCACGGAAAGAGTATCAAAAACTAAGGTTTGCGAGTAAGAGAGAGTATGCGAGCTTGCCTCAAAAATGATGAATATGCAAAGTGTTTTAATAATATTCATCTAAACATTTTCAATTACATTTCACGAGTATCTTCTTGAAACAAGTTCGGAAAGTAGTACTCTGGCCTCATTCTCTGAATCCCAATTATATTTCTGAATAAAATTCTGATCTAATAACTCCATAGCCGATTCCTTGCTGGCGGCCTGATTCAAAACATCTATACATTCATTATACTCCTGAAGATTACCATCAAATAATTCGTTTACAAACAAAAACTTTTCATTGATGCCAATCGACTTCTTTAAGTCTATCAAGGGCTTTTTCCCAAGCTTCTCTCCAATGCTCATATCCAAAACGGCAGTTTGTCTTTTTTCATTCAATGATGAAACTGCACTTATCAGATGCTTACCATCTGATGGTGTTTCATCAAACAAAGTGCCTGTTGCCGATGATATCTTTTCGGTTCTTGAGTTCGGTAGTGCCGGTTCCGATTGAGTTTTTGCTGGAGCTATAGCAGGCTCTGCTATGCTCATTTCCTGAATGCCTGTGTTTTCATTTGAATCTACAATTGCAGTATGCGGCTCATTTTGTTGTGCTTCAGCTTGCTCAACCTTTGTGTTCAACATTAATACAAGTTCATATGCTTCTCTTATTTTGGAAAGCATTATATCTTTTTCTATTCTATGAATAGAATTTACCGATCCAAGTTCTCTACAGATCTCACTTAACTCTTCAATTTGTTTATTAATGCTCATTGGTCATTGGTTTATTGAATGTAAAACTACCTCAACTTATATTAATAACGAAAATTAATTACTTCAGGTATCTAACAGGATTGCTATATAAACTTATGAAAACCAGTGAAGCGTGGTGAGTTATTAACTAACTGATTATCAAATATTTGTTCTTTCGGTGGGATTTTAACCTACTCATCGGTTACAAGCCTGGACCGGTTTAGCCAAAGAAAAAACAAGTGTAGTTCAAAATATTGCATTGTCATACGGTTGTCATTTCAACTCCGTTTGAACCGGTTTGGGCATTTCTATTCCTGTTATTAATAATTATGCTCCTTAGTTTCGCACCTTGAAAAAATGATGCTTCTTTTTAAAGGTTCTTTTTGATTTTTCAGAAGCGTATCAGGCCGTAAAATAGTTTTCAGAAGAGGCTGTTATGCATTAGTGAATTCATCAAAAGTTGCTTGCAAAGGATTTGGGCATATGAAATCTTTATTTTATAGTTAATAATGAAAAAACTTTATCAAACTACTATTCTACTCTCTTTAATTGTAATTACATCCTCAAAAGCGCAACCTGTTTTTGACATTGTGTCAATAGGCGCCGGATATACTGATCAGGTATATTATAATATGTCCATGGGTGAGATCGGCAGTGAAAATAATTTGAACTGGGATATGGCATTTCAGATAAACGGAGCCGAATCCTCAATATTGGTCAACTCTAAAAATAACGTCAGGTTGTTCAGCTCCGGGTTTGCTTCTGTTGACTGGACAAATATTATTTCACTCGATACTGTGGGTATATTTAACACCAACTATGAGCTATACAACAGCGACACGACATGGTGGTTTGGTGCGTTTAACCATGGCCTTGATGCATCAAATGTTTATGATAAGGGCTGGGGGTTTTATGATGTAAATACACAAATTGTGACCGGCGATTCTATTTATTTCATGATAATGCCTACTGGCGATGTTAAAAAAATTTGGATAGAGTCTTTGGCGGGTAATGTATACACATTCAGACATGCTAACGTAGATGGTACAAATGAAGTTATTGCAACATTGGATAAATCTTCATTTTCAGGTAAAAATTTTGGTTATTATTCCATTGTCAACAATACCACCCTTGACCGTGAACCTTTAAGCACAGACTGGGATCTTGTATTCCATCAATACCTGGCTATAACTCCAATAATTTATAAGGTTACCGGTGTATTAAGTAACGATAGTGTGGAAGTTGCAAAAGCATATCCTGTTGATTTTTCAATTGCAAACCCATGGTCAAACTCTTATTCCGGAAATATTAATGGTATTGGTTATGATTGGAAGAGTTTCGACCTAAGTAGTTTTTCTTGGGTTTTGGCTGATTCTACAATTTACTTTGTAAAAGATAGGTCAGGACAGATCTGGAAGATGATGTTCACAGCATTCGGAGGTTCTGCAAATGGTGAGTTTGAGTTCGCCAAAGAACTAGTCTCGGTCACTGGATTGAATGATGCATCGAATAATATCCCTTTTATTAAAATATACCCCAACCCTACATATGACCAGCTTAATATTGTCACAGCCTTGGACAAACCTTCGGCTGAGGTAATAATATGCTCATCAACCGGACAGGTAGTTAGAAATGAATTTGTTAATAAAGGTGCTGGGTTGTCAACAGTAACTCTGGATATTTCTGGTTTGGAGCCTGGTTTTTACAATATCATATTAAAGTCGGGGAGTCAAATTTCTCAATCTAAGTTTTTAAAAATCAAATAGTTATGTGTTGCGGGGTACATTAATAACGAATCCCTCTAATTATTCAATTGTTAATTTCACTGTGAGTTATTACTTTCGGGGATGGCTATGCTAACCCCCGAAGTATACCCCTTTCAACATTCTCTTGCGCTGTTTATTCAGTTGCAAAAGGAGATCATGGAGTTCGTCTCATTAAGCAATATTGCTTCCAGTAGTGTAAGCCAGAGAACATATTCTATGTTTTGCTCAGGCGATAATTATAAAACTTCAGAGTTACATCTGGGTCTTCGAAAGTCGTTATACAACGATCATTCGTTGCCTTGTTTCGGTTATTTCGAATAAGGGCTTTCTATCGAGCTAAGTTCCCCTTAATTTTGCAATATGTTTCTTGATAATCCGGGTCGTCTTTCCCGCTCACGTGGCGTTATTGAAGTTATTTGTGGTTCCATGTTTTCGGGTAAAACCGAAGAATTGATACGAAGACTCAAACGCGCAAAGATCGCACGCATGAAAGTTGAGATCTTTAAGCCGGGCATTGACACCCGATACTCAGAAGAACATATAGTTTCACACGATTCTAATTCTATTCACTCCACTCCTGTTCCTTCATCGGGAAACATCTTGCTACTTTCGGGCGGAGTTGACGTAATAGGAATTGATGAAGCACAGTTTTTTGATCCTGAATTGCCTAACGTATGCGAGCGGTTGGCTCGTGAAGGCATTCGCGTTATTGTTGCCGGGCTAGACCTTGACTACAGGGGCAAACCATTTGGTCCTATTCCACAGCTTATGGCTATTGCCGATTATGTTACTAAGGTGCATGCCATTTGTGTACATTGTGGCGACCTTGCGCATCATTCATTCAGGACAACACCAGGAAACTCGTTGATTGAACTTGGTGAAAAGGAAAGCTATAAACCTCTTTGTAGAAGTTGTTTCAATGAAGAACTCTTAAACAGGTCTTGACAATCACATGAATCCTGATATATATACTTTAGAGCAGGTAGCAAAAATAACTGGGGGCGACTTGCATGCAGGGTCGGCTGGCGCAGGTCCTGTTAAGTACCTTTTGACAGATAGCCGTAAGATAATAAACGCCGAGGCATCACTTTTTTTTGCTATTCAAGGCGATCGGCGTGATGGTCACGAATTCATTGGTGATTTGTGTAAGGCAGGGGTTAAAAATTTTGTTGTAACCAAAGCAAACTGGATTGAAAAATTTCCCGAAGCTCATTTTATTGTAGTAAAGAATACACTTCTTGCATTGCAATTACTGGCTTCATCACACAGGCAAAAGTTCTCATTCCCTGTGATTGGCATTACAGGAAGCAATGGTAAAACTGTGGTTAAAGAATGGCTCTATCAACTATTGAGAGAAGATCACAACATTGTTCGCAGCCCAAAGAGTTACAACTCTCAGATCGGTGTTCCATTATCAGTGTGGCAGATCAAACCTGATGATGATCTTGGGATTTTTGAGGCGGGTATAAGCCGCCCTGGGGAGATGATTACCCTTGAAAAAATCATAAAGCCTACTATTGGCATCATAACCAATATAGGAGAGGCACATGCCGAAAATTTTGAATCGGTTGACGCTAAAGTTTTAGAAAAGTTGAATCTTTTCAAAAATTGTGAAGAGGTTATTTACTGTAAAGACTATTTGCCCATACACAAGATCATTAAAGAATCTGATGGCATCTCTGATGGCGGACATTTATTTACCTGGTCACGCAAAACACGTGCGCACTTGCAAATAGGAAGGGTTTCAAAGTCAACTTCAGATACTCTTATTCAGGCCGTATTTGACAATTCATTTATCTCTATACGAATTCCATTTACTGATGATGCCTCCGTTGAAAATGCCATCCACTGCTGGGCAACAATGTTGTTAATGAAATTTGACCAGGATGAGATCTCTCGTCGTATGGAAATGTTGAGCCCGGTAGCCATGCGCCTGGAGCTGAAGGAGGGCATAAACAACTGTTCCATTATTAATGATAGTTATAACTCTGATATAGGGTCTCTTACTATTGCACTGGATTTTTTAAATCAACAAAAACAGCACTCGCGTAAAACACTTATACTGTCCGATATCCTCCAAAGCGGACGAAAAGATGCGACCTTGTATGCGGATGTTGCTGCACTTTTGCGTGAAAAAGGCGTAAGCCGACTTATAGGTGTTGGGGAACACATATCAGAACAAGCAGAATTATTTGGTATTGAAAAAACATTTTATAAAAATACGGATGAGCTGCTGAACGATATTTCAGGTATTTCATTTCACAATGAAACCATACTGTTAAAAGGTGCAAGGATGTTTGGGTTTGAACGGATCAGTAAAATGCTGCAACAAAAAGCGCATGAAACGGTTCTTGAAATAAACCTCAATTCGCTGATAAATAACCTTAACTATTATCGGGCACGACTCCACTCCGAAACCAAAGTAATGGCCATGGTAAAAGCACTTTCTTATGGAAGTGGCAGTTATGAGATCGCCAACATTCTTCAATTCCACAAGGTTGATTATTTGGCTGTAGCTTACGCAGATGAGGGGGTCGAACTTAGAAAAGCCGGCATCACTTCTCCCATCATGGTCATGAGCCCTGAGGAACAGAGCTTTGATTCCATGGTTACCTATAACCTGGAACCTGAGATTTACAGCTTTCGCACACTGCAGCTTTTTAGCGATGCTGTGAAGAGAACGATCAAAGATCCCGAAGCCAGGATGCCTGTTCATATCAAACTGGATACCGGAATGCACCGGCTTGGTTTCACTCAGAAAGATATCAATGAGCTGGTGGTTCGTATAAAAAACCTGAAGCATTTAAAAGTTGTTTCTGTGTTTACACACCTGGCCGCCAGTGATGATCCTGCACATGACGATTTTACCAGACAACAATGTGAGCTTTTCAAACAAATGGCCGATGGTGTCTGCAATCATTTTAGCAGAAAAATTCTGCGGCATGTGTTAAATTCTGCAGGCATCTTGCGTTACCCGGAATATCAGTTTGATATGGTTCGTTTGGGAATCGGTTTGCACGGTATAGCTGCAACCGGATCTGAACAAAGCCAACTCGAATTTGTATCAACACTCAAAACTTCAATTTCACAGATAAAAACTGTTAATGCCGGTACAACAGTGGGGTATAACCGAAAAGGTGTTCTTTCTAAAGATGCACAAATAGCAACCGTATCTATCGGCTACGCTGATGGCCTCAACAGAAAACTAGGAAATGGTACAGGTAAAATGGTGATAAACGGGATGTTGTGCCCTATTGTTGGAAGCGTATGCATGGATATGTGCATGCTGGATGTTACAGGTGCAGATGCAAAAGAGGGTGATGAGGTAATAGTGTTTGGGAGCGGCTATACTATAATTGATATGGCCAGAGATCTTGATACTATTCCTTATGAAATTTTAACTTCAGTATCTCATAGAGTGAAACGAGTATACTATCAGGAGTAGCGGTCCTAATCATCCAGTGTTATTTTATGAACACGGTTTGCAAGTTCCCACAAGGTCAGAAAAACCAATTGCGTTCTCTTTGCCAGTAGCTCGCCTTCGATCTTATTAAAAGTGTCGGTTGGCTTATGGTAGTCGGCATGAAGTCCTGAAAAATAAAATATTGCAGGAACTCCTTTTTTTATAAAGTTATAATGGTCTGAACGCCGGTAAAGATTTAATTTATGATCTGGATCGTTGTATGTGTAATCAAGTGTTAAGTTACAGTATGAGCTATTTGTGTTTTCGCTTATTTGATGCAGATCGCTGCTCATTCGGTTGCTTCCAATTAGATATACATATTTTTCACCCTTAGAATGCAAGGTGTCGGTCCTTCCTATCATGTCAATGTTCAGATTGACCATTGTTTGAATTAATGGGACCGCAGGGCTTTCCGTATAATATTTGGAGCCTAGCAAACCATTCTCTTCTCCGGAAAACAAAACAAATAAAATACTTCGCCTGGGAGTATAGCCCATGTCATGTGCCCTGTTGAACAAATCTGTTAAGGCCAGCAGCGCAGCCGAACCCGATGCGTTGTCATCGGCACCATGATATATCTGCTCATTACGTTCACCCAAATGATCTAAATGGGCCGAAACGACTATGTATTCATCAGGAAACTCACTCCCCTGAAGAATTCCTATTGTATTCCGACATTTTACCGATGCCGTTTCATCGTTGGTATTGATCCGGAGTTTTGCTTTTAATTCAATACTGTTTGGGCGACAGTGTTTATTTGTGCTGCGTCTGAACTTTGATAAAGAATAATGTTGCGCTGATAAAATATCATCTGCGATCTTATCAGAAATGTAAATAAATGGGGCATCTTTATCGTCAGGTAGTCTTAAGTAATCTGAGGTGTTAAAATATTTTTGAGACTCTAAATATTCCTCCGAATAATTTTCGGGTATATATAGTATAGCTATTGCCCCTTTTTCTTTGGCAATGTTATGTTTATTGACCTTTCCATTATTTCCTGTGTATTTGCTTTTAAATATTTTATTACAATCTATTTCGGGAGTACCCGCAAGTATTATAACAATCTTATCAGTAACATCTATATCGGCATAGTCATCCCACAACGAATCTTTTATACCATAACCAGCGAATACCACAGACTTGTCGCCTAGTTTTCTATCCCCATATCCTCCATAAGTGAATATGTCTAATACATTTTCATATGACTTTACTTTTGATCTGAGTTCTAATTTAGTTAGGCCAAGCTTTACTAAAGGTATCTCCTGGAAGTAGGTGCCATTATTAAGCTTTGATAGTTGATTTTTGTTAAAAATTTGAGCTGCGAAGTTTGAAGCTTTTAACATCCCTGTTGTTGAAGTGGCGCGACCCAAAAGTGAATCTGAAGAAAGTATATTTATGTATTTACAAACACTTGCACTGTCAATTGAATTGGAAAGGTCCAGTGCTATCGAATTAATTTGCTGAGCAGTGGAGGGTAAAAATGAACTAAAGAAGAAGCAGTACAGTGTAAAAAAATTACCTTTCATAAATCTGAAATACAGTCAATTTTATTGACCCTGTTCTGATGACGTCCCCCTTCAAATTTTTCATTCAAAAAGGCATTGGTTATCTGGTATGCTTCATCGGTTGTAACAAAACGAGCAGGTATACATAACACATTTGCAGCATTATGTTTGATGGCTAAAGAGGCTATCTCCATATTCCAGCAAAGGGCAGCTCTAATTCCCTGATGTTTATTTGCGGCCATGGCAACCCCGTTCCCGCTTCCGCAGCAGAGTATCCCGGTTGTATTATTTTCAGTTAATACGGCCTCTGCTACCTTGTGTGCAAAATCGGGATAATCTACTGAGTCTTCACTCAATGTTCCTTTATCCTCTACAGTGTAGCCTGCCGATTCAAGCATAGCTTTAATTAACTCCTTACATTTAAAGCCCGCGTGGTCTGAGCCTATCACAATATGGTTCATGTTCTCTGGTTAAATAGTTATTACTCTCCTAATAATCAGCATTAAAGTTAATCAACACTTTTGTTGTTAAAAAATAAAAAAGCGTTTGATAACTTTATATAAGTAAAACTAGGATTGTTCATATCTGTTTGTACTTATCATAAGCAACTTATATTACAAGAAATAATTTACTTTAATTACGATCAAATTTGAACACTTAAATGAACAATTTACACAAGAAAAACTTATCTAATCATTAACAATACCTCAAAATAGATATTAATATTAAAATGTAGATTTCATTGATATTCAAGCTAATAGTTTTAACAATACATAGTGTATACTGTTCATCAATTGTTCATAACCGTAAATACAAGTAAATATTAAAAATGATATGAACTGAACTAACAGATATAATAATACATCTTTAAATTATAAAAGAATAAATATATAATGAATAGTGTACAAAAAGCTATTGAAGAGGAAGTGTATCAGATTGGCTACATTGCGGAAAATATTGATCCGACGCTGGATCTTTTCAATGAAATAGCAACTTTAAAAAGAGAAAAGAATGCAATCATACTTGCTCATTATTATCAGGATGCTGATATTCAGGATGTAGCCGACTACAGAGGAGACAGTCTTGGATTAGCTCGACAGGCAATGGAGACTGATGCAGATATAATCTTGTTTGCCGGAGTTCACTTTATGGCTGAAACAGCAAAATTATTAAACCCAAACAAGAAAGTAATAATCCCCGATTTAAGAGCCGGTTGCTCATTGGCAGATTCCTGTCCGCCTTATGATTTTAAAAAATTCAGAGAAGAACACCCTGACCATGTTGTAATTACTTATATTAATTGTACTGCAGAAATAAAAGCACTTAGTGATATAATTTGCACCTCATCAAACGCTGTTAAAATAGTGGAATCTTTTCCGAAATCGCAGCCTATAATTTTTGCCCCTGATAAAAACCTGGGTGCGTACATTAACAAGAAGACAGGAAGGAACATGCTTTTATGGAATGGCTCATGTATGGTTCATGAAATTTTTTCTCTTGAAAAGATATCTAAAATACATAAGGAATATCCTGAGTCGAAGATCATTTCACATCCAGAGTGTGAGGAACATGTTTTGGCCATATCAGATTTTATCGGCAGCACAAGTGCATTGTTACGGTACACCAAGGAATCCGAAAGCTCATCATTCATAGTTGTAACTGAACCGGGTATAATTCATCAAATGCAAATGCTATCTCCGGACAAAACATTTATTCCTGCACCTCCAGAGAACACATGTGCATGTAATGAATGCCCTCATATGAAATTAAATACCTTGGAAAAGGTATATTTAACCCTAAAATATGAACGGCCTGAAATTAGCATTCCATCCCATCTGTGTGAAAAGGCTCTATCTCCTTTAATAAAGATGCTTGAATTATCGAGGGACTTAAGTATTTAGAATTTATCAATTGACTCTTCTGTGAAATCACTTTATCTGTTATTTTTTGGAATTATTTTTTCGCTTCAGGCTGTCGCTCAGAAGCCCGGAAAAGATGTTGATCCAAATGGATATAATAATTTTTATTATCCAGGAGGTCAGTTATCTAGCGAAGGAGCACTGGTTAATGGAAAACCAGATGGTTATTGGAAGGCATATTATGAGAACGGCAAATTGAAATCAGAAGGCAATCGTGTCAATGGGTTGTTAGACAGCATTTGGGTTTTTTATTCTGAGGCAGGCATTCCAACAGCCAGATATTCCTATAAGAGCGATATAAAACAGGGATTACAAATGGAGTATTTTACAGATGGCACCCTGTTATCAGAAGAGCAATTTGAGAATGGCATAAAAGAAGGATTATCAAAATATTATAACGAATCAGGCTATTTATTCAAAGAGGTTCAATTTAAAAATGGCGTTGAACAGGGGCAGGCACTAACGTATTCTGAAGATGGCAGGATTGTGGCAATAGCTACATTTAATAAAGGGTATTTTGTTCGGGAAGAAAAAATAAACCGACAAGATAAGTTCGGAATGAAGCAAGGGATCTGGAAAGAGTTTTATGAAGATATAATAGTTAAGACTGAGGCTAACTATAAGGATGATAAACTTGATGGGGTTTATAAGGAATATCGCCAGGATGGATCGGTCTTAAAAATGGAAGTGTATAAGAACGGAGAACTTGTTGTTGACGAGAGTAAAGATGTGGTGTTAGAGATTGAGCGCGATTATCATAATAACGGAAGGGTGAAATCGTCTGTGAATACTATTAATGGGGTTAAGCAGGGAGTGTATAGAGAGTATGACAGGACGGGGGAAATAACTACTTCTCGCATTTACAAAGACGATAATGTTGTTGGAGAGGGATTAGTAGATGGTAATGGGTTATATCAGGGACCGTGGAAGGAATTTTACAAGAATGGCAACTTAAGGTCTGAAGGAAATTATACTGATGGAAAGAGAGAGGGTTTATGGAAGTTTTATTACCCGTCTGGCAAGATGGAACAAACCGGAAATTACATACAAGGCAAGCCTGATGGCGAATGGAAGTGGTTTTTTGAAAATGGCAAACTTTTAAGAGAAGAATCTTTCATAAAAGGTAAAGAAACCGGTATTATGAACGAGTTTGATGAAAAGGAAAATGTAATTGCAACAGGAGGTTATATTGAAGGAAGAAAGGACGGCTCGTGGAAATATAATAGCGGCGAGTATAATTCACAAGGAAGTTTTATTGATGGTTATGAAGATGGTGAGTGGAAAGGTTTTTACAAGAACGGAGAACTGGCTTTTGAGGGCAGCTATAGAGATGGGTATGAAAATGGCGAACACAAGTATTATTATGATAATGGCAAGATTCGCGAGATCAGAAACTATAAACTTGGAATTCGTGACGGTGAATGGCGGTCATATGATATTACCGGAGAATTAATAATTACAACAACCTATATAGCTGGCCGCGAATCAAAGATTGATGGACAGAAAATCCCTGATATTCCAGGGAACTGACATTTTTTCATTTAAGTTCAAATCTGTAACCCTTTCAGGCATTTTTTAGTTAAAGGACTTATCAAATTCTGTGAAAATCGATAGAATTGATATAAGTAATTAGAAATTAACTATTTATTGAGCTTAACTCTCATGAAGAACCGCCTGTTTTTATGCCTCCTTGCCACCTATATTTTTATGGCAGGTGATGCATTTTCGCAAAAAAACCCCACCTGGAAAGCTGACAAATACTATGAAGAGTATGCCTATACAAAGGCTATTCCTGAATATGAAAAGTCTCTTTCTGCAGATCCTAACAATGTTACGATAATGCGAAAGCTTGCCGAGTGTTATCGTTTAACCAACGATCACGGGAAAGCAGCTTCTATGTATGGTAAGCTAAGCCGACTTCCGGATGCTCAGTCCATTGAAATGTATTATTACGCGCAATCGTTGATGTACAACGGCGACTATGATACTGCAAGGGATGTTTACCTCAAGTATTCAATGAAGGCAATGTTTGATGAACGCGCCAAGCATGCTCTTGATGCGCTTTCAAAAATGGATCAGTTCTATTCTGATAGTGCAAGGTCAAGAGTACTTAAGGTTGGTATAAATTCACCTGAAGCTGATTTTAGTCCGGTTGTTTACAACGATGGCATCGTGTTTGTTTCGAACAGGATAGGTGGAGCGAAAGATAAAAAACACCTATGGACCGGAAAACCATTCCTGGCTTTGTATTATTCAAAAGGAAAGCTTGATAAGCTTGAACCACCAATTGTATTTGCAGAAAATCTGGAATCAAAATTCAATGATGGGCCGGCATGTTTGTTCAATGGCGGTTCAGAAATGTACACTACAAGAAACAGCAGCGGTGTAAATAATAAAGAAGATAAAGTTGTTAAGCTTCAAATTGTAAGAGCAAAATTGGTTGAAGGAAAGTGGAAAGATGTTGAACATCTACCCTTTAACAGCGATCAATATAATGTTGCTCACCCATATTGTACTGAAGATGGCAGCAGGATATATTTTACTTCAGATATGCCCGGAGGTTATGGGGGTATGGACATTTACTATTCTGATCGTAAAAAAGAAGGGGGTTGGGGAGATGCAATAAACGCAGGCAGCTCAGTTAATACAAAAGGCAACGAACTTTTTCCTTATGTAAGCGACGATAAAACATTATACTTTTCGTCAAATGGCCATACTGGCTTAGGTGGATTGGATGTTTACTATTCAAAATTTGAAAATGAGGAGTGGGGAAGCCCCGTTAATATGGGATTCCCAATCAACACAAGTCAGGATGATTTCGGATTGGTATTGAACAAACAAGGTACTGACGGCTATATTTCTTCAAACAGGCCCGGAGGTAGTGGTGATGATGACATTTATGCGGTGCAGATCTTTAAAGTTATAATTCTTGAAGGTACTGTTACAGATAAAAAATCAAATGAGCCTATTGCTGAAGCGATTATAACTGTTCGTGATAAAGAAGGTAAGGAAATTGGTAAGGTAACCACCGATGCTGAAGGCAATTACCGTACAGAACTGGAATTCGGAAAAGATTTTATTGTTGAAGCATCAAAGCCGCAATATTCAAAATCGTCTGCTCCGGTATCAACAATTAATCCTCCTGCAACAACATTACGACAGGATTTCCAACTTGAGCAGCTTACATATGCTGTTGAAGGAGTGGTATCAGCAAAAGAAACAGGAATGCCCCTGGATGCTTCTCTTGTTGAATTAATGTCTTCAGATGGTAAGGTACTAAACACTGCAACTGTTGGGGCTGATGGCTACTATTACTTTGCACTTGAACCGGATAACGCCTACAGAATAAAGGCTTCTCATGATGGTTATTTTGCAAAAAGTCAGATGGTTTCTACAAGGGGTGTTGAGCCCGGAGTTCAACGAGTGAATCTTGTACTTGAGAAACTTATTATTAACAAACCTATCAGGCTTGATAACATATATTATGATCTTGATAAATGGAACATACGTTCAGACGCAGCAAAAGAACTCGATAAGCTCATCGAAGTAATGATGGACAACCCTAAGATAATCATAGAGCTTAGTTCTCATACAGATAGCCGGGGAAGCGACAAATACAACATGACGCTTTCTGACAAAAGAGCAAAGTCGGCTGCTAAATATATTATTGATCAAGGCGGAATAGACAAATCGCGAATAACAGGAAAGGGCTATGGCGAATCGCTGTTGCTCAACAGGTGTCACAACGGAATTAAGTGTTCGGAATCGGAACATCAGGAAAATAGAAGGACTGAATTCAAGGTTCTTAAAAACTAGAAAAAAGTTCAACGCCGGATGTATTAAATCCGGCGTTTGACTTTAACTCAACTATTTATTAATTTGTTGATTATCTTTACGTTGGGTAATTACATTTCCCTTGAAAACCTCTAAATATTCCATATCACTTTCAGCCTTGATTATATCTGTTTTTATGACAGGTATTATCGATTTTTATGCTCCCCAGTCATCCAAAGGCATTGATTTTAAGAAGGATGCGAAAAGCTTGGATAGGGAAGAAGGAGAGAGTGAAATCCCATTACGTGATAGAATGGATCTTGCGATCCTTCAGGAGATCGAATTAACACGCGACCCTGCTACTCTGGAAGTACCTAAGGAACGACTGATTCAGGCATATCAATATACCCGAAGCCTTCAGGAACAATCTGCGATCGGAAAAGCCATGGGCGCCATACCTGGAGTTACCTGGCTTGAGCGTGGTCCCAACAATGTTGGCGGGCGAACAAGAGCTATAATGGTTGACCCGAATGACCCAACTTTTAAGACAGTATGGTCGGCCGGTGTTGGTGGAGGACTATGGAAGACAACAGACATAACTGCCACTCCGCCAAACTGGCAACCGGTGGACGACCTTTTTAATAACCTTGCGATCACATGTATTGCGCATGATCCTACCAATCCTCTTACAATGTATTTTGGAACAGGTGAAGGGTTTTTTAATGGTGATGCGATAAGAGGGAATGGTATATGGAAATCGACCGATGGCGGTATCACGTGGTCACAACTTGCTGCAACAGCATCGTCAGGCAACTATTATTACATACAAAGGATAAAAGTTCATCCGGTAACTGGTGATGTATATGCCGGAACACGTAATGGATTGTTCAGGTCAACAAACGGGGGCACAACATGGAGCGCTGTACTTAATACCGGATCTGGAGCGTCCAGCAACAGAGTCAGCGACCTTGAAATAGGAGCCGATAATAGTATATACGTAGCGTTAGGGTTGTTTCAAACAGACGGGATTTATAAATCCGCAACCGGAAATTCTGGCGCATGGACCAAGCTAAATAACGGCACTAACGGGTTTCCAACTACTGGCTTTACCCGTATCGAACTTGCTTGTGCGCCATCTAATGCTAATGTTATATATGCACTTGCACAGGGAACCGGTTACGGAATATCAGCAATTTACAGGTCTACTGACGGCGGAGCTAACTGGTCTACCCGCTCCAATCCGACAGACGCTGACCCAGGCATAGGTGCTGATTTCACAAGAGGACAGGCCTGGTACGATCTTACTGCTGCGGTAGACCCTAACAACTCCAATGTACTTTATGCAGGCGGAGTTGACCTTTTCAAATCTACCAATGGTGCAGGGTCGTGGCAACAGATAAGCCATTGGTATGGAGGGTTTGGGTTTCAGGAGGTACATGCCGATCAGCATGAGATCTGCTTTGAGCCAGGCAACTCAAGCATTTTATATTTCGGTAACGATGGTGGAATATACCGATCTTCTAATGGAACCGCATCAATACCTTCAATTGGCCATGTGAGCCAGAACTATAATGTTACTCAGTATTATGCTTGCTCTATGAGCCCTGTGGCCTACTCTTCTGAATTCATTGCCGGAGCACAGGATAATGGCTCTCAAAAATATAGTACACTTGGTATCAACTCAACTGTAGAAGTTACAGGTGGCGATGGTTGTTTCACACACATAGATCAGGATCAGCCGCAGTATCAATTCACTTCTTATGTGTATAGTAACATTTACAGATCAACAAATAGCGGAGCCACTTTTACGAGGATAACTAACAACAACAATGGGGCATTTGTAAACCCGTCAGATTATGATAACGCTAACAACAATATGTATTTGCGTAATGGCTCAGGCAACTACTATATTCTTGCCAATGCACCAGCGTCAAATGCATTAAATAGCCGTAATGTTGCAGCATTTGGAGGAGGTAGTGTAACACATGTGTCCGTTTCTCCAAATACAAATAACAGGGTGTTCTTTGGGATTTCAAATGGACGTGTAGTAAGAGTTGATAATGCGCACACAGCCTCTCCATCAGGTACAGATATTACAGGAGGCAGCATGCCTTCCGGTAGTGTTTCATGTATTGCAATTGAAGACGGTAATGATAACCACTTGTTAGTAACATATTCTAACTATGGTGTAACCAGTGTTTGGGAAACCACCAACGGTGGCACAAGCTGGACTTCCGTGGAAGGAAATTTACCTGATATGCCTGTGCGATGGGCGTTGTTTAATCCAAATGATGCGACACAGGCTATGTTAGCAACAGAGTTAGGAACGTGGACAACAGACAACCTTATGGGTGGCGCAACAGTTTGGGGGCCATCTAATAACGGTATGGCTAATGTAAGAACAGACATGCTTCAGATCCGGAGTTCAGATAAGCTAGTTATTGCAGCAACACATGGTCGCGGATTATTCTCTTCGGATGTCTTCTCCGACCCCTATGCAGAGTTTGTATCTGATAAACAGATTGCTTATACCGGTAAACTGATCGCATTTTCTGATGTATCATACAAGGCAATTGCATGGAATTGGGACTTTGGTGATGGGAATACTTCAGCCACCCAAAATCCGTCTCATACTTATACAAATCCGGGACTTTACACGGTTACATTGCAGATAAATGGTTCAGGGGCCTTTACAAGAACCAAAACCTCATATATTCATGTTTTACCTAACCGAGGCACTCCTTATGACCTGCCTGCTGGCGGAAATTTTGAAGCAAATCCACTTGACTTTGGGTCCGAAACAACATATGGCACATCATTCGAGCAAGGAAACTCATCAATAGGTGGCAAAAATGGAACACGCTCCGGTTCTACGGCATGGGTAACAGGTTTAACCGCCTCAAATTATGCCAACAATACTGATACACGACTGTGGTCACCTAACTATAACTTATCACAACCCGGAACTTATACACTCAGGTTTTACAGAAAAAATTCTTTTGAGATAAGTTGGGACGGAATGACTGTAGAATACACTCTTGATAAAGGAGAATTATGGACACCGCTAGGAATAGTTTCTGCAAACTGGTATGATTTTGCAAACACTACAAACACAACAGCATTTCCACTCAATCAACCATTTTTTAATGGAACAAGATCATCTTTTTCATTATGTGAATATGACATTTCGTTTTTAGCCGGCAACCCAAATGTAGGGTTTAGGATACGGTTTAAAAGTGACGCCTTTGTGACAGGAGTTGGGGTTGCTATAGACGACTTCCAGATCCTCGGAGCTACAAATGGTCCGCTACCTGTTCAACTGGTTTCATTTACTGGCGAAGTAATTGATGAAGGAAATGTGTTGGAATGGCTAACTTTAACGGAAGTGAATAGTTCAGGTTTTGAGCTTCAAAGGTCACTCAACGGGGTTGATTATACAAAGATAGCTGCGGTAAAGGCCGCCGGATTTAGCTCACAACCCAATAATTATCAATATGTTGACATGGTTGAAGGTGATAGGTCTTACTATTACAGACTGAAGATGATAGACCAGAATGGGGATTATAAATACTCAGGTTCAATATTACTTGAAAGGACTATTTCAAACCAAAACCTGGTGAGTTTTGTATTTCCAAATCCATTTAAAAACGAGCTTAATGTTGTATTTGGAAACCTTATCAACAGAGAAATAACGGTGTGTGTATATGAGCTATCAGGCAAAGTTATTTACAAGCGGCTATTCAACCCTAATGACATAGCATGTAAACTTACATTTGATCAATCGATCTTAAGTAGCGGGATTTATTTGATTCAGATCACGGACGGAGAAAAGACCTATTCCTCTAAACTCACACATCAGTAGATCATCGTTTTTTTCGTTTAGACTTTCCTCCTGAGGACTTTTTATCAGACTTCTTACGGCCTTTCCAACTATCGTGTTTATCTCTGGAACTAACTGATTCAATACTACCGGTGGTGTAAAGAATAAAGTCAATCTGTCTTTTTTCAAGGTTGGTTTGTTTTAAAACAACTTTAACCTCATCGCCAAGCCTGTATGTTGTTCCGGTTCGATGTCCGACTATAGCATAACTCTTTTCATCAAAGTTGTAATAGTCATTTACAAGGTCTCTCATGCGAACCATTCCTTCGCATTTATTACCCGCCAACTCTACATAAAAGCCCCATTCTGTAACTCCTGAAATTATACCATCAAAGACTTCACCTTTTTTACTCTGCAAATACTCTACCTGCTTGTATTTTATACTTGCTCTTTCAGCTTCACTTGCTTTGATCTCCATGTTGGTGGAGTGCTGACACATCTGCTCATATTCTTTTTGTGAGACCGACTTGCCTCCGTGCATATAATGATCCAGCAAACGGTGTACAAGTACATCCGGGTATCTTCTTATAGGTGACGTAAAATGAGTGTAGTATTCAAAAGCCAGACCATAATGACCAATATTTTCGGTGGTATAAACTGCTTTGGCCATGGTTCTGATCGCTAATTGTTCCAACACATTCTGCTCGGCTTTTCCCCTTACATCCTTTAACAGCTTATTCAATGACCGGGCAATGTCTTTGTCTCCTGATACACTGACCTTGTAGCCAAACCTGCCGGCAAAACCAGAAAATGTTTTCAACTTGTCGGGGACCGGAGAATCGTGAATCCTGTAAACAAAAACAGGAGGTTTTTGTGGCATATCACTCCTGGTCTTGCCCGCATGCTTTTTACCTATGAATTCAGCAACAGACCTGTTGGCCAGAAGCATAAACTCTTCAATTAACTTATTTGAATCTTTATTTTCTTTTGTATAGACACCCAGAGGAATGCCATTTTCATCAAGCTTGAATTTTACCTCTTCACGCTCGAAGGAGATCGCACCCTTTTTAAATCGCTCTGCCCTTAGTTTTTTAGCAATCCGGTCAAGTAAAAGGATCTCATCTGAAAGCTCGGCATCTGCTCCTTCAATGACCTCTTGCGCCTCTTCATAGGTGAATCTTCTATCTGAGTGAATAACAGTTCGGCCATACCAAGTGTCGTGTACATAACCGCTTTCATCAATTTTAAATACTACGGAATAGCATAATTTATCTTCGTTGGGCCGGAGTGAGCAAACATGGTTGCTTAATTTTTCCGGTAGCATAGGCACTACCCTGTCTACCAGATATACTGAAGTTGCTCTGGAGAATGCCTCTTCATCCATTTCAGTTTCGGGCTTAAGGTAATAAGACACATCTGCAATATGTACACCAACTTCGTACACATCATCATTAATTTTATTTATTGATAGCGCATCATCAAAATCTTTTGCATCTACAGGGTCTATCGTAAATGTTGTTGTTGTTCTCAAGTCTCTTCGCTTTGCAATCTCTTTTTCCGGGATTTCATAAGGGATCAATTCCGCCTGATTTTCAACGGACTTAGGAAAATGAGTAGGAAATCCGTACTCAACCAATATGGCATGCATCTCAGCATTATTGTCGCCCGGCCTACCCAGGATCTCAACTATCTCACCTTCTGCTTCATTAACATCATCGGGCCATTGAGTTATATTTACCACCACTTTGTCGCCCGGCCGGGCTTCTTTCATTTTTCCAAATGGCACTTGAATGTGAAGGTTTACCCTTGTTGAATCGGGGATTACATAAGAATATTTATGTTGAACTTTTAAAGTTCCGGCAAAGAGCGACCGGCTTCTCTTGATAACTTCTACTACTTCTCCTTCTTGTCTCCTTCCACTTTTCCGCGCAAACAGCAACACCCTCACCGTATCACCATCCAATGCAGATGCGGTGTTATATTGTGAGATAAGAATATCTTGTTCATGATTTTCATTCATCACATACCCCGCACCGGTAGACGTCATTTGTATTTCTCCAACAACGAATTCTTCCACAGGAACAATTCGATATCTACCTGTGTCAACCTCTTCAACATCACCGGAGCTTGTTAACTGGTCCAGTGCTTTTAGAATGAGTTGCCTGTTTTTTTCTTTATCATCTAAAAACAAATATTGAGATGCTAGCTCAGGATAGTTCTGTAGAAGCAATTTAGATACCTGCTTATGGTTAAAGGCCCGGGTAGGGTGTTTTACCAATATGGCTGTAAGGGCACTATATAGCTCCTGTTCATTTGATCCGTTTGCTTTATGTTTTTTATTTTTTGCCATATTTAAGGTGCATATATATGTAAAAGTAGACAGCCTCTGTGTTACTTCTGTTCAATTGGTTAAATTTGTAGGTAATGATAAAGATATTTCATTCTTCAGGTAATGTCCATGAAGCCGTCTATGACCCCAATGGAAGGCTTAAGATCAATGGCAAAGTAATTGACCCCGACACCCAGCGGATCAGCAAACATAAAATACACGTTTTGCTAAATAACCATTCATATTCAGCTGAGTTACTGGGTTATGATCAAAGCGAAAGAACCATTACGCTAAAGGTCAATGGCAAGGTAACAAGAATTAAATTACAGGATAAGTATGATCAACTCTTGCATGACTTGGGTATGGATTCGGCACTGTCCAAAAAAGCTGGAGATCTTAAAGCTCCAATGCCCGGCCTTGTTGTTGAAGTGGCGGTCTCAGAAGGAGGGGAAGTGAAAAAAGGCGACAAGTTGCTGGTGCTTGAAGCAATGAAAATGGAAAATATACTCAAAGCCACATCAGATGGGGTTGTTAAAAAGATCAATGTTAAGAAGAGTAATGCGGTAGAAAAAAATCAGGTACTCATAGAGTTTCAATAAATCCATCATGAAAAATAAAGGAACACAAAGAAGAGATTTCATCAAATTATCTGCCCTTGGTTTAGGAGCAGTATTTTCTGTGGGGCCTTTTACAAAGGGATATTCATATTTACTTAATGATACGAAATATGAACTACCTCCACTACCTTATGCAACATCGGCCCTTGAGCCTTACATTGATGAACAAACTATGCAAATTCATCACGATCGTCACCACGCCGGGTATGTGAAGAATTTAAACTCAGCAGTTGAATCGGATGGACTATCTGCCATTTCTCTTGACGAACTGTTACGCGGTGTTTCAAAGTATAGCAATGCAATACGTAATAATGGCGGCGGGCATTACAACCATAGTTTGTTTTGGAAGCTGATGACCCCTGCAGGGGGAGGAGACCCTTCCGGACCTATTGCAGATGCTATTGATGCATCATTTGGGAGTTTTGAGAAGTTTCAGGAACTTTTTAACAACGCAGCCAAAACAAGATTTGGAAGCGGGTGGGCATGGCTTGTTTCTAATAATGGCAAACTTGAAGTAGGAAGTACACCCAACCAGGATAACCCACTGATGGATGTGTCAGACTTAAAAGGGTTCCCTTTGATTGGAATTGATGTTTGGGAGCACGCCTATTATCTTAAATATCAAAATAAAAGAGGCGACTATATTGACAGCTGGTGGAGGGTTATCAACTGGAATGAAGTGAACAAACGACTTGCGTTGGGCAAATAAAACCTCGCCATATTTTAACACAGGATGTTAAAACTCTGGCTATATAATTCTGTCTACATAACCGTTTGGCAGAAAAAATTAACAGCGTTTACTTTACCAGAGTGATATCAAATTGCACCAGGTCTATAAATTCCTGAACCCTTTCATCAACTTCGTCTGTGTTTAGCTCAATCAATCGCTCTGTCCCAAACTTTTCTACACAGAAGGATGCCATTGCCGATCCGAAAATAATTCCTCTTTTCATGTTGTCAAATGAAATATCTCTTGTTCGTGCAAGGTATCCTATGAAACCACCAGCGAAAGTATCGCCGGCCCCTGTTGGATCAAAAACATCTTCAAGTGGCAATGCCGGAGCAAAAAATACTTGCTCTTTGTTGAACAGAAGGGCCCCGTGTTCGCCTTTCTTTATTATAAGATACTTAGGCCCCATCGATAGGATCTTTTGAGCTGCTTTTACAAGGGAATATTCATTCGCAAGCTGGCGAGCTTCTGCATCATTAATAGTTAGAACATCCACCCTGGAAATGGCTTTGATAAGGTCGTCCCATGCGGAATCCATCCAAAAATTCATGGTATCTAAAACTACTAGTTTGGGCCTGCGCACTATTCGGTCCATAACTGTCATCTGAACAGCAGGACTCAGATTCCCCAACATCAAAAATTCACAGTCCTGATATTCATCAGGAATCACCGGATCAAATTCTAACAGCACGTTCAGCTCTGTTGCCAGAGTATCTCGTGTATTCATATCGTTATGATACCGGCCGGACCAGAAAAAAGACTTTTCACCTTTCTTTACCTGTAACCCTTGAGTATTTATTCCATGTTCATTAATATTATTGATAGCTTCTTTAGGAAAATCGTCACCTACAACGGAAACCAGATTAATATTATCGGTAAAATATGAAGCAGCAATTGAAGCGTAAGTAGCGGCTCCTCCAATTATCTTATCAGTTTTGCCAAAAGGCGTTTCAATGGCATCAAATGCAACAGTTCCTATTACTAAAAGGCTCATAGATCAGGGTTGAAAGTTCAGAGGGTAAAAGTAATAAAGAATTTCTCAGGGCTTCTATAAGTACAAAGGATGCAAGTGAGACAACTGAGTTAAAGGAGATGTAGATGTACAATCCGGATAAAAAAAAACTGCCACCATATAGTGACAGTTGCAGCTCCTCGGGCTGGGCTCGAACCAGCGACCCTCTGATTAACAGTCAGATGCTCTAACCAACTGAGCTACCGAGGAATATAATAAGACCCTGTTTTTTCAACAGGTGTGCAAAAATAGCAAGAATTTGAATATAAACTCTAGAAACAGGGTAATTTATCATGATATATACACACACTGATCATGAAAACTTACCCAAAGTCTGAATGATCTGAGGTAAATAACTTGAGCCGAACAAATTCAGATGAACCAATAGCGGATACAGGTTAAATAGATCAACTCTTTCCCGCCAGCCGTAGTTCAGAGGATATTCCTCATTATAAGCTTTATAAAAATCGGCATCAAATCCACCAAACAGAAGGCTCATAGCAATGTCAGATTCTCTGTGTCCAAAATATACTGCCGGATCAATAAGCCATGCATTACCGTCGGGTCCAATGATCCGGTTTCCATTCCAAAGGTCTCCGTGAAGCAATGCCGGGTCCTCAGTGGGCATAAGCTCATCCAGCTTTTCAAAGAGCTTTTCAAAACTACTTTGAATGAGTACGGGCATCTGGTTCAGTTTAACAGCCCGGGCAATTAAAGGCTGCAGCCTGTGTGAAATGAAGAAATCAGTAAAAGTTCTTGACGGAGTATTCAATTGAGGCAAAGAGCCGATATAGTTATCATGATCAAGGCCAAATTCAACCTGAGTAGTTCGATGCAGTAGTGCCATTTGCTGCCCCAGATCGGTAAAGAATTTTTTTGAAATAGAACCTTGAACTATCAATTCCAGAATCAAGTAGCTATAGATACCAGCTTTCCCAGTATGAATCACCTCCGGAACATTCACTGTATTGGTGTTTTTAAGTAGCTTAAGACCACTTGCCTCAGCATTGAACATGCCGGGATGCATTTTATCGATGTTATATTTTAGGAAGTACCTGCTGCCATTTGAAAGCTCAAATTGTAAGGTATTATTAATGCTTCCACCTGACAAAGGCGTTGACGATGTTATACTTACATCGCCATTCGGGTTCAAGTATTTTTGAATACTTTCTTCTAAATCCTCCGGGATCATACTTCCATTCATGTCTTCGAAAGATAGTTACAAAAAAACCCAAGGCACGATAAGAAATACATAAATTTAACACACCGATTTCAACAAACAGCCGTGTTAAATATTAAATCAAAAAGACCCAGATCGGGAACTACAATATTCAGTGTGATGTCGGCTCTGGCTAAAGAAACCGGAGCTATAAATTTGTCGCAGGGGTTCCCCGATTTCCCGATAGACGGAAAACTTATCGAACTTGTTAACAGGCATATGAAGGGTGGGCAAAACCAATATGCTCCTAGCGCCGGTGTTTTTGAGTTACGTGAAAGGCTGTCTGATAAAATAAGGGAATCATACTCGCATAAATATTTACCTGAGGATGAAATTACAATTACAGCAGGAGCTACCCAGGCAATATACACTGCTATCACTGCAATTATAAGAGAAGGAGATGAGGTGATTGTATTTGACCCGGCATACGATTGTTATGTGCCTGCAATTGAATATAACGGAGGCATACCCATACACATTAGAATGAATGGACCTGAGTTCAGGATCAATTGGAGTGAAGTTAAAAAAGTGGTGGGCCAACGCACAAGAATGATCATTCTAAATACGCCACATAACCCTTCCGGAAGCGTACTAACGGCGGAGGACATGTTACAGCTTCAGAAGATCACAGACTCAACAGAGATCATCATTTTAAGTGACGAAGTATACGAGCACTTGATATTTGATCAGCTTGAACATCAAAGTGTAATAAGATATCCAAAACTGGCTGCCAGAAGCTTTGTTATCTTTTCATTTGGCAAAACATTTCATATAACAGGCTGGAAAATAGGCTATTGTGTTGCTCCCGGAAACTTAACAGAAGAATTTAGGAAGGCTCATCAATTTCTGGTATTCAGTGTAAATACACCCATTCAGCATGCTCTATGTGAATATTTGAATGACAGAAAGAATTATTTGCAGCTTGGGGAGTTTTATCAATCTAAACGAGATTTTTTTAGGTCCAACTTACAAAGCTCAAGATTTAAATTACTTCCTTGTAGGGGAACATATTTTCAAACGGTTGATTATTCGGCTATAAGTAATGAGCCTGACACAGAATTTGTGAAGAGATTAACGGTTGATCATAAAGTTGCCGGTATACCAATATCTGTGTTTTATAAAAAACCCGAGTCAAATAACTTTATCAGATTTTGTTTTGCAAAAGATGAAGACACATTAAAAAGGGCAACGGATAAATTGAATCTGATATGAAAAAGATCAACAGTGATCTCAGAATAACACTTGTGCAATCTTCGTTAGTATGGGAAGATAGGGAGTCAAACCTGTCTAAATTCCATAAAAGTCTTTCTGGGCTGAAACCTAAAGAAACTGACTTGATAGTTCTGCCTGAGATGTTCAATTCAGGGTTCACCATGAATGCCTCTGAAGTGGCCGAAAGTATGGATGGGCCTACCATTCAGTGGATGAAGAGTATTGCTTTAAGTAAAAAGGCTGTAGTTACCGGAAGCCTTGTTATCAAAGAAAAGAACAGCTTTTTCAACAGGCTGGTATGGGTTGACCCCGATGGTAAAGTTAGCTTCTACGATAAGCGGCATTTGTTCGGGATGGCCGGAGAAGACAAAGTATACACAGCAGGGAAAAAGCGTTTGATTGTTTCATTGAAAGGTTGGACGATCCTTCCGCTTATCTGTTATGACATCCGATTTCCAGTATGGTCTCGCAACGATTGTGATTATGATCTTGCCATTTTTATAGCCAACTGGCCAGAGAGAAGGCGCCATGCTTGGAGCCAGTTGTTAATTGCAAGAGCTATTGAAAATCTTGCTTTTGTTGTGGGAGTAAACCGCGTTGGTAAGGATGGATTAGGAATCACTTATAAAGGCGATTCAGCGATAATTGATCCTTTGGGGGGATATGTTAAAAAACTACCGTCCGGCAGTTCCCGGATAGAAACAGTGATACTCAAACATGAAGAGGTTGTAAAAAACCGGAAATGGCTGCCATTCCTTAAAGACAGAGATCAATTCAAGATCAAAATATGATAAACGAAGGCTTGATACATAACTTGCTTACGGAATGTAAACTAAAAGCTATCACAAGTGGTGGAAAGGGCGGGCAGAACGTTAATAAAGTTGCAACAAGAGTTGAGTTATATTTTGATATTATCAACTCAAAATTCCTCGACGCAAAAACCAAGGAGCTATTAAATACCCGGTTGGCCAACAAGATATCAGGGCAAGGTTTAATTAGAATAGTTGCATCTTCTGGCAGAACTCAATATGTGAACAGAAAGGAAGTGCTGGATAAATTTGCTGCTCTTATTAATACTGCATTAAAAAAGCAAAAGGTTCGCAAATCTACAGTGAAATCAAAGTCGGCTGACGAATCAAGGTTGCGGCAAAAAAAATTGCGCGGAGAATTAAAAAAACTTCGGAGTACTATGGAATAATTTCCTTACGGGATAGTGGGGAAATGAAATGAAGATTATTAAGGAATATTATCCAGGCCATATTCTGAAATCAGGTATGCCATAGATGCCAAAGCCGCAGCACCTAACTGTAACTCTCTTCTGTTTACTTTATCAAAAGTGTCTGTTTCGGCATGGTGGTAATCAAAATAACGTTGTGAGTCAGGATATAGCCCCATTACAACTGCGCCTTGCGATTTCAATCCACTGATATCAGCACCCCCTCCTACCTGATCAAAACTATGTAGTAAATAAGGTTGAAATAAAGGTATCCATTTTTTTACCATACTTAATTTGTCTGCATCCCCATCCATATAATAGCCTCTCGGTGAAAAACCTCCCGCATCTGATTCAATTGCAGCGATATGTTTTTCATTTTTTTCTTTTGCATTATCAGCGTATTTTTTACCACCTCTAACACCATTTTCTTCGTTCATGAACATTACTATTCTAATAGTTCTTTTGGGACGGATGTTCAATGAATTAAAAATATTGAGAACTTCCATGGACTGTACACAGCCTGCACCATCATCATGAGCACCCTGTCCTCCGTTGTCCCAGGCGTCAAGATGGCCTCCTACCACTATGATCTCTTCGGGGTGTTCAGTTCCCTTGATCTCACCAATAACATTGTAGGATTTAATATCGTCCAGCATTTTACAATCCATTTCCAGAGTAAGGGTCAGGTCAGGATCCTCTGCCAGGGCCTTACTCAATAAATCAGCTCCCGATGTACTTATTGCAGCCCCCGGGATCTTTGGAATGGAATCGACGTACACAATGCTTCCGGTGTGCGGGTGGTCGTCGGAGGCATGTGTGAGCGACCGGTTGATGGTTGCCAGAGCTCCAAGAGGAGCTGCGCCTTTTGGACCGTACCATCTGATAGATCCACAGCTGCTGTATGCGCTAAATGAATTAATAAACCGTTGATCCATAGGCTCATCATAAAAAACGATCTTACCTTGCACATCAGCTGTTGAAAGTGAGTTGAGTTCTGCAAAAGAATTTAACTTAATTACAGGTGCAGTTATTCCATCTAACGGTGTGCCTACACTATTACCAAGTGATGTGATTCTGTAATGAGTTTTATTCCCCTTTTTATCTGTTGTATAACAGTTTTCCTTTTCCCCTCTCTTCCAGTTTACGACCATCACCTCCTGTAAACTTACATTGCCTGGTACAATGCTGTCCATAACCTCGTAGGTATATTGTATTGCTTTTTCAGATTGAGGAGACCCCGCCAGCCGACCGCCAATATTTAAACAAATATGATTCAACCAGTCATAGGCTTTGCCATTTACCAATGAAAAATCATGTATCTGTCTAATAATCAATGAATCAGTAGCATTTTGCGCTCCTGAGGAAGTGGCTGTTAGTAACAGTATCGAGAGTAGAAGTATTCTGCGCATTGTTCGATGTGAATGCGCCAAATTACAAAATCAGATCTTTTCTGATGAAATCGTTGAAAGCGCCCAATCTCTAATTTGTGCTAGCAGCCCCAGGACTTTTGAATTCATGACTAAAAGTGAAAAAACAGATACTATCATCAAAAACAAAATCACAGACATATGTGACAGAAGTGTAAGTTGTAACGATATAACGGATGTTGTGTAAAGGCAAATTAATATTGTGGTACTACCATGGCCAAAACCATTCTTCATAACAAGATGATGTAAGTGATTTCTATCAGCGTCAAGTGGAGAGTCACCATTCATTACTCTGATAACAAAAACCCGTACCAGGTCAAATGCTGGCACAAAAAGAATTGCATAAATGAGACTTGGATTAATAGCCACATCTGATGTTATGGCAGTGCTTTGTATTGCTTCCAGGGCAAGAACAATTAATAAAAAGCCTACTACTAATGACCCCGTATCGCCCATAAAGATCTTTGCGGGTTGGAAATTGAAGAATAAGAATCCAAGAAGGGCCCCGGTCAGACAAAATGAAATTGTTGCAAAATCTATTCGTCCTAATATCAAAAATACCATACCCAAAGATGCCGATATTATAAGCCCAATACTGCATGCCAAGCCATCAGCCCCATCAATGAAATTATAAGCATTCGTAAACATTATTACTGCAAACAATGTCAGGGGAAAGCTAAATACATCTGGTATTTTTCCAAATGATTCGAAGCCTGGAAATAGATCTAACCTAAATCCGCCAAAGTATATAATTGCCCCTGCGGCAAGCTGAAACAACATTTTCTTAGCTGCCGGTATGTTCATCAGATCATCAAAAAATCCCGTGAAAAACAATATCACCAAACCGCCCAATAAATACTGCATTTTTGAGTAATCTTCAATTTCCGAAAATGATAAAAATGAAATGATCAGTCCTGCAAAGAGTGCTATACCTCCCATGCTAGGAGTGAGATGCTGGTGATGCTTTCTGTTATCAGGCTCATCAAATAAGTTCCACTTTCGGCACACAGAGATCCAAAATGGTGTGAGTACAAATGTTATGATCATGGCCAGCCCAAAAGGCAAAACAAAGTGAAGTAGTTTACTCAGGACCATTATTTCCTAATTATGTTTATTTCTACTCTACGGTTCTGCTGACGCCCTTCTTCTGTTTTATTATTCACAAGAGGCATACTTTCTCCGTATGTTACAATACTTATACGGTCTTCTTCAACACCTTGCTTCATCATATATTTCTTTACAATGTTGGCTCTTGCCTGAGACAAATACATATTACTGCGAGGATCACCCTCTGAATCAGTATGTCCTGACAAAATAACCTGTGCATCAGGATTGGCATACATAAGGTCTATAGCTCTTTCAATGATTTCAAAAATGTCATCAGTTCTTAGCTTGTCGCGCCCTGTATCAAACAGTATGTTATTAAAGCTCTTGATGGTGGTTTGACCTGTTGCGGCTTCTTTTGAAAGCTCTTTTTCCGGACAACCATTCAAGGCAAGTGTGCCTGCATCCATCGGACAATCATCGTTCTGATCTATGATGCCATCATTATCAGAATCCGGACAACCGTGTGTTGCGGGACTGCCAAATATGAATGGGCATTCATCCTGTTCATCATTCACGCCATCCTGGTCGGTATCTTCTACTGCAATAGGTTTGGCAGGAATGTACTCGGTGTTGACAACAACATCCGGATCAGATGCGATTTCCATACCGGAATTCACAGCTAGCTGATCTGTAACAGTCTTATCCATTATCGAGATCGATTCTCTTTCAGGGATCTCATCTGGTATAAACTCTGCTATGGTCTCAATCTCAATAGGCGCAATATTTAAAGGTGTGGTATCCAGCATGATAGCCTCTTCAATAGGCTCCTTTTCAGGCGCTACCTTTTCAGGAATTATAATCCTGGCTGATGGCTCCAGTGCCAACTCCGGTTGTGAATCTTCAGGTAATTCAATAGAAGTTACCTCAATGGATTCTTCGATACTGATGTCTACTTTTTCACGTGGCTTAATACTCTCTTTTATATCTTCAATTTCTTTTGGAGTTTTCTTACGTTTGGGTTTAGGCGACCACGTTAGTGAAAGTTCAAAAGCATCAACGCCTTTGCCCGATGTGCTCAAAGCAGATGTGTTAACATCATATGAAAATCCCAGCATAAGCTGATTGACCTGATATCCTGCATAGGCAATTACAGCATCATTAACTCTGTCATAAACGCCTAGCTGTACATGATTTTCATTTGGCAAAGTATAGGAAAGCATTGTTCCAAAAGTTGTTTCAGTAAACGGACCTTGATTCATAGCCTGAAGACTGGGCCTGATCTCTGTCTTTTCGTTTAGCTGGTATGCTGCACCTAAATGATACGTTGTTTTTACTGGATGCACTGCAGCCTCTTCAATAAAAATCTCTTTAGGTTTATTCACATGCGCAAAAGATATACCTGCATATGGCTTGAAGCGGATGTCTTTATTTGTCCATCCTCTTTGCCACATAAATCCAATGCTGATATCCGGCCTTGTGATACTTGTATTGGCAAAATATTCTCCTGATGCAATATTTGGATCGTATCCTACATCCGGAGTATATTGATTATCAAATGTTAAGGACGATTGATCAAAACTTTTATTTAGCAATCCAAGCTGAATGCCTCCTGTTATTGTGTTGTTTTTTTCATATCCCACAGGTAGGTTGTATGAAAAGTTACCTCCTGCTTGTATGGTTTTTATTCCAGCATCTCCTGCACCGTGACGAACTATGTATCCGCCTATTCCTACACGTGATACAACCTTATCAACGAATAAACCCTGAGTGCTGAATGGCTTACCCAGGCCTGCCCATTGACTGCGATATGTTGCGGTTACCCGGATGTATTCAATCCCATTCCCGGCCATTGCAGGGCTTGAGAGCAATGGGTTATTATAATATTGACTAAACCTTGCGTCCTGAGCTACACTTAATGCAGGCAAGAACAATGAAAGCGTGAATATGTGAAGTAAAGTTCTCTTCATATGCTTACCTGATAACACTTATATTTCCTTTATACAATTCTTTGTTGCCATCTTCAAAAAACACTTCAACCACATAAGAGTATGTTCCATTCGGAACCAAATCCCCATTGACTGTTCCATTCCATCCTGTGGTCTCTTTTGGTGAGAACCAGATCCGTTGTCCCCAGGAGCTGAAGATGCTTAGATCATAATATGCGATGTTGTTTCCACGAACTCTGAACAGATCGTTACTCCCATCGTTATTTGGTGTAAATGCATTGGGAATGAATATGTTATTGCTTCTATTAACCGATATCGTTCTGAGTATCTGATCTGAACAACCCGAATTGTTGGTAGTTGTTAGAGTAACCAAATAGTCTCCAACGTTAGCGTATATATGTGATGGACTGGAAATTGTTGATGTATTGCCTGATGAACCTGGTTCACCAAAATCCCAAAAATAGTTGTCGGCAAATGTGCTTGCGTCTTGAAAAGATATCTGAAAACCGCCACTGACAGGTTGTGCATTATTATTCACAAAATCTGCTACAGGTGTTTCCAATTGAAATGCAGTAATGTTGAATCGGTTATTTTTTACACAGCCATTGTTATCGGATAACTCTATGTATAAGGTAAGTGACCCGTTTAATGCCGGCGTGGTAAAGCTTGATCCTGTGGTAAGTAGGGTTCCACCTGTTGGTTGATCGTACCATGAATATGTTATCCCCGATTGTGGAGTAATGCTTAAATAGACCGGCTGTCCTTTGCATGCAGAATCCTCAATAGCTGTGATGGTAGATGGTAAGACTATTATCGATATGTTAATAGTATCAGAGTATAGATCAGGACCTCCATTTGCCTGAATGACTTTTAGATAATATGCTCCTGATTGTTTAGCATAAAATGTTTGAGCTGTAGCACCAGAAATAGCGATGCCATTCCTAAACCATTGATTACCAGTTGGGAATGAGGATAATATTTCTACAGAATCTCCATCGCAAATGTTTGTGGAACCTAATGCTATAGCCATGGTAGCCGGATCTTGTAACGTGATGTTGACAGTTGCGGGAGTTGACAAACACCCATTGGGGTCTGTAACGATTACTGTATATGTGCCAGGATTGGAGATATTAATATTTTGTGTTGTTGCTCCGTTAGACCACGCATAACCTGTTCCATTGTTTGCTGACAAGGAAACACTTTGACCTGGTGTGATCAATATGGATCCAGAAGGATTAATTGATGCATTAGTTTGTGGCAAGTAAGAAATATTTGCCGGTGAAGAAATAGCACTGCAACCTGCATTGTTTGTTACCAGGACGGTATAATTTCCATTACCAATTATTGATATGGATTGTGTGGTAGCCCCTGTTGACCATTGCCAAGAAACAGCACTGCTTGCTACTAGAGTTACTGTGTCACCCGTACAAACTGGACCGGATGGTGTTTGTGTGATAGAAGCGGTTGGAGCTTGCAATTCTGATATTTGCAGTGAATTTGAAATGCCCGAACAACTATTTGCATCGGTTATGGTTACAGTATAAGTGTTATTACCTGTAGCATAAATGTTTTGAGTTACTGCGCCATTGGACCAAATGTAACTCGTACCATTGGTTGCGCTGAGTTGCACAGAATCGCCCGGACATAAAGTTGTAGGTCCGTTAGCGGTAATGCTTACTGAAAGAGGTGGTAAGAAGTTTAAAACCAGCGAGTTAGAATTAACAGTCTGCCCCTGAGAATTGGTACCTGAACATGTAATAGTATGGTTTCCCTGCGATAATCCGGTAAGAACAATACTTCCATTTGAAGAAGTTCCAAGTACATTCGGACCTTCATAAAAAGTGTATGAAACAAGGTTTGATGGAACAGCAGTAACGGTAACATTACTTCCATTGCAAACATTATTATTTATTGCAGATGATGATAAAGTTAATGGTGGTGGAGCTGAAGCTCCTATTTTTCTAACTAACTGACTGTATGGATCACAAAGATAAATAGTACCGTCATTTGAATCATACCACATAGAACTAACGCCATTAAATGTGGCTTGCAATAAAGGTCCGTTAGCAAACCCCGGAACACCATCTTGTCCTGCATATGTAGTAACATTTCCTGAAGTAGTAATAAGTCGAATGAGGAAATTATTCCCTTCACTCACATATACCTCACCGTTAGATGCTACGGTTATACCCCATGGACCATTGAATGAAGCAGTTGGTGCCGGACCGTTGGTTGAACCTGGTATACCTGACCCTGCATAAGTTGTAACAACTCCTGCAGGTGTTACATGGCGTATTTTATTATTCCATTCATCAGCAACTAATATATTTCCTTGTACACTGAGGGCAATTGAATAAGGGTGATCAAACCTGGCCAAAGCTCCTGTGCCATCAGCCGAGCCGGCAGAGAATGCAGTTCCTGCCAATGTAGTAACATTTCCCCCGGAGATTTTACGGATAGTGTGAGTCATCCGGTCGCACACATAAATGGTTAGTCCATTTGGCGAAACCGCCAGGCCTGAAGGAAATCCAAATTGTGCTGTAGAAACAGGACCGTTTGTAACACCAAATGTTCCTGTGCCAGCCACAGTACTGACCACACCTCCAGGCGTAATCATTCTTATCGCATAGTTTTTTGCATCAGCAACGTAAATGTTGCCTGCTGTGTCGCATGCTACCGCCCATGGTTCATTGAAAGAAGCACTTACTCCCGGTCCGTTTGTGAATCCCGGAGAACTTGATCCGGCTATAGTTGAAACAACACCTGCCGGTGTTATTTTGCGGATCTTATGACCATATCGGTCTGCTACATATACATTACCCTGTTTGTCTGAAGCAACTCCATGCGGGTTGTTGAATGAAGAAGTTGCAGCAGGGCCATTAGCTGATCCTACCACACCGGCAATTCCTGCTACGGTACTTACAGTTTGTGCTCCTGCAGTTGCAGATATCAATATCATTAAAAGCCATGTTATTGCTTTCATCCGGTACAAGGTTGATTGTTGGTTTTCTCCGTATTATACATAGCGGCCGCACAAAGGCTTTTTGTATAACCACGGAACCTTGCAGATGAAAGAATTCTTGCTTTTGTATCAATTTTACAAACCTATGGATAGTTTAAAATATTGATAAACAAGGGGTTAAGGTTGAAGGAATTTCAATGTCTAACCTCTTGTTGATGTAAGGTTTTCAGGCATTTTACGCTCTTTTACTTAAAAGATGTTGTATGGAGGGTAAACTAGCCCTTATGATTGCACTATTGTGCTGAAGCGATCAGGCCGATAATCAAAAAAACTATATTCCTGTAGTACCAGTTTGGATTTCACTCTTAGTCGAATCCTTTTCGACAGGTGGCACCGGAACATACTGCGATTGGAAAATCTGTTCCTTGAAAAAGAGATTTTTAGTTAATCCGAAAGCAGCTTGTTCTGTTAATCGAAACACTAACCGTAAAAGTGAATTCCCTTTTCTTTTTCGTAACGCTACTGTAATTCGGAAAAGCATACTTGAACTATATTCATAGAGATCGTCCAGCTTGTGAATAACTAGGCTTAATCGTTGATGGATGTGACCAAATATCTCAGACCGGTTTTTGAATTCAAGTGAATTAAAGTGATTGCGATACCGATCGGCAAGGTGGATCTTATTGAATTGTGCAGTCAGTATAAGATACTCAAAATGAATCCCTTCTGATGGAATTGGCATGCCAAAATTATTGATGGTCTTGGTGGCTCTGATCTCTGCAGGGGTTAAAAATCTTAAACCTCTACGTATGAGTGTTCTTATTAATCGAAAGCGAAGAGCTGTGTGATCTTTAAATTCTACCCAAACATCACTGTAGCGGTATTGTGGAACTACCCGCACCTTTGCTACAAGCGGATGAGTTTTAATGTGATCAATTGTACGAACACTATATTCCTTTTCGGCCAAAAGGTCGATTGACTGGATGTCCGTAAGTAGCTTTTCAGGTGAACCAGAATGGTTCAGAAAAATAACTTCCAGATCAGAGGAGGACTTGATAAAAGAATCTAAAAACAGATTCCTGTGGGGGATTTTTTCTTCAGGCATCAATCCAATAACTTCTGTTCAAAGTTACGGATGATTTAGTAAAACCACAGTGCAATTTTGCGGAGAAATCCATGTTGTTCACCAACTATTTCATGCCCTTCAGAATATACCGGCAATTTATAGGTTCCGGTTCGGCTTAAACCCGCATGATTGTGGGTTGTTTTCACGGAATTCAATACTATGTGCATATTATGGATGTCGTAATCTTTACAGATAAGTTCAGCGTTGATAACTTGACTATCTGTTTTTGCACTTGCCTTCACAACATATAAACTCAGGTCACTCATTCTCATCAAGGGAACAGCATCTATATATGTTCCAGTTTCCGGCGTATCAATGATGATAACATTGTAATGTTTTTTCAATTCATTCAACACTTCAGAAGTTTTGCCAGATGTTAAGAGTGAGTTAATACCTGATTTAAATTCACCTCCGTTTATAACTTCCAGGTTTGGTATTGATGTTATTCCTGCCGCTTCGTGGATGTTAATTCTACTATCCAGTACATCTGCTAAAGTGTATTGGGAAGTGATATTAAATAATTTATTTAATTCAGGTTTTCTGATATTCATATCAATCAGTAACACCTTTTTATCAATGGCTGCAAGCGATTTAGCAAGGTTGGTTGCAACATATGTTTTTCCTTCTCCGGCAAGAGTTGAGGTTACTGTAATTACTTGAGAATCACGGGTTTCGTTTCTCATTAACAAACGAGTACAAATCTCACTGAATGATTCTACAGAACTTGAATTGGAGTGTTTATCTTTCTTAATATTACCAATGAATGGAATAGTTGTTTCCGACTCAAGCTCCTGCCTTGTCTTGATACTAACGGTCTTGGATGTGCGAAATAGTCCTATTATTGTAGCCATAAATAATGAGATAAGGAATGCTATTCCGGTAGTTTGTGGAATATTAGGAGTATATGGTTCATATGGTAAATTAGCAGGTGTTACTACTCTTAACGTGTTGGCAGGAACAGTTGTATTTATAATAGACTCAGCTCTTCTTTCAATTAACCCATCATATAGCTTCTGATCCATTTCTACTTTACGCTGCAGCGATGCCAGTTGCGTTTCCACCGCAGGGAATGATCTTATTGCTGCTTTGGTACGGGCAATGGCATTCATGATCTCTTCCTTTTTTATGTAAGTTTTTTTACGGGTGTTGAGAACACTTTCTGATATAGACTCTTTAAGCAGTTCTATTTCATTATCAATGGATTGTGTATCTGAGCTTGACCTTGCCAGGGTCTCCTTCTCACGATATTTTGCCCCAAGTGCCTTTATATTCTCAGTAAAGATCGGGTCAGTAATTGTGCCATAGTCTACCATTGAGTTGTTGAGGGTTCGGTTCTTCCTCAAGTATAAACTAATGTTATCCAATGCGGCCATTTGAATATCTAGTTCAACCTTTTGCATTTGTAACTGACTTAATTCATTGAGCGCGGTTTCTGAATTGGATGAAATATCTAACAGATTATTTTGACGCTTGAACTCTGCTATTTCATTTTGTGATTTTTCCAGCTGGTTGGCAACTGTTTCAATTTGCTGGTCAATGAATGATACAGATTTTGTATCGGAAATATTGTAAGCAACCTGATTATTGAGAGCATAGTTATTGGTAAGTGATTCTATAATTTTTTTAGCAGTAGATGACGATTTGTGTAAACACGATAAAGTTATCAGGCCGTTGGTAGTGTTCGTTTTCAATGTACCGTTAATGCCACATAGGTTTTGGGCAAGCGCTTCGTTCGAATATATTTCGAAACTATAGTGAGGCCCTTCTATTATGCTTGACAGGCTTGTTCTACGGTCTTTAAGGGAGATTAGCAGTGAAATTCCGCGATCTTCCAATTCTTCGCCTATTGTTCCAGTAAGGATACGTTCCTGACCATATTCGATACGTCTCAAACTGAATGATTTGTCGCCAATCAGTTTGATCTTATATTTTCTTGAGTGAAATCCTTTTGATGTTTCTCTGAATTCTACCGTGTAAGGACTGGCATAGTTTGCCGAAATAGTTCTGAAATCTGAACGGATATAGTATTCAACATTTAAACCTTTATCTTTTAGTGCATCTGAAACAAAAGGTTGAGATATCATCTCTGCTGCCACAGCATTGAGATCTGAAGTGCCGTTACTATTTTCAACTTTAATAACTGCTGTTGACATGTATGCTGAAGGCGTTAGGTACATATAACCTGCAGCAATTGAGAGTCCGGTCACAATAAGAACAGCGAACAGTAATTTGTTTTTTCTGATAAATGGTGTCATGGTAAGTCAATTAGGTTTAAACCGAACTTCTTTACTCAATAACGTGGGTTAAGGTTTCAATTTCCGGCGTAAAAAAAATACGATGCTTTGATGACAGTGATAGATCAAACTGCCCTGCTTTCTTGCACACGGGAGCACCTAATTATTTTAGCAACTTTATTTTAAAGTGTTGATAATCAGCTTGATGTTAATATTTTTTTATGTCTAATGTGCATATTCCTTACTTTCGGGCTCTGAATGATACGAAAAATCACACAAATATCTGAATATGAACAGGTTATAGATTCCCCAAAACCTGTTCTTATAGATTTTTATGCCACTTGGTGTGAACCTTGCAAGATCCTGGACGAGGTGCTTGAGAGAATCAATGGAAGGCTCCCCGAAGATGGTCAGATCTTTAAACTTGATATTGATGATTTTCCAGAACTCTCAGTCCGATATTCTATTCGCAGTGTTCCGGTTTTGCTTTGGATCAAAAGTGGTGAAGTTTTATGGCGGATGAATGGCTTCGAAATGGACGAGCCACTTTTACAAATGATCAGAAAGGTTTCACGTGAAACAGTAAAGTGACCTGAAAAACGACCTCATGAGAGCGCACCTGGCAGACTTTTAAGCATAAGCTAAGACATTGAGGTGTATTTTCGATCGCATTCGCCAGAATCGATCTTATGGCTAAATCTAGTGAATAGACTTTTCTATGACGTAGATCAAACTTGAGTATCGAGTCCAGTCGGCACGACCCTTATTGTTAGATATCATTCCCTGAAAAAAAGCATTGACAGGGCCCAGTTTCGACTTTTTGTACTTTTCACTCAACAGTGCCACATAATATGCATCGAATTTCATTGGGAGGACTTTTTTAATGGTAAAGCCGCATGAGGAAAGTAAATGCCCCATACTTTCAGGGGTGAAGTGGTATAAATGCCTTGGCACGTCGTACGCTGCCCATTGTTGCCCATAGTGTTGAGCATCCCAACTTTGCTGATTAGGAACGGCAACAAACGCCAACCCATCATCCAATAAAGAAACATGAATCTGTTTCAGCACCTTTTTAAGCTCATGTACATGCTCCAGAACATGCCAAAGAGTAATAACTGAAAACTCGGCTGTTGTTTTGGTAAATATATGGGAAGGCGGATTTACTTGCAGGCCATAGTTGCTTATTGCTTGTTCGGATGCGTGCTGATCAGGTTCCATGCCCTCCACTTCCCAACCAGAATTTTTCATCTCATTTAGAAATTCACCGGTGCCACATCCATAATCTAGAAGTCGTCCTTTTCCTGATACATAAGAGGCAATTAACTTGCGCTTTTTACCTAAGGTAAACTTTCTTACAACCTGGTAAATAGATGCCAGCCAGCCTTTTTTTGTATTGCTGTGTGAAATGTACTCCTCAGACTTATAATAGGGGCCTATTTGTGAAGGAGAAGGCCTGGGGTTGGTAATAAGCAACATACAATGAGTACACTGTTGTAAGGCAAACACCTCTCCGGAAACACTGTAGTCGGGTACTTCTAAGTATTCGGAAAGGTTGGCCCCACCACATGATGGGCAAGCAGCTAGGTGCTCCATAGTTGAATGTTTCACGTGGAACAAATGTTGATTTATCGTCCTAAATATACCATCAAAACCGAGATATCAGCAGGTGACACCCCTGAAATGCGAGAGGCCTGACCTAATGTTCGAGGTTTTACATGGGCTAACTTTTGCCGTGCTTCCGCCGATAGTGACCTTATCCCATCAAAATCAAAGTCTTCTCGAAGGGTTATGTCTTCCAACCTTGAGATCTTGTCAACCATTTCCTGTTCCTTTTCAATATAACCCTGATATTTCATCTGGATCTCAGCCTGTTCAATGGCGTCAGTAGTATAATTTGTAAGTATCTTTTCAAGCTCAGGAATTGCAGCTGCAAGATCCGACAATGATACCTGAGGCCTCCCTATCAGATTAATTAGCTTAAGCTTTTGGCGAATAGGCTCTGTGCCTAGTGTCTCAAAAACCGGATTAACCAACTCCGGAGAAACGCTTTGAGATTTGAAATAATTAATGATGGCACCGGTTTCATTTGCCTTTGCCTCTACCTTTTTCATTCGTTCGTCCGAAGCAAGTCCAAGCTCGTGTGCCAGAGGAGTGAGCCTAAGGTCGGCATTATCCTGCCTGAGCAGGGTCCTGAACTCAGCACGTGAGGTGAACATACGGTAAGGCTCATCCGTACCTTTCGTAACCAGGTCATCAATGAGCACTCCGATATATGCTTCAGAACGTTTGATAACCAATGGGTCTTTCTCATTTATCTTTAAATGAGCATTGATGCCTGCCATTAATCCCTGACAAGCTGCTTCTTCATAGCCGGTGGTGCCGTTTATTTGCCCTGCAAAGTACAGGTTCGGAATATTTTTGGTTTCAAGGGTAAGCTCTAGCTGATCAGGTGGAAAAAAATCGTATTCAATAGCATATCCCGGACGAAACATTTTTACATTCTCAAAGCCCGGGATCAGTCGCAATGCTTTGTATTGTACATCCTCAGGAAGTGAAGACGAAAATCCATTCACATAGATCTCTACAGTGTTCCAGCCTTCAGGCTCAACAAACAATTGGTGCCTGTCGCGTTCTGAAAAGCGGCTTATTTTATCCTCAATAGAAGGACAATATCGGGGTCCAAGCCCCTGGATACGTCCGGTATACATAGGAGAGCGATCAAAGCCCTCTTTCAATATCTCATGAACCTCAGGGTTGGTATAGGTGATGTGGCAACTCCTTTGAGTAACGGGTAATGGAGTATCAGTAAATGAAAACCTGGCCGGAATATCATCACCCTTCTGTTCGTCCATCTTACTGAAGTCTAATGAACGACCATCTACCCTAGGTGGCGTGCCGGTTTTCATTCTGCCACTGCGGAAGCCTAAAGAGATAAGCTGTTCTGTTATTCCGGTTGAAGCTCTTTCGCCACTTCTTCCACCACCAAATCGTTTTTCACCAATATGGATGAGTCCGTTCAAAAAAGTACCGTTGGTAAGTACTACCGCTTTAGCATAGAACTTTTGTCCCATAGAAGTGGTCACTCCTGCAACTTTATTGTTCTCAATGATGACCCCGTCTACCATATCCTGCCAGAAATCAACATTGGGAGTCTGTTCCAGCATCAACCGCCACTCTTCCGCAAATCGCTGGCGATCGTTCTGAGTGCGGGGACTCCACATAGCAGGTCCTTTCGAGAGGTTCAGCATCCGGAACTGGATCATTGACCGGTCGCTCACAATTCCTGAATACCCGCCCATGGCATCTATTTCGCGAACTATTTGCCCTTTTGCTATTCCACCCATCGCTGGGTTGCACGACATCTGTGCAATAGTTTGCATGTTCATGGTGATGAGCAATACACTCGACCCAAGATTTGCAGCAGCAGCAGCGGCCTCACATCCGGCATGACCGGCACCTACAACTATGATATCGTATTGAGAATGCAAAAGCTATATATTATTGATAATCAGCCCATTATTATTTTTCAACACCTGTTGAAAAGGGATGCAAATATAGTGAATATCAACCGTATAGCTATGCATCTGTAACAGATGTAATATCGTCTTCAATCGGATACCTTGAAGTATATACTCTACCGTTATATATTTGATACCTTTAGTCCAACCAAAACCTATCAGCATAATCATGAAAAAACGTTTTACACTCATTGGTCTTTTTGTATTTGTTTTCATTTGTATTGCTCCATCAACGCTTCTTGCTTCGCATGGTATGGGTGGTGAGATCACATGGCAATGCCAGGGTAACGGTGATTTCATATTTCAAATGAAATTTTACAGAGACTGTAATGGTGTTCCTGGACCAGCTTCAGTTACGCTGAATACGAATCATCCTATAGGTTCGATTACTTTAGCCAAGATCCAGCAGAACGATATCAGTCCTGATGGTTTCCTGGTTTCTGGAACAGCTGCATGTCCCACATGCAATCAGGGAGGCTCACCTAATGTTCCCGGACTTGTGGAAGAATTTATATATGAATCTGCTCCGGTACAGTTATCCGGAACACCCCCCTCAAACGGATGGTTCTTCTCATGGGGAACCTGCTGCAGAAGCGCATCAACTGCCAACCTTATCAATCCCGGCTCAGAAGGGTTTTTGATAAAAGCTGTAATGTACCCGTTTAATGGTCAGAACACTTATCCCTGCTACGATTCTTCCCCGGCATTTGCGGAAAAGCCCAATGTAATTCAATGCACCAATGTGGATCTTAATTACTTGCATCTTGCTTATGATGATGAGATGGATTCACTTACTTATTCACTTGACAACCCATTAGACGATCAGGGTAACCCGTTACCATTTGCTGTAGGATATTCAGTAAATGCTCCATTGCCCGGAGCATTATCATTCAACAGCTCAACAGGTCAAATGCAATACCAGCCTACATTAGGTGGGAACTATGCCCTAGTAGTAAAAGTTACAGCTTATAAGTGTGGAACAAAAGTGAGTGAAGTATACAGAGAGATTTTGCTAAGCCTAATTTCATCCTGTCCTCCTGTTTTATCAGGGCTACCAAATCAGCCACCCACATTTTTTCCACCATTCCCTGATCCGGTAACAGGGGTACCCAACATGTCTTTCGTTGATACAGTTTTTGCCGGGGATACAGTTTCATTTAATTCAAGTTTTCTGGATTCGGACTTTTTCCTGAACGCAAGTATTCAAACAGTAACCCATAACACTTTCAGTACACAGTATGGAGCAGGTTTTACTGACCCTACAACAGGTTGCCTCATCCCGCCTTGTGCTACTCTTTCAAACCCGCCACCGGTTTCGGCTCCTGGTGCGGCTAATAATATTTTCAATTGGGTTACAGATCCTGCACATCTTGGAATAAGCTGGCAGTGTGTACACCTGGAAAATACGTACCACTTTATCTGGAAAGCTCATGACAACTATTGTCCGGCAAACGCTGCCACTAATCAAATAGTAAGTATAACGGTTGAACCCAATACGCCCAAACCACCTATCAGCAATAATGGCGGCACGTTAAAATGTGGGCTTACCGGTAATTATACATACCAATGGTTCTTGAACCGGTTGGCAATTCAGGGCGCCACTGCAGATAGTTATGTTCCTGTTCAAAGTGGCACATACCATGTATTAGCGGTTGCTCCCAACGGCGACGGAAACTACTCTGCCCCATTTGTTTATAATCCGGTAGGGCTGGCTGAAAGTGAAAATCTTTCATCAGTAACAGTCCACCCAAATCCTTCTGCTTCAGGCATTTTCAATGTTTCTGGTCTGGCACAGGCGGGTCCGGTATCCATAAAGGTGTATGACAACAAAGGAAGTGTGATCTATTCAACAACGGGTCTTACATCAAATGAGGTTCCCTTGGTTGTAGATCTGGAAAATGAAAAATCCGGAATATATCTGATTCGGATCATGAACGAACAGGGTGGAAACAGGACCATAAAAATTATCCGGCAATAAGTTCCGTTCTAATGGAGTATCCGGGCATCTGAATTTTAACAATATTAAAGCTATTAAAGCATATTGTATATATGCATAGCGTTAGTATTGGTTCTCATTCACATTTGTACAACTTTCCAATGTCGTTCCCATCAAAAGTGAAGCGGTTTGCCTGAGCTGCGGCAGGATCTACAATTGAATAAGGAATGCCATCGAGTCCGATGATCACACGTTTCACATTCACACGATCGGTATTACCAACAAAAAAGGTTACGGGGATCATACTTCCGGGTTTATTTTCTGCATATGCCTTTTGTACATAACTATCGGGAAGGATCTCGCAGTTTTGACCGATCATACCCCTTAAAACATTGACTTCCACATTATTATGTATAGTGTGTTTTGGGATGAGTAGTGAGTTGGCTCTCATTTTGCTGCAATTTGCTGCAGACTGCTGAACAAAAAAATCTTCAACTTCGAGCTTATTATCATCTGATTGTGCAATTGCATCCAGGTGCCTTTGAATAAATTGTATAACCACGGCCACGGTGTACGGATATAGATTCTGAACCTCATCCTCATCAAATTCTACTGGCAGCCAAAAGAGATACGAGTGCATAGTCTTTTCGCCTTTATGAAGCATAAATGAGCGGCGTGTATAATATGCCCCTCCCCCAAAATTATCGAACCGGAGGATCATATGTTCAGCTGATTTTTCACCCATGAGCTGCTTGATCTCGGTAGAAGATTTGAAGATGATTTTTGAATTTAATGTCCAGTGTTTATTAAAAGCCGACTGGATATATTCATTATACTTTTCAATGAAGGTTTGATAGTTCTCAAGTTTATCTGGATTTTTTGTGGACTGCTTTTCATATCTTTTTAACAAGGCAGGTTCTTCTTCAAGTAGCTCCACAACAAGTGTACGGTTTTTGAAATCGCGGATATCATCAGGCGAAAGTGTGATCTTTTGATTTTGACCTTTTGAAACGTTAACAATTGCGAGCAAGCTGAATAATGCAATGAGATTCTTCATGTAGGAGGTTGATTTGAACGGTTTTTGAAATATTTTCAATGGGTAAATCTACAACTTTCTAAAAAACAGCCTAATAATATTAATGTAATAAAGGGCTGTAAATCAGTTAGATAAGACAGGGCTATTGAAACAGCCTTAGATATTTGTCCTCTAGTTTGCGCATGTGTTTTTGATCCTTTTCGGTTTTGTCATTATAGCCTGAAATATGCAACAAACCGTGAACCATTACCCGGCACATTTCTTCGTATACCCGTACGCCATAAGTTTTGGCATTATCGCGGATCCGGTCGATGCTGAGAAATATATCGCCTGAGATGGTATTATCAAATGATGAAGGGAAAGTGATAACGTCAGTAAAGTAATCATGTTCCAGGAACTTTTTATTCAGCTTACGCAGATAGCGATCTGAGCAAAAAATATAGTTCAGTTCACCTATAGTATTTTTCTCACGTTTAGCGCATATATACAACCAGTTTCTCAGGTCAGTTTTATGCCCCGGAGTAAAAGAACAGTCTTCAGAAAAAAAATGGATTCCCTGTGGAGAGTTGTCCGGCATGCCTTATGCCACTGTATCGTAGTGAGTTTTGAAGTACATCTCCACCACTCTACCGTTCTCTGAAAAGATTACCTGATCGGCGAGATGTTTCATAAGGAATACCCCCCTGCCTGTAGGTTTTTCAAGATTTTCAGGTGCTGTAGGATCCGGAAGATTGTAGTAATCGAAGCCCGGACCTTCGTCGCTGATAATAAAGACAACACGATCGCCATCCACTTCACATGTTACAGTTACCTTTTTAGATTCGTCGTATTTGTTGCCATGTTGTATGGCATTATTAACGGCTTCGGTAACGGCAACAAGGATATTCCCATAGGAATCTTCATGGATATCAAACTCCGACTTAAGATCGTCGATTGCTTTTTCGATGATGTTTATGCTTTGTGCCTGTGAGGCAAACTCAAGCTTTTGAGAGTATTTGGTTGGGCTGGTCATAGGTCCGCTCAGTTTTCGAGGGTTTGAAAATAAGAATTTACCAGGTTTTTATAAAATCCATTCATGGATGCGGGTATTGTCCTGAGCAATTCCGCTTCTTTCATTTTTAATTTTTTGTATTCTTCGAACTGTCCGGGGTTGCGGGTGATCAGGTCTTTGAATTCATTTGATTCTCTTTTGTTATCCTGTTCGCGTTCGCGTTCAGCTTTTTCACTTTCGAGTAAGCGGGTCAGTATCTCTTCCTGCCGGTCGAGGGTTTCTTGTGTGATGCGACGGTTGACCAGATCTTTTTCTGTTTCTTCCATCTGTTTGGCAAGTTTGTCAAGGTTTCCCAGCGTGCCTGTGCCATCCTTATTTTCCTGCTGACTAAGCTTTTGTAATTCGTTACGGAGTGCTTCTTGTTGAGCCGCCAGGCGTGCCAACTCTTCACTCATTCCGCCACCGCGTTCACTCTTGCCTTTACCTTCACCCTTTTGCTGCCCATCCATTTTCTTTTTTAGAGCTTTTAGCTCGTCATTGAGCTTTTGCTGCAACTGTCGCATCTGTTCTGAAGAGGGGCTGGGCTTGCCGCTTCCAGGTTTTTTACAATTGCCGGAACCTTTCATCTGGGCCATCTGCTTCTGCATCTGATCAAAAGCCTCACTCAGCATCAAAGCAAGATTATTGACCGAGGTCATCACATATTGCTGATCACTTCGGGCCATAGGCACCAGTCGATCCTGCAGGTGACCGATAGACTTTGAAAGGTTGTTATTGATCGCGGCTATTTCGGTATTCACCATACTCTGGATCTGCATCACTCTTTTACTGAGTGCAAGTAAAGAATCTTCGAGCATTTTTGCATCATCCAATAATTCACGCTGGCGCTGAGCCAACTTCATATATTTAGGGTTGTTAGGATCTATGTTTTTCAGATCTTCCATCAACCCTTCCTGGTCGAATGAAAATCGGATAAGGTTCTCAAGTAACATCCGCAATGCCGCCATATCTTCTTCGGCCTGTTCTTCAGAGTTCATTTGCATCTGCGAGTCGAGTTTATTAGCGAGGTCCTTCATTTTCTCAGAAGCTTTCTTTTGCGATTCGGAGGCTTTTTTATTCTGCTTTTGATCAAGCTGTTCCTCGCTGTTCTTCATTTGCTCGTCAATATCACTCACATCTTCCTGACTATCAGGGATTTCTTGGGGAAACTCAAGCTCTTCATTCTTCTTTTCCAGGTCGTCAAGGTCTTTGGAGATCTGATCGAATTTCTCACTAAGGTCTTTTTGTTCTTCTTTCAGTTGTTCACTTTCTGAACCCTTTTGCTGTTCAGTTTTCTCGGCCAGCTTTTCTTGTTCATCGGCCAGTTTTTGAAGGTTCTCGATGGACTCTTTCATCTTTTGTTCCACCTCGAGTTGTTTAAAAAGTTCGAGAGTCCGGTCTAGTTGTTTTTCAAGGTCAGAGTTATCCATTTTCATTTGCTCCACCATATCGCGGAGCTCTTCTTTATTGAGTTCGCTCATAAGGCGTTCCATTTCGCGAAGCATTTCCTTCATTTCATCGCTCATGAGTTTTTCAAAAAGATCGTCGAGTTGTTGTTTCTTTTCCAGAAGCTCGGGGCTACTTCGCTTATATTCCTGCTCGCGTGCCATATTCATCTGGTTCTGCTTTCGCATATCACTAACCTTTTGTTCAAGCTGGCGTTGTTGTTTTAGCAGGTCTTCCAGCTTTTTTTTGTCGTCATAACTCAGCTCCCTCTTCTCTAAAAGTTCTTTGGAAGCTTTGTTAAGCTCTCGTTGTAACTTCTTGGCATCCAGGATAGTCTGTTCAATATCGTCCTTCATCTGGCTGTTATCCTGCTCTGATTTTTCTGCCAGCTCTTGTAGTGACGGGGCCTTGAATATCATAGACTGGGTACGGGAAACCTTTGGGCCGTGAAAACCATCGTTATCCCAAACTTCGAAGAAGTATTCTATTTCTTCACCCGGTTCGGGGAAAAGTTTTTGCATATTCCATGAATGGAAGAACTGGTCCTGACTAACGTTTTTAGTATATGGGATATCTTCATAAACCGTTTCACGAGGCCGGGGATTTTCTTTTGATGGTTTGATGAATTTATAACCAAACCTTAACTTGCTGAATCCATAATCATCGCGGATAACCCCTTTGAAATATATGAGTTGAGTGGTAAAGGAATCCGTTTGCTGTTCAACCTGAATAGAGGGGTGCAGGTCGGGTATAACATTAAGTGCATAACGCATGGAGTCTTTGCCGGTTATGTATTCGTTGGCGGCTACCACGGTATAAATGGCAGAGTGGGATGCAGTTTTGGTATATGAAACACTTTCCTTCTCGGGTTTGAGCGCGATTGTGGTATCTCCGTCGTTGAGTGTGATGACATTAACATTGCGAGACGAAAAGGTCCATGTAATGCGTGTTCCGGCGGGTATCGACAGGTCACCGGTGTTGCTTAGCTTCTCTGTTTGACGGCCAATGTATGCCGGGTAGTTAAGGGTAACATTGAACCCGGTGACCACCGGTTTAGGAACTACATCCAGTTCATAGTCTTTAGATTCAAATCCGTTAGCCAACAATCTGAAGGATGTAGATCGTTGTAAATTGTGGAAAGTGTAAGTGAACGAGGTATTACTAAGCTTATCGACTCGCATTTGACGGCCTCCTGACTCTATGTAAACAACAGCAGGGAGCGATTCGCCCGTTACTTTGATATCCAGTTTGAAGTCCTCGGTCTGCACCGCTTTGAGGGAGTTGTTAAGCACGGTAAAAGTGAAGGGGGCCGGTTTTTCGAAAGAGGTGTTGAATTTCACTATCCTGTTACTCCCTTCGAACAGAATACCTGGAGAGGTAAGCAGAATGAGTCCGGTTATGGCCACAGGGATAATGGCATACCGTACATATTTATTGTTTTGTTTAAGATCAATGGCTGATGTAAACGGAACCGGATTCAGTTGTCCGATCTTTTGTTCAATTCCGGCCATAATAAGTTCGTGGTCGGCGTGCATTGAGTCGGCCTGCGATTTAAGCTGTAGAGTATTGAGCAGTTTGTCGCGAACATTTTCAAAATGCAGCCCTATGATGGTAGCAGCTTCGGCATGTGATATGATCTTTCCAAGCCGATACAGCTTAAGCAAAGGCAATGCAATGAGGCGTGCGGTGGTAACGGAGGCTCCGGCAACAAAGGAAATAAAGAGGATAGCCCGCACGGTGCCTGACAGGTAGCCGTAATACTCAATTATGGCAAATGCGACCCATGCAGCGAGTAACCAGGTGATGGCATAGAGAACACCTCTGATAAGCTGGTTCTTATAATACTTCCTTATAAACTCATCCAGCTTGGAAATCAGCAGGTCGTAGTTATTGTTGGAAGTATTCATTTAAGCGCAATTTATAGAATTACCAAAGTTACGAAGCAGCGAAACAATAAACCTGAAAAAGAAAACGATTAACTAACATGCCTTATTTCATAAAGTTGAGGTAAAAAAATTTAATAATAGCGTGAGTGACTGAGCGGATAGCCCACAAACGGATGCCGTAGGCATTCGGTGAGGACTATAAGCGAAGGCCCGACCCCGTGTGGGTTCAGGAATGTGTGGACGGGAGGGGGCACGCCCAAATCTTGCATAACGGCATTGAGCATATGAAAAAAAATGGTAAAAAATCAATCCATATCATTTCCGGATGACCTGTGTAAGGATGAAATCGCCTTCTCTATGCACTTCGGGCCCTAACTTTTTCAGGTATTGACAAGAACTGATCTGATCTAACCTGTAGTCGAGTTTTTCGTAAGGGAGCGGAGCGTAAAAAATTGATTCATAATTAATTGCTGCTTGTTTCACAGCCCATTTGCCATTGAGGTTTTCACGATTGATGCTATATATCCTACAAAAATCACTTGCCCAGGGAACAATAAAAAAGGGTTCATGAATAACCGCTTTATAACCGATCAATAATGAACGCTGTGCCTCACATAAAAAGGACTCATTGCTTGGATTGATCAAAAAAACCGCCTCTTTTGGGGTGTTTACCCGTATCCAGTCATGCATTTTACCTATATCGGTCTTTTCATAATTCCCTACCCGGTATATGATGCGGAAGTAGCCAACGGGGTTCCAAGCTGACGCAAACACCCATGGAATGGCAAAAAATACACTAACGAAGGAGGCATATACGAAAAATTTTCGCAATTTTTGGATGCTAAAAATGGAAGATAGCATTTCCGAAATGGCGACAGTGATACATATAGAGAAGATAAGGGTAAGCCAAACAGAGCTTTTGAACCACTGCGATTTTCCAACAAATTGAATATTAAGCCTTTCAAGCATATAATAGTAGGCCACCATACCGGAAACTGTTATGAATATGAGCGATATGATAAACCGCCAACGGGTGGTTCGGGCCCATACAGCAGAAGCTAAAGCAATAATAGAAAAAGCTAAAAAGGGTCGAATCTCGTTTGCCAGGAAATAAGAAGGCAGATAATGGTTCGGGTTGCGTATATGATATAAAGCGTTATAATATTCGTTATTAGTATACGGTGCCGAGGCAATGAAGTGAGAGTGGAAAATGGGTAGCAACATAGGTGATGCGCAGAGCAAGTAGCTGCCTGCCATTTTGAGCAATAATTTAATATTGAACTTGTGGCAAAACAATGTTAAACCCAGAAGCAAGGCAATCATAATTAAACCTTCCAGAACCTGGAACCAGGACGCTATGCCACAGAAAAAAACGGCCAGGACATATTTTTCCCTGAACCACTGGAGTAAAGCTAAAGAGCATAAAGCCACAGAAATTGTGGAGCATATTAGGGCATTATCCTGAAAGCTATTATTTCCAAGCGCAAGATTTGTAAAAAAGATAAGCAGCATAGAAGGCGCAATGAAATGCGCAATTGGGTTTGTGCTGAAAAAAGTAGTGATCTTGGTAATGGAAAAGGAAGTTAAAAGCAGCGATAAAAATGTAAGAAGGAAGCAGGATGCCGGCACCCCGATAATAACAGAAAGACTGAAAACCAGCCATTTATAATAAAACCTGATATTAAAGGACTCGCTAACCTTCGACATAAAATAATCGTTAGGATACAGGTCAGGGTCTAACATCTTGTACACCTGAGGAAGGTGCTCCTCCTGATCACCAAAATTGAACCAATATCCATATCTAACCAGGAATAGCATGGTAGCAGTTATTGCCGCAAGCCAATAAAACCATTGATCGGAAGAGTATATTGATCTGGCGCTATTCAAATTCCAATTCCGGATTATGATATAACACTATGCATATATGTAATCATTGTGATTTTAATGCCCTTGCGAAAACACCAAGAGGTAATTTTAATCCGGTAGATGATGGCAAATAAATTTCGCCGCAAGAATAGTGTCCTTTTAGAAAGGTTTGACTAAGCATATTGTCAAGTATGATAGGTGAAAATCCTAACGAATAAGTATTCAGCACAAGAAAATGTTTTTCCGGATCCAAAAGCTGCACTACGGAGTTAACAAGTTCAAGAATGTGATCCTCGAGTTTCCAGCGCTGACCATCAGGGCCATGTCCATAAGCCGGTGGATCAAGTATGATCCCTTGGTATGTTTTACCCCGGCGAAGCTCTCTTCGAACATAGGTCATGGCATCCTCAATAAGCCATCTAATATCTTGCAAACCACTAAGTTCCATATTTTCTCTGGCCCATGAAACCACTTGCTTAATGGCATCGAGATGAGTTACATCAGCACCAGCTGCTCGCGCAGCGATAGAAGCTCCTCCGGTATATGCAAACAAGTTCAAGACTCGCGGAGCAGCAACATTTAAGTCGCTCACAGCCCGATAAATAAAATCCCAATTCACGGCCTGTTCCGGGAATATTCCCACATGTTTGAATGATGTTAGAGCAAGTCGGAATTTCAGTTCATGGGTGCCTAACGGATAGGATATATGCCAACGATCGGGCATTTCTTTCATTTTGTTCCACGAGCCGGATGAACTGGATTTAGGAACAAACTTTACGTGAGCCTTTTGTTCCCATTCATTTTCATGTAAACCTTTAGCCCAAACAGCCTGAGGCTCAGGGCGGATGGTTACATACTTACCAAAGCGTTCCAGCTTTTCAAAGTTGCCGGAGTCTATAAGTTCATAATCAGGAAAGAAAGCAGGAGAAAGGAATTCCATAGCGGTAAAGATAAGGGGACAGGTCACACAAAAAAACCTCCCGATAAGGAGGTTTTAAGAAAAGTATGTAATGCCCAACTATCGATTTACCATCAGTTTTTTCATTGCAATCCCCTGTTCACCTGATATTCTTAAGAAATATAAACCATCAGATAAGTCTGCCGGAAGGGGCATAGAAATTTCATGATTCCCGGGCTGCTGGTTTTGAACCCGATAAAGTTCTGCTGCTATATGGCCCGATAAAGTGATAAGGTCTATTTGTAAAGAAGCGGCTTCGGCTAAATACAACCTCAATGTTGTTTGGTCGTTTGCCGGTACAGGAAATAAGACCGAGCTGTACGGATCGGCGTTTGAAACCAGGCCTGAAGTCAGGTTTTCTGTTACTACCAGAGAGGATGTTTTTATGTTATCACCGCTTGTACTTGCATTGTTATTGGCAAAATTGAACGCACCATAAAATGTTACGTTACCAGTTCCGGTAGGAGGTGCTGTCCAGTTAAAGTTCCAGGTACGTGAGTTGGCTGTTGCCGATGTTCCTCCGGATGTATGAGTAATATATTTTCCCCCCACGATCTTGGTGGTAGTGGGTGATGTTACCTGTAAAGTACCCAAATAAGCACCATTGTTTGCCTGAGGTGATATTTGAAAGCCAAAACGGTTGATCCCCGCCTGATTAACAGAAGCTGTCATAGTATAAACAGTGCCCGGAATGTATCCGCTTGGAGGAATGTTAGAAGTAATGACTCCGGTAATTGGAAGAACGGCATTTCCGGTGTGGCACCCACTGGTGTTACAGGTTGATCCGTCGGCCGGACTGCCTGTATGGCCAGCTACCGCACCCGAATTGCTACTGTGTGCTATGTTGCTTTTATCAAGGGTTTGAATAAGTACAAATATTACAAGAACGGATAGGAGAGTAAGGATTTTTTTCATGAACAAATGATTCTGGTTTTAATCGGGTGAAAGATAATCGCTTATTGCTTAATTCAGGCCTAAAGATTGTAATTCAGGCCAATGAAATGAAGAGAATCATGCTGAACGGGGTAAATCAGCAGCTGAA
>JAHEMF010000008.1 GCA_024643795.1 Bacteroidota bacterium | reverse complement strand
CGCAAGTTACATTAATGCAATATCCTGTAAATACAGGCACAGGTTTCAACGCTATCATTGATCTGCTGAAAATGACCATGTATCAATTTCCTGCCGAAGGTGGTAAACCTGAAAAACTTCCTATTCCTGATTCGCAAATGGAAAAAGCTAAAGCGCTACATAATGAGCTGGTGGAAAAAGCGGCTGAGAATGATGAGAAGTTGATGGAGTTATATTTTGAAAAGGGAAACCTTGATGAGGATGAAATGAGAAAGGGAATAAAGATGGGAATGATGAATCATGATCTGTTTCCGGTCTTTTGTTTATCGGCTAAACAAAATATGGGTAGTGGAAGACTAATGGGTTTTATTGATAATGTTGCACCATCAGCAGTTGATATGCCACCTGAGCACACCGAATCAGGAGAAGCACTACCTTGCGACCCTTCCAAACCTGCCGTTTTGTTTGTTTTCAAAACGCTCGTAGAACCACACCTTGGTAAGCTTGCTTTCTTTAAGGTTCTATCAGGTGAGGTTAAAATTGGAATGGAATTAACCAATCCTAAAACAAGAGTTACTGAACGTATAGGTCAGTTGTTCATAATGGATGGTAAGAACAGGAACCCTATAGACAGATTGAAAGCCGGTGACATAGGTTCTACGCTCAAATTGAAAAATACACATACCAATCATACATTAATTGGGAAAGGTATAGATGTTACTGTTTCACCTATAGAATTTCCTTCAGCCCGTATCCGAACCGCTATTGTTGCAAAGAATAAATCTGATGATGAAAAACTTGGCGAAGTTTTGGCAGAGATACATGAAGAAGATCCTACACTTATTGTTGAGTACTCGCGTGAAACAAAAGAAGTGATCTTACTTGCTCAGGGTGAATTACACCTACAAGTGATCAAGTGGAGGATCGAACATGTTTATAAAATGGAAATTGAGTATGTTAAACCCAGAATTCCATATCGTGAAACCATTACTAAGTCTGCCAAGTCAAGTTACAAGCATAAGAAACAGTCAGGAGGTGCCGGGCAGTTTGGCGAGGTTTATATAAAGATAGAACCGGTACACAATGGTGCTGAGCCAAAACCTGAATTCACTATCAGGGACAAAGAGACACATGAACTACCTTGGGGAGGTAAATTGATATTTTATAATTGTATAACCGGAGGAGTAATTGATGCACGGTTTGTTCCCTCTGTTCTCAAAGGAATCATGGACAGGATGCATGAAGGTCCGCTCACAGGCTCTTATGTTAGAGATATAGCTGTAAGTCTTTATGATGGAAAGATGCATCAGGTGGATTCAAATGACATATCTTTTCAAATAGCAGGAAGGATGGCGTTTAAAGAAGCATTCCATCAGGCGGAACCTTTGCTGTTAGAACCTATTTATGATATACAGGTAGAGATGCCGGAAGATGTCATGGGTGATGTTATGAGTGAGTTGCAGGCCAGACGATCCATGATCATGGGAATGGATAGTAATAACGGCAATCAGGTTATAAACGCCCGAACTCCTTTGGCTGAGCTAGACAGGCTTGTATTGAATTTAAGAAGCGTAACTCAAGGCAGAGCTACCCTTAGCAGCAGTTTTAATGATTATGCGCCGGTTTCGCCCGACCTTCAGAAAAAGCTTACTGAAGAATACCGGATGGAAACCGCTGAAGTGGCCCATTGATATTATTGTAATAGCATTCAAAGGCGGGCTTTGTCCGCCTTTTTTATTAAATCACACCATGTTGTTGAAAGCTGATTGTGAAAAGTAGGAACAGTTAATTGCTTTTTGTTATTTTGACACAAAAATCAATCAATGGCTATTGACAATGAATTAGGGATAGGGTCAAGAGTTAAACACCCGGAATTTGGTACAGGCGTTGTTATCAACATAAAACCCAAAACTTACCTTATTACATTTATAGATCGAGGTAAAGTTGAGGTGGCAAAGAGTTATACGTCACTTGAAGTTATTGAAGCAGTTGAGCCAGAGGCCGATCAGGTTAGTCTTGCAGATGTGGAGAGGATCCTGATCAATGCATTAAAAAAATATACCGACCTGCAGGAAGTGGTTCCGTTGGGTCAGAAATGGTTAGGTGGTAAAATGTTATTGCAACCATCTAACCAAACGTTAAAGCCCAAAGAGATACCGATAGAGACTTTTTTCCACAAGCTTACCATGTTACGCGATCGTTTAAGAGTAATGGAGCAAAGGATCAATTCAAGCAACAGCCTTAATGAAGAAGAAAAAATCAATCTGCAACAATACCTTACCAGAATTTATGGAAGTTTAACCACCTTCAACGCATTGTTCAAGGATGATGAACACCATTTTGTTGGTGAAAAAGGAGATAAGTAGATTGTTAAAAGAACTTGATATTTGAATACCTACGAAATACTTCTGGTACTATCCGGGCTCGTCATTTTCAGCTACCTTTTTGAGATGGTAAGCAGAAGAACCAGGTTCCCGTCAGTTCTTTTATTGTTATTTACAGGGATAGGCTTGCACTACCTTGCACAATTTTTTAACTGGAGCTTTACAGGGGTATTCACTGTTTTGCCTATACTCGGATCACTGGGAATAATACTCATTGTACTTGAAGGGGCCCTTGACCTGAAGTTTGAAAGAAGTAAGATAATGCTGATATCAAAAGCATTATTGATTTCTGTAATCACAATTGTTATTACCTCCCGGCTGATAGCTCATTTGTTTGAATATGTAACACAACAGCCATGGGAAGTGTGTTTAGTGAATGCAGTACCATTCAGTATCGTCAGCTCTGCCATAGCAATACCGTCAGTTGCCAATCTTATCAAGGCCAAAAGAGAATTCATCATATATGAATCTACTTTTAGTGATATTTTGGGAGTAATAGCATTTAACTTTGTTGTAGGAAACAAGGTAATAACAGCTGTTTCTTTTCTGCCGCTGCTGCGGGATGTAATTTTGATCATTATTATTTCGCTATTGTTTTGTCTGGTACTATTATACCTTTTAAAAAGGATAAGTCACCATGTTAAGTTTTTCCTGATAATATCAATTCTGATCTTTGTATATGCCGCCGGTGAAATATTTCACCTGAGTTCGCTGGTGATAATTCTTGCTTTTGGATTATTCTTAAATAATTGCGAGAGTATTAACTTTAGAAAATTCCGAGAAATCTTTTTGTATGAGAGTATTGGAACGGATCTGAAACAAATGCACCATATGTCGGCTGAGAGCGCATTTATTGTTCGTACATTCTTTTTTCTTCTCTTTGGGTTCTCCGTTAACCTGAACTCAATATTAAACCTGAAAGTGCTGGTGATAGGTTTGGTTATTCTGGCATTTATTTATTTGGTAAGAATAATTTTGTTAGGTGTAATTTCACCAAAGAATCTCACACCCGAATTGTATATATCTCCAAGAGGACTTATAAGCATTCTTTTATTCTTTAGTATACCTGAAGCTTTGAAAATACAGGGACTGGAGAGTGGTTTACTTTTCTTTGTGATCCTTGCATCCGGATTAATGATGACATTCGGACTGATCTACTTTAGAAAAGGAGACATCCCTGAAGGTGGCACCAAACCTACCTTTCAAAATATTTTCCCCCCTGAGGGAGACATTGACAGGACCATCTGATCAACGATCAAGATTCTTCAAAGCTGCTTTAATATTTTTCTCCACTCTGTTCATGATTTCACTGGTATCCGACTTTTCAAAAGTATTACCGGAAATATTTTCATACAGTTCTATGTATCTGTCAGAAACCATTTTTACAACATCATCAGTCATTGCAGGGATTTTTTGCCCTTCCTTACCCTGGAATCCATTTTCAATTAACCATTGACGAAGAAATTCTTTAGACAGCTGTTTTTGATGTTCACCATTATCTTGTCTTTCCTGATACCCTTCCCTATAAAAGTACCTTGATGAATCAGGTGTGTGTATCTCGTCGATCAACAGTATGGTACCATTGTGGTTTCCAAATTCATATTTGGTATCTACCAGAATAAGTCCGCGTGCTGCTGCAATTTCACTGCCTGCCTTAAACAGCAATCTGGTATAATTCTCTAATTGCTGGTATTCACCTTCCGAGACTATTCCTTTGCTAATGATATCTTCTCTGGAAATGTCTTCATCATGTCCTTCGCTTGCTTTGGTAGTAGGTGTTATAATAGGTTCCGGTAGTGGATCATTTTCTTTCAGGCCATCTGGCAACGTTACTCCACACAGTGTTCGTGATCCACTCTTATATGTTCTCCAGGCATGGCCAGCCAGATATCCCCGGATCACCATCTCTACTTTATAGGGTTCACAGCGTTTACCAATAGTAACATTAGGATCGGGTACGTCCACTATCCAGTTTGGAACCAGTTCGCGTGTAGCATTCATACTTTGTAATGCGATCTGATTCAGAACCTGCCCCTTGAAAGGAATGGCTCTGGGCAGTATAACATCAAAAGCACTGATCCTGTCAGTAACTACCATTACAAGATATTCATCATTGATAGTGTATACATCACGTACCTTGCCTTTATAATATTTTGTTTGTCCAGGAAAATTAAAATGGGTTTCGCTAAGGGTGTTTGCGAGATTCATATTATTGTTTTTAATCGTAAATATCTGTCTTCTTAGTTAATTTGAGATCCTGTAGTATGCTGGATTTTACATTGATCTGGAAATTATAGTTTTGTTGGAATCCATAGGGTACCCAGTTGAACCTCATTTCCCAGCAATGCAGATCACGGTATATGCCTATAGAAGTATATGACAAATCTTTTCTTTCAATATCATACCCGGTGTTGAATGTCACTTTCCATTTGGGTGAAAGTGCAAGGTCACCAAAAAGATTTATGGTTTGATTCACCACAGCTTCAAGTATTCCCGGTTTTGAATAGACGAAATTATAATTAACTGTCAGGTTCATCGGGATAGACATGTCTGCATAGGGACCCAACTGGCTCTTGGCTTCAGGCTTTTTTTCTTTGTTGGCAGTAGTAAGCCGATATCCAACTGCAAATGATGAGTTTACCAGTCGTGCCAGTCTGTTATTTTCGGCGAGTTCAAATTCATTTATCTTTCTGCCCAATGAATCAAGTACATATGGGTCGAATGAGCTTGAAAAATCAAGATTTACTTTATCAGCGAGTGTGGTACGTGCATTTATATTCAGGTTAGACCAGTTCAATGAATCTGCCGCAAGATTATATGACATTGAGGCATTTAGGCTTTCGAATATTTTAACCTTTTTCATGGTAACAGCAGTGTCTGAAACTGAACGCACTTTCATTTCAAGGTTATTATCAATTGCAAAACCTATAACTCCCGATTTACCTGATGGTGGTCCACCAAAAATACCAGTCTCAAATATTGAATACTTTGTTGTGTTACCCAGTGAATCAATCTGTACTTCTTTATATCCTTTAAAAGGCGACTGGCTGAAATCAGGTCTGTATGAAAATGAAACTGTGGGTGTAAGTACATGTCTTATGGCTGCGATCTTGCCTTTTTTGATCTGCATTATTCCATAGATCCTGGTATTCATTGAGGCTGAAAAACTAAAGTCTCTTGCTGATTCAAATCCACTTACGGTATCTGTTACAACGGAATTGGTTGTGGCATCATAGTTCTTTCGGATGGTTTTTGCATACCATCTTTCGTTATAGCTGATAGATGGTGAAACGGTAAAATGTTTTAAGAATTTAAGTGATGTGCTTACCGGAATACTGTGTAACATCCCCATACGGAATTGATCCTTACTGCCTTCCTTAAACAATAATGTATCTTTTGTAGTGATGGTATTCAGGAAGTTGGTTTGGTAGCTTACGCCGATCTTTTCAAACCATTTTGATTTGCCGGCAACCACCTTTCTCTGAAAGGGAAAAAATCTGTTCACACTAAAGTTTGCATTCGGTATACTCATGTTCACATCACGCGTAATGGTATTCTGACTGTGGGTTGCACTAACAGATAGTGTATAAGGTTTTGAAGGCCAGAATTTAGTCCATGCAATGCTGGATTGAAAAGTATTGGTGAGATAGTTACTGGCTGTAGAGATGTTGTTCGAATAGTATTCTGAACTTCCCACATTTACATTGGCACTGAAAATACTTGTTGGATTAGCCTTTGGATCCTGCCGGTGATTCCATCGAATAAAGAAATCTGTCAGCAGAGTGCTTCCAGGTACGTCGCGTTCACCATCCCGTATTCTGGAATAGCTTAGTGAAACATTACCATTGAACTTATATCTGGAAGCATAATTAGAGTATAATCTTGAAGCCCAGCTCCCGAGAGTATAAATATCCCCGGTAAGGGCGAAATCAACGTAATCTCCTATTCCAAAATAATATCCGGCATCCTTAAAGAAGAAACCCAGTCTGCCTGATTCGCCAAATGTTGGAAAAAGTATTCCTGCCGACCGAGACTTTCGTGTTGGAAAATAGCCAAACGGAATGGCAAATGGAGTAGGAACATCAGCAATTACCAGATACGCAGGCCCTGTTACAACCTTATTATCCTGAATTACTTTTAATTTGTTTGCTGAGATCGAGTAGTGAGGATGTGGCAGATCACAGGTTGTATACTTCCCGTACTTGATGAAGTAACTCTTTTCATCAACTTTTTTGATGGTCTCGCCGTGGATGAATCCATCCCCCTGTTGTGTTCTCACCCCAGAGATCCTTCCTTTCTTGGAATTCACATCGTACCGCATGAGTCGGGCAGTAAATTCTTCAGCACCCTGACTGAACACCGGAAAACCGATCTCAGTACCACTTGAATCTTTCATGTATGTGGCTATGATCTCACCGGTGACCCAGTCAACCTTGATAAATGCTGCTTTCAGGCTTATATCTTCATAATCCACCTTTGCATCCCCGTAAAGGTAAACCTGCTCATGCTGGATATCGAAGCGCATAGAATCCCGTGCAGCATATTTCACCTTTGATTTTATGGCATCATCGGCCTTAAAATCAAGGGTATCAGCTACTGTTGCAGTGTCTGCTGATGATGATATCACCTCCTGACCAAACACCTGTTGCTGAGAGGGACTTACCATGCATACTAAAAACAGGCAAAAAACGGTTAATATTTTTGTTGATATTGAAAGCCCGGGGCCCTGCATTGTTGGGTATGGTACGAATAACTTTGAGGTTTCAAAGCTAAGCAAAATACACATTGGCGAAATTCTCACAAATATCTCTGGTAACGCTCATAATGAGCTGTCTGTTGCTCTTATCCTTTAAAACTGATGAGGCTGAGACCCGGTTTCGCTTTAAAACCATCGTTATCGATGCCGGGCACGGGGGCCATGATACAGGTTGTATTGGTTCTTCATCGTATGAAAAGCATGTGGCATTGGCCATTGCACTTAAACTGGGTAGGCTGATTGAACGAAAATTCCCTGACCTGAAAGTTGTATATACCCGTAAAACAGATGTTTTCATTGAATTGCATGAGCGCGCTGCCATTGCCAATAGGGCCAGAGCCGATCTATTCATATGTATCCACTGTAATTCGGGACCAAAGGCAGCATTTGGCACAGAGACCTATGTAATGGGTCTTCACAAAACGGCCGATAACCTGTCCGTTGCAAAACGTGAGAACTCTTCCATTTTGCTTGAAAAGGACTACAAGACCAATTATGATGGTTTCGACCCTAATTCACCTGAGGCAAACATCATCTTTTCATTGTATCAAAACTCCTTCATGAACCAAAGCCTTGACTTTGCCTCTTTGATCCAGCAAAAGTTTGAGAAGAATTCCGGCAGATATAACAGGGGAGTTAAACAAGCTGGATTTCTGGTGCTATATCGAACCGCAATGCCAAGTGTATTAATAGAAACAGGGTTTCTTACCAATTCTTCAGAAGAAAGTTTTCTGAAAGGAGAAAAGGGGCAGAACGAAATAGCAAATTCAATTTTTCTGGCGTTTTCAGAATATAAGGAAGATACAGAAGCCAGAGCTGGTGCGCCTATTTCAGAGAGTACCGGTGAACCTGTAAAGGTTAAATCCAATCCGGATAAGAATAATGATTCTGTTATAAAACCTGCCGACAACAGTGTTGCTGAAACACCTGTAAAATCAGAGCCATCGCCTGTAGTAAAAGTGTTTTATACCGTTCAGGTGGCTGCATTGAATAGCGACAAGGGCATCAATGATACATTCAATAAATCACAAAAACCTTTCAAATTAATCGGAGATGATGGCCTAACACGTTATTACTCAGGAGTTTTTGTCGATCTTGAAGCTGCCAGATCCAATCTTAATCAGGTAAGGACCACAGGTTTCAAAGATGCCTTTTTGGTTGCATTTGATGGTCCCAAGCGTATTTCCATCAGTCAGGCTGAAGAATTGTTGAAAAGGAAGTAAATTCGCTGCCACAAGCCATGATATAATGGCTTGCATTTTAATTGCTTAATGTGAAATTATCCAGAGAAGTAAAAGTAGGATTGTTAGTTACCGGCGCGGTAGCAGCTATGATATGGGGTATGAATTACCTTAAGGGGATTGATATGTTCTCCGGGAATAATAAGTTTTTTGCGATTTACCATCAGGTGGATGGGTTGGTTCCATCCAGCAGCGTGATCCTTAATGGGGTAAAGGTTGGCCAGGTGCAAAAGCTTGAATTCATGAAGGACCATTCTGGCAGAATTGTAGCTACCCTGTTAGTTAATAAAGATGTTTTCATTGGTAACAAGTCATCTTTAAGGATCGTGAGCTCAGATTTTCTTGGAGGTCGGAATATTGAAGTCAGACTTGACAGCAATTCTCCTAAAGCTGAGAATGGTGATACACTCAAGGCAGAATCTATGAGCACTTTTTCTGAGCAGGTTACTCCAATCGCAAATAAAGCTGAACAGTTGATCGTGTCACTCGATTCATTGGCATTCGCTATCAGAAAGGTATTTAATGATGAAACCTCTTACAACCTGAATCAAACTTTGGCAAGCATTGAAAGGACCAGCAATAGTTTAGATAAAATGGTTTCTCCTGATAAAGGGAAGCTTGCGCTGATGATATCCAATATTGAATCGATTACAAAGAACATCAGAGACAATAATGAAGAGTTAAAAAATATCATTCATAACGCTTCAAGTATATCTGATAGTTTGGCAAAAGCCAATGTTGCTCGTACCATTGAAGAAGCAGGACGTGCATTGTCTGAAACCGCAGACGTAATGCAGAAGATCAATGCCGGAGAGGGTTCTATGGGTAAACTAGTTAGTAATGACAGTTTGTATAATGCACTTTCAAAGACGGCTTATGACCTTGACTTGCTTCTTGTGGATTTTAAACAAAATCCTAAAAAGTATGTGAACGTTTCTGTTTTTGGAAAAAAATATAAAGAACCCAAATAATATTGTCAGACTTAAATGTCGGATCAATGATAAGTTCAATTGTATTTATATTAATTCTAGCCGCAGGAGTTTGGTTTTTCTCTAAAAGCGTAAGTAAGATCATACGTAACATCAAGCTTGGCCGCGATGTTAACAGATCTGATCAGCCTTTACTGCGCTGGAAGACCATGGCAATGGTTGCGTTGGGTCAGTCGAAAATGATAACACGACCTGTAGCAGGATTTTTTCATATTGTAATATACGTCGGGTTCATCATCATCAATATCGAGGTTCTTGAAATAGTTGTGGATGGGATATTAGGCACTCACAGGATATTTGCACCCTTTCTGGGTTCATTTTATGATTTCCTTATCGGGAGTTTTGAATTCCTCGCATTTGCGGTGCTTTTTGGATGTGTCATTTTTTTGATAAGACGAAATATTATCAGGATCAAAAGATTTACGTCTCCTGAATTAAAAGGATGGCCCATTTCAGATGCTAATATCATTCTGATTTCAGAAATAATTTTGATGACCTTGTTTCTATTAATGAACGCCTCTGATCAGGTGCTACAGGCTAATGGAGTAGAGCATTACGTGAAGGCTGGGGCATACCCTGTAAGTTCTTTGATTGTGCCATTGCTTAGCAATTTGGGAACAGAACAACTTATTCTTTTAGAAAGATCAGCGTGGTGGATACACATCATTGGCATTCTATTGTTTCTGAATTATGTTCCTTATTCCAAGCACTTCCATATTTTCCTTGCCTTTCCAAATACTTACTATAGCAATTTAGAACCCAAAGGACAATTTACAAATCTTCCCAGTGTTACACGTGAAGTCAAAATGATGCTCGATCCTTCAATTTCTGCTCCTGAGGAGGCGGGACAAGAGCCGGTCAGATTCGGGGCTAAAGATGTTCGTGACCTTACATGGAAAAACCTTATGGATGCATACTCCTGCACTGAGTGTGGAAGATGTACATCAGTTTGCCCGGCAAATATCACCGGAAAGGCACTATCGCCAAGGAAGATCATGATGGATACAAGGGACCGACTTGAGATAGTAGGTAAGAATATTGATAAACATGGCAAAGATCATGATGATGGCAGTTCGCTGTTATATGGTCACATAAAAGAAGAAGAGTTATGGGCATGTACTACGTGCAATGCATGTGTTGAAGCTTGCCCTGTTAACATTGACCCATTGTCAATTATAATAGACCTCAGACGTTTCATGGTGATGGAAGAATCAAAATCACCTACCGAGTTGAATGGTATGTTCACCCGTATCGAAAATAATGGTGCTCCGTGGCAGTTTTCACCGACCGACCGTTTAAAATGGACCGAACAGGAATAAATAAAAAGTTATGAGTACTGATACTTCGATCAAAATACCAACTATGGCAGAACTGGCTGCCAGAGGTGAATCGCCTGAGATACTTTTTTGGGTCGGATGTGCTGGTAGCTTTGATTCAAGAGCTCAAAAAATTACTCTGGCCATTGCAAAAATATTGACCAAAGCAGGTATCAGTTTTGCGGTATTAGGTACAGAAGAGTCATGCACAGGTGATCCTGCCAAACGTGCAGGTAATGAATTTTTATTCCAAATGCAGGCTCTTACCAATATTGAAGTCCTCAACGGCTACGGAGTAAAAAAGATCGTTACCGGGTGTCCTCATTGTTTTAATATTATCAAAAATGAATATCCTGGACTTGGGGGTACGTATGATGTGATCCATCACAGTCAACTGATCCAGGAGTTACTTGATGCTGGTAAACTGAAGGTTGAGGGCGGTGCGTTCACTGGCAAGAAGGTCACTTTTCATGACCCATGCTATTTGGGAAGAGCAAATGGTGTTTATGAAGCTCCACGTAAAGTGATTGAAAAACTTGATGTAGCCATGTCGGAGATGAAGAGATCAAGAGCCAACGGATTGTGTTGTGGTGCAGGTGGTGCTCAGATGTTTAAAGAGCCTGAGAAAGGTTCTAAGGATATCAATATTGAACGAACTGAAGAAGCTTTACAAACACAACCAGAGATAGTTGCTGTTGGTTGTCCGTTTTGCATGACCATGATGACCGATGGTATAAAGAATTTTGAAAAAGAAGAATCAGTTAAAGTGATGGATATTGCTGAATTAATAGCTTCAGCAGGTGAATTATAAAAACCGAAAAAGATGTTTGTAGAGATTGAAAAAATGAGAGACGAATCTCGGATCTGGGTATTTCAGGCAGACCGTATGCTTTCCTCTTCCGAATCACTGTCACTATCCACAAAGGCTCAGGCGTTTACACAGTCATGGTCTGCACATGACATTGCACTAAAAGCATCTGCAGCTGTAATACATGGATTATTTTTAATTGTTGCAGTTGACGAGGCTGATACCGATGCCAGTGGTTGCAGTATTGATTCAATGACCCGCTTTGTAAGGGAAGCAGGGCAAGAATTCAATATTAATTTTTTTGACAGGAAAAGAGTTGCAATCGATGTTGACTCTGGTATTGAATTGAAATTATTTAGTGAGGCGGGTGAAATTGCCAGAAAGCAAGAGGACTTGAAAGTATACGATAGTCTGGTTTCAACCTTAGGCGAATTGCGTTCTGAATGGAAAAAGGAGTTTAATAAGTCGTGGCATGCACGGTTGGCATGATCATACATACTTGTCGATCTTTATTTTTCATAATTGTACTTAAATGATCACTTACCTTTTATTTGTCATAGGATTTGTGCTGCTCATAAAAGGTGCCGACTTGCTGGTTGACGGTGCATCTGCGCTTGCCCGGAATTTTGGCGTTTCTGAATTGGTGATCGGATTAACTATTGTTTCTTTTGGAACTTCTGCACCAGAACTGGTAGTAAATGTTGTAGCATCTCTTCAGGGAAGTCCTGAATTAGCAGTGGGTAATATCATGGGAAGTAATATTGCCAATATTTTACTGATCCTGGGTATTTCAGCTATCATTTACCCACTTGCAGTACAAACCCAAACTACATATAGGGAGATACCTTTTGAATTACTGGCATCGTTGGTCATATTTTTTCTGGCAAATGATATTATTTTCTCTAATAGTTCGGAATCGATTTTGACACTGGGAGACGGATTGGTTTTAATCGGCTATTTTGCAATATTCATGTATTATGTCTTTACGGTAGCAAAAGCCGGAAGGGACACCCAGCCAAGAGAACGAACTATGCCTTTGGGAAAAGCGATCCTGTTTCTGGTACTAGGGATCGCAGGAGTTTCACTAGGCGGACAGTGGATCGTTGATGGAGCTGTAGTGATTGCATCTAACTTTGGTCTGAGCGAAGCCATGATTGGTCTAACCATTGTTGCGGTTGGAACTTCACTTCCTGAATTGGCAACATCAGCAATGGCAGCTTTAAAAAGAAATACTGATCTTGCAATTGGGAATATTGTGGGATCAAATATTTTTAACATTTTTTGGATATTTGGGATCAGTTCCATCATTAATCCCATACCTGTTTCACAAACTCATGTCCCGGATTTCATTTTAAATATATTTGCCAGCCTGTTACTTTTCGCTTCAATTTTTGTAGGTAAACGGCATACTATTCAACGTTCTCAGGGAGTACTTTTCCTTGTGATCTATTTATGTTATATTGGTTTTCTGATCTATAGTTTTAAATAGTAATTTGGTTTGAAATCATTTTAACATGCACCTTGCCCACGACCTCGAAACATTATTCACGATCAGTAGCCTTATAAGTCTGCTCACCTTGTCGGTGCTTGAGATCGTCTTAGGGATAGATAATATCATTTTCATTTCGCTTATTGCCGGTAAGCTACCACAAGACCAGCAAAACAAGGCCAGGGTCATTGGCTTGTCACTGGCACTGATCATGAGGGTAATATTATTATTTGCAATTACATGGGTTGTGGGAATGAAAATGGCTTTATTTCATGTTCTTGATGTGAGTCCATTCATTAGTCTCGATTCTGAATCTGTGGATGTGACAAATATACTATGGAGCTGTTCGGGTCGTGACCTAATACTTCTTGCCGGTGGAATATTTCTGTTATTTAAAACTACTACTGAGATCCATCATAAAGTTGAAGGTGATGAAGAGCTTGATCAAAAGAGTTTAAGCGGATTCACTCTCAACATGGCAGTTATTCAAATAGTAATAATAGATATTGTTTTTTCATTCGATTCTATTTTAACAGCAGTAGGGCTTGTCGATAACCTGTTGGTAATGATTCTTGCTGTTGTAATTGCAATGATGGTCATGCTGGCTTTTGCAAAAAGTGTGTCAGATTTTGTTAATGAAAATCCAACTATAAAGATGTTGGCGCTGGCTTTTCTGCTTATGATTGGAATGATATTGGTTATTGATGCATTTCATTATCATATTCCAAAAGGATACATATATTTTTCAATGGCATTTTCACTGCTGGTTGAAATGCTGAATGTGAGGATGCTTAAGAACAAACAAAAAAAGCTGGAAAGAAAATAATTTGTTGTTACTGACAAGCTCAGTCGCCTTACATGAGCGGGCTCATTCCGGCATCTTCGGAAATAAAAATGTCCCGCTTTGGCGGGACATTAATACTATTGGTCGGGGTGACTGGATTAACTGTGTTGATCCATATTGGGGAGGTTCTCAATAATTGTATTAATGTTCGCTGTGCGACTTTTCATTTCCTCAGTCGCCTTACATGATCGGGCTCATTCCGGCATCTTCGGAAATAAAAATGTCCCGCTTTGGCGGGACATTAATACTATTGGTCGGGGTGACTGGATTCGAACCAGCGACCACCAGCACCCCATGCTGATACGCTACCGGACTGCGCTACACCCCGAACCTGGGTCCGTTTCCGGACCGGCATGCAAAATTAACATTTTTGTCCATATCATGGGCCGGTATGTTAACATGAAATTAAACATGATAATGCTTTTATTCTTAATCTGGATGCAACTTTTGTTTGCATCATAATCCCTAATTTTGACCTTTCTTTTAAATAGTTGTTGTGTTGCGCCATTTTGCACTCTTTACTTTTCTGATTATCCTGACATTTCCGTTACTGGTAAATGGGCAGTCAAAGTATTCTGTGAGCGGTTATGTGAAAGATGCAACTACAGGTGAGACTCTGATAGGGGCCAACGTGTACCTCAAAGAAACACTGAAGGGAACATCCACTAACTCATATGGCTACTATTCTTTCACAGTGCCGGAAGGCGATTATACACTTGTTATAACATTCCTTGGTTATAAATCTATTGAGCTGCCTTTGAGCCTTGATGCAAATGTTAAAAAGAACATCGATTTGCAGAGTATGAGTTATACTGCCGGTGAAGTAGAGATCACAGGTGAAAAGAAAGATGAGAACATCAGCTCAGTACAGATGAGTAAAAATGAGATCGATATGGATCTTGTTGAAACACTTCCTGCCTTTATGGGTGAGGTTGATATTTTAAAGACAATTCAGCTTTTACCCGGCGTTCAATCAGCCGGTGAAGGTAATTCAGGTTATTACGTTCGCGGAGGAGGACCTGATCAAAACCTCGTTCTACTGGATGAAGCTGTAGTTTATAACGCTTCCCACTTGTTTGGATTCTTTTCAGTGTTCAATGCCGATGCTATAAATAATGTGGAACTATACAAAGGTGGTATGCCTGCTCAATATGGCGGGCGACTTGCATCAGTACTTGATATCAGCATGAAAGATGGGAACAAAAAATCGTTTCATGGAGAAGGTGGGCTAGGCTTCATCGCCTCCAGGCTTACATTGGAAGGTCCGATCAAAAAGGATACTTCGTCATTTATCATTAGTGCAAGAAGGACATTTGTTGACCTTTTTCTTCAAAAACCATTCATTGATGAGTCATCTGAGATCTATGGAAACAGTTATTATTTCTATGATGTCAATGCCAAACTAGATTATATTTTATCAGAAAAGGACAGGTTATATCTCAGCGGATATATTGGAAGAGATGTATTTAGTTTCAGTAGTCGTGAGACCGGATTTAAAGTAAGAATTCCATGGGGTAATGCTACGGCTTCCGCCCGATGGAACCACATTTTTGCAAATAAATTATTCTTAAATACTACTGTGGTATTCAGTGACTATAAATTTAGTTTCGAAGCTGAACAACAGCAATTCAACTTTAAATTATTTTCAGGAATACGGGATTGGAATTTCAAGTCTGATTTCACATGGTTTCCATCAGTGCTTCACAATATAAAATTTGGAGGAAACTATACATGGCATACATTCACTCCCAGTAATGTTTCGGCACGTTCAGGAGAGACTGATTTTGATCTGGGTAAGATCATTAAACTTTATGCACATGAAGCAGCCATCTATATCAATGATGAATGGACTGTTTCTGACAAGGTAGTTTTGAGTGGCGGTATTCGAGCTACATATTTTAATCAAGTTGGGCCATTCACCAGGTACGCTCAAAATGAAGAAGGAATAACAACTGATACCATTGAGTATGATAATGGAACATCAGTAAAGGCGTATTTTAACGCTGAACCAAGATTTTCAGGAGTTTGGAAACTCAACACGGTGTCATCACTCAAAGGATCGCTAACACAGAATTATCAGTACGTTCATCTGGCATCACTGTCATCTGTATCACTCCCGACCGATGTATGGGTTCCAAGTTCTTCAAGAGTTAAGCCTCAACTTGGAACACAGGTTGCAATGGGGTATTTCAGAAATTTAAACGAAAATAAATACGAAGCCTCCATCGAAATGTATTATAAAGACATGAAGAATCAGATCGAATATAAGGAAGGAGCTCAGCCGGATGAGGATGTGAAAAATAATCAGGATAATAATTTTGTGTTTGGTAAAGGATGGTCTTATGGAGCTGAATTCTTTTTTAAGAAAAGATATGGACAGTTGAACGGATGGGTGGGATATACCCTTTCATATACTGACAGAAAGTTTCCTGATATAAATGACGGTGAAACATTCCCTGCCAAGTACGACCGCAGACATGATGTATCTCTTGTTCTCAGTTATAAGCTAAGTAAAAAATGGACCTTTGGGATGGTTTGGGTGTATGCAACCGGTAATTCACTAACACTACCGCAAAGTCGACTATTTCTTAACGGGCCAGTGGATCTTGCTGCACTTGCAAATGATCAATCCGGGTACGGACAAATATATTATGAGTATGGTAAAAGAAATTCATATCGTCAGCAATCTTATCACCGACTTGATATTTCAGCAACTCTGCATGTGCAGAAAAATAAAAAATGGGAGTCAAGCTGGAATTTCTCAATATTCAATGTTTATAGCAGGTTAAACCCTTACTTTATATATTTTGATGATTACATAGACGAAGAAACAGGTGAATTTAAATTGCAGGCAAAGCAGGTATCACTTTTTCCAATTATTCCATCGGTAACATATAATTTCAAATTCTGATGTTCAAGCTCAAATCAATTAAATATATTGTAATGTCAACGTTGTTGAGCACGATTATTTTCTTTGCATCTTGTGAAAAGGATATAACGGTTGATATTCCAGAAAGTGATCCAAAAATTGCTATTGAAGGTTATATTTCCCCGGGTCAACCTGCCTATGTATTTTTGTCAAGAACAACTTCATTTTTTGCTCCTACAGATAGTCTTTCATTGATAGCAAGTGCAATAAAGGGCGCCACTGTTACCATTAGTGATGGAATTATAACAGATACTTTGGTAGAGGTTCTGCCTTCAATTGGTTATTTATATGTTTCAACACAGGTGTTAGGTCAGGTCGGGAGTTCGTATGTGTTGAATATTTCAACACAGGAAGGTGAATTTGCAAGTGCCATAACTACAATTCGGCCACCAGTTGCATTGGATAGTGTATGGTTTTATGCACAACCAGAGCTTGATAGTTTAGGGTGGGCCTGGGGCAGATTATCAGATCCAGCGGCACCGGGTGATCATTACCGTTGGTTTGCTAAACGATTGGGGAAAGATGATGACTTTATAGCTCCTCTGGGTTCTGTATCTGAAGATAAATTCTTTAACGGATTAACATTTGATTTTGCATACAACAGAGGACAAAAACCAAATTCAAATGAAGAAGACGACAACAATGAAGAGTCGGGCTGGTTCAAGCAAGGCGATACTATTGTTGTTAAATTCACCTCAATAACCCGTGAGAGTTTTTTATTCTGGAGATCAGCCGAATCGCAAACTGCCAGCAATGGAAATCCATTTGGCACTCCGGCGCCTCTGAAAAGCAATATTACCGGTGGAATAGGTATATGGGAGGGATTTTCATTCACTATTGATACGATATATGCAAATTAATTTCATTCATTTTAATGTGTTAATTTTGCACCTCCTTAATTGAATTATAGTATGTCTGAAACAAAAGAACATGTGAAGTGTCTGATCATCGGATCTGGGCCGGCTGGTTACACTGCAGCTATATATGCCGCAAGGGCTGATCTTAAGCCTGTAATGATCCAGGGTCTTCAGCCGGGTGGTCAGCTAACCATTACTACCGATGTAGAGAACTATCCCGGGTACCCTGAGGGGGTGCAAGGCCCCAAAATGATGGAAGATTTCAAGGCTCAGGCTGAACGCTTTGGTACTGATATCAGGTGGGGATATGTAACATCTGTTGATTTTACAGGACCGGTTCATAAGATAGTAATAGATGAGAAAACTGAGATAACAGCCGATTCAGTGATCATTGCTACAGGTGCTTCGGCAAAATGGCTCGGTCTCGAATCAGAGAACAGACTGAATGGATTTGGTGTTTCGGCATGCGCAGTATGTGATGGATTCTTTTTTAAAGGTCAGGATGTTGCAATTGTTGGAGCAGGTGATACTGCTGCCGAGGAAGCTACTTATCTAGCCAAGCTTTGTAAAAAAGTTTATATGATCGTAAGGCGTGACGAGATGCGGGCATCCAAGGCTATGCAGCATCGTGTTGAAAACACCGCCAATATTGAGATCCTCTATAATCATGAAACAAAAGAGGTAATGGGTGATAAAACAGTTACCGGTGTCAAGGTTGTTAATAACAAGTCAGGCGAGGAAAAAGTGCTTGATGTAACCGGTTTTTTTGTTGCTATCGGCCACCAGCCGAATACTGATATTTTCAAAAGCTGGATCGATATGGATGAAACAGGTTATTTAAAAACCACACCAGGCTCTACAAAAACAAATATCCCGGGGGTATTTGCATCAGGCGATGCTCAGGATCATATATACCGTCAGGCGGTCACAGCAGCAGGCACAGGTTGTATGGCAGCCATTGACGCTGAAAGGTATTTATCAGACAAGGGCATCCATTAATACTTCGGTTGCACCGGATCCAAACCGAAGCGGATCGGCATCACGCCAGTTAAGTCCTGAATATTTTCTGAGCTGTTGTATGATGGCATTCTTCAATACTTTTTTTCCTACGCCATGGATGAAAATGATGTTGTAGGATTTTTCCTGTATAGCCCTGTTCAATTCCTTTTCAAATACATCCAACTGGATCTTTAACATTGTTTGAGCGTCAAGCCCGGCAAAATCTTCAATAAGTTCTTCTATGTGAAGATCAATAACATTCTCATTCCTTAAGTATTGATCTAAAGAAGAAGGACCTGATGTGAATCTTTGAGGTCTGATTTGGGTTGTCCGACTTTCTTCAGGTTTAAATTTATCTATCAGTTTTTCAAAATCTAAATTGTCAACTTGTTGTGATGAATATATTGGTATTTCTGTTGCAAAAATTTGACCATCATTTTGTGAAGTAGAGATATCTGACAATCCGGGTATTTTTATTTTGAGTTCTCGCTTAGCGGATACAGGGCCAGAATTGGTATTATAAAAGATGGCCATGAAATTCAATTCTTGATTGCCGAACCAGTTCTCTCTGGAATAATCCAGTAGAACTTTTTCACTCATAGGTTCTATGTTCCCATGTGATAATTGACTAGCTTGCTTGTTGTTCTTATGTAAAGTATAATACAGGCCCATGGGAGTATTATTGACCAAAACCAACCTCACCATACCGGTTAACACCTTGTTAGGTTCGTGTGCCTGAGTAAGAATTGAAACAGCACCTTCTTTTACAAATCCCGCAATAGAGTCATCCGAAAATGGAGTAGGAGGGATTTTGGGAGGTTCAGTTTCAGAGGTTTTTTGAACTTTCGATTTAATAATTATCTCAGCCGGCCTTGCGCTTATTTCAAATCCGTCTGATGTCTCTATCAGTAGATTCCCGTTCTTTTCGATCCTGATAATTACGCCATCCAGCTTTTGATCTAAAAAACTTATCGAATCACCAACCTCAAATGTATTATTCATCTTAGTAGTATAACCAATGGAAAGTTCCTTTTCCGTTTGAATTAATTTCGAATGCCGGAGCCGGAATTTTAATACAGTTCAGAATACTGAATGCAAGTTTTAATCCCTTACTGTTGGTTTGGATCCTTGTCAGGTCGATATCAGGAGATAGATAGAATTGGCGGTATCTGTCAAAATCCTGATTTACATCAGAACTTGTTCTTGCACCGGTCATACCTTCAGCTCCATATCCTGCAGCGATGTTAAGCCATTTAGGAAATCTGGGTTCATTCGGTAGAAAGGTGCTGATATTTCCCGAGAACCAATAGGTCTGTCCATTATAATCTTTAAAAAGCTGTTCGGTGAAATTCTCTCCTAAAAGATCAGGTCTGTATTTGGGGTAATCCGTTTGATGAAATGAAAACTTCATTCTGATCCGTTGCTCTCCCCATGCCAGTTCTTGTCCTGCTGCCATTAAAGATCCTGTTGTATTTGCTATCATATCACCTACAGAAAACCCCCACTGGCTTGAAAAGCCGTCAAAAACCTCAATAGTTGTCAGGAATATCCATCCGCTGGCAGCACCGTACCATGTTGCTTTCTTATGTGGTAATCCTGTCCATTTCATCAAACCTATTCCCATGGTTCCAAGATAATAGGCTGAGAAATGGTGTCCTAGTTTATCAACCTGCAACCATTCATCATTGTCATCAAAAAAATGAAAGCCACTCGAGGGATAATCTTTGTACCATAGATTGTAAAGTCCGAACATTGAAACCGTGTAAGTTGAACCAAGGCCAATAGCTACTGCTTTACCTCTTTGAGGTATGTATTCAGGTGGTGTTTCAAAAAACCGTATGGTGTCCTGGGAAAAACCTGTAAAACAGAAAAATTGAAGTATGATTATGATACTCCGGATTTTCCCATTAGCTGTCATATTAAGAACTATTAAGCCAGTAAAGTCTGCTCGCCGGCTTTTAAGATCTCAAATGCTGATTCTCTTGATGACGATTCAGCATAAGTTCTCAGCACAGGTTCTGTGCCACTAGCACGAATCATAAGCCAATCACCATTTTCGAAAAAGTATTTATAGCCATCGAGATCTTGAAGTGAGGTGACTTTGAATTTTCCAAAACTTCCATATTTGTTTGCTTTACAACTTTCTAGTACTTTTTGTTTAATTGATTCACTGATGTGAAGATCTGACCTTTCGAATGCAAAGGGACCTACAATTTTATATACTTCTTCAATCAATTGATCGAGTGATTTTCCTGACTTAGCCATGAATTCAAGTAATACCAATCCCATCCAAATACCATCTCGCTCCGGAATATGCCCTTTGATGGCAATGCCTCCAGACTCTTCACCGCCAAGTAATACATCTTCGTGCAACATTATTTCGCAGATATATTTGAATCCTATTTTCACAGTCTCGATCTCAAGTCCATAATGTTCGCAAAGTTTTGCAACTCTTGGGGTGGCGGAAAAAGCTACAACCACTTTGCCATTCATCCCTTTGTATTTATGCAGATAATGAACAAGTAAGAGCATGATATGATGCGAGTCGATGAATTCACCATTGGAGTTATAAAATCCAAGTCGGTCTGCATCACCATCTGTAGCAAGGCCACAATCGATTGTATCTGAAGCTTTGATCAATTCAGAAAATTCGATCAGATTCTTATGTATTGGTTCGGGAGCCTGTCCCATAAATGATGGGTTGTAATCGGCATGAAGAAATGTGGCATCAGGAAGGATCTTCCTGAGAACATTTTGACCCGCCCCATACATAGCATCATAGGCAAGAGTTATTCCCGAAGATTTGATCGCATCAAGGTCGAAATTAGCTTCAACATGTTTGATGTACATATCTTCAAGATCCACTATTTCTATTTGTCCGGATGCTATCAGGTCGTTAATGTCTGTTGAATCCAGATCGCCCTGATAAACTTCAGGAATCAATTTTTCTATTTCTTCAACATGTGACGGTATCAAAGGTCCTCCATATGAACCTTTCAGTTTAAAGCCATTATAGTCTGGTGGATTATGAGATGCAGTGATAACTACCCCAAGGTCACAGTTCAATTTTACTGTCCCTAATGAAACCATAGGAGTGGATACAAAATCTCTTGCAAGTATTACTTTCACTCCATGTTTGCAAAGAACTTTACATACGGTCTCAGCGAATAATTTCCCGCCAAACCTGCAATCATGACCAACTGTAACAATTGATCCGCTTTTCTTTTTATTCAACCATAAAGCAGTAGCTTCAGCTACTCTGGCAACATTATGTACTGTGTAATCTTTGGCAATAATTGCACGCCATCCGTCAGTTCCAAACTTGATCTTTGACATATAATATAAAATGATATTTATTTAGTTGATTAAGACTTGTTCTATCACAGAATCCCACTTTCCTGATAACAAAGCCTTTTGATACAGGTATGAGTCCTGAGGTTTTATTGTCTGAGAATTGATCCTGGTAATGATATAATTATAATCTCTGTTTTTTAGCAGCTCTTCAAGTGTTGAATCATTATATTTGATATCCATTGCTTGTAATTGTCTTAGGGATATCTCATCCATAATTGAATCATTCACGTAAACAGTGATCCCCTGAATGTCAAAATTCAATTCGCCACCAATTATTCGCCACATTTCAGAAATCTCAACCCGATTGACTTTGATCTTGCTTTTTTCCAGATGTGAAAAAACCCTGTCTCCGCCAAGATTAAAGAACTCTTCAGTATTTTCCGTAAAATGTTTCTCAAATGCTTTAAGCACACCTCTGCTGTTCATTGTTGTTGTGTCACTATCGTCTGTGAAAGTATCTATTGTATATGCTACATATTTATCAGGAGGGTAATACCCAAGCAGCGACTTGTTGAATGGGTATCCTTTAGTGTAAGAAGACAAGATCTCTTCTGATGCAGTAGGAGACGTAACAGGTTTGCCCGCAAATTGAACCAAGTTGAATGCATAATTATGGCTAAGGAAATATGTTTTGAATGTAGAACTGTAATTTCCATTCGCATTAGTTCCTATCTTGTTTTTTAGAAAAATTTCGTTCAATTGAGAATATTCTACATATCCGAATGATATGTTTTTTTCAGGATCATCACTTCTATTGGAAAAGGCAATACCTACGGTTTTGGTTTTCACCTCCTTTTTCTCGCTCGACCACAATTCATAAATGAATATGGTCTCAATATCTTTAAAAGAGATTGCTGCATTTTTTTCTATTTCTTTGAGAGCTGCCGGCATTATTTGGATCTCTTTTTCTGGTGAATCCCAAAGTTTTACTTTTTTTGAAAGAATGGATTTGTAAACTATTTCGGCAACCTGTTCTACAAAATTGCAACCATGTGAAGCGGATTGATCGGCGCTTCTAACCATGAGCATGGCTGGAATCTCCTCAGCTATTGCAGAGGTGCTCAAAATCAATGATGTGCAAATAAAGGTGATCAGTCTGGTAAGTTTCATTACAAAGGCCGGCTTCGTTTACAATGGCAAAAGTAATAAATGATTCTTATGATTATCAGGACTTTATATTGCGCCTGTTCAATTCACGTTGAAATTTCCTCGCATTCACCAGATGCTGGTTGTATGTCCTTGCAAATGAATGGTACCCTGAAAAGTCGTCTTTGGCACAGAAAAATAAATAATCGTGCTTTGAGTAATTCAATACTGCTTTAATAGAGGATTTTGAAGGAGCGCAAATAGGACCCGGAGGTAGTCCTGGGTATTTGTATGTATTGTATGGGCTTTCTATCTCTTTATGTTTATTGAGGACTCTTTGGATGCTGAAATCACCTGCTGCAAAAACCAGTGTAGGGTCGGCTTCAAGTTTCCACCCTTTGTTATACCTGTTCATATATACTCCTGCGATCATAGGTTTTTCATCATCCTTGTGTGTTTCCTGTTCAACTATCGATGCCATGACGGATACGCCTATTGGTGATAGCCCTATGTTTCGCGCCTGTTCTTTTTTCTTTTCATTCCAAAACAAATCATATTCCTGTTTCATTCTTTTTAAAAACCCTTTAGCAGAAGTATTCCAATAAAATTCATAGGATTCGGGTATGAACATAGACATTACGTTTTCTGTGGTGAATCCAAGCTCCTCGAGGAATGATTGATTTGCGAGTAAACCAAGAATAGCAGATGAGTCTGCTTCAATCTGTTTTGAAACTACAGAAGCCAGTTGTTTTCGTGTTCGTATATTATGGAAAACCACCAGGAGTGGCTCTTGTTTCCCGCTTCTTAGTAGAGCTATCAGTTCCCGGTTGTTCATGCCCTTATCAATCCTGTACCTGCCGGATTTCACATTTTTAGGATAATTCATTTTCTCTGCTACCCAACGAAAAGATGCTTCATCCTTCAGAAGTTCTTTTTGATGTAATAAATGAATAACCACTTCAAAGTCTGAATCTGTTGGAATGTATAAATATGGATCGTCTTTTGAGAGTGTTGCTATGTTGGGGTAAAAGATCTGCTTATAATAATGATAGAAAAGTGAAGAGCCAGATAAAGCTAACACAATTACCAGCAGTATTGAGAATCGTTTTACCTTGTTTGAGCTTTTATTTTTTTTTGATCTGGTCATCAATTTGCAGATGTTAATGTTCTAACAAGTTTTTTGATCGTATTATTATCCGGATCTATTAAAAGTACCTGTTTTGCTAGATTAAGAGATTCACTTGTTTTCCCTTGCATGGCTAATAGTCCGGCTTTATTGATGAGTGCCTGCACGTAATCAGGATCCAGGGATAGGGCCTTGTCATAACAATTCCCCGCGGCCTCTGTATCGCCTGAAGTCAATAATAGAGTATACCCCAGGTTAGACCACCCCTGAGGAAATTCAGGATGGAGAGTTGTAAGATCTTTAAAAACGATTTTGGCCTTTTCAATCCTATTCGCAGCTATTAATGCACTTCCATATTTATTGGCAAACTGAGGAAAATAAGGTGCGAGCTCAAAAGCTCGTTTAAAATAGTCGAGTGAAATTTCATTTTTGCCGCTGAAATCGTATGCTTCTCCAATACGGTATGATGTCCATGCATCCTTGTTATCAAATGACTGTTTGTTCAATATTTCGATTGGTACTTTTATAGTGTTGCAATAAGTGATTATTCTGGAGTAATCTTTTCTTAAATAGGCAATTTGAACAAGCTCATGAAAGTTTAGTTTAACATCCTTTTCACTGTGATCAGAAAAATACTTTTCAGCAGAATCAAGCACATATTCATTGAAATTGAACTTTTCAAAATAGGCAATGAAAGCACGACCCCGTGATCTTGAGCTAGCCTGAGGATTATTGATACAGTTTATGCCGATAAATTCACGAATATTGTTGAGTTCCTCAGCCGGGACAGGTTTTCTGATAAAATGATCGTGAACAGTTACATGAGGAATATCAATAGTGCCAGATCCAGGCATATGGCATCCAACACAATTATTGTTAGCGGCACTCAGTTTAGTTCTGTCTTCTGTACATACTTTCTGACCGGAGTTTACATGGCAGTTTGAACAGGCGGTGTTGAAACTTTGTGTACCTGTCACCTTCACACTTACATGGGGGTCATGACACGTAACACAGGTCAGGGCATTTTTGTATGGATACAATGTTGCGTGCTCTTCGTTTGCTCTCTTTGAGGTTTCAATATAGCATTTACTGAGTTTGAGTCGTTCGGCATGTGAAGCCATGATATGTTCATTTTCGCGACCTTTAAATACCGGCATGAACACATTCATAACATCAGAAAGGTGCATTCCGGGTTTAAAATCAAAAAAACTTTTGTCATCATTCAAAACAGCATTGCCCTGAATATGACATCGTTGACAAATGTCGAACTGAAGGTCGATGGGTAATTTTGCCGGATTAACAATGGAGTAGTCAATCTGGGTGCTGATATCTACAACTTTACCATTCCTTATATTATTTACGTGTACCTCTCCGGGGCCGTGACATCTTTCGCAATTTATACCATTGTCTACAAATTCATATTTATTTTCTGACCCTTTCGCAAATTGCGGATATGAGTTGTGACATGTCATACATTCCAGTCCTATCATCCGTGAAAAGCGTGTATTACCTCCATTTTCAAACCCCGGTGGCAGATCCCATTGCCCTTTTTGTGTGTAGTATGTTAACGGTATCTGGAACAGATAACCATTTTTGTTGCTGATGTGAGAATTTGTGTGCTGCCCTGATCCAACAATGTATGTGATATTCTCAATGCGTTTGAAGATAGTATCAGTTCCTGATAACCTGAATTCTGCAATACATAAACTGTCTCCATCCCAAAAGGGTCTATAATAGAAATCTTTTATAGAATCGTAAACCGCCTGATGATGATCGAAATCAGCAGAACTTTTTTCTTTTGATGCTTTATCGAAGGATGATCCCATACCTGTATGGATATATGTATCATAAATATCTCTGTGACACTCTTTGCAAGTGTTTATCCCTACATATTTCACAGTATCATTGAGTCCGGAATAGGCAGGTTTTTGAATATCCGTAGTTGATGTAGAACAAAACCAGTTTAATGAAGTGATAATAGCCAGAAGTATAAAAACAGCTGTAGTTTTGTGATATGTTCTATTGTTATGTTGCAATTACTGGTCTTATGTTATTTTTCTGCTATTAAAAAATCCGCTGCATAACAATGGCGTTCACCCAATTACCATTCTGCAAAGACCAATCGGACAACTGTCCACATTTAGAGAACCCTGCTGCTTTGAACAGGTTAATGCTGGCCTGGTTGTTTTCATGAACATTGCAAAAAAGTTGATGCAGATGTATTATATCAGCACCGTATTTGCAAAGCAGTTCAATTGCTTCCAATCCAAACCCTTGCCGGCGACTATCTGTGTCGGCGATTAATATACCAACCCCTGCTCTCCTGTTTGTAGGATCAAAGTCAAAAAGATCTATGTAGCCAATGGTTTGTCCGTTTTGTGAATCACTATTCATTTTTTCAATGGCAAGCCTAAGTTGTTTGTTGATGTAAATATCATTGTGAGAATTTTCAACAAAGTCTATCATAGTTTTTTTGGAAAAGGGTTGTGTTGTTCCGCTAAGGGGCCAAATGTCAACATTGTTCTCCCAGTGATACATCAGATCGATATCGTTTGGTTCGATAGCTCGCAATCTTATCCGGGTTCCTCTAATCATGTTTAATCTAAGTTTATGGTTCCTTCAAAAACATATTTTGCTGAACCTTCAAGGAATATATTGGTATATGATCCATTAACTTTTGTGAAGTACACTTTTAGATCTCCTCCCAGACTTCTGAGCGTTGATATATGTTCGCCGTCTGGTTTATCTTTTCCTGCCACCAGGGCTGCTGCAACGCTTCCAGTACCACAAGAGTAAGTTTCATTTTCAACTCCTCGCTCATAGGTTCTTATCATAATAACATCATTGATTATAGCAATGAAGTTAACATTGACACCTTCTTTATAATATGATTCGCTATTTCGTATTTCTCTGCCTTCATTGACCACGTCAAGATCGTCCAAACTCGAGAGTTGTCGTACTATATGCGGTGATCCGGTATCCGTATAATGATCACTTTTAAGAGCATTTGATATAGCATTGACATCTGACATTTTTAATTTGACATTCCATTCATTGTTATTTGATCGCGTCAAGGATGCCTCATGCATACCATCGATGGCAGTAAATGTAGTTTGTTTTGAAACGATCCCTAATTGATCAGCGAAAGCAACTACACATCTTCCTCCGTTACCACACATTGAACCTTCTTTACCATCGGCATTAAAATAGATCATCCGGAAATCAAAATCGATATCATTTTCCAGAAGTATTAACCCATCGGCACCAATACCAAATCTTCTGTCACACATTTCGGAAATTCCATGTTGATGCAATTTAACTTGCTGTTCCCGGTTATCTATTAATATAAAGTCATTCCCTGTTCCATGGAATTTTGAAAAGGCTATTTGAGAGTGTTTAAACTTTTTCACAAGGAGATTGTCAATATAAGATGAAATTCAGAGCATCTGTGGAGGGTTAAATTTAACCAATTGCATGAATTTCAGGCCAGTTTCACTTCATAATCTTTTCATCTTGGTGATAATAAATTTGCATGTATAACAAAAGTAACCTCAGGAATGAACTGATTCTACCCATTTAACAAAATCTCATAAAAAATGGTGACAAAAATGAAAAACATACTGGGCGTAGCTTTCATAGCCTTAATCGCCGGATTTGCCGGATCCTTTGCTTTTGATAAACTTAACAGTTCTGATGGTAATCTTTATACTGATGAACCTATTGTTAATCAACCGGCAACATTAGTGAACATGCCTCGGGTGGCAGCCGAATCATTAACTGATTTTACCACTGCTGCGGAGGTCACGGTACCATCTGTAGTACACGTAAAAACTACATACGGAATGGACCAGTCTTATTCATCTCAACAATATAATCCGTTCCGAGACTTCTTTTGGGGCGACAGGGGATTGAGTCCAAGGCAACCTGCATCAGGGGCTGGTTCAGGAGTTATAATTTCAGACGACGGTTATATTGTTACCAATAATCATGTTGTTGAAAATGCCTCCACAGTTGAAATAACTTTAGATAATAAAAAGTCATATACTGCGACAGTAATAGGTGCTGACCCATCAACAGATCTTGCATTGATAAAGATCGATGAAAAAGATCTTCCATTTATTCCTTATGGTAACTCTGATGACTTGAAGGTTGGTGAATGGGTGCTTGCAGTAGGTAATCCTTTTAATCTTACCAGTACGGTTACTGCCGGAATTGTAAGTGCAAAAGGCAGAAGTATTCATATACTTCCTGACCAACAATTTCCAATTGAATCATTCATACAGACTGATGCGGCAGTGAATCCTGGTAATAGTGGAGGTGCTCTGGTAAATACCGCAGGTGGTTTGGTAGGTATCAATACTGCTATAGCCTCCAATACCGGTGCATATACGGGATATTCTTTCGCTATACCAGTAAGTATTGTGAAAAAAGTTGTTGATGACTTAATGGAGTATGGCAGTGTTCAACGTGGATTTATTGGTGTGAACATAAGAGATATTGACTCAAAATTTGCTGAGGAAAAAGGTATTAAAACCATGAAGGGGGTTTACGTTGCCGGATTAACAGAAGGGGGTGCAGCTTATGATGCCGGTATCAGGGAAGGCGATGTGATCACTAGAGTGGGTGAAGTAAGAGTTACTTCATCACCTGAATTGCAGGAGCAGGTCAGCAGATACCGTCCGGGCGATAAGATCAAAGTAACATTGTTGCGTGACGGAACCGAAAAATCGCTTGCCGTTACATTGAGAAATAAGAATGGAAACACTGACATTGTAAAAGATGATGTGGTTTCTATTCTGGGCGCAAGATTTGAAACGGTGAGCAATGATGAGTTAGGTTCCTTGGGTATAGAACATGGAGTAAAAGTTTCTGAACTCAACGGTGGCAAATTAAGAAGCGCTGGAATAAGGGAAGGATTTATTATTCAGAGTATTGACAAGAAAAAGGTTTCAACAACAGAAGATATAAAACTGGCTTTGGCTAACAAAAAGGGTGGTGTGCTTATTGAAGGCATCTATCCTAATGGGATGAGGGCTTATTACGGATTTGGTTTGTGATTTATATAGTGTGTTAATGTGTTAGGTTCGGAGGCTTGCATGGGTGCAGGCCTCCTTTTTTTGTGATGGGGCAGACCTTGACAAAATTGCATTTTCGTCATACTTTTGCGGCTTCAAATTTTTTTTATCCCTAAAACCGTCATTTAACCCCAAACACAATATGAGGCAACTAAAGATCACCAAATCGATCACTAATCGTGAAAGCCAATCTTTAGAAAAATACCTCCAGGAAATCGGTCGTGAAGACTTGATCACTGCTGAAGAAGAAGTCAGACTGGCCCGTCTTATCAAAGATGGCGACCAGGTAGCACTGGACAGGCTTACAAAGGCAAACCTGCGATTCGTGGTCTCGGTTGCCAAACAATACCAAAATCAGGGACTTAGCTTGCCGGATCTGATAAATGAAGGTAACCTGGGGCTTATAAAGGCCGCCAAGAGATTTGATGAGACCAGAGGGTTCAAGTTCATTTCTTACGCTGTTTGGTGGATTCGCCAGTCTATATTGCAGGCACTTGCTGAGCAATCGCGGATAGTGAGGCTACCTTTGAACCAGGTAGGGTCTCTAAATAAGATAAGCAAGGCATTTTCAAAGCTCGAGCAGGAATTTGAACGTGAGCCTTCTGCTGATGAATTGGCAACGGTTTTAGAGGTTTCAACCGATAAGGTTACCGATACCATGAAGGTTTCCGGTAAACATGTGTCAATGGATGCACCTTTTGCCAACGGTGAGGATAACAGCTTATTAGATGTTCTCGAGAATAGCGATAGTCCCAGAGCTGATAACTTATTGATTACTGAATCATTACAACAAGAAATAGACAGGTCGTTAAGTACTTTGACCGAACGGGAACGTGAGGTGATCAAACTATTCTTTGGTATTGGAATGAACCATGGTTTGACTCTTGAGGAAATTGGTGCTAAATTCGATCTTACCAGAGAGCGTGTCAGGCAGATCAAAGAAAAAGCAATTCGCCGCCTCAGGCATAAATCCAGAAGCAATCTGCTAAAAGCGTATCTTGGATAGTCATTATAATCCGAGAAATTGATTTGCGGCATTTCATTTGCCGTGTTCATGAATTCAATTTTATTAAAATTCAATTAAATCATGTCTACAGAAACAATTAAAGATGCTACCAAAAATTCGTACGAAGAAGGATTGGGCGAGTGGGTGAAACTGGAAAAGGCAGCCATACAATTAATTCATATAATTGGAACCTTGTGGTACGACAGATCAGTAGAGTTGATCATGTTCAGAAATCAATTGGTTGACAGAAGTGCCAGCCAGATACTTGCATTACATCAGTACTCAAGGGAATTTGTAAAGAAAAATATCACAGTTTACGAAACACTGGCTGTGGCTGAAGAGGTAAACAAACTTGATCTGGCTCCAGCCCGGATCGATCTTGGAAAACTGACTTCTGAATGGATAACTGAGAAAGAAAATAATGGGTTAACACTTAACGAGTTTGTAGGCGGTAAACTCAAAGGTTTTATTGGCCGCGACAGGAGGGTTATGGTACCTAAGGATGTGGTTTTATATGGCTTTGGCAGGATTGGAAGAATATTAGCAAGGGAATTGGTAGTGCAGGCAGGAAAGGGTGAGCAGTTAAGGTTAAGAGCAATAGTCACCCGTGATAAATCTGATGAGGATATCATCAAAAGAGCTGACCTTCTAAGATCAGATTCCATACATGGCCCGTTTCCGGGAACAGTTGTGGTTGACCTTGCAAACAAGGCACTGGTCATCAATGGTCATATTGTACATATGATATCTGCCAAGCAACCTGAAGATATTGATTACACAAAATACGGCATCAATGATGCCCTTATCATTGATAACACCGGCGTGTTTCGCGACAGGGAAGCGTTGAGCAGGCATTTGACGGCCAAGGGCGCTTCTAAAGTATTGCTCACAGCTCCCGGCAAAGGAGATATACCTAATGTAGTATATGGTATTAACCAGAAGAATCATGACCCATCTGAGACTGTATTTTCAGCAGCCTCATGCACTACCAATGCCATTGTTCCTGTGTTGTCTGTAATTGATAACAAACTGGGTATTGAAAGAGGTCATATTGAAACCATTCACTCTTACACAAACGATCAAAACCTTCTGGACAATTATCATAAGAAATATCGCAGGGGCCGCTCTGCAGCGTTGAATATGGTGATAACTGAAACAGGAGCGGATAAGGCAGTATCGAAGGCATTACCTCAGTTAGCCGGAAAAATTTCAGGAAATGCAGTACGAGTTCCTACTCCAAATGTATCACTTGCTATACTGAATCTTACCCTAAATAAAGCCACTGAAAAAGATCAGGTCAACGAGTTTCTGCGCGATGCCGCACTCAATGGCGAACTCATTGAGCAAATTCAATATCTCACCTCAAATGAAACAGTATCATCAGATCTGGTTGGTAATCCATGTGCCAGTATAGTAGATAGTCCGGCAACTATAGTTTCTAAAGACAAAAAGAATGTAGTATTGTATGTATGGTATGATAACGAATATGGTTACAGCAGGCAAGTGGTTCGCTTTGCGAAATATCTTGCTAATGTTATAAGGCTTACATATTATTAATAAATTAAATCCTCTGACAATCAACCGCCCCGATCATTCGATCGGGGTTTTTTATTTCCGGTGATCTGAAAAATGTGGGTTTCGTTTGTGTTGAGTATGATTTTTCGGGTATTATCAATGAAAAACCTGCATTCGCCTGCCGAGTCTATAAGTTCACCAAATTCCTGAAATCGTATTTAGTTAATTAGTACTTTCATCTGACACCCCAAACCTGTCAGAATATGAAAAAGTCACTCCTATCAATTTTACTAATCATTTTAGTTGGATCAATAGAATTATTAGCTCAATGTGTTACTTACAATCCCAAGTCACAATCAATCACGCAAAACTCCGCAAAACTAGGATTACAAAATTGGGTAACAGGTGGCACATACTATGTGGAATACGGTTTAGAAGGTTTTACTCCGGGAACCGGTGCAAGCCCCGGGACTGGAGGATCCATCATTACATTCACCACATCCTTTCAACTTGTAACTGTAACCGGCCTGACACCCAATACTACTTATGATGTATACAGCCGACATGATTGCGGAGGTGGTGTCTGGAGCTCGAACAGTAATGTGTACAAATTTACTACAGCTCTTGATTGCAATAATTTACCGGTTATAGGTTATGATTCACTTATCAATACCAGTCATCCCCTGGGATTGGGTGCATGGTACAATTATGTTTGCAGCCAGGCAGGTCAGAATGCCGGAGCTGGATCTGGAGTTGAAAGAATATTCAAATTCACTCCAACTATATCAGGCGTGCATAAGGTTTTTATTCCTACAAATTCATGTGGTGTGCAACTAAGTTACAAGGTTGGGGGTAATTGTGATGATGTTGATTGGAATTGCATTGGATCAAATTATGGTCATAATGGTTATTTAGCCGACCAATTTACCTTTGGTCCGCTAACTGCCGGAGTTGCTTATTGGATAAGGTTAGATCCTGAAAGTACAAACTGTGGGAACACTTCATTCCGGATCGAAGCTCCTAATTGCCCTGAACCTACATCAGTTAATGCTTCAAACATCACACCCACTGCAGTACAAATTAATTTTTCTGGTGCTAACAATGTGGTTCTTGAGTATGGGCCGGCTGGATTTACTCCGGGTACAGGAAATACTGCAGGTGGAGGAATTTTAGATCTTAGCTTTTGGTCAGGACAATATCTCACAGGTTTAGTTCCTAATGCTGATTATGATGTTTATGTAAGGCAGCAATGCTACTATCCTAATATCGGTTATAGTCCAAACAGTGACCGTTTTACTTTTTCAACACCTGGTTGCCCTTTAAGCTGGCCTTACCAGGGAACCCCGACATACCCTTATTATCTGAGTTTTGCTGGTGGTTCAGGTAATTATAATTCAGGCTCGTGTGATATGCAGGGTGAAGAACAAATACTGAAATTCACAGCCCCTTCTTCAGGATATTTTGAAATGAATGTTAACAATTCACTTTATTCAAACGGAGAAGTATATACTATCAAGGAACTAACTAATTGTGATCTTTATTCAGCACAATGTATTACTCCTAATCCTTATTGGAACCAATATAACAGTGATATGACTTATGTAATTGGGCCGTTGCAAGCCGGCATAGAATATAGTTACCTGTTCGATGTGTCGTACGTGAATCCTCAGGGTCCGTACATAAGTTTTATGAATCTGGGAATTACAATCACATGTCCAAGACCTACAGAAATTGGTACATCTAACATTGGTCCTAACTCCATAGATGTGAACTGGGATTGTAATGCACAGTTTGTTGCTCCTTGTCAGTCTTTGCCATACCTTGAGTATGGACCGGCAAATTTCACTCCCGGAACAGGTGCAACAGCTGGCGCAAATGGTACGCTGATTGCCAATGCGAGTCCACCATATACCATTTCAGGATTAACCCCATTTACAGATTATGATATTTATCTGAGAACCAATTGCGGAGGATCATGGTCATTGAACACTGCTAAGATCCGTATCAAAACATCAGGTGACTGTTCAGCATCACCTGTGCTTAGTTGCAATGATCTTGTCAATTATCAGGTAACATATTTGTACAATTATCAGTCGGCAGGTGCATGGAACAGTAGTGCTTGTGGAAATAATATAACTCAATCAAAAGAAGTTATCTGGCAAATCACTCCTTCGCAAAGTGGAGTTTACAGCCTATATTTCTATAACATGCAAACGCAGTACATTTCAGGTAACGTGCGAAGTAATATATATTTCAAAAATGCATCTCAGGGTTGTAATGAAACCGGATGGAGTTGCGTTGGTTCATTAAATTACTACAATGCAAATTTTCAGCCTACCACTATTTCACTTGGTACACTTACAGCAGGAGAAACTTATTATATAATGGCCGATGGTTATCAGCCCACAGTATCAGGTGTCTGGTATAAATATTTTTTCAGACTGGATTGCCCCAATGTTTGCACTGCCACAAATTTATCAGGTGTGAGCACTGGAGTTGACTATGCTGTTATCGATGGGTCTTGTGCCGGTTGTACCGGGACAAGTTATCTTGAATATGGCCCTGCCGGATTCACGCCTGGTACAGATAGTGTTCCGGGCGCTGGAGGAACAGTTATTCAGGGAGTATCATTTCCATACACTTTGAGTGGATTAGTAACAGGCACAGCTTATGATGTATATGTAAGAAACTTTTGTAGCGGTCTTAATAGTTTCAGTGATAACTCGAATAAGCTCTCCTTTACGCCATGTTATAATTTACCAACGGGAATAAATTCAAGTGCAGGAACTTCGTTGTGTGTTGGCGCACAAACAACTTTAAGTGTGATAGGTGGTGCATTACCACCCGGAGGAAATTTCGTCTGGTATACAAATGGCTGTGGCAGTGGTAATATAGGTATTGGTGATTCAATCACAGTGATTAATAATAATTATACCACATACAGGGTCAGAATCGAGTCATCATGTGGGATTTCTAGTTGTATTTCACAAACGATAAGTACAAATTATCCCAGCTCATCCATCTCTGCTTCCGGACCAACAACTTTCTGTGATGGCGGGAGTGTTGGGTTGTATGTATATTCCGGAACAGGTAATCTTCTTCAATGGTATGCTGATGGTACTCCGCTAGCCGGAGAAACGAGTAGTACATATTTAGCTACCTCATCTGGCACCTATACCGTTGTGGCCACAAACACCAGCGGTTGTACAGGAACATCAAATCAGGTGGTGGTTACTGAAAACCCTAATCCTGTTGTAACTTTTGCAGGGCTAGCATCTACCTATGATAGTTTTGACCCTGCTGCCACGCTTACCGGAAGTCCGGCAGGAGGTGTTTTCTCCGGTCCGGGAATTTCAGGTAACCAGTTTACACCTTTAATAGCGGGAGTTGGTGGTCCATACAATATTACATATGATTATACGGATGCAAATGGATGTAGTGGAAGTTATACATTACAAACTTCTGTTACAGGGTGTACTTCACCACCCTCTCAGCCTGGAGCCATTACTTCAAGCGGATACCCTGCTGTTTGTCCGGGTGATTCAAGAACCTATTCAATTGTACCAGTTGCAGGAGCCACATCTTATTTATGGGTACCACCTGCTGGTGGTGTGATAACTTCAGGTCAGGGAACCACAGTTATGAATATCACATACAATTCAGGATTTACAGCAGCAGGATCATTGGCTGTTCAATCTGTTAACGCTTGTGGAAACAGCACTCCAAGAACTTATAATGTTTCAAGAAACGAACCTGTAATGCCAAACGCAATTGTTGGAGAATTTGCCGGAGTCTGCAACAAAGCTGGTATACAGTATTCAGTATCATCAGTGAGTGGAATCACTTACACATGGTCATTCTATACCGGCTCAAATGTTGTCATTGCATCAGGCCAGGGTTCTTCTGTTGTTACAGTTGATTTCCTTTCCGGTTTCGCAAATGATATAATTAATGTAACTGCATCAAACAACTGTGGCAACAGTGGTACTTACGGACATGGTATCAATGCGGTACCTTCACAGCCTACCATGATCATAGGTCCACCAACTGTCTGTTCAGGTCAACAAGGGATTCAATATTCGGTAAACCCAGTTTTTGGCACAGATACATATTCATGGAGTGCTCCTCCTAAATCAAAGATCAGTGATGGGGTAAATAATTCAAAGAATCAAAATATTACTACTTCTTCAAATATTGTGTTTGTGAATTTCGGAAACAAATCAGGTACTTTGAGTGTGAGGGCTAATAATTCATGCGGGTCTAGTTCTTACAAAGACCTAAATGTTTCCTTCAATTGCAGATTAGCATCACAAAATGAATTGGTAAGTCTTTCAGATCTTGTTGTTTCCCCTAATCCGGCAGATGAATTTATAAACCTGAGCTTCAGTAGTCAATCAGATTTCCAGTGTGAGATCGTTAATATGCTTGGTGAAACCGTGTTAACTGATATCAACAATAAACGAATTGATATCAAAGCCTTGCCCAATGGGGTGTATTTAATAAGAGTTACTGAAAAAGGCAGTATTGTAACCAGAAGATTTGTTAAATCCTGATCAATAGATAAAAAAGGGTGGTTAATTAACCACCCTTTTTTTTAACTTAACTACTTCAGTAATTCAAGTATTATATCTTCCATGCTGATCCCTTCGGCCTCAGCCTTATAATTTTTTACTATCCTGTGTCTCAATATAGCAGGAGCTACAGCTTTAACATCTTCAATATCTGGTGAATATTTACCTTGAAAAGCTGCGTGTGTTTTAGCACCAAGGACAAGGAATTGTGATGCTCTTGGACCGGCACCCCAAGAAATATATTCTTTTACAATTGAATGAGCTTTGATATCGGCCGGTCGGGTAGAGGCTGATAGGCCCACACAATAATTCAGTAAATTATCGGTAACAGGTATGCGTCTTACGAGTTCCTGGTTTGCAATGATCTCCTTGGCACCGATTATTTCGTTTAACGAAGTGGTTTGTCCCGATGTGGTATTCTTTACAACTTGTATTTCTTCTTCATGTGAAGGGTAATCGAGCAGCACATTGAACATGAATCTGTCGAGCTGTGCTTCCGGTAAGGGGTATGTACCTTCCTGTTCTATTGGGTTTTGAGTTGCCAACACAAAGAATGGCTGATCAAGTTCGTATCGTTTACCGGCAGCCGTTACAGCTCTTTCCTGCATGGCCTCAAGCAAAGCGGATTGAGTTTTTGGTGGTGTGCGGTTGATCTCATCTGCTAAAATGATATTTGCAAACAACGGTCCTTTGATGAATTTGAAGTGTCTCGACTCGTCAAGGATCTCGGTTCCAATAATATCTGATGGCATCAGATCAGGAGTGAACTGGATCCGGTTGTATGTAAGTCCGAGTACATTGGAAATGGTATTTACCAGAAGTGTTTTAGCCAGTCCGGGAACACCAACCAGCAAACAGTGGCCTTGGCTAAAGATCGATATTAAAACATCTCTAACCACCTCATCCTGTCCGATAATAACTTTACCAATTTCTTTTCTCAAAGAGTCGTATGTCCTTACCAACTCATTGATAGCTTCAACATCAGAATTATTTGTGCTCATATTAATTAGTTTCAGGATTTACTTTTTGTTATACCAACGGTTAAGGTTTGGGCAAGTGCTATACTCTTCATCTATTTGTAGAGATGTAGCATTGATCTTTTTATCGATCCAGTCTTCCAGTACCCGGTTTTCTTTGTCCACTTTAGCTGCCTCCTGGATCCTTTGGTAATCAGTTTCCAGATTTGCTTTGTGAGGTTCTGACCTCGACTTCAGGTGGAGTATTTTAAATGCAGTATTGCCTTCTGCAGAGAGCGACTGGATCGGTTCGCTGATCTGATCCACTTCTAATTTCTCAATCTGGAAGAACACCGCCGGATCAACTTCATCAGCATCAAACCTGGTGGTTCCGGTGGCCATATTCACAACATTTCCTCCATTATACCGGCTATTTTTATCTTCAGAAAATATCTGAGCAGCGTTTGAAAAAGTTATAGAATCACTTTTGATAGCTTTATATATACTATCTGCCTTAGCAAAGGCGATATCTATATCCGATTTTTGAAAAGATGGTTTGATAAGTATATGCCTTGCATTGATCTGCTCACCTCGTCGTTCGATCAATTGAATGATATGAAATCCAAATTGTGTTTCTACAACTTCAGAGACTTCGCCTTTACGAAGTTTAAATGCTGCAGTTTCAAATTCTGGAACCAGGTCGCCCCGGGTAACAAATCCTAATTCACCACCATTTCTTGCTGATCCATCCTGAGAATATAAGACAGCAAGTGTAGAGAATTCTTCACCATCTTCAACACGTTTCCGGTAGCCATTTAAAAGATCCTTTATTCGTTGCTTTTCCTCTTTACTTATGGGTACATTGATCACTATCTGGGCATATTCGATCTCTGAATCAATGAAAGGGAGGCTATCAGGTGGAATGCTATTATAAAAAGACCTGACATCTGCAGGTGAAACTGAAACTGTACTGACCACGTCAGACTGTTTGGACTGGATCATCATCTGATCTCTGATAAGAGGTTTAAATTCATCGCGAATTTCCGGAATGGTTTTATTATAGTATGCTTCAAGTTTTTGTTCTGAGCCCACCTGATTCACCATATAGGCAACCCTCCTGTCAAGTTCATTGTTAACCTGCGTTTCTGCAACATCAACGCTGTCGATCTTCGCCTGATTCAGTAGCAGTTTATTAGAAAGTAGTTTGTCTATGACACGGCATTTCAGATCAACAGAAGCATAATTCCCTTGTGTGAGTACCTGTTGGTACTGATTTTCTATCTCAGATTTCAAAAGTATCTCTGCGCCAATTACTGCTGCTACTTTGTCAATGACCTGAGCAGGTTGTGACAATGAGAACATGGGGGTGCTGAAGACCAGCAGGGTGGCGAAAAATCTAAGTTTACTCACTATATATTTCAAAATCATTATTGCGAAGGGCCTCATCATAGGCAGACCGTTCCATTTCACTAATTAGTTGCAGCTTACGTTTATTTATTATCAGATTCCTTATGTCCTCTGATACGAAACTCAATGGGGATAAGCTTTCCCTTATTTTTCGGTCTTTAATATTAACAAGATAAATATCGGTAGAATCTTTTACTTCAACATATCTGTTATTCCTCAGGAACGATTCCTTATCATAAATATTGAGTGGAACCTTTTTGAGCAGCTCATCAAATGGCAGCCATGTATCTTCATCCAAATAGAAATCTGATGCAAATTGATAGCAATACTCTTCCAGTTTGAGGCGATCTTTTGTTTTATCTGACCTAAGCCACCCTTTTACATTATCCAGTTTAGGAGCTTCACTTTTTGTTTTTAGATAGATCACCTTAACAATATTATCCTTGAGTTCGAAGTTTCGTTCATTCTCCTTATAATATTGTTCAATTTCTGCTTCACTTACCACCGTGTCAAGCTGCTGGTTGATCAATTCCTTTTCATACATGAAAGTAATCAGGCTATTCCGGTACTCTTGCAACTGTTGCTCCACTTCTTTTTGAACAGCACTTAAGTTTTTCTCCGCTTTGTACAGGATCACATTTTTTTTGATCCAGTTATCAATGTAACTTTTTACTAATACTGCACTGTCAGTGGGAGTGGTTCCAGGTGTAACTATCTGGCTAAGATCTTTGTCATAAAGGTATTTGTCATACACCCTGGCAACCGGTACACCTAAACCTTCATCATCATTTCCCAACTTAGTAAGGTCGCAACCTACGAACAGGAATAACATAACTGAAATCAGATTCCAGTATAATTCATTCCTCAAGATCATACCTGCCCTCCCTGAACATATTACTTAAAATATTATGATCACTTGGATCCAAAACTTGAAACCACATCTTTATTGACCTCTACCTTGTATTTAGCTCTCAATTCAGCGATCCATTGCTTTTCGAGATAATTTTGGTAATCGGCTGTAATAACACCTTTGGCTTCATTCAGTTCCTTAGGAGTAGGATCTATAACTTCTTTAATGTCAACAAATGAAGTCACTTCATCTTTAACTATATTTTCACTTACGCCATTCATCCAGGGTATCATGTCAATGATCTCATTATCTCCTTTTTGGAACTTACCTGCTTTAACAGATAAGTTTAATTGTGAGTCAGCATTAACCAACTGGAGAATTTCAGATGTAGTTTTTTTCTTCTTTATATATTTTCGAACCTTAGTTGCTATTTCAGGAGTTTTGCATGAATAAACAACTGCATCTACACGTTGTCCCCACATGTAGTTGTTCTTATTATTTTCATAATATTCCTTCAGTCCTACCGTATCCTGCACAGCCTTTGACCATACTTTTTTGTCTGTCAGGTCGAAGAGAAGAATGCCGTCACGATATTCTTGCATTAAACTGGCAAATTCAGGGTATTTGTTTTCAAGGTTATCTTCTTCAAATGAGTAGCATGATTCATCAACAAACTGTGCATAGAGTAGGTAGGCCACTTGTTTAGGGGTGTTATTTGTGCGCTTTGATTGGTGACTGTTGATATATTTTGCAAAATCTTCCTGAGTGTAGGTTTTGTCAGCAAGTGAAAACAAAGGCTTGTTCATACCTTTTACTTGTTCGCCATCCCAGGTGCCTTCTGTAAGTGTAGAGTCAAGTTTATTACAGAACAGGTCCAGGTTCTTCTTGTATTCTTTGAATTTGTAGTCTGATTTTATCTGAGCTATTTTAGAGTCCCTGCTTAAATTAGCTCTGCTATCTCTGCTTACTTGATTCTTGAGTTCATTTTGTTTTACTTCAAATGTTGGAACAGGGATCAGTTCAAGTCTTTTGATAATATGCCAACCATAAGTTGTTCTCACCGGTTCTGAGAAATCACCATCATTCTGCAGTGAAAAAGATACCCTTTCAAATTCTGGTACCATACGTCCTGTTCCAAAAGGAGGCAGCTCTCCGCCATTACGACCGGAAGCTTTATCATCAGAATATTTAGCGGCATACTCTTCAAAACTTTCACCAGCCTTGATCTTATCATAGATCTCGTAGATCTTCGTTCTTGATGCTATTGAAACGCTGTCAGGCGCATCAGGTGCCAGTTTCACCATTATATGGGCTACCTTTATGGTTCCTTTTGCAGGACGAGTCTCATGTACTTTAATGATATGATATCCAAATCTTGTTCTTACTGGCATTGAGATGTCACCACGCTTTGTGTTATATGCTGCGCACTCAAAAGGATACACCATTTGTAAAGCAGTGAAGAATCCAAGGTCACCTCCATTTTCCTTAGCACTTGGATCTGCTGATGAATCTCGTGCCATCTTAGCAAAATCAGCTCCGTTCAAAATAGATTGCCTGATCTTTGATGCTCTGTTGTATGCAGCCAGTGTGTCAATTGGAAGTGCATCGTCGGCACAGCTTATAAGTATGTGGCTGGCTCTTACGTCTTTTTGTAATCTGTCGTATGCCTCTTTAACCAGTGCATCTGTCACTTCCTTGTCGGTCATGTATGGCTGGGCAAGTTGCTTTCTATAGCCACGAAGTTCTGATATAAATGCAGGGTTAGTATCCAGCTTTAAGGACTCAGCTTCTTTGACTTTTAATTTATAATTAATGTAAAGCTCAACGTATTCCTTCAGATCATCCATATCATAGGCACCATCTTTGACGTTGTTCTTGCGATAAACTTTTTCAAATTCCGACTTTGTGATGGAGTCTGTTTCAATGGTCATGATCACCGGGTCAGCAGTTTGGGCCAGTGAAATCAAACCGGAGCAGATAAAAGCCGTAAGGATAAAAAAGAACTTATTCATAACTAATTGATTATTATATATTTGATTTAATATTAAGGGTAGCAAATTTAAGCAAAAAAAGGTCGTGCTGACTCTTTTTCAGCGGCGCAATTTATCAGACAATTGTGAATCTAGCGTGAATAATTGGGAGCTTCCTTTGTAATAGTAACTCCATGTGGGTGGCTTTCTCTCACTCCGCTGGCAGTAATACGCACAAATTGGGCCTTTTGCTGTAGGATCTTGATGTTTGCAGCCCCACAATAGCCCATACTTGCCCTTAAACCACCAATCATCTGGTAGATCTCTTCACCAAGCATACCTTTATAAGGCACTCTGCCAACGATGCCTTCCGGCACCAATTTCTTTATGTCATCCTCGGCATCTTGAAAATACCTGTCTTTTGACCCTTCCTTCATCGCCTCAATGCTTCCCATTCCTCGGATCATCTTGAATTTTCTGCCTTCATAGATCATAGTTTCTCCGGGCGATTCCTCCACGCCGGCGAATATTGAACCTGCCATGATGCAATGAGCCCCTGCAGCAAGTGCTTTAGGCAGGTCACCGGTAAACCTGATACCTCCATCAGCTATGATTGGTACCCCGCTTCCTTTAATACCTTGTGCTACATTAAGAATGGCAGTTAGTTGAGGTACACCAACACCTGCAACTATTCGGGTAGTACAAATGGAGCCTGGACCTATTCCAACTTTAATGCCATCCGCTCCAGCTTTCACCAGGTCTTTAGCAGCGGCTGCAGTAGCAACATTTCCAACCACTACATCGGTTCCAGGAAAAGCTTTTTTAACTTTTTTAAGTGCTTCTAGTACACCTTTCGAATGTCCATGTGCTGTATCTATTACAATAGCATCTGCTCCAGCATTTACCAGTGCTGTTACCCGTTCTATTATATCTGCAGTAACACCAACAGCAGCTGCTACCCGCAATCTCCCTAAATTGTCTTTGCATGAGTTAGGGCGGGATTTGAATTTTAATATGTCTTTGTAAGTTATAAGTCCAACAAGCTTACCTGTCTTATCAACTACAGGTAGTTTTTCAATCTTATATTTCTGCAGAATAACTTCTGCTTTCACAAGTGTTGTTTTTCCGGTAACAGTGATAAGGTTTTCCTTGGTCATGATCTCATGTACTGGACGGGAAAGTTTTTTCTCGAAACGCAGGTCACGGTTTGTCAGGATACCAACAAGCTTATTCTTTCCATCAGTTATAGGAATGCCTCCTATCTTCTGGTCTTTCATTATTTGAAGTGCTTCAGAAAGTGTTGCATCTTTATGCAAGGTTATCGGATCGGTGATCATGCCGCTTTCGGATCGTTTAACTTTTCTCACCTCATTGGCCTGGCGTTCTATGCTCATGTTTTTGTGTAGAACACCCATTCCACCTTCCTGAGCCATTGCAATTGCCATTGCAGATTCGGTCACAGTATCCATTGCTGCAGATACCAAAGGAACGTTAAGCTTTATATGCCTTGAAAAATTAGAAGTTATATCAACTTCCCTTGGCAGTATTTCAGAATATGCCGGGACTAATAATACATCATCGTATGTAAGTCCTTCTCCAATAAACTTTTCAATAGATTTGCTCATGAGCAGGTAGTTTTGAGGTAAAGCTGAAAACTGCTTATTGGCGTGCAAAGGTAGTAAATCAGGCGATGTGATTCAAAAGATCATTTTAGCAGCATAAGTGTGCCGGTGCGATTGATCTCTTTCTGGTTAAAACCTTTAAATATCACCTGGTATATATAGATCCCGGTCGGACAAGCTTCACCTTCATAGCTTCCATCCCAGCCGTATGAAGGGTTAGAAGATTCAAATACACGCTGTCCCCATCTGTTGAAGACCACCAGATCATAGGTTGTTGGGTCGCCAAATACAACTACAGGTTTAAATACCGGATTCTTACCTCCGGGGGTAAATGCATTTGGTATGAAAACAAATGGCTCTTGTACTACGCAAGCTATGTTTGAAAAAGCACTATCAATAAATCCATATGTGTTAATCTGTTCCTCAAGTGCTTCCACTACATAACAATACTCATCCAATACGCCTCCTAATGACGAAACATCGTCGGTAAATGTGAGTACTCCATTTATAACATTTGCAAATTGTGGTGTTTGGATAGCACCATTCACTACTCTGTAAATATTAAAATAGCCGGTTGGTCCTGGCCAGCCTCCGTAGTCATTCCATTCAAGGAAGTTGATAGGTCCACCATCACTTGAAACAGACAAGTGTACTGTACGGGCAATATTATCTGAAAATGTTTCAACCCCACAGCTATCGGTCGCGGTAACTTTATAATAGTAACTTCTTATATCAGGATCAGCAGATACATCTGTAAAGGTGATGGTAGAAACAGGTGAATAAGGTTGTTCGGCAATGAGGGTGAAGCCGGAAATTCCGTTTTCGGACCTGTACAACCTATACTTTTTTACATCAGCGGCAGGATCGGCGAAGACCAATACATTCACATTGTTTCCCGAGACACTGGCAGATCTGATATACAGATAATCTGGATAGTTAAACAGGTCGGCAGTAAGTGAAATGATATTGGAAGATGAAGATGTGCCGATTGCCCCTTTAGCTCTTATTAAGATCTCGTATAGGCCACCTGGTTGAGTAAGGTTCAATGTGTAGTTAAGAACATTTGGAGGAACAAATCCATCTCTTACCCATGAACCACTGTTCACTCTATACCATATCTCATACCGATTTAACCCCGCCATATTTACATACTCGTTCCACGACAGTTCAGCGGCAGCATCACATTTAGAGAACTGGCCTTCCAAAAATATTGTGTTATGGTTATCGGCCAGCGAGCTCAGGTTTTTACAACTGTCAAAAGCTGCTACGCTGAAAACTTCACTTAAATTTGAAGCATCAGACAAAGCATATTGAAAGAACAAGTTGTTGATACCGAATACAGCTCCGATGGAATCATACGAAACCCCATTAAATTCATATATAACATAACCCTGCGTATCCGGGCTTGAATCCGGAAGCCAGGTTATTATCCCTTCGCCGCTGCCAATGTCAACACTCACGGTATCTAAAATTGGCTTCGAAGGTCCTTTGGTATCCCTGAATAACTCGCCATCAATTGATGAAATCGATTGGCACCCGCTTGCGTCATCTATTACTACACGATAGTTAATGAATTGATTACAGAAATAATTAGTATCCTGAATGGTAGTATCAATACTGGTTATAAAATTTGCGAATGCAGGTCCGGGTATATCTTTCTGAACCTTCATGCCTGACACAGTGGTTGGAAGTGGGGGAGTATGGATCCTGTTCCAATTGATACGAACCACTTCGTTTGATTGTGGTGTCAGGATCAGGCGAATTGACTTTAAAGTGTCTGAAGAAAGAGAATAATTTGAGCAACATCCATCCCTTGTTTTTATGTAATAATAGTATGATGAATTATTTGCATTAACACCGGTATGAATATATGAAGTTGTTGCGTATGCGAAAATTGAATCAATGATAGCAAACGGGCCGCTTATGTTGTTGCTGAAATAAATATGATACCCCCCGAATACTGAACCTGTGTCGGAGTTAACTACCCAATCCAGGTTGATATTTCCGTTCGGTAACACAGAGATGCAACGAAGTGAAGGAGGAGATAATGCTGCAGACCCCGAAGAAAATAATGATACAAGAACAAGCGAGAGTATCAAAACCCTGCCTGTAAAAAACTGTATCACTTTGTACCGTATATCTGCCATTTTGTACTATGCTGAGAATCTGGTTTCCTGATAAATGCAAATTTAGGGAATTATGGCCATCCCTTAAAGGCAAAAGGGGACCAATTGGCCCCCTTTATATGCTTATTTTCAAGTAATTACCTTAACAACGTTACGGTACCGTTAAATGTGTGTGATTTTCCACCTTTTGTTTTAACATCGATCCGATACACATAAACGCCCTGTGGTGCCTCATTTCCGTCATTATCTTCACCGTTCCAGAACTTGTTGTAGTTATCTGCTTCATATACCTCTTGTCCCCAACGGTTGAAGATCAGCATTCTGAAATCCGCAACATCAAGTACATAACCTGCATCAAAGAAGTAGTCGTTAATGCCATCGGTGTTTGGTGTGAAGGCATTTGGTACATAGAATGGATTGATTACTATCGGAAGTTCTCTCACATCCGGGCAACCGGCAATGTTATAAACGGTCAAGCGGGTCTTGTAATCACCAACATCATTGAAGTAATGGATCGGATTCTGTTCAGTGGATGTACTTCCATCTCCAAATTCCCATAACCAACTTACGGCGTATTTAGAAAGATCGGTGTATTGGATTCTTGCATTGAATACATTAGTGATGTTGGGATCAGCTATAAAATCAGCATCGGCCAACGGGTAGAAAACAACATCAACTGGCTGAGAGAGCTGATTGGTACATCCGGCCGGAGTTGTTATTATAAGAGATACCTGATAAAGACCTGGATTATCATATACATGAGATGGGTTAGCTTGACCTGATGTGAAGCCATCGCCAAAGTCCCACTCAAAAACAGAACCCGGATCATAAGTGGAAGTGTTTGTGAAAGTAACACTTGGAATAGAGCAATCTAAGGTAGTGTCGTTTGTGAAGCTAACTACCGGAACAGCATTAACCACCAGGTTAACTGCCGGTGAGGTGCCGCTACATCCATTTTGATCGGTAACTGTAACGGTATAAATACCGCCGGTTCCGGTAAGGATAGATGCTTGGTTTGCTCCATTAGACCAGTCGTAGGTAATGAATCCTGTGGTTGCATTCAGCTCTGTGGTTTCTCCGTCACAGATGGCCAGGTCACCTGTTATTACAGGTTCAGGTAAAGGATTAACTGTTACCTGTACATTACCGCTAATGATACCCGGACAATTCAGGTCATTCAGATTTACAAGTGTGAAATTCGTGGTAACAGATGGCGAAACAGTTATGGAGTTGCTGGCATTGTTGGTGGTGAATGGACCATATGTTGTGTTGCCATCGCTATAACTATAGTTGAATGGTGCTACTCCGGTGAAGTTCAAATTAAATGCTGTGTTTTCACCTTCGCAAATCGTTGAATTTCCAGCTATAACTCCTGTTGGAATTTGATTCACTGTAACATCTACAACACCACTTGCAGTTCCTACACAATTAGCATCTGAGATGTAAAGCATAGAATATGAAGTAGTAACAGTAGGAGTAACATTTATCACTTCCGGATTATTTGAGGTAGTGAATGGTCCCAGCGTTGTGCTACCATCACTGTATGTGTAAGTGAATGGGCCTGTCCCTGTAAAATTGATATTGAATGAAGTTGATGACCCATCACATATTGCAATACTGGCAGAAGCAGCAGCTGTAGGTAATGGATTAACAATTACTTGTGCGGTTCCTGATACAGATCCAGGACAGTTAACATCTGTTACGCTTACAAGTGAATAAGTGGTAGTGGTAACTGGGCTCACCGGAAGTACTTCTGAATTGTTATTGGTAGTAAATGGTCCATAAACATTAGATCCATCAGTGTATTCATAGGTGAATGGTGATGTTCCGGTAAAGTCTACAGTCACTTGCGAAGATTCACCTTCACATATCACACCATTACCGGTTAATGTAGCCGTTGCAGCAGGCAGATCATTTACAATAATATCAACTACACCTGCCGGTGTTCCTGCGCATCCTGATCCGGTAACCGACGTGATTGAGTAAGATGTGCTCACTGTTGGGTTGACGGGGATAGTAGTATTAAAGTTGTTTGTAAGGAAAGGGCCATAAGAATTGCTTCCATCAGTGTAGAAGTATTCAAATGGAGGAGTGCCTGTGAATGTGAGTGACATGTTTGTGCTACTTCCATTACATATTGAAGTTGATCCTGATAAAGTTGATGTAGGTAATGGAATAACATTAATATCTGCAACTCCTGATACCGATCCTACGCAATTAGCATCATTTACATTCAGCAATGAATATGTTGTAGTTGTATTAGGTGAAACCGGAATTTGTAATGGATTCTGGTTTGTAGTAAATGGTCCGAATGTATTGGTTCCATCGCTATATGAATAGTTGAATGGTCCGGTTCCTGTGAACAGTACCTGCAAATTGGTTGAAGCGCCATCACAAATGAAAGTTGTTCCTGACAGAGCTGCTGTAGGTAATGGGTTGACAGTTATGTTGGCACTACCGGCAACACTACCAGGACAGTTTGCATCAGATACGGTAAGCAGATTGTAAATAACTGAAGTGCCCGGGCTCACTGTTACTGTTTCAGGATTATTGGATGTGGTGAACGGCCCGTAAGTTACACTGCCATTCGAGTAAGAGTAAGTGTAAGGTCCTGTTCCAACAAAATTCAATGTAAGATCAGTGGTATTTCCGGCACATATAGTGTTATTGCCTGCAATAGTTGCTGAAGGTAATGCATTCACTGTAACTACAGCGTTGCCGGACGTTGAGCCTGCACAACCCATTCCGGACACAACAGGAGTAAGTCCGTATGTTGTAGTTGCACCTGGTGTTACCGGAATAGTTACGGAGCTATTGTTAGTAGTGAATGGTCCTACCGGCACTCCACCTGCTGTATAGGTATAAGTGTAGGGAGCATTTCCTGTGAAGGCGATACCCAGATTGGTAGATCCACCGCTACAAATAGCAGCAGTTCCAGATAAGGTGGCAGTAGGTAATGGTATGACTGCAACCTGTGCTGTACCACTTATTGTTCCAGTACAGTTATTGTTGGAAATGCTAATCAGGTTATAGTTTGTTGTAGTATTTGGGCTAACCGGTGTATTAACAAGTGCAGCTCCTGTTGTTAATGGTCCAACGGTAGAGCCACCGGCACTGTAAGAATAAGTGTATGGCCCGGGTGCACCTGCAAAGTTGATATTGAAGCTTGAAGCTTGTCCGTCACAAATAGTGTCGATACCACTAATTGAAGCAGTTGGTACTGCATTAACAGTAATGCTCGTTACAGCCGTTCCGGTACATCCGTTGCCATCAGTAACAGTAACTGTAACAGGGCCGGCTGTGCCGGTATTCAATGTTTGGGAAGTAGCTCCTGTGCTCCACAAATATCCAGAGTACCCTGCGCCTGCATTCAACGTTGTGTTGATGCCTTGGCATACCACAGTGTTGCCGGTAATACTTGGTATTGGATTAGCATTGACCACAACATTCTGACTATCTGAATTTATACATCCATTAGCATCAGTAACAGTAACAGTAACCGTTGTGGTTGTGTTTACATTAATTGTTTGAGCAACAGCTCCAGTACTCCATTGGTAATTTGAATATCCCGCCCCTGCGTCAAGTGTAGTGCTTTGGCCCTGACAGATAGAAGCAACTCCGGTAATGTTTGGAGTAGGTAGTGGGTTCACTATTACGGCTTGTGATGTGGTGCCGGTACAACCATTTCCATTGGTGACGGTAACTGTAAATGGCCCTGCTGTCCCCACACTTATCGTTTGTGTTGTTGCACCTGTATTCCACTGGTAGCCTGTGTAACCTCCTGCATTTAATGTAGTGTTGTCACCTGAACAGATTGTGAAGTTCCCTGAAATCACCGGTACAGGATTACTATACACAATAAGTGAGTAGTTATCGGTGCCGGTACATCCATTTGCGTCAGTAACAGTAACAGTATAGTTTCCTGCAGTGTTTAAACTAACCGTTTGTGTAGTAGCTCCAGTACTCCAGTTATAAGATGAGTAAGCACCGGCATTGAATGTTGTGTTTTGTCCCTGACAAATTGTATTTATTCCTGTGATGTTAGGTGTTGGATTTTGATTCACAACCACACTTTCCGTGTCACTGTTTTTACAACCGTTACCATCAGTAACTGTTACGGTAACAGTTGTTGATGTATTAACATTGATCGTTTGTGCCACGGCACCGGTACTCCATTGATATGCTGAATATCCTGCGCCGGCATCAAGTGTTGTATTAGTGCCCTGACAAATAGAAGTAACTCCTGTTATGGTTGGGGTAGGTAATGCATTCACTGTAACTGCCTGTGAAGTCGAACCTGAACATCCGTTAGCATTAGTAACAGTAACGGTGAAAGGTCCGGCAGTGCCAACACTTATGGTTTGCGTAGTAGCTCCGGTGCTCCATTGGAATCCAGGATATCCACCTGCATTCAAAGTTGTATTCTGGCCTGAACATATTGTGAAATTACCAGCAATAACCGGTACAGGATTATTGTAAACTGTTAGAGTGTAATTATCGGTTCCTGTACATCCATTCGCATCAGTAACAGTTACCGTATAGTTACCTGCAGTGTTTAAACTAACTGTTTGAGTAGTAGCACCTGTACTCCAGTTATAAGAAGAATAGGCACCAGCATTAAAAGTTGTGTTCTGTCCCTGGCAAATGGCATTTATACCCGTAATGTTAGGAGTAGGATTCTGATTCACAACCACACTTTCTGTGTCACTGTTCTTACAACCTTTTGCATCAGTAACTGTAACAGTTACCGTAGTGGTTGTACTAACATTTATGGTTTGCGCGGCTGCACCGGTACTCCATTGGTAAGCTGAATATCCTGCGCCGGCATCAAGAGTGGTATTGGTGCCCTGACAAATTGAGGTTGTACCTGTAATGGTAGGTGTTGGTAATGGGTTCACCGTTACACCCTGAGTTGCTGTTCCGGTACAACCATTGCCATTGGTAACTGTAACAGTGAACGGACCTGCAGTACCAACACTTATGGTTTGCGTAGTTGCTCCTGTGCTCCATTGGACTCCGGGATAACCCCCTGCATTCAATGTAGTATTCTGGCCAGAACATATTGTAAAGTTACCTGCAATAACAGGAACAGGGTTGCTGTTAATAGTAAGTGTATGTGTATCTGTTCCGGTACATCCTTTTGAGTCTGTAACGGTAACTGTATATGTACCGGCAATAAGAGGTATAATATTTTGAGTAGTGGCTCCTGTACTCCAGCTGAAAGAAGAGTATGCACCTGCATTGAAGGTGGTACTTTGCCCCTGACAGATCACATTGATTCCTGTTATATTTGGAATAGGGTTGGGGTTTACCGTAACCGTGGTGGAGTTGGTAGCAGTACAACCTCCTGCTTGAGTTACTGATACGGTATAGGTTCCTGTGCTGGCCACTGTGATCGATTGTGTGGTGGCACCTGTGTTCCATTGATATGTTGCACTTGGACTTGCCGAAAGAACCACATTCCCTCCCTGACAGAAAGCAGGGTTCACGGGATTGATCGCTACCGATGGTGTATTGTTGATAACATGTAAAGTGTCAATTGACGACTTACTTACGCATCCCGTACTATCACGAAGATCAACACGATAAGCAACATAATCATCGCAGATCTGTTTGGTTGTGGTATCGGTGTATGTTAAAGCTGCTGCCGAATCCAGTAATACCCATGGCGAGCCTAATGGATAGGATTTGTAAATGAGATACCTTGAATTATGACTTGACAACGGTGGTGTACTTAATGCATTCCATGTAAGTACGGCTTCAATGTTTGCATTGGTAGCGGTATTGAGTTTAATAGTGCGCAATACATTTCCTTGCAGTGAAACAGAATCCTTAGTACAACCTGATCTGGTTTTGATATGATAATAAATAGATTGTTGCTGTGCATTGGTTCCGAAGAAGGTATTCATGCTTGCAGCACTATGAGTGTAGGTCTGAGTATTAAATCCTGTTTTAACACTATCAACTAATGTCCATGGACCAGCTGCTGCCAGTGATGCATAAACATCATAAGAATGGAATGTTGCCTGAGTATCGATTGGTGTGGATTTGGTCCAACTTAGCGAGACACTACCGTCATTGTTAACAGATGCACAGCGCAATTTAGGTGCTGCCAGCACTGGTGGTGGAAGCACTGTGATAGAAATCGTACTGTATTTAGAAGCGTTGGCCGGACAATAATTGTCGGTCGCCTTTATAACGAATGTATACGTATTTGATGCTTTGAAACATACACTGTTTATACCTGCAACGTGGTCACATGTAGTAACCCAGTTAAACCCTACCCCTCCGGCTATAGGAAATGAGAATGGCACTGTTTGCGTCAGCGTTGCACAAGGTGGTAGCAGGCACCCGGCGTTTGGATTTGTAAAACTGGTTCCGAACTGATTACCTGAGGCCTCGATAGTAATGGTTTGATTGGTTCCGTTTTGGAAAAAGTCAAAATCTGTTGCATTAAGGAAGAAGTTCACAGTATCGCCTGCATAAACTGTATCCTGATATGAGGTTTGCAAACCTGTAACCGGATCGTAGAAAGGAGCATTTACATTAGGAGGTAAATTCTGGACACCTGCCATGGTAGGAGGACAGTTTGAATTAAGTACCACATTTATCTCCCTGAATATCTCTGCTACTTTAATTCCACATTTATAGGCAGTAACTTTCAATACAGTAGCAAAGTAACCTCCGGTGTATGAAAGATAATTCAGTTCACCGGTGTGTGGGTCCAAGGTTATTGCCTGGTTGCTTGGGTTTTGGATAGGGCCAGGTAACTGGCTGTTTACACTATAGCCACCTGCAAAAGGTAATGCTGTACCATTATCATCCAATGGTTGGCCCCATGAATAAACCAGTGAATCTTGTTCAGGGTCAATAGCATTGTGGTTGTACGTATATGGGTAACCGGTACAAATAATCGTACTTGGTCTTTCAGCAAAGAATGGAGATGAGTCAAAACATGGGCTTGTATTTTGGCCGTTATATGGGAACATAAGTGCTCTCAAAAGAAATCCTTCAGAACCAGGATTGATAAGGTTGGTTACAGATGCACTTCTGCAACATGTTCCCCATTGAAAATACCATCCTGCTGCAGGAGGAACTCCGGCAAGCGTAATAGGTGCTGACTGGTAGATGAATTCTTCTACTAATCCGGGAATGGCTGGTGTTCCGCCTTGTGCGCATGTTGCGCAAGTTCCGGTTCCATTATACAGAATACCGTCAGGTGAGATGTCATTCTGTGCTATCTTGTTACAAGGAATGTTACCCACCGGGTGATTGGTCTGCAATGTAACCGAGGCTGGACCGCTTATTCCATTACAGTCACGATAAAACTTCATCGTAAATTGAAATTGACCGTTTGGAAGGCATTTCCAGGTAATTTCACCTCCCATTCCGTGAGAAGCCCAAAGGCTGGTAGTACCGGACAGGAAAATGAAGATTAGGAGTAGAAGGCTCTTTTTCAATTGCTTACAGGGTTTCTGATTGGGTTAGACTTTAACTTTCAAATATACGAAATAAGGAAGGTACAGGTCAATACCTAAATTACTTACTGGCAAGACGCAGTTACATAGTCTTGAAGTTGCATTCAGATCTTAGATTTTGAAGTATTACGGCCTAATTATCAGCCAATAACTGAATGAAGGGTACACTGTTCTTGAATTTGACTTTGAAAATAGTCCATATGACATGATGATGGACAAGATTATAAAAAGTTAGGTTTATGTATATGGCTATAAATCAATGACATAAGAACAAAAGATGGTTTATTTTATTCCTCAATCTATTATTCAAACTACTTAAGTGATTGATTTTAAATTAGATACCATATATTTATCCTGCTACGACCTCATTCATCATATCAGGGTGCAAATATGTTGCTGCTAACTTTTGAATGGTTCCGGGGTCTATTTCCCTAATAAGATTTAAGTAACGGTCCAGATAATCATATTCCAATTCCCATAGCCTTAACCCTTTGTACCGGTCGGCAAGTGCAAACGGTCCGTCAATACTTCGTTGAAATACTCCTGTCATGTAATTCTTTACAAGGTTCAATTCTTCTTCAGGAACCTGCTCATCGCAAAGCCGTTGAAGTTCAAAGTAAATTTCCTTGAGCGCTGGTTCAACAACCTGTGCTCCTACTTCAGAAGTAATGAAAAAAGCACCGGAGTCCTTGTTTGGAATTATTGCAGAACCTATCCCGTATGTATAACCTTTATCTTCTCTGATGTTAGACATCAGTCTGGAGCCAAAGTACCCACCCAGAATAGTATTTACAACTGTGAGTCCCTGAAAATCATGATGGTGTTTGTTGAATAGCTTCCTTCCAACACGGATCCCGCATTGGACAGCGTCTTTCTTTTCGATTCTGAACTTTGCCTTTCCGGGTGTTTCTTCAACATCAGGTTTAACGTTACTGCCAATGGTATTACTAATATTGATCGCCGCAAGGTTGTCTTTAACAAATGATATAACGTTATCGGGCATACGTCCAGATAAGATCACAATACAATTACTCCAGCTATAGGATTCTTCACGGTTCTGCAGCAACGAATCCCGTTCTATTAGTTTATAAAATGATTCATCAGGAATGTAACCATAGGGAGACTTGTTTCCGTAGATACTTGAATTGAAATTCACTCTTGCCAACCAGCTTACTTTTTCGCGATTTACGACAAGTGTTTGTTTCATTCGGGTGATATAATTATCAATCTCAGTCTGAGGATAGTCGGCTTCCTTAATTATTTGCAAAAGTAAAGGCAAGGTATCAGGAAGATATTTGCTGATGCAATACAAGATTATATGTTTATGATCAGGAGTTATTTCGGTTTGGAGATGGGCTCCAAAATAGTCGAACGATTCAGCAATAGTATGCGCATCCTTGCCGGGTATACCAGCATCAATGAGTGAGTGGGTGGCCGATGCAACTATGTAAGAGCCGGGGTCACTTACCCTGGTTGGGAAGATCAATTCCAGCTTCAACACTTCTTCTTCTCCCGCATTGATGACGTTTAACTCAATACCGTTCTCAAGTGTTTGTGTAGCGGGTTTGATGATGTTAATGGACTCCGGAATAGATATGCCGGGTTCAATGGTTCTGTTGAGCATGATCAATTTAAATTAGACAGGTAATACATTACCGATGAGTTCTGATCTTTGAAAATATCTGATGCAGTGGAAAGTATCTCACCGGCATCAACTTTTGAATAAAGATCTTTTTGCTGGTTCAGTAAATTAGCATCACCCAGCATTTCATAATAGCAAAGATTCAGAGCCTTATTGGCAATGTTCATATCACCAAAGGCCAAACCCGATTCCACTTTTTGTTTTACTTTGGTCAGTTCACGGGCTGTCACTTTTTCTGAGCTGATCTTACGTATTTCAGCATCCAGTGCAGCTTCAGCAAGTTTGATATCAATACCTTTCACCACTCTTCCTTCAGCAACCACAACACTTTTATCAAGGTCGCCCAAAAGATAGGCTGAAACAGAAGTGAATAGTTTTTGTTTGCGAATGAGTTCGTTGAATAGTCGGGACGATTTTCCTGATGAAAGAATATCGGTAAGCAAGTCAGTAGCATAGAAATTTTTATCAGAGCGCGCTCCACAATGCCACACTTTGTAGATGGAGTCATAAGGCACATCCTTGTGAAGGGTAAGTTCTCTTCGTTCTGTTTGAATTGGTTCCTGAGGAAGTTCATGTAAAACTTTTTCGCCTGCTGCAATAGGTTCAAACCATTTTTCACAAAGTTTACGTGCAGTATCTACATCAATGTTTCCTGAAAGGCTGAGAATAGCATTGGTAGGATGGTAAAATCTTTTGAAAAATTGTTTCACATCATCCAATACCGCGTCTTCAATATGTGCTATTTCTTTGCCAATGGTAGGCCACTTGTATGGATGCACTTTGTAGGCCAGAGGCCTGAGGTGTAGCCAAACATCGCCGTAAGGTTGGTTCAGATATCGTTGACGGAACTCTTCAACCACCACATTACGTTGTACTTCAAGACTTCTTTCAGAGAATGCCAGATTAAGCATGCGATCTGATTCGAGCCAAAAGGCGGTTTCAATATTCTGTGCTGGTAAAGTGAGATAGTAGTTTGTAAAGTCGTTATTGGTGAATGCGTTATTCTCGCCTCCCGCACGTTGCAGAGGTTCATCATAACTGGGAATGTTCACCGATCCGCCGAACATAAGATGTTCAAATAAGTGTGCAAATCCTGTTTGTGAGGGGTCTTCATCACGGGCGCCAACCATGTAAAGTACATTCATAGCTACAAGTGGAGTAGTGCGGTCGTTGTTTACAAATACACGTAACCCGTTAGATAGGGTGAATTGTTCAAAATGGATCATATATCAGTATCAAGTTCTGCTAATTGTTTTTTTGTTTCGATGAATTCCTGCCATATTTCTACAACAATATCTGCTGCGGGTTGTATTTTTTTGAACGATGCCGAAACTTGTCCTATCTCCAGTTCTCCTTGCTCCATATCGCCTTCAAACATGCCTTTTTTGGCTCGTGCTCTTCCAAGTATTCTGATCAGTTCATTGTTGTCTGCACCTCTTTCCTGGGCTTCACGTACCTGTTCATAGAATGCATTTTTTATAAGCCTTACAGGTGTGATGCTTTTTAAAGTTAAGGTTGTATCACCCTCTTTAGTTTCGAGGAGCTTTTGTTTAAAATTTGGGTGTGCCGATGATTCCTCTGATACCACAAACCGTGATCCTATCTGTACTGCTTCGGCACCTAATGCAAATGCCGCCATCATGGTTCTTCCTGACCCTATACCTCCGGCAGCTATCACGGGTATGTCCACGGCACCTTTAATAATAGGAATCAAACACATGGTTGTTGTTTCCTCACGGCCGTTATGACCACCTGCTTCAAATCCCTCAGCTACTACAGCATCAACGCCTGCAGCCTGTGCTTTAAGTGCGAATTTTGAGTTTGATACAACATGAACCACTTTAATGTCGTGCGATTTTAATTTACTTGTCCAGGTATTTGGATTGCCAGCAGAGGTGAAGACAACTTTTACGTCATGCTGAATGATTATATCAATGAGTTTATCAATGTCAGGATATAACAAAGGAACATTCACAGCAAACGGATTTTTAGTGGCAGCCTTGCATTTGGTGAGCTGTTCGTCAAGGATATGAGGATACATTGATCCCGATCCTATGACCCCCAGTCCACCCACATTTGATACGGCAGACGCCAGTTGCCATCCGCTGCACCAGATCATCCCGGCCTGAATAATGGGGTATTTGATCCCCAGTAATTCGCAGATCCTGTTATTTTTCATTGAGGCGATGTTATAGTTTTTTGATCAGGTAAGCAAGACAATCCATTGAACATTTTCCACGGGCAAGTATTTCTCGTAATAACCAGTACCAATGTTTATAAGGGGGTTCCTGGGCCTTAAATCCAATTGCGGGTGCTCCAACAAAGTGAGATATGAACAATGCCCGTTGCAGTTGTGCGCGCTGTGCAACAATTGTTACCGGCGTGTCCTCAAACTTCATAGAATAACTTTCTATTGACGACCATGTACGCACACCTTCATAATCGGCGATCAATCTGTTTTCTGAGATACCCATCTGCGTAAGCACCCTTTTCATATCATCGGGTTCATCATAATAGGGGGGCTTATACATACCACTCATTACTATATCACCTTCCACTCCTTCATTTATCAATCTTTTGACAGCCTGCATCCGATTATCAAATGAATGGTTAACCCAGAGTCCGGGTTCGCTACTTCCTGCACCCAGAACCAAAATATTTCGACCTTTTGAGGAATCCCAGGGCTGATTCTTAATGCTGACCTCCCCAATTATCCCGATAAGGAAGTGATTTAAAAGTACCAACACTACCAGGGTAAAAATGGTAAGAAAAATTCCTTTTATGATTTTGAAAATCAATCGTATCATTGGATTGTAACAAATTCTGCCCGTAAAGGTTGTTCAACGGCTATTATCTGATAAAATATCAGATCACAATTGGCCTGCAATGTACTAACTCATTATTAACCATTACTTTTGTCTGATCAATCTGTTCCGGCTCTTTTATAATGCCTTAACATCTTGTATCCATGAAAATAATAATACCGGTTGCCGGGATAGGCAGTAAGCTAAGACCTCATACTCATACTCAGCCAAAGGCTTTGGTTCCGGTAGCAGGTAAGCCTATACTTTCACATATTATTGATTATCTGATAGTCAATGGGTTCAATGATTTTGTATTTATTATTGGTTATCTGGGAGATAAGATAGAAGCTTTTGTCAGCGATAAATACCCAAATATCAACGCCTCATTTGTGGTACAGGAACCACGTGAAGGAACCGGTGAGGCTGTGTGGCTTGCCAAAGATCTTTTGGATCCCGATGAATCTATGCTAATTGTTTTGGGAGATACGATTATTGAATTCGACCTTAAAACAATTATTCAGCAGGAACACTCCATGCTGGGTGTCAAGCGTGTGGAAGACCCCAGAAATTTTGGTGTGGTTGAGCCCGGTGCTGATGGATTTATATCACGGTTGATTGAAAAGCCTAAGATTCCTGTTTCAAATCTTGCACTGGTAGGAGTATATTTCTTTAAGAAGGCCGGAAACCTGCTTACTGTTTTGGATGAGATCATCAAAGGCAAGCAAAAGGTTAACGATGAGTATAACCTGACAGATGCTATTATGAAAATGATAGATAAGGGTGAAAAGGTCAGATACTTTGATGTTGGCAATTGGTACGATTGTGGAGGTAAGGAAAACCTTCTGGAAACAAATGCCATCCTGTTGAAGCGTGTAGCTAATGAAAAGCATGTGATGAATTTTCCCAACACCATTATTATTCAGCCTGTGAGTATTGCACCCGATTGTGATATTAAAGATTCTATCATCGGGCCTAATGTATCGATTGGTGACCACACAATAATCAGATCATCCATTATTGCAGATTCCATCATTGGCTCATACTCACATCTTGAGACCGCAGTCTTACACAGGTCGGTAGTGGGAAGCGATTCCTTTCTGAAAGGTATGAGTCAAAGTCTTAATATTGGAGATTCAACGGAGATAGATTTCAGTTGAACAATTTTGAATTATTTAAAATAAATAAAGTTTATGGCATCATCTAAAAATTCAACACTTGATCTTGAAAAAGATAAAGTGATCTTTTCACTTATACGCAAGGAGTTAAAAAGGCAAAGGACCGGTTTAGAATTAATTGCATCAGAGAATTTTGTTTCAAAACAGGTTATGGATGCAATGGGGTCCTGCCTTACTAATAAATATGCGGAAGGGTTGCCCGGGAAACGGTATTATGGGGGTTGTGAAGTTGTAGATGATGTGGAAGATCTTGCCATAGCAAGGGCAGCAGAGCTGTTCAATGCTGAGTGGGTTAATGTGCAGCCCCACTCGGGTGCGCAGGCCAATGCTGCTGTTATGTTGGCTTTATTAAAGCCCGGCGACAAGATCATGGGATTTGACCTTTCACATGGCGGACACCTTACTCATGGTTCTCCGGTAAACTTTTCAGGTAAGTTATACCAGCCAACATTCTATGGAGTTGAAGAAGCAACGGGAACTATAGATTATGATAAAGTTGAACAGAAAGCTAAAGCTGAATCACCCAAACTTATCATTTGCGGTGCATCTGCATATTCGCGCGACTGGGATTATGAAAGGTTAAGAAAGATCGCAGATTCGGTTGGTGCAATTTTGCTTGCAGACATTTCACACCCATCAGGATTAATTGCGCGGGGATTGCTATCAGACCCACTACCACACTGCCATGTTGTTACTACCACCACGCATAAAACTTTGCGAGGTCCGCGAGGTGGAATGATCATGATGGGTAAAGACTTTCCAAACCCCTGGGGACTAAAAACACCTAAAGGAGAACCAAGAATGATGTCGGCTATATTTGACTCAGCAGTATTTCCCGGTACTCAGGGTGGGCCGCTCGAACATGTGATAGCTGCCAAGGCAGTAGCATTTTATGAGGCATTGACCGATGAATACTTTAACTATTGTGTGCAGGTTGTGAAGAATGCAAAGACCATGGCCGCCGAATTCATGAAAAGAGGGTATAAGGTTATTTCAGGAGGTACCGATAACCATATGATGCTGATAGATCTCAGAAATAAGAATATTACAGGCAAGCAGGCCGAGAATGCTTTGGTTGCTGCTGAGATCACAGTAAATAAGAACATGGTACCCTTTGATGATAAATCACCTTTCGTTACATCAGGCATGCGAATTGGTACCTCAGCAGTTACATCAAGAGGTATGAAAGAAGCGGATATGATTAGGATAGTAGACCTTATTGATGAGGTGATATGTTCTTTCGAAGACAAAAAGGTGCTCCGGTCAGTGAAGAGTAAAGTGCATGAAATGGTGAAGGAATATCCATTGTATTGATCATGAAATAAATCACCCAACACCTCGTTTAAAAGCCATCAACCTGAAAATGAAACTCAAACCCCTCTTGGTCGCTGCCTTCCTGATGATCTCTCATGGTCATATGTTTGCCCAGATCGGAGGTGATAACACCTATGAGTTTCTAAACCTGTCATCTTCAGCAAGGATAGCCGCAATGGGAGGAAAGTTGGTGCCCGTAGCCGATAACGACCTTAACCTAGTTTTTACAAATCCGGCATTACTGTCTGATTCAATGAGCAAGCACCTTACATTCAGCGGTGTTAATTACTTCGCCGGAATTAAGTATGGATATGCAGCATATGCACAACATTATGAAAGGGTGGGAAATTTTTCTGCAGCCATGCATTATGTTGATTACGGCGACTTTGATGAAACTGATGTTACCGGACAAATACTGGGTCAGTTCACAGCGAGAGAGTATTCTTTGAACTTAACATATTCGCGACCGTTACTCGATAGCTCCTTATCTGTAGGTGCTACATTAAAAACCATATACTCGGCACTGGAAGAGTATAAATCATTCGGGCTGGCTGCAGATATTGGAGCCAATTATCTTTTTAAAAATAATGTGACCAACCTTTCATTAGTTGTTAAAAATGTAGGTCGGCAGATCACTTATTATCGTCCGGATAATAATGAGCCGTTGCCTTTCGAGATCCAGATGGGGATCTCGCATAGGCTCCCTAAAGCACCTTTCAGGTTCTCATTGGTTTTACACCATCTGGAAAAGTTCGATCTCACATATGAAGATCCCGCCAAAAAAGATGAGGTAGACCCTATAACCGGTGAACCGCTTGATGATAAGATCACATTTGGTGACAAGGTTTTACGGCACGTGATATTTGGAACCGAATTGTTGATCTCTAAAAGTTTTCATGTTCGGGCTTCATATAATTTTCAACGAAGAAAAGAGCTGGGACTGGATACCAAAATGTCTACTGTAGGTCTCAGCTGGGGTTTCGGATTCCGTATATCCCGGTTCCATCTGAGTTACGGAAGAGCTACCTACCACCTTGCCGGAGCTTCCAATCACTTTTCGGTTACAACCAATCTGGGTGAATTATTTGGTAGAAAATAAGCTGATGTATCAGTGTGTCCACCTGTTCAGGATGTTTACATTTGTGACTTCTGAACTATGAGATCCAACGGAGTGGTAATAGCAATTGACGGACATTCGTCGTGTGGAAAAAGTACGGTTGCACGTGCTATAGCAGACAGGCTTGGCATAAGATACATTGACTCAGGTGCTATGTACCGCGCAGTAACAGTTTATTTTATGCAGAACAACATTCCGTTGCCTGCAGTAGACGGAAAAGATAATCCTGACTACAGGCCGGTGTTAGAGAAGATAAACATTGAGTTTCATGACAACCTAAAAACCGGATTGGCTGAAGTATACCTTAACGGACAAAATGTGAACGAGGAGATTCGCAGCATGGAGGTTTCACAAGCGGTAAGCAGGGTGAGTTCAATCAAAGAAATCCGTGAGAAGATGGTGTGGATGCAGCAGCACCTCGACAGGCATAAAGGCATAGTAATGGATGGAAGAGATATCGGAACTACAGTATTTCCGGATGCAGACCTTAAGATCTTTATGACTGCTGATATCAACATCCGCGCACAGCGAAGGTTTGATGAACTTCAGAGAAAAGGTATAAAAGCTACGATGGAAGAAGTTGTTGAAAATCTTAGGATGCGTGATCATGATGATACAAATCGTGAGGCCAGTCCCCTGCGTATGGCTGATGGTGCAGTTGTTCTTGACAACACTCACCTCAACCGTGAACAGCAACTTGATTTCATTGTAAAGTCGTTGCAACACAAAGGCCTCTCAGACTAAACCATACCACTCATCGTTCTGTTACAGTGATTATTAGTTAATTTTGCATCATGAAAGTTACGATCGATTCGGATTCAGGATTTTGCTTTGGGGTGGTTTTTGCCATTCAAATGGCTGAAAGTGAATTGAATGCAGGTAATGAGCTTTTTTGCTTGGGTGATATCGTTCACAATAACATGGAAGTTGAAAGGCTTACCCGTAAGGGTCTTAAGATCATAGATCATGATCAGCTGAAGGAGTTACATGATTGTAAGGTGCTTATCAGGGCTCATGGAGAACCACCGGAGACGTATGAGATGGCCATCAAGAATAACATTGAACTTATTGATGCCTCTTGTCCTGTAGTGCTGAAGCTTCAAAATCGGGTTCGTACCAGTTTTGACTCAATCACTGAAAGCGAAGGCCAGGTAGTGATCTACGGTGAAATAGGGCATGCGGAAGTGAATGGGCTGGTAGGTCAAACCGGAGGAAAAGCAGTTATCATTACCGGAGAACAGGATCTGGATAAACTGGATTATTCCAGACCTATATATCTATTTAGCCAGACAACCAAGAGTAGTAAAGGGTTTCAGGAGATGAGGATTCTCATTGAAAACCGCATTAAGGAAGCCAATAATGGGTCACTTGAGGGGATGATGAATTATAATGACACAATATGCAGGCAGGTATCAAACAGAGAGCCTCAGTTAAGGAAGTTTTCAGCCGAACATGATGTGATCCTTTTTGTGAGTGGAAAGAAGAGTTCCAACGGAAAAGCACTCTTTGGAGTGTGCCAGAGTGTCAACCCCAACACATATTTTATTTCTGATACGGATGAAATAGATGCGGCCTGGTTACAAGGTGCTGATACTGTGGGAGTTTGCGGTGCAACATCAACTCCTATGTGGCTAATGGAAGATGTGGCTACCAAATTGGCCATTCTGGGCGCTTCTTCACCGGCTTTGGGATAACCCTTGGTGTGGGTTAAATTCCAGTAAATCATTGTTTTTGTAAAAGAATTTTCGGTACATTTGCGCTCCTTTTCCGCACGTGCGGAAAGACTTATGAGTATCCTTAACCAGATGATGACAGAAACCGAAAATACATTAACAAACGAGGTTACAACCTCACACGCCAGCATCAGGCGTGCAGAACCAGCAGCCAATGAATTTGATTGGGATAATGTTGGTAAAAATTCAGACACCTATAAAGCTAACGATCGTGAGCAGATGGAGGGCATGTATGACAAGACCCTGAACTCTGTTACCGAACATGAAGTTCTTACAGGTACTATCATTGGCCTGACTGATAAGGAAGCTGTGGTAAACATCGGATTTAAATCTGATGGATTGATCCCGCTTTCAGAATTCCGTCACATGCCTGATCTGAAAAATGGTGATGAAGTAGAAGTTTATGTGGAAACACAGGAAGACAAAAATGGTCAGTTGATCCTGTCACATAAAAAAGCACGCGCACTTAAATCATGGGAGCGTGTTAACGCTTCACTTGAAAAAGATGAAGTTATTCAGGGATACATCAAGTGCCGTACAAAAGGCGGACTTATTGTTGACGTGTTTGGTATTGAGGCGTTCCTTCCTGGATCGCAGATCGATGTAAAGCCTATACGCGACTACGATGTGTTTGTTGGTAAAACAATGGAATTCAAAGTTGTTAAGATCAACAATGAATTCAAGAACGTTGTTGTATCACACAAAGTTCTGATCGAAGAAGAACTTGAATCACAAAAAGCAGAGATCATCTCTAAACTTGAAAAAGGTCAGGTACTTGAAGGTACTGTTAAGAACATTACTTCTTATGGTGTGTTCATGGATCTTGGCGGAGTAGATGGTCTGTTACATATAACCGATATTTCATGGGGACGTATCAATCATCCTGAAGAAGTATTACAACTTGATCAGAAGATCAATGTTGTTATTCTTGACTTTGATGATGAGAAAAAGCGTATCGCTCTTGGATTGAAACAGCTTACAAAGCAACCATGGGATTCTCTGGATGCCGATCTTAAAGTTGGAGATAAGGTTAAAGGAAAAGTTGTTGTTATTGCAGACTATGGTGCGTTTGTTGAAGTGATCCCCGGAGTTGAAGGTTTGATCCACGTATCAGAAATGTCATGGTCGCAACACTTACGCAGTCCTCAGGACTTCCTGAAGGTTGGTGATGAAGTTGAGGCAGTAATATTGAGTCTCGACAGAGAAGAAAGAAAAATGTCACTTGGATTAAAGCAGCTTATGCCTGATCCATGGGGACAGATCACAGAGAAGTATCCAGTTAATTCAAAGCACACAGCCAAAGTGAGAAATTTCACCAACTTCGGAGTGTTCGTTGAGTTGGAAGAGGGTATTGACGGATTGATTCACATATCTGACCTTTCATGGTCGAAGAAAATAAAGCACCCTTCAGAATTCACCAAGATCGGTGATGAGATTGAAGTGGTTGTTCTTGAACTTGATATTGAGAACCGCAGACTGAGTTTAGGTCACAAGCAGTTGGAAGATAATCCATGGGATACCTATGAAACAATCTTCACAATTGACTCTGTTCATGAAGGTGAAGTAGGTAAGGTTACCGATAAAGGTGCTGCTGTTATGTTGGAATACGGTATTGAGGCATTTGCACCATTCCGTTATTTGGCAAAACAAGATGGTGGAGTTCCGAAGCCTGGCGAAAAGCTGCCTTTCAAGGTGGTTGAATTCTCAAAGGAGAATCGTCGTATCGTGGTTTCACACACTCTTACTTACGAAGAAGCTAAAGCTGCTGCCAAAGCTGAACATGTGAAGGATGAAGCTAAATCGATGAAGAAAGTGAAGGAAAATGTTGAAAAGTCAACACTTGGTGACCTTAGCGTACTTTCTAACCTGAAGTCAGAGCTTGAAAGCAGTGAGAAGAAGTCGAAAGCTGCTGCCAAAGCCGCTGCTGAAGAGGTCGAAAAGCCTGTTGCCAAGAAAACAACAAAGAAAAAGGCTGAGAAGGATGAAGAAGCTTCAGATGACAGTTCTAGTGCTGAAAGCGGAGAAGAATAAGCCCATGAATGGCAATTATATCATAAAAAGAGTCTCGGTTTTGCCGGGACTTTTTTTTACCCGAATGATTGTATTAATTTTGTAGCCGGACAGCAACCTATGTCATCACGCCTGATTCTTAACGAAACCACTTTTGAGATAACCATCAACAGGCTTTGTTTTGAATTAATCGAAAACCACGACGACTTTTCAGAATCCGCAATAATAGGTCTCCAGCCCAGAGGAATTTATCTGGCCGACCGCATCAAACATAAACTTGAAAGTATGCTCCCCGGCAAGGAAATAAAGTCGGGCAACCTGGATATCACCTTTTTCAGAGATGATTTCCGAAGGAGGGAGTCTGTCATTGTACCTAGTACTACAGATATCAACTTTTTAGTAGAACGCAGAAATGTAGTGCTGGTGGATGATGTGCTGTATACCGGACGAACCATTCGTGCAGCACTGGATGCTTTGCAGGCCTTTGGCCGACCGGCAAAAGTTGAGCTGCTCGTACTTATAGATCGAAAATTCAGTAGGCATGTGCCTATTGAACCCAATTATACCGGAAAGGCAATAGACACCATCATGTCAGACCGGGTCAATGTTAAGTGGAAAGAATCGGATGGTAAAGATGGTATATGGCTGGTATCACGAGAAAACGAGGAATGAAAGAACAACTGAGTGTAAAACACCTCCTTGGGATAAAGGACCTTACAGTGAGCGATATCCAACTGATATTCGACACGGCTTCCAATTTTAAAGATGTCATCAACCGCCCGATCAAGAAAGTTCCTTCACTCAGAGATATTACCATTGCGAACCTTTTCTTCGAAAATTCAACACGAACACGTTTATCTTTTGAGCTGGCAGAAAAACGACTTTCAGCCGATATCATCAACTTTTCAGCCTCTTCATCGTCAGTTAGCAAAGGCGAGACACTTATTGACACAGTGAATAACATACTGGCTATGAAGGTGGATATGGTTGTGATGCGACACCCTAAACCCGGTGCTGCTATCTTTTTGTCGAAGCATGTTGATTGTAAGATCATCAATGCAGGCGATGGAACTCACGAGCATCCTACGCAAGCCCTACTGGATGCTTTCTCCATAAGAGAGAGAACCGGCACGTTAAAAGGTGTTAAAGTGGTGATAATAGGTGATATAATGCACTCTAGAGTAGCTCTTTCCAATATATTCTGCCTGAAAAAGATGGGAGCAGAGGTTATGGTTTGCGGACCGGTGACCCTTATACCCAAATATATCAGCGAACTGGGAGTAAAAGTTGAGAACGACCTTTCAAAAGCTCTAAATTGGTGTGATGTGGCCAATGTGCTCAGAATACAGCTTGAAAGACAGGATATCAGATATTTCCCGTCTTTAAGAGAATATGTGATGATGTATGGTATCAATAAGCGAATATTGGATAAACTGAAGAAAAAGATCATTCTTATGCATCCCGGGCCCATCAACAGGGGCGTGGAATTGAGTAGTGATGCTGCAGATTCAGGTCATTCCATAATTTTACAACAGGTAGAAAATGGAGTAGCTGTGCGTATGGCAGTAATGTACCTCCTCGCCGGAAGGATCAATTAAGATTTGATAGTTCTTGGCATTTCGGATGTCAATTGTTTAAATTTGTTCAACCCTAAAGCAATATGCACTTTACAATAGACAAAAATGACAAGTATGCCGTGGTTAAACTCCACGAGCAAAAACTCAACACTCTTATTTCCGCCGAACTTAAGTCTGAACTGCTCATCATAAACGGTCTTGGCCTGGTTAATATCATCCTTGACCTTTCAGATACGCAATATTGCGACTCCTCCGGTTTGAGTGCTGTGTTGGTCGGTAATCGTGTTTGTCGTAATGCAAATGGTTCGTTTGTACTTACTGGATTAAGTGACCCGATCAAAAAACTAATCACAATATCTCAACTTGAACAGGTGCTCACTATAACACCAACTCTTAAAGACGCAGTAGAATTGATCTTCAGTGATGATGTAGAGAAGTCAGCCAACTGATCTTTCATTAAAATCATTAAACACATGATCCAACGTATACTTTTATTGGCTGGAATTATCTTCGGTATTTCTTTAACAGCTTCTGCACAATGTACACCGGATACATCTATATCCATCCCCGGATTGTACCCTGATACAATCACAGGTTTGCCGGCAGGTACAGTTGGAACTCCATACAATCAGGTTATTCAGGTAGTGGTTTTCACCGACACTACTTTCAATGGATTGCCTGTGCTTATAACCAACATCACTATTACATCGGTTTCAGGTTTACCCCCCGGTATCACCTACCAGTGTGTGCCCTCAAACTGTGTTTTCCCCGGCGGTGGTAACGGATGCATTCTGCTTACAGGTACACCAACTACTACCGGTAACTATCCTATTCAGGTGAATCTGGATGTGAATGGTACCACTTTTGGTATTCCGCTCCCTTCTCAACCTGCTGTTTTGAATGGATACTCTATATTGGTGAATCAAAGTACCGGGTTAACAACTTTATCATCAGAACCTGTTTTTAAACTTTTGCCCAATTACCCGAATCCTGCAAATGAGTATACAGAAGTTTCATTCACTACCCCGGTAGGTGGGGATTTTAAATTCTCAATCTATAATATTCTGGGTCGTGAAGTGTATGCACAAGACGTTAGGGCTAAGCGGGGCTTGAATACAAACAGAGTAAATACATCCGAAATGTCAGCCGGTGTTTATCTGATGTTACTTGATAACGGCCGCGAAGTTATCACCCGTAAGATGGTGGTTTCCGGAAAGTAAATGAAGTTTGAGATAACTATCCTTGGCAGCAGCTCTGCCACCCCAACCTTTAACAGGCACCCCACAGCTCAGATACTTAACATCAGAGACCGCTACTTTTTGGTCGACTGTGGTGAGGGGACTCAGATGCAACTGATCCGGTATCGCATACGTTATCACAGGATCTCGCACATATTTATTTCACATCTGCATGGCGATCACTACCTGGGATTGATGGGATTGCTTTCTACCATGCACCTCCAGGGTCGTACCACCGAGCTGCATATATTTGGTCACCCAGAGCTTATGGATACCATAGAAATGCAACTGAGATTGTCACAAACTGTTTTACGTTATAGCCTGGTGTTTCATCCATTAAGTCATTATTCAGGTGATATCATTCATGAAGATGAAGATGTGATAGTACGGAGTGTGGTTTTGTACCATAGGATCCCGTGTAATGGATTTATCTTTCAGGAGAAAAGGATGCCGAGAAAGATCCTTATGGATAGGGTGCATCAGAATCAGATACCGGTTAGTGCACTTTCTGAGATTAAAAAAGGCAAAGATTATATCAGCGCAAGCGGTAAGGTTGTACCTAATGAAGACCTTACCCTTGAATCACCTGAGGCAAGGACCTATGCGTTTTTATCAGATACACGTTATGAAGAAATGTTGGTTGAGGAGATAAGAGATGTTGACCTTGTATACCATGAAGCCACTTTTATGCACGATCTGGTTGATAGGGCTAAAGCAACATACCATTCCACTGCTCTTCAGGCAGCCAGGATCGCTAAGCTTGCAAATGCCAAAAAGCTTATCATAGGTCATTTTTCGGCCCGTTATCGTGAGCTGGAACCATTGCTGGATGAAGCCAAAGCTGAATTTGAAAATACCGAACTTGCCTTGGAAGGAAGAATGTTTGAGATTCCGGTCAGGAAAGTGGGGACATCAGTTCAGTGATCATTTTTGAGATACTAGCTGCGATGTCTTTTTCCAGCCATATCAGATCAGGATACCGTCGCAACCATGTGATCTGTCTTTTAGCATAGTTCCTGGTGTTTTGTTGTATAAGACTTATCATCTCTTCTTTTGAACATTTACCGTCAAGGTAGCTTATCACTTCCCTGTAGCCTACTGTTTGCATTGCATTTTTATCACGATGCTCTTCTAACCCCGTTACTTCTTCTATCAGGCCATCTTCTACCATTTTTATTACTCTCTTATTGATGCGATCGTACAAAACCTCACGCGGTAAATTTATGCCTGTAAGCAAATAGGGCCACGGGCTTTCGCGATGTTGATTTTTTCTCAATTGAGTGTATGTGCTGCCTGTGGTCATACACACTTCCAGTGCACGCATGAGTCGGCGCGGGTTGTCGAGGTCAACAACTCCGTAATACTCCGGGTCCAGCTTCTGTAGTCTTGTCTGAAGACCTTCAATTCCATGTTCTTCGTAAAGTTTGTTCAGTTCTGACCTGATCATTTTATCAGCTTCCGGAAGGTCATCAATGCCAAACAGGAGTGCATCTATATACATTCCTGAGCCACCGGTAACAATAACCACATCGTGTTTTTTGAATAGCTGATCAATAAGTGTTCTTGCCTCGTTGGCAAACGCACCTGCGTTATAGTCGGTAACAATGCTGTGGGAATTAATAAAGTGGTGTTCCACATCACCCATTTCATCTGAGGTAGGTTTGGCGGTGCCAATAGACATCTCACGGTAAAATTGTCGGCTGTCGGCTGAAATTACCGGGCAATTAAATTCAGATGCAATGCGAATGCTTGCTTCAGTTTTGCCGGATGCGGTTGGACCGGCTAATATCACTAAAAGTTTATGAAATGGTTTTTGAAATTTCGGGTCAGACATAATGCCTAACGTGACTCATCATCAAAGTTCTCGCCGGGAGTATCTTCAATGTTATCATACTCTTCTTCGTCAACTGCCTCACCATAAGTTTCGGTATCGTCACTTTCATCCTCTGACTCATAGTTTCCACTGTCTTCCACATCTTCCACGGTAGGTTCCTCACCATCCAGTAAAAAATCTTCTTCCAAAAGTTCATCAGCACTGCGGGTGCCTTTGGGTGGTTCAATTACTGCATACTGTTTTGGAGCATCGCCCTGAATTCTGACACATGTAGGATATGATGTTGCAGGATTCTCTGCAATTATCTTGATCAATTCAATATAGAATAACCAACTACCATCATACGTGTGATATATTTTTTGGTGTGGATCAAGAATGTAATCGCTGAGTCGTGCATCAGCTAAAGCCACGGCATTATCATTTTCAGATAATGGCCTGTTCGTTATTTCGTCACCTTTTTTCCAGAGGTCATTACTCATGAAATAAGATGCCCTTTTGACATTATCAAATTTAATGGATGCCTGAATGGCGGAGTGAAAATCGGCGAAAGTTTGATTTGACCTTATCTCAATTTCTCTAAAAACCTCATCATGATCTTCAAAGGTGATCCGAAACCTGTATGCTACCATATTCAGTAATTCTGTTTAATATGTGACAAAAATAAAAATTAGGATGAATTTATCGGGGTTGGGAGGCTGTGACTTTCTTAGTTAATGGGTTTTAATCCAAGTTCTGCACCTTTTTTAAGCATGAATTGCCATGCTTCATCCTTATTGCTGCCTATTTCGCCATCCAGGATGGCTTCCCGGATCGCATTTTTTATGATACCTACTTCCCGACCCGGTTTCAGGTCAAAGGCCTGCATGATCATTTCCCCTGTAACGGGAGGTTGCCAGTTCCTCATATGATCTTTTTCTTCTACTTCCTTCAGCTTTTGGCGTACCACTTCAAAATTTTTAAGGTATTTGGCTACTTTCGATTCATTTTTAGAAGTGATATCTGCTTCACATAATGTCATTAGATCATCAATATCATCACCGGCTTCAAATAACAATCTGCGTACTGCAGAATCGGTGACATGTGATTGAGAAAGTACAATAGGGCGTAAGTGAAGCAGCACAAGTTTTTGAACATACTTCATCTTTTCATTAAGTGGTAATTTAAGATGATTGAAGATCTTTGGTACCATTCGTGCACCTTTATCCTCGTGCCCGTGAAAGGTCCATCCCACTTCGGGTTCAAAACGTTTAGTAGCAGGTTTGGCAATATCATGTAACAGTGCTGCCCACCGGAGCCAAAGATTATCGGTGTTTTTGCAGATGTTGTCAAGTACTTCGAGTGTGTGATAAAAATTGTCTTTATGACCTTTCTTTCCAACATACTCCACACCATGCAGTGCTACCAGTTGTGGAAATATGATGTGCAGCAATCCGGTGTCGAACAAAAGTTTAAATCCAACAGACGGCTTTTCAGTCATCATGATCTTGTTAAGCTCATCGCTTACACGTTCCATGGAAACAATACTTATGCGTTGTTTATTTTTATGGATGGCTTTTAGTGATTGCTCTTCGATTGTGAAATTCAATTGGGAAGCAAACCTTATGGCTCTCATCATGCGTAATGGATCATCAGAATAGGTTATCTCCGGATCAAGCGGTGTGCGTAAAATACCCTTGTTAAGGTCTTGTATTCCACCAAACGGGTCGGTGAGTGCGCCCCGGTCTTTTGCGTTAAGTGAAATTGCCAAAGCATTTATGGTAAAGTCTCTTCGTTTTTGGTCATCTTCAAGTGTGCCTGGCTCTACATGAGGCTTGCGCGATGTTTCGGCATATGACTCTTTACGTGCCCCAACAAATTCAATATCCCAGCCTTTGTATTTGAACATAGCTGTACCGAAATTCTTAAAGATAGAAACATGAATATCCTTACCTAATCCGGAAGCGACCTTGCGGGCAATATCGGGCCCCGACCCCAGCACAACTACATCAATATCCTTACATGGATTTTTAAGCATAAGATCTCTGACATAACCGCCTATGAGAAAACATTGCACGTTCTCTTTATCACACACACTTGTGATGGTTTGTAGAAAATCCTGACTTAATTCCTCGTTGAACATTATTTGATGATCGTTCTCTTGTTCCGGCAACTCATTCACTTTCTTATAAATTCAAAAGTGCCATCTATTCCCAGTTTTACAATTGTGGAAGGTTTGCCTGCGGCAGATCCTTCACCCGGCAAATTTACTATATAGTCTACCGCGTTCAAAACGTTGTCTGATATATCGTGAAACCCTTGCGGGGATGGGTCTCCACTTATATTAGCACTGGTGCTTACGACAGGTTTTTGGAATTTGTATATCAGCTGTTTGCAAAACTCATCACGCGTTATACGTATGGCTGCAGTGCCATCTTCTGCTATCACTAATTTAGATAGATTTACCACTCCCGGATATACAATGGTAAGTGGTTTGGTAGAAAACTCTATCAGGTCCCATGCCGCTACAGGAACATTCTTCACATATTTACCCAGTTTGGTCTCATTGTCCAGTAAGGTTATCAGTGATTTGGATGTTTCCCGCTGTTTGATCTCAAAGATCTTCTTTACTGCTTCATCATTGGTGGCATCACAACCTAATCCCCAGATTGTGTCAGTAGGGTAGAGTATAGTGCCGCCTTGTTTGAGCACTTCAATGCATTTCTCAATTTCAGAGTTTATCTTTTCCTTTCCGCGGCTCATGGTACCAGATTATTGTCAATCGTTATAGTGTTACCACAATTGAAATGGTTGATCGGGCATTCTTTTTTACCATGTAAGCCGCAAGGTCTGCAACTGAGCAGCTCTTGTGATTCAATGATTTGTGCATCATCAGAAAGCGGTCCAAAACCAAATGCAGGAATGGTACTACAGAAAAAAGCTTTCACTGGGGAATTAACGGCAGAGGCTATATGTAATGGACCTGAATCGTTCACATAATTCATCACTGCATTTTTCATGAGTGCCGCCGATCCGGAGAGATTCAGTGATCCGGCAGAAATGATACAATGTTCTTTTCCTATTTCATCTGCAATTCTTTTACAGAGATCACTATCAGTCGGAGCTCCTGCCAATACCACTTTATATTTTGATGCACATAGTTTACCAAGCTCAACCCACTTGTTGAACGGGAGTTGTTTGGTCTGCCATACGGAAGCTGGAGTCATTACCACATATTTATTGTCTTGGGTAATTGATCTGGCTGCCAATACACTCTTTTCGGAAGGGTAAAGGCGGGGTCTTGCATACACAACACCAGGAATGCCGGCAATGAGTTGAAAATTGCGTTCGGTTTCATGGATTCCCGTTCCGATCTCATGTTTCACACTTTTGGTGAAGAACATGCTGAATGGGTTCTTGTTAAATCCAATCTTTGATGCTGCACCCGACAAGGTTGTGATAAGTCCGGTTGAAAAGAAGCGTTGCAGGTTGAGAACTGTATCAAACTTCTTCACTCGTACTTTGGCTAACGTTTTAAAAAGGTTACTTGTTTTGTTTTGAGTTTTATCCCACACAAGAACCTCTTTGATGAAGGGATGTGCGTCAAACAGGTTTTCATTTCCTTTTCTCACCAGAATACTGATCTGATGATTGTTATTAGAGTTATGCAAAGATTCTGCAAGAGCAGTTGCAAGTACTGCATCACCTAAAAAGGCTGTTTGTATGATCAGAAATGATCGGCTCACTTGTTATACGGCTACATTATGATCGCGCAGTGCATCATTGAGCGATGTTTTTTTATCGGTTGATTCTTTGCGTGTGCCTATGATAAGTGCACAGGGAACGCCGTATGTACCTGCCTTGAATTTTTTCTCTATGGTACCGGGTATCACAACAGAACGTGCTGGCACGCGGCCTTTATATTCAACAGGTTGATCACCGGTAACATCAATGATCCGTGTAGACATGGTAAGCACCACATTGGCTCCTAAAACTGCTTCTTTTTCAACACGAACACCTTCTACCACAATGCATCGTGAACCGATGAAGCTATTGTCTTCAATGATAACCGGAGCTGCCTGAACAGGTTCCAGGACACCTCCAATGCCTACCCCACCGCTGAGATGTACATTCTTTCCAATCTGGGCACATGAACCAACTGTTGCCCAAGTATCAACCATGGTTCCTGAATCAACATATGCACCTATGTTCACATACGAAGGCATCATTATCACTCCCGGTGCCAGAAAGCTACCATAGCGGGCAATAGCATGAGGGACCACTCTTACTCCCAGTTTCTCATAACCTTTTTTTAAAGCTATCTTATCATGAAATTCAAAGGGTCCAACCTCTATGGTCTTCATCCCCGAAAGGGGGAAAAACATGATCACTGCTTTCTTTACCCAATCATTAACTACCCAGCCGTTGCTCCCGGGTTCTGCCACCCTTATTGTTCCTGCATCCAGGTTTTTCACCACCTCTTTAACAGCATTTTGGGTCTCTTTATTCTCTAGCAATGTCCTGTTATCCCAAGCTGCTTCAATAATGTCCTTCAGCATATCTAAAAATTTAGCTCAAAAGTACAATTTAAGGCCATAACGACCCATTGGCATCTTTACGACCGGGCTAATATTCGTAAATTTGCAGGCTGAAATGGGAAGGGTACTGGCTTTTGATTATGGCACAAAGCGGACCGGTATGGCCGTGACTGATGAGGGAAAGCTGATCGCATTTCCTTTACGAACTGAGGCAACTCATAAGTTGATGCAGTTTCTGGATGGCTATCTGAAAGAAAACAGTGTGGATCTGTTTGTAGTTGGAGAGCCCAGGAGAATGGATGCAGGGCCAACCCATTCAACTAAATATGTTGAACAGTTCGTGCAAAGCCTTGAAAAGCGTTATAAGCAGATACCTGTGGTAAGAGTTGATGAACGGTTTACTTCCGGCATGGCTAAAGTGGCCATCAGGGAGAGTGGGGTAAAAAAAACTGAAAGAATGAATAAAGAGTTGGTTGATACTACATCGGCCGTAATAATTTTACAGTCGTGGATAGAAGCTAACGATATAAAGAGTAAAAACACATGATTTATCCAATAGCCGCATACGGTAGTGCGGTGCTTAAAAAAAGAGCTGCCGAAATACAACCTGATCATCCAGGATTAAAACAGTTGATAGCAGACATGTTTGAAACAATGTACGAAAGTGCAGGAGTTGGATTGGCAGCACCACAGATCAGTAAGCCTATCAGGTTGTTTGTCATTGATGCTACACCATTCAAAGATGAAGAACCTTCATTGGATGGTTTTAAGAAGGTTTTTATCAACCCAAAGATAGTTGAAGAAACAGGTGAAAAGTGGAACTTCAATGAAGGTTGTTTGAGCATCCCCGGTATAAGAGAGGATGTATCTCGTAATCCGGTAGTAGTGATGAATTATCTGGATCAGGAATTCAATGAAATACAAGAAACTTTCACAGGGCTTGCAGCACGCGTTATACAGCATGAGTATGACCACCTTGAAGGGGTTTTATTCACCGATCGTTTGAGTGCACTTAAAAGGCAGTTGTTGAAAGGAAAGCTTAATGACATTTCAAGGGGTAAGGTGGATGTGGATTACCGCATGAAGTTTCCGAACCTACGATAAAAGATGACCGGGTCATGAATATTTTTTTGATCGGATTCATGGGGTCTGGTAAATCAACGGCAGGTAAAAAACTTGCCACAAAGTTGAAAATGCAATTCATAGATCTTGATAGCATTATGGAGTTAGAGACTAACACCACAATACATGAACTTTTTAATGCCCGTGGTGAGAATGCTTTCCGTGAAATTGAGCATGCAACTCTCAAAAAGGTTGTTGCATCAACCAATAATGCGGTAATAGCTACAGGAGGTGGTACACCTTGCTTTTTCCAGAATATGGATTTTATGAATGCCAATGGAGTTACGGTTTATCTTGAGATGCATCCCGGTTCTATATACTATCGGCTTGCCCGATCAAAAGCTGATCGTCCGCTTATAAGCGGTAAAACAGATGCGGCGCTTATGGAATACATTATAGAAACTCTTGAAACACGTGAGCCTGTTTACCTGAAAGCTAAACATATTGTAAAAGGGGAGAGTCTGAATATTGCAGGACTGGCAGAAAAGATAATTTCCTAGTTGTCTGTGATCAGCTAAGATACACTCTGGCTTGTTTACCGAATTCCACAGTTACATGTTCCTGCATAGTAGTGGATAGGGTCATTCCTACAAAGTTGGCATTAACCGGATATCTTTTGTGGTCACGGTCGACCATGAGTGCAGTACGCAGCTTTTTAATATCAATATCTAGTAGGGTCTTCATGGAATAGATAAGTGTTTTCCCTGAATTAAGGACATCATCTATCAAGACAACAGACTTACCTTTCACATCAGCGGTGTCAATGGATATGCTGGCTTCTTCTTTCATGTGATTAGTTTTATCGATGATAAGTTCAGCCAGCGTGATCTTTATCTTACAAATCTTCCCCAGCGACTCGGCGATCTTTTGTGCCAATACATAGCCGTTGGACCTGATACCAATGATGATGATCTCTTTTTCGTTAAAATTGTCTTCATAGATCTGATAGGCTATCCTGTTGATCCGTTGTGAGATCTGATGCGCATTAAGTATCAGGTTACTTCCTTTCTCCATTGTTCAGTCAACGTTGATGTCGAGCCTGCCACCTCTTACAAACGACTTATTGTAGTATGGACTTTGCAGGTCGCTGATGATAACTCCATTTGACCTGCTGGCATGCGCAAATTTATCATTGCCCAGGTAAACACCAACATGCGAAATGGTTTTATTGCGGTTAGTCTTGAAAAAAACCAGGTCACCTTCATGAAGGTTATTTTTGTTTACAGGCTTTGATTCCTTATACAGTGAATATGAATTTCCTGAGAGTAACAGGCAGTATGCTTTCTCGTATACCCTTTTAACAAATGCCGAACAATCGATACCTTTTGCTGTTGTGCCAGCATATTTGTAAGGTGTGCCCAACAAGTTCTCGACAGCTACATACAGATCGGTGTTCATGATATATTCTGAACTGACTCCTATCACCTGACTGTAATACCCTTTCAAGTTCGATACAATGATGTCTTCTTCACAACCCACAGGGTTGGCTTGTGGTTGGGCCTGGGACTTCATCGCCGAAAGGCATAACAGTATAAATATGATCTTTATTGTACGCATATTTAGTGTAATACAGCCCGCAAAATTAGTCAATAGCCTTGTTTGAGAGCACTTTTAAAACGTAATAGAGCTTCAAATTATTAACACAGGGTCATTTTTTTACCAGTATCATAAAAATCTCCCTGTTTTCCCTTGGTTTTATGGAGTTACGGCAGGTTTCAAAGACCTTCAGGTTGAAGTACGGTTCAAAATACTTCCTGTATTCGTCCGCACTGCCTCCAAAAGGAGGTCCACCATCGAACGGGCAGTCAAAAAGTAGTCCTGCCAGCAAGCCACCCGGTTTTAGGAGCTGGTGCATTTTAAAGGCATATTTGCTGCGGTATGAAGGGTCGAGGGCGCAAAAAAAAGTTTGCTCAAGAATAAGATCATATTGCGAGTCATGTACAAAAAAGTCGGTCTGGATCAAACGTGAATCATCCATACCGGGGCAACGCTCTTTAAGATTTTTTAATGGCTGTTCGGCCAGGTCAACCACTGTTACATTTTTAAATCCATTATTGAAGAGGTATTCCGCTTCGTAGGCATTACCGGCACCGGGTATGAGGATGTTTATGTTTTTGTCCTTTAATGAATCTATAAAAGTCTTTAACGGTGTAGTGATTTCACCTGTATCCCAACCCGTGAGTTGATCTTCATATCTGCTTTCCCAATATTTTTTATCCAGTGGTTTCATGTTGTTTTTTTAAAGTTAACAAGGCCACACATTCCACATGTGAAGTGTGTGGGAACATATCAACCGGTTGCACTTTTATAAGATCATATTTATCAGACATGATCTTAATATCTCTTGCCATTGTTGCCGCGTTGCAACTCACATATACAATAGTAGATGCGCCTGCCTGCATAATGGTTTCACATACCTTTTCATGCATACCCGGGCGTGGCGGGTCGGTAATGATAACATCCGGATAACCGTGTGAGTGAATGAACTCGGGAGTTAGGATCTTAACCATATCGCCCGCAAAGAATGTTGTGTTGGTTATCCCGTTGATATCAGAGTTGATCTTTGCATCTTCAATGGCTTCAGGTACCGATTCAATTCCATAAACATGTTTAACCTTTTGTGAAACAAAAGCTGCAATGGTGCCTGTGCCGGTATAAAGGTCATATACAATTTCATCGCCTTTTAAATCGGCAAAATCACGCGCGATATTATAGAGCAACTGTGCTTGCCGTGAGTTGGTCTGGAAAAATGATTTCACACCGATCCGGAATTTCAAGTCACCTATCTTTTCAGTAATATGATCTTTACCATTAAATAAAACTGGATCGATGTCGTAGATAGTGTCATTGAGTTTTGGATTCACCATGTAGAACAATGAGGTGATCTCGGGAAAAGTATCTTTGATACTGCTCATGATATGTTGAATAACATTATCATGATCTTCTCTGAAAACCACAACAACCATCCACTCATTGAGTGTAGTGTTTCTGATGATGAGCGATCGCATAACCCCCGACTGCGCTTTGGCGTCGTAGAATGGTACACTTAATTCAAGTGCTTTGTCCTTTACAAATAGCCTTATGCGATTAGAGAGGTCATCCTGAAGCCAGCATTTATTGATGTCAACAACTTTATTGAACTTACCCGGAACATGAAATCCAACTCCCTGAAGATCGTTGCGTTCAAACTCTGACATCTCTGATTCAAGCAGGTAACGTTTGTGTGTAAACGAATAATCAAGCTTGTTCCTATATTCAAAGATATCTTCAGATCCAATGATCTCTTTTACCAAAGCAGGGTTAAAACCGCCAATTTTTTCAACTGCATCCTTCACCGACTTTTCTTTGTATTGAAGTTGGTTTTCATAGGAAAGGTTCTGCCATTTACATCCACCACAAACCCCAAAATGTTCGCATGAGGGTGTGGTTCGCATGGATGAATATTGTCGGAATTGTGTAATTTTTCCCTGAAGGTATCCCTTGCGTTTTTTTACGATCCTAACGTCCACAACATCACCCGGTACTGCGCCACCGTCCATAAAAACCACCAAATCATTTACCCTTCCTACAGACTGTCCTTTGTCTGCAATATCTATAACTGCTATATTTTCAATGACTTTGCCTTTCATATGAGGTGCAAAAATATTATATTTGTTAGGTATCGCTAATTGAAAAGCGAATTACAGCCACCCCCAAAGGTATGTCATTGCGAATATGCAAAATATTATTTTTTATGAGTGTGTTCCTGTTCAGCATTACAGGGGCACTTGCTTCGCATATAGTAGGAGGTGACTTCACTTATAAAAGGCTTTCGGGAAATAATTTTGAGATCACCCTGAAGTTGTATCGCGATTGTGCGGCAATGGCTCCATTTGACACTCAGATAAATATTGGAATTTTTGAACAAGGTACCAATGCCATTATTGATTCTACAGTTACGCTTATTGACTCTGTATATCTGGCACCACTCACGATGCCCGGTACTGTTTGCGCACCGCCACCTGATGTGTGTGCAGAAGTGGGTGTGTATATTGATACCCTGTCATTGCCATCCAACCCAAACGGATATTACATTACATGGCAGCGTTGTTGCAGAAATGGAGGTATCGTTAATATAAAGAATGGATTGAATACCGGAATCGTTTTTTATATGGAGATCCCGGATCCGGCCATCATTAATTCAAGTCCTACCTTCGACTTTGAACCACTTCCTTACGTTTGTGAAGAACAACCTTTCACATTCGACTATTCAGCAACTGACCCTGACGGGGATGTGTTGGTTTATTCTGCTGCCGCTCCCTTAGCAGGAACTTTGGGATATCCTTTAACGGGTAGTCCGAGTCCTACACTTACATACCAGGTGCCGGGACCATACCCTACAGTAGATTGGAATCCTGGCTATAACCTTGGCAACATGTTCGGCAGTAACACGCCGCTGGCAGTGGATCCCACAACAGGTTTTCTGAATGCAGTGATAGACTTGAGTGGATTGTATGCTGTAGCTGTGGAGGTGAGAGAGTATCGTAACGGTGTGCAGATAGGATTGATACGCCGTGAGATAGAGATAAGCAGCATTATTTGTCTGAACCAACCACCTAACCTTACACCATATAACACTCCTCTCACTTTTAATATATACGAAACCGACACCTTATGCCGTAAGTTTTATTATGAAGACCTGGATGCAGACAGTATGATATTGTCGGTTTCAGGTAATGTACTTGGTGGCGGAGGTACAACTCCTCCCTACGCAACTGCAACAGTTGACACAGGTAGTAGCCTGGTGGAAAGTGATTTTTGCTGGATAACACAGTGTGGTCAGGCCGATGATGATCCGTATTATCTGGTGTACACGGTAGTGGATAATGGTTGTCCGTTACCATTTACAACCAAAGATTCCATAGCAATTATGGTGAATCCGATGCCGGTATTTGGTCCGGCAAATATTTTATGCAGCCGACTGATTACAAATGATCAATTGAAAGTAGTTTGGAGCGACTCGTCAATCATTCCCAGATATTTTGACAGATATGAAGTGTACCGCTCAACCAATGGAGGGCCATATAGTGTTATTGCTAACATAAGTAATGATACGGTCCGCAGTTATACAGATAATTCTGCTTTTGCCAATACCACAAATGATTATTGCTATTATATCAAAGGAGTTAATGATTGCGGAGTAAAAGGACCTGCATCCGATACCATTTGTTCAGTTTCTCAGATCAACTCTAAACAGAATTACATTGAATATGTAACAGTAACTTCTCCTAACACCATAAAACTTAAGTGGGAGCATTTTCCGGATGGACCTTATTCTACATTTTACCTTTATCAGAAACAAAATAATATATCATCTTCTTACTCACTTGTGAATACAATTCAATACCCCGGATTTGATTCTATTATGATATCAGGAGTTAACACCGGGTCATCATCATACTGTTATTACCTTCAAAATGCTGACTGGTGTGGTAATGAAAGTCCGGTTAGCAATGAAGCATGCACCATTCATATACAAGGTGAAGCTAAACCATTGGTGAACTTTACCGAATGGAATACATACAATAACTGGCTGGGCGGCACTGACAGGTATGAGTTAGAGGTCAGTAACGGAAATGCCGGGATCTGGGAACCTTTAAATTCCATCACGTCCATTCCTTACGAATATTACCATGAGCTTCCCGAGCCTTTGTTTGGGCAATTTGGTTATCGTATTATTGCTTTTGAAGGTGCAGGAGGTTTTGATGCTCAAAGCCGTTCTAATGAAATTGTTCTGGAGCAGGTACCATTTATTTATGCACCTAATGCATTTACTCCTAACGGAGACGGTATAAACGACTACTGGACCATATCATCCAACTATGTAAAGGATGGGTCAGTTGCTGTTTATAACAGGTGGGGGCAGGAAATATTCAATGGTAGTATCTATAACTGGTGGGATGGTACTTTCAATGGCACTAAAGTTCCGGAAGGGGTTTATGTTTTCAGGATCGAATACCAAGGCTATAATACTGGTAAACCTGAGTTTGCGCGAGGTTTTATACATGTGATCCGCTAGCTTTTACCACACCGCAATACTTTCTATATTTGTAAAAAAATGAACAATATGATCGATGTTTTGTCCAGTAGTCAGGCCATGGAGTTGGAACATAAGTTTGGAGCGCACAACTACCATCCGTTACCCGTTGTTTTATCAAAAGGTGAAGGTGTATTTGTATGGGATGTAGAGGGTAAAAGATATTATGATTTTCTTTCTGCCTATTCAGCAGTCAATCAAGGACATTGTCATCCACGCATCATAAAGGCACTTGTAGACCAGGCATCAAAGCTTACTTTAACATCAAGAGCCTTCCACAACAACCTTTTAGGTGAATATGCAGAGTATGTTACAGGTTATTTTAGATACGACAAGGTGCTGCCAATGAACTCGGGTGTGGAGGCTGTTGAAACGGGACTTAAGTTGTGCCGTAAGTGGGCGTATGAGGTAAAAGGAATTGAGTCAAACAAAGCAAGGATCATTGTTTGTACGGGTAATTTCCACGGTCGCACTTTTGGTGCTATATCCGCATCTACTGATCCGGATTCGCGGACCAACTTCGGGCCTTATCTGCCGGGGTTTGAAGTAATACCTTATAATGATATCGAAAGCCTGCGTAAAGCACTGAGTGATTCTAATGTAGCTGGCTTCATGGTAGAGCCTATTCAGGGTGAAGCAGGAGTAGTGGTGCCTGATGAAGGTTTTCTGAAAGCTGCTGCACACTTGTGTAAGGATGCCAATGTGTTGTTCATAGCTGACGAGATACAGACAGGGCTTGCACGTACAGGAATGATGCTGGCATGCGATCATGAAGGTGTGAGGCCTGACATTCTGCTTTTAGGAAAAGCTCTGTCGGGTGGGGTGCTGCCTGTGAGTGCTGTTTTGGCTGATGATGAGATCATGTTGTGTATCAAGCCCGGTGAACATGGATCAACTTATGGTGGTAATCCCTTGGCTTGTGCTGTCGCCATGGAATCGTTGAAGATTTTAAAAGATGAAAGCTTGGCCGATAATGCTGCCAGATTAGGAGAGATACTTCGCCGTGAATTAAGGAATATTGGATCTGACATGATCACCGTTGTAAGAGGTAAAGGCCTTTTGAATGCCATTGTTATAAAACCTGTAAACGGGAAAGATGCCTGGGATGTGTGTTTAAAAATGGCAGAGCATGGTTTACTCGCAAAGCCAACACACGGTGATATTATTCGTTTTGCACCACCACTTGTGATTACTGAAGAACAGATGATGGAGTGTGTTGCGATTATTAAGCGATCAATTGAGGAGATACAGAAATAGGAGGTGCGAAGTACGAGGTGAGATGTTCGAGGTTCTCTAATTGTAACAGATTCGTGATAAAAAATAAAACTATCCAGCACTGTTTATTACAGACATGAAGGATAATTGGTAAATGAAGGCTTTTTTTTTGTAAAGCTATATAATATGATAGATTAAGCTTTAGTCTATTATAGTCACAAGTTTTGAGAGTTGCCTTGTTCTGGATTTTGCTTTAGTTTTTTCACTTTACTGACAAAGATCGAAACCAATTCATCTGTTTCTGATAATATTTTAGTTATTGCATCTGGGTTATAAATCAAATCCGCTTTTTGGATTATTTTCAAGCAAGTATATGTCTCTCTGAGTTCCTTCAAGCTAATCTTGGTTTTATGCAAGTAATCTCTGCGAGACTCAGCATCAATGGATTCCGCATAGTTCAGTGCCACGGATGTGCCAGAACGAACAAGTTGATCTGACAAATGAATTCCTGCTTTGTTTTTTTTGATATGTGTGGTGAGATTGATTATTGACACTGAATAAGTGATCAATCGTTCCTCCATTTGAAATTTATATTGCATACTTAAAAGCGATTCTGAAAATGAACCGGATATTAATTAAAGTAATCCGTAAAAAACCTAATACCTTATATCCCTTATATTCAATGCAACCTATTCTTTGGTAATAACTTTGCACCTCGTACATCTAACTTCTCACTTCGCCCCTCGTACTTCGCCCCTCGTATTTCTCACCTCGTACATCTAACTTCTCACCTCATCCCTCGCCCCTCGTACTTTTAACCTCGTCCTTCGCACTTCAAAATCCCCACTTCCTCACCCAACCATTTCATTCGGGTCTTCCTTTTTAAGAATTGCAGAAGAAATTAAGGTTATCACCGAGCCAATGAGCAGGCTGCCGACTACGCTGAACACCATCATCATAGGAAGGGTCATGAATTTCTCTACATATGGCATTGAGGCTTCTATTTGTTCAGGTGGAGTACCAGAATCTATCATTTTTTGTTCCTGCAATAAGATCAGGTGATCGCGATATCCCGGATCGATCACTATAAAATACAGCAGGCTCATGAGTGTTCCTATCACAGTTCCTATAAGCACTATTTTAAATCCTGTTCCAAAAGCTTTACCGAATTTAATATAACCACCCAGTACGTCATCGCGTTCAGCTCTTATTCCCAGGAATAACACCGCACAGTAAATGGCAAGTGAGATCCATTGGGTATAATTTTGCACACTCATTTCGCGATTCATGCCTAGTGCGTAAATTATCAACATCAAAACTGCAGGAAGTATCCCGTAAAATAATCCGTATTTAACAGTGTTACTCATAGTGGTAGGTTTTAGGTTGAAGCCGTTAAATTAGTATTTTATTTATATAATTCATTGCTCACTAATTCTGCAGCCTGGTATCCTGTGTCTGTTCCAATAGCAACACCCATCCCGCCAAGGCCTACAGCACAGAAGACACCTTGTTGCAACTTTTTAACTTCAGGATTTTTTGAAGTGCCCAGCCCCATTATCCCGCTCCAGCGTGAATGAATGGTGTACGACTTAGAAGGTATGATAACTTGCTGCAACATATTTTCGAGATGTTGTTGTATAATATCGGTGGTACCGAATGCATTGGTATTTTCCTCTTCCATTGCAAGGTTTCTTCCACCACCCACTAAAATGCGATCACCGATATTTCTGAAATAGGTATACCCTTTATTGTAATGGAACGTACCACGAACTTTCAGCTCGGTGATAGGATTGGTAACCAGCACTTGTGAACGTGCGGGTTGGACCTCAGATGTTGATATCAGATTTTTTGCAAATCCGTTGACAGCTATGAGGCATGCCTTGCAACTGAACGTCCAGCCTTGCGATGTTTCCAAAAGGGTGTATTCACTTTTCCTGTCAACATTTTTTACAGTTATACCATTCAGTAACATAATCCCTTTCGACCGGGCCATGGATTCCAGTGACTGCATCATCCGTGAAGTATCTACTTGACCTTCGAACGGATTATATATCATGTGAGCTGTATTACCAAAACCAAACTCAACAATTTTTTTGTCATCAGGTTTGAATGCATCTCCTCCAAATATTTCAGAAAGATCTTTATTCAAACCATCCATACGATTCAGGCATGATTCATACGATTCTACATCATCAGTTGTAAATAGCTCCCATCCTCCGGATCGTTGATAGCCTATAGCTTCATCACCCAATAATTTGCGCAGTTCCTCTATTCCGCGAAATCGTTTTTCAATTCGCTTATAAACTGAGTCGGGCGATTCTTTGCTAAGGTCGTCCATGATCTCAGAGATGCTTCCAAAACAAGCGAATCCAGCATTACGGTTGCTGGCACCATAGGGTAACGGTCCTTGTTCTAACACCAGTATTTTTAAGGAAGGGTGGAGTGATGATAGTTGTATGGCAGCTGTGAGTCCAACAATTCCACTGCCAATAACAATGACATCCAGGTTATCGAAAAATGTGATTTTATCCCAATAAGATGGCTGGTACATTTCCGAAATTTGAGAATAATTCCTGAAATAGATGACGGGCTGTTAAAATTGTAATAAAGCCCCTATATTTGCAGCCCTGTTGAAGAGACCGGAATATTGTAAAAGCTATTTGGAACGTCACGAGGCGACGGATAAATAAATAGTGCCAGAAATGAATGGGGGATTAGCTCATCCCGATAGCTATCGGGAGGCTAGAGCGTTTGGGTCCAGTTGGGATGGATATGAGGCGACGGATAAATAAATAGCGCCAGAAATGAATGGGGGATTAGCTCATCCCGATAGCTATCGGGAGGCTAGAGCGTTTAGGTCAAGTTGGGACGGATATGAGGCGACGGATAAATAA
>JAHEMF010000036.1 GCA_024643795.1 Bacteroidota bacterium | reverse complement strand
GATCTGTTCATTGATCATATACTCACTATCAACAAGATTCATGGAGCGCAGCAGTTCAACACCTTTCATCCACTCAGCCTCCATTTCAGAATGATCTTCATGATAATTCATATAGCTCAACAACTCTTTGTGTTTTGCTACAAGTGCATTATACCTGCTCTTGAAAGAATCAAGTTCAATATCACCTACACGCAAACCGTTACGACCGGTCTTATCCATATATGCAGGCCCAATCCCCTTAAGGGTTGAACCTATCTTATCCTTTCCTTTCAATGCTTCTGAAGCAGCATCTAACAAACGGTGCGTTGGAAGAATGAGGTGCGCCTTACGTGATACATATAAGGAACGGTTGATATCAACACCCATCTCAATCAGTTTATCGATCTCCTTTTTGAGTATCACTGGGTCAATAACCACACCATTACCAATTATATTGATCTTATCAGGATGAAATATCCCGGAAGGAATTGTATGCAAAACATGTTTTATTCCTTCAAACTCCAGGGTATGCCCTGCATTTGGACCACCTTGAAATCTTGCAATAACATCATACCGGGGTGCCAGTACATCAACTACTTTTCCTTTACCCTCATCACCCCATTGCAGGCCGAGCAATACATCTACTTTCATTTTTCTGTTTTTTTTCAGGCTTCCTTAAGTAAAACCTTTTCAGCAGCAGCTTCATTATCGGCCACAGTAAAAATATTATTCAGTTTTGTAATAAGCATCAACGATCTGATATTTTGAGGAACGTTGCATATGACCGCTTCACCTCCATTCTTTCTAGCTTTGGTAAGGATATTAATAAGCACATTAAGACCGGTGCTATTCATATAACCCAGTTCGGTCATGTCAATAACATAATTGTGCACACCCTTATTAAGTGATTCCTGGAAATTATCCATTAATTCAATTGCCTGACTTTTCTCGATCAGATTACCTTTAAAAAACAAGGTTGTGTGATCTTTCTTTTCTTCGATCCTGTGAGTGAACTCCATTTTAGAATTTGATTGGTTTATTTAATTTTTTGCTTGTTGTAGTTAACGCATTCACCTGTATCTATAAGCCTGTTACACCGGCCATATAAATTAAGTGAGTGGTGTGTTACGGTAAAATTAAGAATATCCCCCATCATCGACTGAATTTGTTGAATTCTGGGGTCACAAAATTCAAATACTTTTTCACAATCTGAGCAAATGAGGTGGTCGTGCTGCTTGAATGAGTATGATTTCTCGAATTGTGCCAGATTTTTGCCGAATTGATGCCTTGTTATGAGCTTGCATCCCAATAGATGTTCAATTGTATTATAGATGGTGGCACGACTTACACGATAATTTTTATTTTTCATGTGGATATACAATGATTCCACATCAAAATGTTCATCAATCGAGTATACTTCTTCCAGGATAGCAAATCGCTCTGGTGTTTTCCGCAACCCCTCCTCTTCTAAAAAAGTGGAGAATATCATCCGAACTGTTTCAAAAGTCTTCTGATTAGTTTTCATGAATGTGCCGGATTACTCATTTGTGTCAATACGTATCACTTTTAATATACCATGAATCTTTTCGAGCTTATGCATCAGCTTGTGCAAGTGTTCCGTATCGTGTACAAACAACATGATGGTTCCGTCGAACAGCCCTTCATTTGTATCAATACTAATTGAACGCATGTTCACTTTCAATTCACTTGAAATAACTTTTGTAATAGCACTTACAACGCCTACATCATCAACTCCTGTGATTTGAATTCCTGCAAGAAATGCAAGTTCTTTCTGCCCTGTCCATCTGGCCTTAACGATCCTGTAGGCATGTTTCGACATCAATTGGATAGCATTAGGACAAGTTACGCGATGAATTTTGATACCTTCATTCACAGTAACAAAACCGAATACATCATCGCCAGGTATAGGATTGCAACATGGTGATAATTTATAATCGATCTTCTCAAGGTTCTCTCCTATCACAAGCATACCGGCCTTTCCGCGAGCATGTTTCACCAGATCTTCTAGAGTAGGTGCACTGCTTTTGGCTTTAACCGATCGAAGTTTACCATCTTTAGAAAAGAAGTCTTTGAGTGACTTAAGATCAATAGCATTTATTGCTATCTTATAATAAAGGTCAACAGCGGATGGGGTTTTATAATACACCAAAAGGTCATTCAGATTGAATGACTCCATGTTCACTTTTAATTGCTTCAACTTACGGGCTAACTTTTCCTTACCTTCATCAGAACGAACACGCTTCTCTTCTTTCAAGGCAACTTTGATCTTGGATTTTGCCTTGGCAGTAATTACAAAATTAAGCCAGTCTTCTTTGGGATGTTGCTTAGAAGATGTTAATATCTCTACCTGATCACCACTGTGTAGCCTGTGGCTTATAGGCACCAGTTTGTGATTAATCTTAGCTCCAATACACCGGTTTCCAATATCAGAGTGAATCTCAAATGCAAAATCGAGCGCTGTTGAATTTGATGGAAGGGTTTTCAGCTCGCCTGTAGGAGTGAAAATAAATATCTCATCTGCGAAAAGATTCAACTTGAAGTCGTCAAGAAAATCAATGGCATTTGACTCAGCACTTTCAAGTAACTCCCGTATTCTGCCCAACCAGTCATCCAGCATATTTTCTGCTGCCGATTCTTTGTATTTCCAGTGTGCAGCATAACCTCTTTCAGCGATCTCATCCATGCGGGTGGTACGGATCTGCACCTCCACCCACCTGCCACTGCTACTCATAACGGTTGTGTGTAATGATTCATAGCCGTTAGCCTTAGGAGTTGAAATCCAGTCGCGCAGCCGGTCAGGGTTAGGAACAAAATAGTCGGTCACTATTGAATAGGCCCTCCATGAATCTGTTTTTTCCTGGTCAAGTTCAGAGTCCAGTATGATACGAATAGCGAACAGATCATAGATCTCCTCAAAGGGAACCTGTTGCTTTTTCATCTTATTCCAGATACTGTTGATGGATTTGGGTCGGCCTTTAATTTCAGCTTTAAATCCTTGCTTTTTGAATTCCGCTTTAAGAGGTTTGATAAAGTCGGCGATGAATTTATCACGCTCTTTTTTTGTTTGTTGAAGTTTTTGAGCAATGGACCTGTACACTTCGGGTTCAGTAAATTTCAGGACCAAATCATCAAGCTCTGTTTTGATGGCATATAATCCGAGGCGGTGTGCTAACGGCGCATATAGATATGCTGTTTCAGATGCTATTTTAAGTTGCTTTTCACGTGGCAGAGAACCAAGAGTTCGCATATTATGCAACCTGTCGGCCAGTTTAATAAGAATTACCCTGACATCATCTGACAGGGTGAGGAGCATTTTTCTGAAATTCTCGGCTTGCAGCGAAGAAGAGTGGTCAAATACTCCTGAGATCTTGGTCAAACCATCGATGATCTTCTCAACAGTTTTACCGAACATACCGCGTATATCCTCAAGTGTGGTATCGGTATCTTCAACAACATCATGAAGTAAAGCGCAAACAACCGAGATGGACGAGAGGTTCAGTTCTTCAGAAACTATCTGTGCCACAGCTACCGGATGGTAAATATAGGGCTCCCCTGACCTGCGGCGCATGTCCTTGTGAGCTTCCATGGATGTATCAAAAGCTAACCGGATAAGCTTTTTCTCTTCTGGGGTCATATCATGTCTGCGACATGACCTGAGAAGCGCCCGGTAACGCTTTAAGATCTCCTTGTTCTCCGCTTCTGAATCTATCACCGAAAGGGTGATCTGGTTGTTTTTCTCCTGCACTTTTTTTACTGTTCCCTTCTATTCAAAAATAACAAAATAGGCGACCTAAAGTCAGCTATTGACCGCAGATTTTTTCCTTGCAAGGATAGACATATCACTTTCAAAGCGCTTAATGGTGTTTGACAGGCGTCCCAGTCCTGTTATTTCCATATCTACAACGTCGTTTTCCTTCAGCCATTGTACCTGATAATTCTTATCGTTAAGTAACCCTGAACCGTTCAACTCAAGAAAACATCCTGTTCCAACCGTTCCTGAACCGATAACGTCGCCCGGGTAAAGGTAGGTTCCATATGAAGCACGTTCAATGATCTCCTCAAAGGTCCAGTCCATATCACCGGTGTTGCCATGAGAGACCTGCTTTCCGTTCACCCAACATTTCATGTCAAGATTAAACCTGGTTCCAGTGTGTCCATCTTTATTCTCTATGCGGTATTGTTCAAGTTCGTCAGCTGTAACCATGAAAGGACCAATAGATGTGGCGAAGTCTTTCCCTTTTGCCGGTCCAAGATTCAGTTTCATTTCTTCCATTTGCAATGTACGCGCACTCAGATCATTCATTATGGTGAAACCAGCTATATACTCTGATGCATTTTCAGCTGAAATATTGATCCCTTTTTTACCGATCACACACGCCCACTCCAATTCAAAATCAAGCTTCTCAAAATGATCGGGCATACAGTAAACATCGCCCGGTCCGATGATGGATTTGTGGTTTGTAAAATAAAAGATCGGATACTCATCAAATTCAGGGATCATTTCAACTCCTCTGTTTCTTCGGGCTGTCATCACATGCTGGCGGAATGCATAACCATCTCTTACAGATGAAGGACGAGGCACAGGAGCCAGCAAGGTAACTAATGAAAGTTCCTGTGATTTTGTTCCCATCATACCTGATTTAATCATTTGGTCGATCTCCATCGCAACTGACATCACATGAGGACCGGCTTTTAAAAACTCATTCATGGTTTCAGGCATTTTTAGTGCGCTTTTTACCGAAGCTGCCAGCTTTAGATTGTAAACTTTATCATCGATTACAAGTCCCAACTGTTCTTTACCAAATTCTAAATAGGTTACTAGTTTCATGATAGCGGGGGTATTAAAATTGTTGGTTTAAAAGTTAAGCACAAAGTTACCTTTTAGCATTCCAACGTCCAAAAATACTGTAGTAGTCTCAGGAAGTGATGCAATTATTAAATGATCATTAAGTGTATTTAAAAACATAGTTGATCATAAGCCAAATGTCTTAAAATCAATCCATTATATTCCATCCAGATAAGACAGAGTCGAATTTTGTACATTTGCAGCTATCTAATTGCCTAAGGTTGCGACAGTTACAACTTGGCATCCCTCATATATTCCTGAGGCCTTTTATAAGCTGACCCAGCATCTGTTCATAATAGAAAACTCGCAAGATTCAATCATCGGGTTTGGGGAGCAGATCAGTATTTAATCAAGATGTAAATGGAAAAAAAACCGATATACCGTTCTTACTCAAATCACAACTATAGAAATATCAAGCAGATAGAAAAGTTGAGTAATGCTGACCTGGAGGCAATTGATGTAGTTGGGTCTGTTCTGCCTTTTAAAACAAACAATTATGTGGTAGATGAATTGATCAACTGGGATGATATTCCGAATGATCCCATTTACACATTAAATTTTCCCCGTAAGGCGATGCTTGAAGATGGTTATTATGATACCATGGCTGCTCTATTAAAAAAAGGGGCTTCCAGAGCTGAATTACAGACTACGGCAAATGAGATACGATTAAAATTGAATCCACACCCGGCCGGTCAAATGATGAACATTCCGGAAATAGACGGTGTAACATTGAGTGGAGCACAACATAAATACCGCGAAACAATGTTATTCTTTCCCAGTCAGGGGCAGACATGTCACGCATATTGTACTTTTTGTTTCCGCTGGCCTCAATTTGTTGGTATGAATGAACTCAAGTTTGCGATGAAGGAAACCGATATCCTGATCAGTTACCTGAAGCAACACAGAGAGGTTACAGATGTACTTTTTACGGGTGGTGATCCAATGATCATGAAAACAAAGATCCTGAAAGCATATCTGGAACCATTACTGGATGAAGAATTATGGAATGTTCAAACCATAAGAATTGGGACCAAGGCATTGGGGTACTGGCCATACAGGTTCACACATGATGACGATGCCGATGAACTGATTGAGTTGTTTGAAATGCTGGTATCGAAAGGCAAGAACGTTTCTATTATGGCACATTTCAATCATCCGGTTGAATTGTCAACCGAAGGCGTTAAAAAAGCTATCAAGCGGATCCGAAGTACCGGTGCACAGATAAGAACACAATCACCATTACTGAAAAATATCAATGATGATCCAAAGTTATGGGCTGAGATGTGGCGCAAACAAGTAAACCTGAATTGTATTCCATATTACATGTTTGTAGAACGTGATACGGGATCAAAGAATTTCTTTGAATTACCACTTCTGGATGCCTGGGAGATCTTCCGTGAAGCCTATAAGAATGTCAGTGGGATCTGCCGTACAGTAAGAGGACCGAGTATGAGTGCCACACCGGGGAAAGTTCAGATGTTGGGAGTGAGTGAAGTAAAAGGTGAAAAAGTTTTTGTACTAAGGTTTTTACAGGGGCGGAATCCTGATTGGACCGGGCGGCCGTTTTTTGCCAAATATGATCCTGAAGCAACCTGGCTCAATGACCTGAAACCGGCGTTTGGTGAAGAGCAATTCTTCTACGAACAGGAAATGCATGCAATGATAGGTGACTACGAAGAAACCCTCCAGGAGTGATCAGCTTTTTTACCTCCGGAAATGAATCCGGGCATTGAGGTCAACACATCCTATTATTGTTAAGCTGGAACAAATCCAAGACAAAAATAATTATAGCACTTTTGTTGAGCATAGGTTTTTTATTTACTTTAGAGTTAACCTGAGGTGCTGGTCGTAAAGATTGGTTAAAGTAGGAGCAACAACATGTTCAGGCTACTTTTTACTGCATAACCAAACTCTTTAAACATATGCCAAAGTATATCATTGAAAGGGAAGTTCCCGGAGCGGGTGCACTTTCACAAGCAGACCTCAAGACCATATCACAAACATCATGTAAGGTGCTGAATCAAATGGGGCCAGAGATCATGTGGTTACACAGTTATGTTGCGGGCGATAAAATTTATTGTGTCTACATAGCACCTAACGAGTCTATGATCAAGGAACACGCGAAGCTTGGCGGTTTTCCGGCTAACAAGATAACAGTTGTGTCTGAGATCATTGATGCAGCGACTTCCGAATAGTTAATTCGGGTCTAATACAGTTTTCTAATCGAATGAACTTAGTACTGCACCTTACGTCGCAGCCTGAGCCATATTGCAATTGAGTTGAGGATGAACGTGAAGAACAACAACACAATAATGGCAGATGAGGCATTTACAAGGAATTCATGTTGCGGTCGTGACACCCAGTTGAATATCTGGATCGGCATTACTGTAAAATCAGACATGGGAGTTGTTGGAACAAAAGGGACATAAGCTAATGCACCTATCACGATCAAAGGAGCGGCTTCGCCTATCGCTCTGGACAAGGATATGATAACCCCTGTAAGTATCCCGCTCATTGCGGATGGAATAACGGCCATGCTAATGGTTTGAAGCCTGGAAGCACCTAAAGCATACGATGCTTCACGAATAGATTTAGGAACAGCTTTAATAGCCTCCCGAGTTGACACAATGATAATTGGTAAAATCAAAAGTGCCAGTGTGAAACTTCCAGCCAAAATACTTCCTCCCATTCCCAATATCCTGACAAACAATTCCAATCCTAACAACCCATATATAATGGAAGGAACTCCAGCAAGGTTAGTTATATTGATCTCCACTATTCTTCCGAAGCGCGTTTTCTTGCCATATTCCTCAAGGTAAACACCCGCTGAAATTCCCAATGGAATAGCAATCAGAGCCGTCATCACCATCACCCATGCTGATCCGGTCAACGCCGGAAGTATGCCTGCCTTTTCAGCTTTTCGTGATGGAAGCCCCGTTATAAAATCCCAATCAAGTCTAGCCAGCCCATCCTTGAGTATTGCACCAATGAAAACAGCAAGCATTACAAGGCCGAAAAATGTACTGATCAATCCAAAGTACATGAACAACTTATCTATCACATATCTTCCTTTTACCTTACTCATATTTCTTGTGATATTTTTTATTGAACCAGTAACTGGCATTGTTCAAAATCAAAGTAAACACAAACAAGGTAATACCTGCAGCAAAGATTGTACGATATTCAATTGAGTTATGTGGGACATCGCCCAAACTAACCTGTACTATATATGTTGTGATGGTCTCAATTGGCACAGTAGGGTCTAAAGTGAGCCTGGGTTGTTGACCCGCTGCAATTGCAACGATCATGGTTTCACCAATAGCTCTTGATATTGCCAGAATTATTGAAACGATTATACCTGATGCGGCCGATGGTAACATTACCTTAAAGGCAGTCTGGCAACGGGTTGCACCCAGGGCAAGGGATCCTTCGCGCATAGCTTTTGGCACGGCGCTTATGGCATCATCACTCAGCGATGAAACATAAGGAATGATCATTATACCCATCACAAATCCGGCCGACAAAGAGTTAAAGCCGGATATTCCCGGCATAAGATGTTGGAAAAATGGGGTAACAACCATGAGTGCAAAAAAACCATAAACCACAGTAGGTACCGCAGCCAGCAATTCAAGCAATGGTTTTATAATAGCCTTGAAATTCTTGTGTGCATATTCATTCAGATAAATTGCAATAGTAAGACCCAGAGGTAAAGCAACTGCAATTGCTATGAATGATGTTAACAGGGTGCCGGTAAGCAGCGGCAGTATTCCAAATTTCTTTTTGGCAAAAAGAGGTGTCCATTCCGTTTCAGTAAGAAACTCAACAATAGACACTTCCGAAAAAAAGTAATATGCTTCACTAAGAAGTACAAAAAGGATCATTGCCGTAGTAAGTACGGTTGCCAGCGCAGAAAGCGCAAGCAATGTTTCAATGATCCTTTCTTTTAACTTCATATGAAATATAATTTTAAGATATTATTCTGCAGAAGTTGCAGCGTGTTCAGTTACAAAAGCATTGAATTTCTCCTTTACTGCCATATACTCAGCATCCGTCATTGGAATAAACCCTACTTCCGCTGTAAGTGTTGCTGCTTCTGCAAGGTAGAAGTTGACAAAATGTGCGACCTCGGCTCTTTTAACAGCCTCACTATTAGCATATATGAACAATGGCCGGGATAAAGGAGCGTAAGTTTTATTCATAACGGTTTCGAGTGATGGAAGTATTGCACCTTCTCCATTTTCAGCAACCTCATCATCAACACCTATAATTTTTAATTTATCTTTATTCTCTTCATAATACGCAAAGCCAAAAAATCCTAAGGCGTACTTATCAGTTGATACACCTTGCACAAGAACATTATCATCTTCGCTTGCTGTGTAATCACCCCTGCTCGACTGCGCCTCTCCTACAATAGCTTCAGTAAAGTAGTCGTAGGTTCCCGATTCCGTACCAGGACCAAACAAATGGATCTCCTCGTTTGGCCATTCCGGACGAATCTGGTTCCACTTCATGATCTTTCCCTGAGCTTCAGGACTCCAGATCATTTTTAGTTCTGAAACTGTTATACTTGTCAGCCAATCATTATTAGGATTAGCAACAACTGATAAGCCATCATATGCAACCATTAATTCAATGTAATGGATGTTGTTAGCATTACATGCTTCAACCTCTGAATCTTTAATTGGCCTGGAAGCATCATTGATATCGGTCTCGCCACGGCTGAATTTTTTAAATCCTCCACCGGTTCCTGAAAGACCAACCAACACCTTTACATCAGGTGCCTCGGTACGGTATTCTTCGGCCACAGCCTCAGTTATTGGATAAACTGTACTCGACCCATCGATCCTTACTTCACCTTTGAGGCCTGTATCGGTGGTTGATTCCTGCTCATTACCTGATGAACAGGCAGTAAACAATAGGGTTGTAGCAACTAAGAAGGGAATTGCTGACGCAAACAATTTCATGCTTTTCTTGATTTTAAGTTCATTTTTAATTCTGGTGCAAAGAAAGAGGAGGAATGTTAACTAATTGTTAAATTATGATTTATTCAATGATACATTTCATAGACCAACATAATATGGTACACTTTCGATCTGATTCTTAAATTTGTCACCTACCAGAAACCAGACCTACCATGCCCCAATACCATAAACTGGGTGAGATTCCGCATAAGCGTCACACTCAATTCAGAAAACCAAATGGAGAGTTATACGCAGAAGAACTTTTCTCAACTCATGGATTTTCAAATGTTTATAGTTTAATATACCACCTTTATCCACCCACGATCGTCAAAGAATTGGGGCCGGTAATTTCCCGGGAACCCAAAATATCGCATAAAAGATTTCTTCGTCACTATAGTTTGAGGGGTTTTCAGGTGACACCTGAAGATGACTACATCCTCAGCAAAAAGCCTGTTCTGGTGAACGATGATCTTCATATTAGCTTGGCGGCGCCCAAAAAGTCAATTTCAAACTATTTTCTGAAAAATGCCGATGCCGATGAAATGATCTTCATTCATGAAGGAAGTGGTGTAATGCGATCGTTATACGGGAGCATTGAATTTGAATATGGCGATTACCTGATCATACCAAGGGGAACCATATTCCAGCTGGAGTTCAAAGACGAGAATAACCGGCTGCTCATAGTTGAATCATTCAGTCCTATTGAGTTTCCCAGAAGGTACAGGAATGAATACGGACAACTGGAAGAGCATGCTCCATTTTGTGAGAGAGACGTGAAACGACCGAAAGATCTGATTACCCATGATGAACAAGGCGATTTTAAAGTGATGATCAAAAAGCAAGGACTGGTTTACGAATATATTTACGGTACACATCCGTTCGATGCTATCGGATGGGATGGGAACCACTATCCATGGGCGATTTCCATACATGATTTTGAGCCTATCACCGGGCGGGTGCACCAACCACCTCCGGTTCATCAGACATTTGAGGCCAGGAATTTTGTCATCTGCTCATTCGTTCCCAGAATGTACGATTACCACCCTCAGGCAATTCCAGCGCCTTATAATCATAGTAACATAGACTCTGACGAAGTGCTTTACTACGTAGATGGAGAATTCATGAGTAGGAAGAATGTTGAGCGGGGGCAGATTACGCTCCACCCTGCCGGAATTCCACATGGTCCTCATCCCGGAACAGTGGAAAAAAGTATCGGGAAAAAAGAGACCCATGAACTGGCAGTGATGATAGATACCTTCAGGCCACTATGGTTAACTGAAGAAGCACTAGCAATTTCCAGCGACGATTATTACAAATCTTGGATGGTTTAATGGACGTTAAAAACCTTGGTGGGAACAGTCCTGACTGCTACATATATTTTCAAACCGTGCAACCATTTTTAAAAGCAGTCCGTCGGGGTATAAATTGGGCTGATTTTCAAGTATTTACACTTGATATTTTTTCGGTCCGAAACACGTCATTTTTTTGCCTAAAAATGCCTTCATGATAATTAAATTAGTAATTTTGAAGCTTGCCCAAAGGCTCTGATAACTAACCAAAAGCATAACCTGAAACAAATTAAATTAATATGAGGAAGCTAACCTTTACTTTACTTCTTACAGTGTGCACTTTTTTGACCTATGCCCAATTTCCAGTATTTGTGGAAAATTTTGATTTTCCACCGGGTTGTATGACAACTTCCGGAACCGGCCCAACCTGGTCTATAAACACCAGAATTCAAACCAGTGTGCCGAATTCCGATACAAGTTACATTGATGTGAATTCAAATTCATATCTGGAATCAGACGGGAACGTTTGTCCTATCAGCACATTTGGTAACACATTTGTAACATTATCGTTCAAGCATATTTGTAAGGTCGACTTTTTTGATTCCGGTACGATTGAAGTCTCAACCGATGGTGGTAACACATGGGTTAAACTGGTTGATAATAATGGTCCAACTGACAACTGTATCTATTTGGGAACATCAAATTTCTCAACTCAGAACAGTAAGTTTCAGGAAGCATCTTACACAACTTGGCAACCCGGACAACCTACTGTGCCGGATAACAGCTGGTGGAAGACCGAGCTATTTGACATTTCTCAGATTGCAGGTAATCAGGCTGATGTTCGTATTCGATTCAGACTTTGGGATGAAAATGGTAATGGTAATGCACCCGGCAGAACCGGATGGGCAATTGACGATATAGAGGTTATTGCTGCACCATGCGAACTTAACGCTCCAAATCTTACCGGCCTTCCTCCTGTTTATGGTGGCACAATTTACAATCTCGGACCTTTTGATGTAAATATTTCAGCAACAGATGCATCAGGAATACAATCTGCCACTCTAACGTATAGCATAAATGGTATTGTGCAGGGTTCAATACCCATGACTAATACAGTAGACAGTACTTATAACTGTCAGATCCCAGCCGCACTTGCAGGTGATACCATCTGTTATCAGATTCAGGTTACTGATAATGCACAAGGATGTTTCAATACTTCATGGTTTCCATCTGACACTTCAGAAGTTTGTTTTATAGTTGAAAACGGAATTACATTCCCATTCTGCGATTTCTTTGATATTCCAAATAACTTATGGAGCACCACAGTTACCGGAGCACAAACTTCTATTTGGGAACTGGGTACTCCGGCCTTCGGACAAACATCAGGAGCGTTTTCGGCACCCAATGCCTGGGATATAAACCTTACCACCCAATACACCAGTAATGCTGATGCTTCTCTTATATCGCCGGTGCTTAGTTTTCCACCTGTGGCAGTAGGAGCAGTATTAAGTTTCAAACACAACTTCAGTGCTGAAAACGGATGGGATGGTCATGTACTTCAATACACTTTCGATGACATTACAACTGTTCCTAATCCAACATGGCAGGTGCTAGGATCACAAAACTGTGCTGGTTGTGTAAACTGGTATAACGATGCTCAGCTTAACTCAAGTACTTTGCCTGCATGGACCAACACATCAACCAATCCGGTTTTCACCGGACAATCTGCAGGAGGTTGGATCGAATCATCCATTGAACTCGATGCCACATTCAACAATCAACCTATTGTATACTTCCGTTTCAGGTTCACATCAGATGGAATCATAGAAACTGATGGTGTGTCTATCGATAACTTCTGTATAGCACTTCCTCAACCTGAGGATGTTGGAGTTAACGCAGTACTTTCCCCAGGCTTCAATGCACCCGCAGGAAGTAATGTTGATGTAACTGTACAGATCAAGAATTTTGGTATTAATCCTCAGTCAATATTTGATGTTACCTACTCTGATGGAGTAAACCCACCGGTAACTGAAGCATACACCGGTGCAACGTTAAATGCGGGGCAAACTGCACAGTTTACTTTCTCAACATTGTATACTGTTATGACCGGAAATAATAACATTTGTGCATGGACTGAATTACCCAATGATGGCAATAACTTCAATGACACATCTTGTACTTCTTCACTAGGTATTCCTATTAATTCACTCACATTCTGTGATGATTTTGAAAGCGGTAACCTTGGATGGCAGGATAGTACTTCTAATGCCAACACAAACTGGCAGCTAGGGACTCCGGCATTTAATGCAACTTCCGGTGCATTCTCAGGCACAAATGCATGGGATATAAATCTCAACTCTGCATACACTACCAACACCCGTGCTTACCTCAAGTCACCATTCTATGATCTGAGTACCGCTGTAAATCCAATCCTGAAATTCATGAGGAATCAAAATTCAGCAGGTGTTGATGGTCTTGTGATCCAATATGCACTGAATGGATCAGCCACATGGCAAACTCTGGGCACAGTGAATGATCCGGACGGATTTAACTGGTATAATAACGGGGCAATTGTTAACAATACTCCTGGTTTTGCAGGCAATACAAATGGTTGGGTTGAAAGCCGCTACTTCCTTCAAACTGTGGCAGCGGGTTCAAGTCTTATCCAATTCCGACTGGTCTTTAACACAGCCTTTAACGGTTTACCAAATGACGGTATCAGTATTGACGACTGGTGTCTGGTTCAACCAGGACCGGATGATGTAGGTGTGGTTTCTATTGTTGAACCTCTCGATGCATTACCTGAAGGCAGTACATCTGATGTAATTGTTGTGATCAGGAACTTCGGTTCACAACCACAATCGAATATCCCGGTGGAGTTTACTGTTAACGCTGTTGTTAGCGGAAGTGCCATATTCGCCGGTCCTTTACCACCTAACGGAACAGCGACAGTGAACCTTGGAACATTCACTGTTCCTTCATGTCAATATGACTTCTGCGCCTACACTCAACTGCCGGGCGATAGTGATAATTCAAATGATACTACCTGTGTTGATCGTATCGGTATTCCTGTGATCACCGTAGATTATCTGAACCCATACATCGAGAATTTTGATGGTGCTAACAATTGCTGGTATACAGGGATTCTTGGTACAGGATCTCCAACATCGCGTTGGGAATTAGGTGGTCCATCATTCGGCGCAACCAACTCTCCTTATAGCGTTCCTAATTCATGGGATGTGAACTTATTGTCTGCTTATACAGCCAGTGCAAACTGCTATTTAGCTTCTCCAATATTCGATATTCAAGGTGTGGATCCGGAGATGGCGTTCTTCCTGAATTATAATACTGAGTTAAATTTTGATGGTACCCGACTTGAGTTCTCAATTAACGGTGGACCTTGGGTATTAATGGGTGGATTTGGTCCTACATTCTCTCTTCCATGCTGGTATAACTGGTACAATATTGCAAATATCAATTCCAGTAACCAGCCTGCATGGGCCGGTAATAGTGCCGGTTGGAAACCTACAGAAGCAAATTGCTTGTCAGGATTCAATAATGCACAGGTGCAATTCCGATATGTGTTCTCATCAGATCCTTCTGTGAACATTGATGGGGTTTCATTAGATGACTTCTCACTTACAGTTCCTGTTCCATTATCAGCTGCACCATTGAACATACAAACCAACACAATTAACAATACGTTTGTATTCCCCGGTCAGGCAATAGACTTCACAACCGACCTTTACAATAGAGGTACTACACCACTTGATACACTCATTGCAACCTTATACATTGATAACAATCCGGTTGAAATTGATACCGTTGCATTTGCGCCACAATTATTGCGTGATAACTTTGTTAACCATGTTTGGGATACACAATGGATTGCATCACCGGGTGTTCATGACATCTGTGTTGTAACAAGTCAGCCTAATTTTATGGCAGATCTGAACACGGCGGATGATACAACATGTATCCAGATCTCAGTATTTGACAGTGTTACTGTTTCTTCAGGAAATCCATATTGTACTGACTTCGAATCAGGGCCAACTTGGGTTTCGGTGAATGCACTTACTTACATTGACGGACCGGCCAATACATTTGAGTTAGGTACACCATCACTCACGATCATTAACGGTGCCAACAGTGGCGTAAACGCATGGATGACCGATCTGAATGCATTTTATATAAACAGCGATTCCTCAGGATTATTCACTCCGGTATTCGCAATCGATAATGCCAATTGTTACCGACTCAGCTTTAGTCACATATTTGATACTGAAAAGAATTTCGATGGTGGTACAGTTGAATTCTCTATTGATAATGCACAAACATGGACTCAGCTTGGTTGGGCTTCATCATCACCTGACTGGTTCAACACCAACTTCATCACCGGTCTTGGAGGTTCTCCAGGTAATGGTGGATGGTCTGGAACTCAATCGTCATGGTCTCAGGTCTTCCGTGATGTTAATTTCAACGGTACTTCTGCCACTAATGTGATCTTCAGATTCAGATTCCAATCTGATCCTTCAGGAAGCAACTTTGAAGGTTGGGCAATTGACGATTTCTGTTTTGAAGAAATAGCTTCTCCTTGCTTCGTGGGACTTGAAAATCCTGCTGCAACAGGATTGGCTCTTGGACAAAATGTTCCAAATCCCTACAATGGTCTTACCACTATCAAGTACACCCTGCCTGAAGCAGGTGCTGTTAAGATCAGTATTTCGGATGTATTGGGACAGGAGATTGCCGTTCCTGTTAATGGCAATCAGATCGCAGGAACTCATAACTTTGACTTCGACTCGGGTTCAATTGCTGCCGGAATCTATTACTACACATTAGATTTCAATGGCGAAAGGATCTCTCGTAAAATGATCATCGAATAAGGTTCTGATAAACTTTTATAAAAAAGCCCCGCAATTGTGGGGCTTTTTTAATTTTCGATATTTTGCACATTCAATGAACTCATGAAGAAGAAAGTGTTTCGAACATCAATGAGTCACTGCTATAATGAAGTGAATCTCAATATTATTATACATGTAATAATATGGTAGCAGAATTTAAGATTATAAGATACGGCGGTAAAGCCTGGAAAGAAGCCGTGCTGTTGAGGGAAAAAATATTGCGCATTCCATTGGGAACGCAATTTACAGCAGCTGAACTGGAAGAAGAAAGGGATCACTACCAAATTGTTGGCTATATTAGGAATGAATTGATCGCTACTGCGGTATTAGTTCCTGAGGCAGAATGCATGAAGATGCAAAGGGTGGTTGTATCAGATAAATTCAGAAGTATGAAAATTGGCTCAGAAATGATGTTATACTGTGAGTCGGTTGCACTTGAACTAGGATACCATTCTGTATACTGCCATGCCCGAGACAGTGCTATAAGATTTTACAAAAAGAACGGTTACACTGCAGAAGGTGATTTGTTCGATGAAGATGGGATCCCACATTTAAAGATGACCCGTATACTGAAGTAAATGTATCGTGTATTTCTAATGAAGAGAAAGTAACAATTTTCTAGGTAGTGGTAACTTTCATATTTAACGAATATATAACAATTTGTACATACCGTTTAATCACAGGCCCGCTAGTTTTGTGCCTTAATGGATTTCAGCGGAACATACAAGCTACTTATCGTTGATGATGAGCCTGAAATAGGTGAATTACTCACCTATAATTTCAGAAAGAAAGGATTCGATGTTATGACTGCCAGCAACGGGATCACAGGACTGAAGGCTCTTGAAAAATTTACTCCAGACCTTATCATACTTGATATAATGATGCCGTATTCAGAAGGCATAGAAATGTGCAGGCAGGTAAAAAAGCAACTGCGGTTCTCATTAACTCCGGTACTATTTTTAAGTGCTACTAGTAATCAATACCTTATCAGGTCAGCAATAAAGGCTGGTGGAAAAAAGTTGATCTCTAAGCCTATTCATATGAATGATCTTATAAGAGAAGTAGTGGCGATGAAAGACAGGAATTGAGGATAAACAACCAGCTTTATTAAGAAACCAACTCAGGCTCTCCTATCTCCTGATCAACAAAATACATATCGATCTCACCAATGTTTTTAGCTGATATCTTACCCCTGTGGGTGCAGGCAAATCTATCTTTAACCAGATCATAAGTTGCCCGTGATATATTGACCCTTCCCGGTTCACCGGCACTTTCCATTCTACTGGCTGTGTTAACAGCATTACCCCAGATATCGTATGCGTATTTTTTCTTTCCAACCACTCCGGCAACAACAGGACCGGTATGGATGCCCATCCTTAATCCCCATGTAGGTAAACCCGCAGCTTCACGCTCTTTATTTACTCTTGTCATGTAATCCTGGATCTCCAGTCCTGCTTTTACGATCTGATATGGATGTTCGTCATCAGGAACGGGAATACCGCCAGCACACATGTATGCATCCCCAATAGTTTTGATCTTTTCCAATCCATGTTTACTGATGATATCATCATATGCAGTAAAGAACGTTGTTAATTCCGCAACCAGCTCACTGGGGGTAAGCTTTGAAGCTATAGTGGTAAATCCTTTGAAGTCAGTAAACAACACACTTACTTTCTCGTAATCTTTTGGTGTGGTAGTGCCGGTTTTTTCCAGTTCTCTAACAACATCTGCAGGAAGAGTATTGAGCAACAATGATTCGATCTGATCCTTCTGTTTATCCAAAATTTTATTGGTCTTTACCTTGATCCTGTACATCCTTAATAGGATGAATGCAATAATAAGAATCATTCCTAATCCTACCTGTGTTGCATTCTTTACAAACTTCTGCCTTTTCAGGTCTAGCTCCTGAAGTTCTTTATCCTTGTTTAAAATAGTGATCTGGTTCTGCTTCTTTTCGATCTCGAAGTTCAGCACTTGTCCAGACATCTTTTGATCGAATTCAATATTGTACAATGTGTCTTTCAAACCTGTCAAAAGATACTGATAGGTATATGCGTTTCTAAAATCTTTGAGTTTATCATATGTGAGGGCCATGCCTTCATATATATCTTTAAGATCTTCACGAGCTTCAATATCCAGAGCAATATCACGGGCCTCTATAAAAAACCTGATCGCTTTCTTATACTCCCCCATAGAATAATAGGTAAATGCAAGATCGCGAAGTGATTGGGCCATATCAAGCTTGGATCCCAATGCAGTTGCTTTTTCATAAGCCTCAGTTTGAAAGCGGATCGCCTGGTTATATTCCTGCTTCCGCATATACACCTGACCAATGAACCTCAACGCTACCGGTTCGTTCTCTGTATCTTTCTGAACATTGAGTGCTTTTACAAAATGACTGAGAGCAAGACTATCGTTACCCTGATTCATAAATACTTCACCAAGATTAGAGTTCACCACTCCAATCATATTATCGTCATGCAGCCTCTCTCCTATTTCCAGTGCCCTGAGGTCGTATTCAATGGCTTTGTCATAAGTGACAATTTTTTTTCCATAGATTCCGCCAATGTTTATCAATGCCGCCATGAGTCGGGCTGAATCCTGTATCTCTTCTGCAACTCGCTGCGACAGGATATAGTATTCCAGTGCTTTTACATCGTCACTCTGATTAAAGTACACAGCTCCAATATTGCTGTACAGCCTTGCTACATTTTCTTTATCTCCGATCTCATTAAATACATTGAGTCCTCGTTGCCAGCTATCCACTGCATTACCATTCATTGACTGGAAGTAGTATGACAGGCCCATGAATCGAAGTGAATGTGCCATTCCGGATTTGTAACCGGCTTTTTCTGCTAGTTCAAATGCCTGTTTAGCATATAACTCCGACTTTTTCAGATCGTAATTGATAGCCTCAGAACTGAGTTCGATAAGGATCTCAACCTTGGCACTATCATCATTGAGGGCTGCAAAAACCTGCTGCAAACTATCCTCCCCTTCAAAAAACTGACCCTGAGCCTTTACAAAAGCAGGATTTATTAGCAGAAGAGAGCATGTCACAAAAGCGACAGACCAAGTTAAATTATGTATTTGTTTTATAGAATTCACAAATATGATCGGCTCATCACGCTAAAATTATATAAAAAGGGGGAGTTCTTACGAACTCCCCCTCTAAATTATTACTCAAATGATGTTAATGCTTTACTACGCGCAGAGTATACTCTCCAAGATCAGTTACAATTCTGATCATATACAAGCCCTCCGGCATTGACCCAAGATCAAGTTCCAGATTACGATCGTTGGCACCACGAGTGTATTTAACTGCATGGTATTTACCCAGCATATCCATAACTTCCAGAGAATGCACTTCTGGAATTGAAACATCAGAAGTAATGATTATTCTTCCTGAAGTTGGATTAGGGAACAAACTCAACACTGGTGCAGAGTTTGATTCATCATCATATACAAATCTGCTTTGGGCAGTACATTTGTTAGATGTTGAACTAGCATCACTGGCAGTTGACGTTTTCTGGTTGCCCTGGTAACTTGAAATAATCCATTGCAATGACTGACCATTGAAATAAATCACAAAAGTACCGGTGCCAGGATTAAATAATTCTGGCAGAGTACCCTCGTAGGAACCAGATGTAGCTATGTAGTTATCAGGACCTAGTGGCACATAGATTGGAGTACTATTCTTATTCTCCCATGAGAAGTATGCTACATAGGTATATCCTGATGGGTTGTTAACCACTGTATCAACACAGGTAAGTGCAGGTGCGATTTTCTTGGCACCCTGAGCTTTTGGATTTACATACATAGTACCATTAACATAATTGACAGTGTAATTAGTATTATCAGCAATTACCAGATTGGATGGTATGATGTTATAAATACCCGCCTGGCTATTATTACCGGTTGTGTAGGAAGGACTAACAGTATAATTTGGCCCGGATATAATAGTATTATTGCCCCCTGTTACAAATCCTGTAATGGTTGAAGTGAAAGTTGGCAATGGATCCTGCCTGTTGATCACCTTTATGTCAGGGGTCACAGTTACAGTTGCAGGTGAAACTACCAGAGTACCCGGAGCCGCAATAACTACATAGTTGCTGTCAGGATCACTTATTCCTGAAACTATTATAGAATAAGTTCCGGCAGGAATTGGTGTTGCAGTTACAGGATTGCTGCTTGCATCCAGCAATGAATAGGTAGGATTGCTGCCCAATATAATATTGGCGCTGTCGGTTGCAAATCTGAACCCTGAGATAGAATAACCAAATACAGGTGTTTCTCCATAAGTGATATTGACATTATTTGCTGCTACATCCAATGTATCCTCAAGTATTTCATAGGTTCCTACTCCATATATGAGTTCAAAATTTGATGTAAGAATAGCTCCAGGTGCCCAGAAGTGTGGTCCTACACCAAGTCCTGAAACAAGAGCAGCAGATTGGAAAACAAATATTGTATCGGTAAGTGGTGCAGTATAATCACCTTCATCAATCACAACCACAATATCAGCTGAACTTGTATCTCCGTTTGAAGCACTGTTCACAACCGTTGATCCACTTACAACCGCACGTTGATTTACGAATGCAGTATTACTTACAACTGCACGCTGACTTACAACTGCGCGCTGATTATTAAGCGGTCCGGCACCGAACAGATCTGCATCTGCAGAGTCAACCTGATATTCGAAAATAGATTCAGGAGAAATGTCAATCACCTTAGTAGTATCGAATTCAAACCCGCTAACTACTGCGCGCTGACTTACAACAGCTCGTTGACTAACAACTGCTCGCTGACTGGTGAGGAATGCTCTGTTGAGAACATCTGCACTTACAACAGCACGCTGGTTAACCAGAAGCTGATCATCTACCAAGATGACCCCGTCTATCATATTGCCCAAGTGGGTATTAACAATTGAGTTGTAAAACGCTGTCTGTTCAGAAGCAGGAATGTTGGTATCATCATACAAATAATCATACTGGATCTGCAAACCGTCAATCTCATCTCCGTAAACAAAAACACTGTCTCGTGGTATTATAGATAATGGCATCTTCATATTATTCAACAAGCCATTAACAAACTCATAAGTAAAGAGCGTGTTATAACCCGGATCAACTATATTAGCTGAAGGCTGAATAAAGTAGATACCTGCATTGCTGGTTGAAGTGGCAGGAGTAGTAAATACAATACTATCTAAACCAAGGTCGGCAAATGTGAAACCTGAACTGGCCAGCGGCACGCCATCAATAGTGATAGTGGCTGTAAGCGCAGGTAATGATTCACCATAATATTTTTCTTTATCATCGGCTGTAACAACAATTGCTTTTTTAATTGGATCGGTAAAGAATAATGTATCTGAATTACCTCCATCGTCAGTACTGGTAGAGATATCCTGATTATTCACATATAACCCATAGTTACCAACTCCATAAGGTGGTATGGTTGCTGTTAATTGAGAACCATTAAGGAATGTTGTTGGCAAAGTATCTCCATTGAAAACAACTATACTCAGAGTTGTGAAGAATTGCCCTTCAACAATGAATGGGTATGGATCGATCCCTAGTTCCAATGTTGTATCAAGCGGAGTGAGTGAGTTTGCAACCGGTATTGGCGATGCAAATGTTAGCATAGCAGAATCAGCCTGTATGAAACCATAACCCGATTCAAAATCAAATCCTGGTGTTGACATATCCATAGCGGTTGACGTGAGCAATGATTTCATTTCATCCGGATTGATATTCAACCCATAATATTTCATACGAGCATCAAGTAATAAAGCAGCCGTTCCTGCAACGTGCGGAGCGGCGGCTGAAGTTCCAAAGAAGTTAGGGAATGCATCACCATCATAATTTGGTCCGTTCATGAACACAGTAGTGTTACCTCCATTAGGAGCCACAATTTCGGGCTTGTTACGGATAACTCCATTAGTTTCTGTTCCTCCACGAGAAGAGAAGTTCTGCACAACCGGTGGTGTTGGCCCACCAAATGCGGGAGTGTTATAGTAATTTACAGCACCTACCGTGATAGCACCTTCGGCATTAGCCTGTCCTAACACTGTAGATGAACCTTGTTGATATTCATTGATTCCAACCTCACCGCGGAACATCACCCACTTGATCTTTGAAGGCAGTGAACCGCTTGCGCGGATGATAGCAAAGTTGGCCTGTACAGTATTTGTGCCCGGAACAACAAATGGGCAAACTTCAATAGGGTCACCGGCAAGATTGATCCTGTTAAATCCGAAATACTGAGTACCAAATTCATTGGCAATATATACGTCAAAGTCATTCGCTGAACCCGACGATGTATTACCTAATGAGTATACGGAATCTTCCCATTGCACCACAAGAGTATACGATCCGGGAGGAAGTGATACGCTTTGCAGTTTATCACCTCCGCCAAAATTATGAGCAGTAACACCCGCACCCTGGAATTGAGCAGGAGGTGTTGTAGGATTATAATTTGCGCTGTACGATTTAGAATCGAAGTTTCCGGCAGCAACTATATATGTAACTCCCATTGCTTTTACAGAATCAACCGCTTTGGCAATAACACCATCTGTAAAGAATGGAGAAGTGATGAAGGTTACATCATCAACTATCACCTTACATCCGGCAGCAGCCAACTCAAGTATTCCATCTGCCATATCACCTTCACTAATCGTAGCTGTTCTGAAGGCAAGTTCTGCTCCCGGGGCTATATCATGTACAGTTTGCAGCATAGCACGACCCTCATCAGTACGCTGTCCATAAGGATATTCCTTTATAATTTGCACAGGTGTAAGGTTACCATCAGGGTTACCCGGGCCAGGTAGGTCGCCGTTAACAACGTCAGTTGCTGCAGGATTACCAAGAATTGAATTATAACTATCAGACATCACACAAACTTTCACGCCTGTTCCATCTACATTAAATCCGTTTCTGGCAAAATCAGAATGTTGTGCAATATCTCCCTGCGTTGTAGTAACTCCGGCATTAATAATAGACGGATATACCGGTCTTATAAAATTAATAAACTGGCTTACAGGAAGCTGTTCAAAATTTGGAAGGTTAGCAATTGGAACTCTACCGGTGATAGTATAAGGTTTAAGTCCATTTGGAATTGTATCGGTAAGGTAATATCCCGGTGTTTGGTAAACAAGATTAAATACATTTTGAGTTTCACCTGCAAAGGTCACGATCTCAACCCAAACTGTATCACCACCGAAAATGAAAATATCATTCGTAGTATCCGAACCTGCAACATAGTTTTGGTATAACGACTGCAATTCACAACCTAGTATGGATTGAGCCTTTCCACCAGGACAAGGTGGATAATAAGGTAAGATACAAGGGGCTTCAACTACTACAACTGAGTCCAATGATGTACATCCGTTAGTAGGATCAGTAACTGTTAAATAATAAGTTCCAACTCCGCTTATATACGGATTAGCTGTTGTAGCTCCTGAATCAATTACAGCCCCGGAACCTGTGGTCCAACTGAACTGAGCTCCAGCCGCTGATGAAGAACCTTCCAACTGTATCTGAATATTAAAACACGAAATAGCAGTGGAATCACCTGCCTCTGCACCCGGAGGTGTGCTGTTCAATATAACTGAAGCATTGTCATTAGCAGTACATCCGTTAGCAGGATCTGTAACTGTTAAAATATAAGATCCTATAGCATTAACCGTTGGTGTAGCAGTGTTGCTTCCTGAAACAATTCCCGGTCCGCTCCAGCTATATGTTGCTCCTGATGTTGCCGATGAACCTGAAAGAATAGTTGATGAAGTTGTACAAGTTATCTCTCCATCTGCTCCAGCACTTACATCCGGTGCTGCATTATCCAAACCAATTTCAACATCATCGGTAGATGTACAACCATTTACATCATCGGTAACAACCAAGGTATAAATACCTTGCACATTAACCGATGGGGTTGCTGTATTTGCTCCTGAAACAATTCCAGGACCAGTCCATGAAAATGACACACCCGTAGTTGATGATGAACCGTTCAATGCGATTGAATTTACAACACAGGTAAGACTGGCATCAGCTCCTGCATCAGCACCCGGAGGTGTATTATTAAGATTTACAGTAACAACATCTGAAGCTATACACCCGTTAGACGGGTCTGTAACAACAAGACTATATGTACCTGCGATATCAACAATCGGAGTGGCTGTTCCTGCTCCGGAAACTATACCAGGGCCCGTCCATGCATAGCTGACTCCCGCGGTTGTAGAGCTACCTCCCAGTGAAATACTGAGTGTGGTGCATGTAAGATCAGGTGCAGAACCGGCTTCAACATCGGGCACCTGATTATTTAAAGTTACTTCAGCAATATCAGTTGATGTACATCCATTTGAAAGGTCAGTAACTGTTAGGGTATATGTACCCGCGGCATCAACAGTTGGCGTTGCACTATTTGCACCCGAAGTAATATTACCTCCATTAGAGGCAACCCAGGAGAACTGTGCACCAGCTGTTGTTGATGAGCCGGAAAGTTGTAAAGAAAGTGTAGTACAATTTAAGATCCCATCTGCACCTGCATTGGCATTAGGAACAGAGTTGTCAAGTGTCACTAGCGCTACATCGTTAGAAGAACATCCATTGGCAGGGTTAGTTACTGTTAAAGTGTAGGTGCCTGC
>JAHEMF010000035.1 GCA_024643795.1 Bacteroidota bacterium | reverse complement strand
CCCTTTGAAACTTTGTGGATATGGTCTGTTAAGATGCAATACCTCCCACTGAGCTGCAAACCCTGTGTTTGTAATATCACGTTTGTCGGGGAGGAATGCACCGTCGAACTTAGGACTTGCCCAGGACGATGCAAGTGAAACCTGTGTTGACTTGCCGATAGGAACAAATTCAAGTAACGAACTGCCATTAAAGTTCAGTGCCAGGGCAAAAGGAATAATAACAGATGCCGAATCGTTGTTATCAATGAACACTCTGGTACTTATACCACTGCTTATCACATCATTGGTTTCTACACCGGGGTTAAAATCGTAAGACCTCCCTCCCCAGTTCAGGATCACTTTTTCTTCAATACCCCTCAGGTCAGATAACCCTACCGAAACAAATGATTCATTCCAAAGTATGTCTTTATCATCAATTTTCCAGTCGCTAAAATCAGGTCGCGGAAAATCTCCATCAAGTGTCAGGTGTGAATTATAAACTGTTACTTCATAAATTCCCCGGTATCTTATCTCGGGAAAGACCTCACCATCAACTTTTAATTTGGAAGGAAAAAAATGCGCAAATTCCCTTGATTGTATCAGTTTCAACTGTCCTTCATCATCTTTTATCCGGGTATAACTATTATAAGGAACTGTGAGCACCGGACCGATACAGGTCTGCGACTCACCCCACTTTGCACTGACCTCCTCTATGGCTTCGTTCTGCCGGTATTCTCGCTCCCGTATCAGATCCTGCACCATACTCACAGGTATCAGCATCAGCAAAAGCAAAATACCTATGGTGATCAGACGTATAGTTACAGAGTTTCTTATCCATTGGTTTGCCTTTTCAAAAAAGGGCAATTTTTCTTCGGACATAGCAGGGAGATTTGATGTTTAGTTCATTACAGTAACTCAGATCTATAATGTCATATTGTATGGCATTACATTTAGATGTGATAGAACAATATGACTATTCTTTGGGCTTGATAAAATACAATGACGTCCCATCCGGATCCGTGAAATGCAAAAAACTTCCACCCGCTTCCTGCCGGATTTCAAAGTCAATGCCAGCATCCGTGAGCATTTGCTTTTCACTTTCGAAATCATCAGAAGTGAACCCTATTGAAATATTGTCTGTAGTATCCGGTGTATTTCCCTTACGGGGATGCAACCCTAGAATGATTCCTGATGCTTTAACCTGGGCATAATGATCGCCCCACCGCTGTATCAGTTCAAAACCAAGAGTTTGATAGAACTGAACCGATTTGCCCAGGTCATTGACGTTTATTGTTATATTAGTGGATATTATCATTTTAATTTTTTAAAGGACAATTTGATTATTGAGAAAATTCATTTTTAAGAAGTGAATACATAATAGAATCTTCATTTACTCCATTTACCTTATAATGTTCACGAAGTACGCCCTCCTTTTTGAAGTTATGCTTTTGTAGCAACCGTAACGAAGGTGTGTTATAAGGTGCAATGAGTGCTTCAATTCGGTGAAGGTTCATGGTATGGAATCCATAATCAAGAACAGGCAACAAGGCTTCTGTCATAAATCCTTTTCGTTTAAACTCATCACTATTCAAAGTGTATCCCAATTCGGCCCTGTCATGCTTTAAATTCCATGTATGATACCCACACCATCCCATTACAGCGGATGTTTCTTTATGAATTACATGAAACATATAAAATGAAGTAGCCTGAGTTGACATCCCTCTTCTATATCGCTCCTTTTCCAGTTGCAATTCTTCCGGTGTTGTTATACCCATGAAATCCATGATCTGCTGATCACTCATGGTTTCATGAATATGATTTAAAACAGCTTCATCATACTGCCGTAAAATAAGTCTGCCTGTATCGATTGTATAATAATTCATAATCAAGAATCATTCTAAACAAAGATATTTTATTATTGGGTCAACATCAAACTTATAAGATCACCATTCAGAATCATGTATTTTTACTATAAACCGGTATCATTTTGGGGTAAATGCTTATAATTTCTATTTTTAGATGAGATGAACTGCTATAACAAATCACCTCTCAACCGTTAAAATTATATTTATGGGAAATTCGGATTTACAGGCATTTTTCTTCCAATGTATACGGGAAAAAATACCGTCGCACCAGTCATTCGTAGATGATATATCTGAATTATTGAATATCAGTAATGATTCGGCATACCGAAGGATCCGAGGTGAGAAACAAATGACATTTGATGAGATCACTCTATTGGCTAAGAGGTATCAGATCTCACTTGATCAGATAGTGAACGCCGATGGAAATTCTTTTCTTTTCAATGGCAATTTAATCCACAACAAAGATTTTCGATTTGAAACATACCTTAATGATATGATGAACAATGTGATACTGATAGCTTCTATACCAGATCACCACTTTTATTTTGATGCCAAGGATATTCCTCCCTTCCATTATTTTATGTTCCCTGAACTTTCTGCATTCAAATTATATTTCTGGATGAAGAATATTCTTGTTGACCCTCGATTTGAAAAAATAAAATTTGAACATAATGAGATATTAGATGGCCTTATTCCTACTGGACTGAAAATAGCTGAGGCATATAAGTCCATCAGGTCAACAGAAATCTGGGTTGAAGAAACTATTAATTCCACTATCAGGCAGATCGATTATTGTTATGATGCCGGCTATTTCCAGTCGACCAATGACTGCAAAAAGGTGTATGGAGAATTAATAGAATTATTAGACCATATTGAAGATCAGGCATCGTATGGTGAAAAATTTCTTCCGGGCAGGCCGGCATCAGGCACAGATAATTTCAAATTTTATATCAATGATATCTTACTCGGGCACAATACATCTTTTGTATCCTCTTCTAAAAAGAAAATTGCCTTTGTGAATTACAGCAACATCAATTTTATGAGCACATTTCATGCAGAGTTTTGCGATCATATTGAATCTGCCTTTGAAGTACTTATCAGCAAATCAAATCAGATCAGCAAGGTCAATGAAAGGGAACGTAGAAAGTTCTTCAATACATTAAGAGCATTTGTGGAATCTCAAATTAGCAAGTTATCATAGATAATATTAATCGGTAATTTCATTATTATTTTTCGTGATCTTATAAAAGAATCCTAAGCTCAATTGACTATAATGCCCTTCATTTGCATCACCTAACCCATACATCAATCCATAACCAAATCTAAGTCCCCATTTGTTCAACTCTCCGGCAGAAAGGCCGAAATTAAAAGCAAACAGATCATTGCAATCTTCACAAAATGTCAATATATATTTAGGTTCCACACTAAGATCCATCTGATCTTTGATTAATGGAAATGTGAAAATAAAAGATGGGTGTATTTGCCATGCATCATCACCTTCATTACCAAAGGTATTACCAATGGGTAACGAAAATACCGATCTGTCCTTTTTCATCGAAAACTTCGGTCCAAACATTAAAAAGTTGCCTCCTTCTGATATCTCTCCGCCATTGATCCAATATCTTTCGTATGAAATCCGGATATCCGTGTTGGTTGAAACACCAATTGAGTTAGCCAAACCAAGTATTTTTAAAACAGATGTTGATGAACCATCATTAATGTAAGAGAATGAAGCAAATTGAGGAGCGATCTCCCAACCACCTTCACCGGAAACCCGGGCACTTTGAGAAAATCCAAATAGCTGCGCCTGCGATACTGTTGTCGTAACTAAAATAATTGATATCAATAATACCAATTTGAAAGACCTGATAGCTGTTAAATTCATGGTGTATCCTTTTAGGCTGTAAACCAAACTATACAATTGCGGAACAAAGGAATATGAGCTTTATCAGGTGACAAAATTGAATTACACCAAGTTCACATCAAAAATTTGCGATACCCAATAATTCAACCCGAACAAATCTCAACTTTTGCAAAAAATGACACCAAAATCCGAGTCCAACTCTATTTCCTATAGTCGCAATTAAAAAAAGTATCGCTAAAACAGGGTCAACTCATTTTTATTGGGACCAGCAAATGCCAGCTCATGCTGAAGCAGTGAGCGTTTGCGTTCAATACCACCCGCGTATCCTGTGAGCTTACCACTTTTACCCATAACGCGGTGACAAGGAACCACAATGGCTATCTTATTGCTGCCATTGGCTGCAGCCACTGCCCTTATAGCCTTGATATCTCCTACCATAATTGATTGTTCTTGATAAGATCGCGTTTCCCCGTAAGGGATTTTACACAATGAGTTCCACACGGACCTTTGAAAATCAGTCCCCTGCAACTCAAGCGGGACAGTAAATTGTTTCAGCCGGCCATCAAAATATTTATTTAACTCTAAGTGTAATAAGTCTAGGTGCTCGTTAACTTGATCTGCTATAACATAATTCTGTACTTGACATTCACTACTCTTCATATATTCATTGAGCGGCTGATCAACAAACTCAAGGCGGCGAATACCGACTTGAGAAGCAACTCCTATCATTGCTCCTATCGGCGTTGTAAATTGTTGTATGTAAATGCTTTCTTTCAAAACCCTAAGGCTTTTATTTCTGTTCTATCCGTTTACCATAAACAAATTGTCCGTACGTGTTTTCATCAATATTTGCTATTTCCGGAAAATGACCCCATTGGGTGAAGTCGAATTTCTGACACAACTTAACACTGGCCGTATTAATATCCAGCAATATCGCGATCAAGACTTTCTTATTTATTCGCGAGCAGTCATTCATAGCAAATTCTACAAGTGCTGAACCGATACCATTTCTTTGGAATTGCTCATCAATAAAAAAACTGATCTCTGCAACATCCTTAAAGGCTAGACGACCCGGACGATAAGGTGATAGAGTCAGATACCCCAGCACCTTGCTCATTTTTTCTGCAACATATATCGGATAACTGGTCTCATCAAACTTTGAAAACCATTCGGTGCGTTCTTCCAGCGAAAACTCATTTATGTCACCGGTAGCGCACCTTGAACGTATAGCCTGATTATAAATATCCACAATCACAGGCAAATCACCTATTGTAGCAAATCGAATATTTAGGTTCTTATCCATAATTACATACAAACACTAAATGTAATCAACCGCCGGTAGAGTAATATTGATTAGATTTTGGCAGGTTCAAAACGGCGCTATAGTAATAATTGCTATGGCGGCAATTGCAGCTGCCGCTAATAATGTCAACTTAACAGCGGTATTAACTCGCCTACCTGTTCTTGCCGAACGTGTTGCATCTTTATAAATACTGCTATATTTTATATCGGCCTTATTTATTGCTATCATATCCGATCCATTGCAAGCAAGATCATTTACATGAATATGTAATTCATTGAATGGCTGCTGACCTTCTTTGATTGAATATGTTTGGGTAATACTATTTCCGTTTCTGAAAGACTGATGTTCTGCGGAAGCCACTTTCAAAACGCCATGAATCATTCTTTTATCAGCTTCAACAACAATGTTATCAATATTAAATACTGCATCGCTACAATGAATTATCACATATTTTGAAGTATCTGTAATCAATTGTATCAGCCCTGGCATGTCATTGGGTATTAATTCAATAGAATAATATTGAGTTGGCATATTTGGTTCTGATGCATACCTGACATGGCAACCGGATGAAACCAGTAAAGTCGTGATCAGTAAATAAAACAGAATCGCTTTTCTGATGTAAACCATAAATGGATCTTTTAATAAAAGTGAAATTAAATTAAATTATTGAAAAATCACTCCGGAAAAAAGACCCCATAATTTCAATCAACTTCTTTACCACCAAACATAAATTCAGCTATTTTTCTTTCCGTCCAAAGCATTCGTGAAAGGGGCCACGATTCCACAAAACCTACATGGCCGCCCCGCTCTGGGATCAGAAGTTTAACATGTTTATTCTGTTCTGCTTCCGTGCGGGGATAGCAACTTTCACCTAAGAACGGATCATCCAATGCATTGATAAGCATTGTTGGGATCTTAATTTCAGGAATAAATTTTTTAGAACTGCACTTTTCATAATAATTTACTGCAGTTCCAAACCCATGAACAGGAGCTGTATAGGCATCGTCGTATTGAAAAAAATCCTTGCTATTTAGCAAATGTTGTTCATTTAGATCACTTTCCGGGAATTGCCGCACCTTTTGAAGCGATTTCGTTTTAAGTGTTCTGAGAAATCGATACAAATAGATCCTGTTTTTTAGCTTTGATAACTCCATCGCAGAATCATTGAGATCGACAGGAACAGAAATACCTACAGCACTGCATATATTAGATGGCACACTACCTCCCTGTTCACCCAGATATTTCAACAGTATGTTGCCTCCTAAACTAAATCCTACCAGAAATATGTTCGCATAGTTCCTATTGTTTTGTATCCACTCCAACACCAAACCCAGATCATCGGTTCGGCCGGAATGGTATGATGTGATAAGCCTGTTAGGTTCACCGGAACACCCCCTCATATTAAAAACACATGCATCAACACCATGTTGATTTGCGATCCGCACAGTGCCTTTGGCGTAAGCCCGTTCAGAACTACCTTCCAGCCCATGCAGTATCAGCATCAAATCTTTGCTACCTGCTTCAGAAAAATCCAGATCTATAAAATCGCCGTCATGCAACTCAATACGTTTACGATTGTACTGCACATCATTTATCTTACGAAAAAGATTAGGCACAATGGTGTTCACATGGCCGTTACGAAACAGGTATGGAGGAGAGTAGTTAATATTCTTACCTATTAATCAATTGACCAAATGTAAGCAACTCTCTTAAATCAAATGCAAATAGTAATCACCATTACGGACAGATATCATTAAAAGTAAAAAGCCTCCGGGTATTCCAGAGGCTTTTCAAAATTAAATGGAATTTTATTTGGCCTTTATCAATTTAATCTGTCTGACAAAAGAGCCTTGCGTTACTTCAAGCATATAAAAACCAGGTGCAAGATTTCCGGTATAAATGTCTCCGCCATCAAGTGAACTCAGTGATTCAACAAATACTTGTTTACCCATCGAATCCATTATCCTCACTACGATCTTTTCTTTTGATAAGGTTGAAATACTCAATGTAATTAATTCGTCAAAAGGATTAGGATATGCACTTAGTTGATATATGCCATTATTCATTTCTGAGAATGGAATATATCTAGGACAACTACCAAATGTTACTACGGTTCTTGGACTGCTGTCATCACACCCCTTTGAATCGGTGACTGTAACACTATACCCTCCATCCGAGTCAACAAGCAATGAGTCATTTGTTTCGCCAACCAATAATGTATTATACCTGTACCATTGGTAACCTATGTATGGTGGTGATCCCTTTGTAACAACAGCATGTAAAACAACGGTGTCCCCAATACAGGCTGATATAGGACCGGCATTGTCTACCAATGCTCGAGGCAATTGATTTTTTACAACATTCACTTTATTAGAAGTACTGACACATCCGTTAGCTCCTGTTACACGTACTTTGTAATTTCCATTTTTGCTAACATAGTAGATACTATCATTATTATTGCCCGGAGCTTTGTTTCCATACCTTAACCATTCGTAGCTATACCCAGTTCCTGTAACAGCAGTCAATACGCCTGGACCTGATCCGCATATAGAGAAAGGACTTGTTTCATTGATCTGAGCAATTGGCGCATCAAGTCTTGTTGTATTTATCACATTAGAAGTTGCTGAACATCCGTTTGCTGTGGTAATTACACAAGTATGTGGCCCTGATTGTTTGGCTTCGTATGTGCTCGATGTCGCACCTGCGATAGGATTATTGAATCGATACCATTGATAGGTATAACCGGGATTACTGACTGCTTCCAGCAAGGCCCACACCTGCGGACAAAATGTTGTTGGGTCGCTGGTAGAAATGTTGGCATTTATTTGTGCAGGCTCAGCAACATTAATTGATAGCATATCACTACATCCTTGATTGTCTAAGACCGTAACTATATATGTGCCACCTCCAAGTGCTGAAACATCCTGAGTGGTAGCGCCATTACTCCACAAATAACTGATAGTTGGCACCCCGCCTGTTAATGTTACATCAATAGCACCATCGCCGGCTCCAAAACATGTTACATTAGTATGTGTTTCAGAAAGGAATGGCGGGTTGGTACAATTTGCACAAGTAATTGCCAGAGCAACAGGAGCACTGGTACCACATGGACTATTGGATCTTACTGTAATAAAACCAGGAATTGGTGTAGTATAATTTACAACTATTGAGTTTGTAGTCTGACCCGATACTATTACAGCACCAAAGGGCACGGTCCAGGTATAAGTAGTAGCACCTAATACCGGTGCTATAGAATATACAATTCCAGTTTGACTGCATACATTTGTATTTTGGCCAGAGATCATCCCCGGCATGCTAGGTGCACTGTTCACCTGTATAGTTCTTACGGCACTTTGACCACAACTATTAGTAGCAACCACTGAAATAAATCCAACACCGGAAAGCGAACCAAAATCAACTGTGATTGATGTTGTGCCTTGTCCGCTTAATATTGTAGATTGAGCAGGTACAGTCCATTGATAATAAGAAGCATTTGCAACCGGTACAATTGAATATGTTAGTCCTGTTTGGTTACAGACACCAACCGTATCTCCACTTATCGGACCTGCATCAGCAGGTATTGCATTTGACAAAGTTGTAGTTACACTTGCACTTCCCGTGCAGCCGAATGAATTTGTTACAGATACTGTAAAAGTATTCGCTGTACTTACAGATATTATCTGACTTGACTGCCCAGTAGACCATAAGTAATTTTGGAAACCTATTCCCGCATCAAGATTGGATGGAACATTCTGACAAATTGATGTGCTTCCAGTTATTACTGGATTAGCTCCAGGATAATATTGTGTGGTCGCTGAAGTGGATCCGGTACAACCATTGACATCTGTTACCGTTACAGTATATGTACCAGCCAGAGTTGCATTTATGGAGCTGGTTGTTTGACCGGTTGACCAGTTATATTGGAGGTATCCACCTCGCACGGAAAGTATTGTTGAACTTCCCTGACAAAAAGTGAGTTTCCCTGAAATAATCGGAGATGGTGGTGTTGCAAGGTATGTAAATGCCGATTTACTTGCTTTACATCCATTCGCATCTGTAACCTCCACACCCACAATTCCAGGTGTACTTACATAGATACTAGCTGTGGACTCCATTGTTGACCAGTTGTAATTGGAAAAACTTCCACTAACACCTAATTGAGTAGAATCACCTGGACATATTCCTAGGGCGCCAGTGATATTAAAATTCGGATTTGAATTTACCTGCACATGTGTAGGTGCAGAAGTATCAGGCGTACAGCCATTAATATTACTCACCCATACTCTGTAATCGGCTGAAGAAACTATTGAAGAATCAATAGTAATTGATCGCGTAGTATCACCAGTGGTCCAATGATTATTATACTCTTCACTTGAAGTCAATATCACAGAAGCGTCTCCTTTACAAATCGATAAAGGACCGTTTGATGAGATCAACGGAGTTATGGCACTAAAATTAGTGATATTTATATTTGCTGCAGAAGCGCAGGCACCTCCGAAGTCGGCAGTAACTGTTTTTGTTCCGGTTGAGCTAACATTGATTGATTGTGTTGTAGCACCTCCCGGATTCCATGCAAAGGATGCACCAGCAGCATTAGTTGAGTCTATTAATCCAATACCAATTGCATCAATTGCATTATAACCTGCAATAGAATCGGAGGCAAGAGTAATTTTTACTTTTGAGACATCATAAGCCGTTTGAGGAAAATAAATCCTGTTCTTAGTGCCAACTGTAGCCGTAGCGGCAGCAGTACCTGAATAAACTAACTGATATCCATTTCCCGGATCCATCAGGAAAACTGAATCTACAGCTCCAGGATTCAAAGTTTCATATATATCAATAAAGTTAACAGGACCAGGATTGTTGAATCCGACCTCAACATATTCTCTTTGGCCATCTGCACTTGCACTTATCCAAGAGCCCAAATCAAGGCCATAGCCGGGATAAACATCAGGCGATCCTGATAATGACTCAATATTAAATTGACTAGAAGAATATTGAGAGCTAAATCCGAGAACCGAACTTGCAAATCTAGATGTACTTATGAGAGCGTTTAAAGTGTTAGTGCTACTAGTTGTGCATAATTTATCAGAACCGTCAATGATAACTTCAGGAACAGCAGGCATAATTTCTGCTTTAATCATCAATCTGCCCGGGGCAGGAACCTCGGTAACGGATCCACCAGCCGAAGGTGCTCTAAAATAGGCATCAGATCTTATATTCTTTCCTTCCCATTGTACACCAACAGGATTAGATGCAACTGAATTAGGTTTTTGCTCTAATCCAACATAATAAACCGCATTGTCAATGGTAGGTTGAGAATTAAAATAAAATGAATGATAACGATTCACCTGGGTTGAATCAGGAATGTATGCGGGTGAATAATCGATTATATTACCTGAAACATCAAGCAGAACTGCTCTTATATTATGGTTTTTTGCCGAATATGTTAAATAAATCTGTGCTGCATTAATTTTTCCACAACCAAACATTTCGTGTTTACTCAAAATCAAACCTCCAGAAGTTCCAAAACCTGCACTTGTAAGTTGAGGTGAGTTATCATCATACCCTGAAATATATGAATTAACCTTTTGTATATAATAATTCCGGTTGTTCCCTGTAATGTTTTCATTAGGTTGATTCGGGACTGAAACAATTATTGAATCTGTTTCCAATAGTGTGGGGGTCCAAGTAGAAAACTTTATCAGGTCACTGGATTTTGCACCAACTGATTTATTTTTTGTTACAGTATATTTAACTGTATTTGTTATTTGGTCTTTAATAGTTAAGGTAACCGGATATACTTGATCACTTAAAGATTTGTTGGTTATCAATGCCCTGATAGGCTCTGAATTATTATATGGAATGGCATAATGCCCTAACGCATATACATTTGTAACTTCAACACTATCGACCATTACCGCATTGCCAAATCGGGTCTCAGGTCTAAAATTATTAGCAATTAATTTTTGCGAAAATCCATCATCGCCAATTGACCCAACACTTAAAGGGAGTTTTAATGAATCCTGGCCATAAGAGTTTTTCAACACTTTATTTCCAAAAGTGGTCATTGAAATGTTGTCTGATGGCATTATGCTGGTGGGCACATGAAAATATGTTGTTTCAGAGGAAGAAAAGCTTCCTCCATTTGCATAAGTAGTACCGTTGACTGATACCTTATAACTACCTGATCCATATCCACAGCAGATACCATCGTTAGCACTGTCATAAATCACGAATTTTAAAGCTGTTCCGTTAGTTACACAAATCGAGGTATCTATAACATACCAAATATCATCCAGATACCCTCCTCCAGAAAGCAACACAGTATTTGATATACTATCAACTAATTCCCATGAAGTTTCTGATGCAAATGTATCAGTAAGCAAAAGTATATCTACGTCATAACAAGGTTCCAAATAAGCATATTCATAGGCCACATATACTCCACCTCCGTTATAAGTAAATGAATTTCCAGTTCCGCTGAATGGAATGTCATATTCTCCGGCTGCTTTAGGTATAACTATTGGATTATCATGAACCAACATCATCCCTGCTTTAGCATTCACCCAGTCAATTGAATTTTTTAATCTGTAACGAAGCGTGTAGGTTACTCCAGAGGTGGCAGGCCAGGATAAAACAACTGATGTTGAAGTAAGGCTGTCTACAAATACCTCTTCCGGGGCATAGCACGTAACAGGTCCACTGGTTGTAAATTGCGACCCTGATACATAAGCACCTTTGCCTAAATTACAAACTGTCCTTACTTCCCATTCATATGATGTCCCGGATGTCAGTCCAACAACATTGTAGGTATTGGAAAAAGAAATTGAACCAACCCAGGAATTTGTACCAACTCTCCTGTAACGAATTCCATAGTATGTTGCTCCGGAAGCTGAATTCCACGACAATGTAGCACCTGTATTGGTGATAGAAGTAACACTGCCTGCAGGTACCACCGGACTGCTACATGCTGCAATCACAGGTGTGGTCTGAAATGCTGATTGAACAAATTCAGAAGCTGAAGAAGTACATAATGTCTTAACTCTCCATTCATAATATGTCTCAGGAGTTAATCCGGAAATGTTAAGAGTGGTTCCAGTGACATTGGTAGATATCCATGAGCCGATACCAAACTGCCTGTAATCAACTTGATAATTGACGATTCCGGCTGATACTGGAGCATACCAATTAAAGGTAACAGTTGATGATCCAATAGCTGTTTCCGCCAGGTGCGTAGGGTTGTTGCAACCATCCAAATTAAAATTGCTGAACAATCCCTGGATTGTATCTGAACTACTTCCTCCACAATCAGAAATTAGTTGGAAATCATACTCTCCCGGAGTGAGTGAGTTTATTATATATGAACTTGATACATTGTTTATAACTGTATAATTAGTATCCAACCTACACACAGTATCTGTGGTGTTTTCAAGATACACCTTAAATGAAGCAGATGCTGTGTCATTCTGTGGGACTCCTATTGTAAAGCCAATAGATGTAATTTTATCATTTGTTAACCCGGCGTTTTGAATTTCACTTTGGGTCATAAGATAGAACTGTCTCTGAAATTTCTTAGACCCCTGTGGGGCGATTTCAGAAGATGAGGATCCATCAGTTGGCAACACCAATAAACTCTGCGCATTGGCTATGTAAGAAGTCAGAATAAAGATGCCAAAAAAAGATATAACATTAATTAAGAGGCGTCGCTTACTCTTAGTACAGATCATATTTTTCATTTAATCAGGATATTATTGAAAACATTAATAAAATCATTAATCCACATACGTTTAGGACTAGCGCTCCATCATCTTTTTATTAATCTCTTTGTGAAAGTGAACCGTATTATCAAGCTTGGTCTGTAGCTTATCCTTTATTTCTTTCTTATAACCGGATTCATTTTTTAGTCTTTTATAAAATTCATTGTTTTCCAAATCAACATCACTATCTCGTAACTGTTTTAGTGCAAGATTCAGTCCATTTTCAAAATCCTGATCAGTAATTTCATAATAATAAATCTCTTGCGCTTTTGGAGCATTTTTATTCGATACAACACTGGAAGGATCTTGGTGGTTCTGAGGACTTGAAACTATATGACCCGCATCGTTGCCGGCAAGAATATTATTGATCTCCAAAATTTGATTCTTTAATTCTTCTATTTGCGAATTCTGATCATTAAGTTTTTTCTCCAGTTTCTGAACAGCAGTTACAGTATTACTATTATCGATACCAACTGCAGTATTTATCAAGGTTATTTTATGTGCAATATTTGAACTCTCCCAAGCGATCCCGACAATTTTATTCAAATCTGCTATCTCAATTTCACTTGGCGATACTGCTTTGCCTATACCATTATTAAGTCCCATAGGTATGATATAGTCACCAATGTTAACCACACCGTATACTTTCACAGGAACCTGTCCCATAAAAGCAACTTTTTCATAATTATCTTCCATGTTGGGCTGCGGCATGTTACCCAATACAATAGGCTTGTATGAAACAACCATCATTTTATCAGCATTTTCAGTATTTTTTGATACCATCGCTCCGCTCACACCTACAATATCACCAAAAGTCATTTTCTCAGCAACATCTCTCCTTAACAGGTACTCTGCGTAATCGCCCGCACCTGACGCATAGGTAACACCTCTGAACGTTGTCTTATTAGTATTATATATATCACGATTATCATGAGCTCTTACGTTGGCATAAATTGCGAAACCTTCCTGCACAGCTACTAACACAAGGTTTGCAACTGCGGCAGCTATTTCGCTAGGAGCTGGAAGTACGGCACACGCACCTAATCCCACGCATGCTGAAGCACCGCCAATTGCGCCACCCAAGGTGTTAAGTGCCATTAACAAATCAATCGATGTCCATGCAAGGTCAAGGTCTGCATCTAATACATCATAGCTCAGAGACCTTTGGTCAAACAAATAATCCGCATTGTTACTGTATTCACTAATTGGGAACTCCCTTTCACCCTCTATCCTACCCCACATTGTCGGAGTTGGGCTTGTTACTGTTGCTCCTGAAGGAGTTGTTGCACCAGCAGTAGTTGAATTGTCCCAGAAGGAAACAAAATTATTTTTATTACCTCTGTCACCTCTAACTTTGACTGCAATTCCTTGGTTTATTCCCTCCACCTGAAGTCCGTACGCATTATAATTCATCCCATTATCAGCAGTGCTATCCTGAGTATCAAAAGTTGATACTTCATCATCTGTTACTGAAATTGTAACCTGCGATTCAAACGTTGCTTTACCACCAATAATCACTCCACCTTTTAATATTGCAATTGAATCTACAATCAAACTATCACGTAACTCAGCTTGTCTTAATACCTCTAATGTGTGTTCCAAAGTAGTAGTTCCTTTAACATTCAAGGTATTATTTAACAACGAAACTCCATCAACGGTGAGTGAACCTGATAATTCAGATGCACTTTGATTGTTAACTCTTAGCGTACTGTTTAGGTCAGTGATGCCGTCAACATTAAGTGTTTTCTTAAGGTCAGTTGCTTCCTCAACTGTGAGAGTTCCTGTTAAATGAGAAGGACTAACCTGGCTTACAGTAAATGGCCCATAATTATTTGTAGAACCACCAAGTGTGTTCAGGTTAACATTTTTGCGGACAGTAAGATCATTACCTATATCAGCATTATTACCTACATTCAGATCTATTCCAACATCAAGTGTATTGGTGATATTAACATCGCCATCCTTATAAATTCGCATCCTTTCTGTATTATCAGTATTGAAGACAAAATCTGCTGGAGTTAGTGTTCCAATAATGTTACAATCATCAAATAGAGCATTTCCACCCAGTTTCCAGTCAGGCTTCATATCACAAGCACTACACATGGAGTTATTCTTATCAGTATGCGTTAAGACTGAAAAATTACCAAAAGTTTCACCAGCAACCGGGTTATTTAAATCCTGATCATAATCTGTGCACTTTGTATTCATTGGTGTTACAGAATTTTGACTTCCAATAATTTCAACATAAGTAACATCAGTGAAAGTTCCATTTGGAGGATTTAATGTGGCATCAAATTGAAGTGTATGACCACTCATTACATTTGAAAATGTATTAACGAGTTTATTGAGATTAGCGTCAGCATATACTTTTATAGTTACATTATCAGCTCCCAAATAATAAACATCAAGTTTTACTAACCCAACCTGACATGGGCAGTTTGTAATCTGATATCTAGTATCATTATCAGAGGGATCCATAACTTCGCCTGCCACAAATGCATAAGGAACAGTATATAACTTACTGTTAGTAATAGGAGTAAACGCCGCCTGACCTTCGTACTTTATGTCCACATTTACCCAAATCTCTTCTTCCTTCCATGGGGTCTTTTTAAACTCACCTGATATCGGCTGACCTTTACCTATTATCACGGTAAATAATCCAAGTTTATTGGTTTTAACTGTATGCAATTCTTCATAGAAGATATCCTCTTCGTTCTTCACCGTCAAAAGTCTAACTTTTAGTTCAACTTCCTTTTCTGCAATTATTTCACCATCATTATCTCTTGCCACAGCCTGATAATTTATGCCTTGTGGAACAGATTGAGAATAACTTAATCCTATGCTTGCTGCAAAAAGGATCATAATTAGATAGAACTTGTTCATGTTTCAGGTATTTTAATAGTTATTAAAGTGATTTAAATATTTTGTAGGTCTCGTTTATATTGCCAGATGTACTTTTTGCTGTAAGCAGGTATAAGCCGTTACCATATGATGACATATCAAATTCATCAGAGAAGAGGTGCGAATTAACTTCAACAGAATAAATCAACCTGCCATCCATGTCAATGATTCGGATAAGTACTTTTTCATCAACTTCTGACGCAATAAAAATGTTTAATATTGAACTTACAGGATTAGGAAACACATTGATCGTAAAACCTACAATTGGTTCTTCTATCAGCCGCTCAATAATCAATGGCTGGTGGTATCCCTCAGTAACCATCAACCCATCATCACTATAGGAGTTTACAAAAGTCTCCCCAATTGTCCATTCAAGACTTATATGTTCTGTTTTATCAACTTCGCCTGCTGTACCTATAACATACGGATCGGGCGATTGTGCCATTATTACTTTAGATAAGAGCAATAAAATTCCAGAAACGAATAAACTTCGAGTTATCATATGCTAAGAATTAAGATTAATTAATTTGTTGAATATCAAGAATCGCAAAACTGCTTAGGTAATTCCGACCTTAACATTCTAATTTAGGAATGTCGTTATGGGTTCGATAGGTTTAGTTTGGGTAAATATTTTTAGTTATTTTAATCTGGTTAGAGTTTTAATCTTCCGTAAAAACTACTACTTGATTAAGCATAGTTAAAGAAAAACTTTAAATAAAAAAAATTTTGCTGGTATTTTTTTTACAAATAAGATGAATATTATTAGAGTGATTGACCATAACATGGCACGTATATGCTCTATCAAATACTACAAATTGGCTTCTATTTCTTAATTATTCTTAAAAATAAATCTGGCTCTGTACATCTTGAAAGCTAATCTATCAAAGGGTTTCATGCATTTTTCGACGGCAAGAAGGAACCTATCCCGTCAAGATTCCGTGTCAAGATTCAAATTAGATTGTGTTTATTACAACTATATCATGAATATTCATGATATAATATTTTCATAAGGCTGATGAATATTCCTTGACCCACCCCTGACAATAAAGTATGACAATGTAAATTGCTTTTACAGTTTGATAAGCTTGGCAGCTAAACTTAAACCCATTGGTCCAGTTAGATCAATGAAATAAGAACCCTGATGAATCTGATCAATTTGCAGCTCCGTGTGAAGCGGGTTGATACTTTCCATTATCACTAATCTTCCCGTAAGATCATAAATCCGAACAGTTAATTCATCAAAAGCATAAAAGTTAAGTTTGATTGTAAATTCTTTTGTTGCAGGGTTAGGGTAAACAAGCATTTCCGGTGAATCTGAATCCTCCATCATCATGATCCTGTCCTTCGGTGGAGAAGGAGGCAAACATACAATTGAAACATAGGACTCTTTACTTGCCAATGTATATCCATATTGATCCACAACCTCACACTTATACTTACCTCTTATTTTCGCCCAAAATGATGATAACGTAGCCCCCGGGATCAAATTGCCATTCCGATACCATTGATATCCGGTAAATCCGGTAGTATCCACCTGAAAGTTCACACTATCGCCTAAACAAATAGCCAATTTCCCGGAAGCAGTGATCACGGGTAATGCAGAATAGCAACTACTTGTAAATACCGATGGTGAAATTGTTGTATCGGTAGTACTTCCTCCCCCAATTCCAAAACCACCAAAGCTCTGGGTTTTGGCGGAGCTTGTTATACCTGTCACCGATGTTGCAACTACATTGGTATCAATAAATCCACAAGATTTATCCATGAATAACCTTTCAATTGTTCGTTCACCAAACAGGTCATAATACCAATAAATTGCACTTGTCACAGGCTCAAAAGAAGCTTTTGATTTGTAAATCGCTTTGGGTGAACAATTCGCCTGAACAATATTTAATGTTGTGTCCAATAAAATATTTGTCGGTTTATTCCCGGTCATCTTACCCATTATCAAAAGCAAAGAATCCTGATATACTGCAAGTTTAACTCCTCCTGTCATAGAGTTGAGCATTACAGCGTCTATATGGCTACCCAAGGTATCGATCTTTTGTACCAACACACTTCCCGCATATCCAGACATCCTGAAAAAGTAATCTCCGATCCTGACCAGTTCTCCATCTTTGATCAAACCCTGAGGTCCGGTATACTCATTACACCATATTAAAGTACCTGTACTATCAAAGTTATAAACCCGATTATCACCGGTTGCTAAATAATTAGTCAGTACACCTGAAGCATCATGTATTGCATCAGCCCAGCCAAAAATATTTGAAGTGCTGGGCAGCGAATTATAATGGCGTGACAATACCATTGCACCTGAAGGGTCAAATACATTAAAAAAAGTACTATAGTCAACCCAAACAAAATTGTCATAATCGTCAACATTATGCAAAGCAGTTATGATAACATTATTGGTATACCTATCGAAGAGCATATTTCTGCTATAATTTTTTGTCACAAAAGGTTCGGCAGGATCACCCCAAACTCTTTTGGTCCAAATAACCGATCCCATACTATCTGTACTGAATAAAACATAAGAATCAGTACCAGCAAAACAATCATCATCCATCATGGACAAATAAAAACCTCCGTCATCACGCTGCGCAACATATGGTAAGCTACTCGAAAACATACCACATTGCTGTGCAGTATATTCCCTTTTCCACTCTTCTACACCTTGTGAATTTACTTTAGATAAGATCAGTGTTGCACCCCATAGATCCACCTTAATCCAAATTCTTGCAAAACCACTATCACGGGTTGCACAGATATTTGCAGGCTCCGGATCAGTAAAATGGAGTTGATAAGTGATCTGTGCTTTAGCACTATAATTGATCGCTAAAATCAGAATGATGAGTTTATAAAAAAAGATTCCACGAAATTGCCTCACACCCATAATTAAACAATTAGTTCTATATAAAAGTAGAATTATTTGTTTAAGGACATATCCATTTGTGTAAAATGGTAACAATTCATGAATTTGAGCTATCGGATCAATTATTCACTGACTAATTATTTATACGCCCAATTCTTAACTCTCTGTAAACAAGAACAATGAGCATGCTGAACAAGATCACTGATGATCCATAAGTCCCAAAGCCCAGTCCACCCTCACCGGTAGATTTAGTGAGCAGATCACCAAATGTGGCTCCAAAAGGCCTTGTTAATATGAATGCCAGCCAAAATAAAAGCACATGTGATAAGGATGACTTATAATACAACATGGTAATAACTACCAGCGCTGTGCCGATAAGTAAAGCACCACCTCCGAAACCTAATCCTGAATCGTCGGCAAGGAAATCACCTAAAGCTGTTCCAAGAGTATTGGAAATAAGGATCGCTGTCCAATAAAAATACTCTGATGTTCCGGAAGAAATATCACTAACAGAAACCGAACCTTCAGCGAACCGCCAAAGCAACAATACGGCTGCCAACAAAAGAGAAAGCAATAATGACCCCTGAGCATATCCCAGCCCTACCGACCTGTCGAGAAAATCAGAAATTGTAGTACCTGCAGTGCTTGTTGAAATGATGACCGACCAATAAATAACCGGCTTGTAACTACTGCTTTTCAATTGAAAGAGTAGGGTGATGATAAATAAAATCAATAGCAGTACAGAACTTAAACCATAGCCGATTTGAAGTGTCAACGATAACAGATCTCCTGCAGTTTCTCCCAAAGTGGTAGCACAGATCTTCATCACCCAGAACGCAAGTAACAACTGAGGAACCTTATTCATAGTCATGGAAATTACAAAAGAAAGAAAGTGCCGCTATTGCGACACTTTCCGGTTTTTTCAATCTTCTTCTTCATCATCATTATCATCCTCTACCACTGTTTTCTTGAGAACTTTCCCCTTTCCCGAAATAAGAACATCAATTGTTTGCTCCTTCTTCTCCAGTTCAACCTCAAAACAATTGCCATGTTCGGCACTTTCCACTTTATCTGCTTCATTGACCTTAAATCCAGCATAGGCCGATTTAATAGTTGCATGAACAGCTTCCGGTAATTCAGATGTTTTGATCTCTTGTTCGGTTTCCTTCCAATTACCATTTGCATCGAAAACAGCTGACATTTCAATGTCATTCAATTCAAATTCTGCTTCGAAGTCAGAATTATTTTCCATTTCCCAATGCACATCACCGGCTTTGGGAAATTTAGTGTTAAAGGCTGTTGATACCGCATCTGGTACATTATCAATATTTTGAGCTGTTGAAGCATAACTCATGCATGCCGCAAATAGCAACGTATAAAATAACTTTTTCATCGTTTATAATTTTTTGAATAAAATTTACTTGGTTGTAATATTTTCAGGAATATAATTCCTGAATTGGAGGTCTGAAAATTTCCGAAAAAAAATCAGAAACGAAATACCTTTCAATTACAACTGATTTTAATTCTGAGATAATAATGACATCCCTGAAATTGATATCTTTAATTGGAGATGAAAATAAATTGATATTACTTTGATGACTGCAAGCGATTGGAGTATGTGGCTTTTGATCATCACCATTTTCATGCTTATCAAAAATGCCATCAATGTTTAATAAATGATCGGTGATAAAATCCAAAGGAGTCATATCAGCATCCTCATGCGATTTGCAATGATCATACATTTGAGGCAGGTCCATCAATCTTGCAAAATCACTGGAAGGCAGTAAAAAGGTGCCACCCAGGTAATAAAGCAAAAAGACAAATGACAGTATTCGCATTACAACAAAATAATTATTGCAAACTTAAAGGTACGATATAATGGTGATTTATACAGCCTGCTATTCCCTTTTTTACTTGAGCTTCTTTTCTCCCCTGTGATGTATCTAACACAACCAATCACACATGCTGATCGATCAGCACAGCATTTCCATCTGGATCCATCACCACCAGGCGGGCCGGACCGGTAGTATTTTCATCAGCTTCTGTTTGCAATTTTATGCCCTTTGCCTTTAAAGAGCGCTGAATGTCTCTTACATCGTCATACTCCTCAATCTTGTCGGCATTAGAATCCCATCCCGGATTGAATGTTATGATGTTATTTTCAAACATACCCTGGAATATTCCAATGATGGATTCCTCATTCTTGAGAATTAGATAATTTTTAGAGATATCGCCAGCAAAAACCTTAAATCCCAGGTTCTCATAAAATGCTTTTGATGAATTGATATCTTTTACACTTAAACTGATTGAAAATGCACCTAACTTCATGATGTGGTATTTAATATTTATGTAAATTAATTATTGTCGTTCCAAATATCAGAACTTTTCTGTGATGATCACTTGCGATATCTTTTTATCCGGATGCTTCATTCTGCTTAAATGAACCTCATAATCATTGATCTTTTGCTGAAGCAGAACCTGATAACCGAAAACTATATTCTCAAAGTGGGATCTTGAAACAAGATCCGGGTTGACAGGGCTATAGTTACTAAATCTGATATTATCAAAAAAATATGGTGTGATATATTCATTAACATAGTTGGAACAGTTCTCCTCAAGCTTACTAATGGTTTCGTAAGAGTTATACGTATCCATGATACTTTTGCGTAATTCTACATTTTTAATAAAGTCGAATTCACCGTATGCGATAATATTCTCCATAGTAGTTACTGATGGCCTAAACTGGCGACTGCCAACATATTTGCTGAAAGTAACATGATCCTTGGTACATCAAAGTTTCCTACAATGAGCTGCTGCTTTAAAGTGTCAATTGATTTACAATTAGTTTGAGAAAACTCCAGAGTCTCTTCCGGTCTGGACTCATTTGAACTGTTTTCATCATAGAAACTATTGATATTATCCTGCAACTCACCAGTGCTTTTAATAGATTCATTCCAGTTATTGAGTTTAAATGATATAGATATGCCTACGATTACAATAAGGATGTCGATCAACTTTGACTGCCAATCTATCTTTACATTGAGTTTTATTTTTTTCATTGGATTAAAATAAAAAACAGATTTCTAACAAAATACTGTGATATTTTAAATAATGAAATAGCATTTATTCCCAAACCATCATTAAAATCCGGGATTGCTGATCATTTAATTATTGTTTCAAGGCTATCACCTTAATTCTATTTTCTGCTTCAGATTTTCCTTTTAAAGATAATGCCCTGCCGGGAGTGCGTGTAAGCGAGGCATTGAACATTTGTAAGGCCTGGTCGGGCTCCCCGATCTGCAAAAGCCATTCCCCAAACAACTCAAATGATGGTTTCGCTATTTCAGGCGGGCCGTATGAGTAACTTAAACTTGCTTCAAGCTTGGTGGCTCCATTAAAATACTCTCTTGTTTTAACGGTATCTCTACCCATCCATGATGCCAACGCTTGCAGTTCCATTTCCATAACACGCGATTGATCCACACTTAACTGAGTAGCGGGTTGTGATTCATTATCGGGAATGCTGCAAACGGTGATACCTTCCATCAATACTTTTCCCGCTTCATCAGATATATCTTTTTCCATTGCCATGATAGTTGCTTCCAACCCTTCACGATCGTTTTTGGAATAATACTTCATCCCTTCAATAAAGGCATATCCCGACCGGGACTCCAGCCGGAGATCATCGACCTTTACGTCCACATCAGCCAGTTTATTATCATAACTATTAATACCTACAAGCAAGGTTCCTTTAACTCTTGACAAATGGTTGCGGGCTGTTTTAGATGGCAAAGCTTCAGTGAACGTCACCATATCATTTGCCATACTATCAGCTTCCGCAAACCTGTCTTGCTGCAGCAAGCCATATATCAACCATAAATACGAATGATATCCCAAAGCATCATTGTCAAGCTCTTTTCGTTCTTTTCTTGATTTGCTGGCTTCCCAGGAATTAATGTTGGATGCTATTAGCTTATCCCACATACCTAGCGGTAGATATATATGAGTAGGCATATGCAGAGCATGGGCTGCATCCGGAGCAACCAGTGTATACTTGTCTGCTGCATCCAAGGCCATTATTGCATGTTCAGGATCATCATACGAATGTATCAGGTAATGTAAAGCTCCCGGGTGTTCAGGATTTCTTCTCAAAATTTCCTTGGCAACTGTTGCAGCCTGTTCAAAGATCACAAAATCGCGACCATCAGGCACTGTTGCAAGGAGTGATAACGAATAAAATGCAGCTACCTCGTCATTACCAGGATACTTATTGTACAGCGTTGCCATATAATCGGCGTAAGCTTGATCACGTATCATCTTCTCCTCATCCGATTCATATAATATACCAATTCCTTTAATAAAGTCTTTTTCTATTTCAGAACCTGCTTTGCCAAGACGTTCATCTTCTGTTTCCCCAAGCATATTGAGCACCTCCATGGCTTTATCCTGCTCCTGCTCCGACCACAAAGAATGGTTATAACACATGGCTTCACCCCAATATGCCATAGACATTGTTGGATCAGTTTCGCGTGCCTTAATAAATTGTTCTCTGGCATCATCATATTCAAAACTGTGCAGCAACAAGTGTCCTTGTTTAAAATACTCCATAGCTTCTTTGGATCCTGTTACGTTAAAATCAACTTTACCTAACCTTGATGAATCTGTTGTTTGATTTTGTTGGCAAGATATCAGCATAATACTGAAGCCTATTAATAAACTTGTGAAATATTTCATATTCTTTTTATTGTTATTTAAAAGTAAGAAATGTCGGTTACTCTTGTCGTAATTTTTTAATGTCTAGTATAAGCGCATCCACGTCAGAACGTTTGGTGCCATCGTAAAAACCACGTATGCGTCGCTTACGGTCAACCAAAATGAAAGCGCCACTATGCAGGTTACCTCCTGCCGCTTTTGGGTCTTCAGTGAGGGCAGCCATATAACTCTTGTTTCCCAATTCGAAGATCTGATCTTTGTCGCCTGTCACAAAACTCCATTTACGTGAATCAGTAACTGCATATTTCGTAGCCAGTGAACTTAAAACCGCAATAGAATCATGTTTAGGATCCATGGTGTGTGAAATAATGATAACATCATCCATATCTTCAATGCTCTGATATACTCGTTTCATTTGAGCGTGCATCTTCGGACAAATGGTTGGGCATGAAGCGAAGAAAAAATCGGCAATATAAATCTTACCATCAACTGTGGATTCATTTACAACCATGCTATCCTGATTTATAAATGTAAATGGTTCAATTGTATGGAAAACCGTGTCCGTAATGATCTCCCCGTCCACCAACTTTTCTGTAACTTCCTTATTACCCATTATTGGAAGCGGAGTCGCCTGTGGCTTATTTTCGCAGGATATTATAACCGGCAATAACATTGAAATGACCAGTAGTGAAGTGTTGAAGTTCATTCAAACCAGATTTTTATGTAAAAATAGTAATACCCTTTTGCCATTCCGGTAATATTTGCAACCAATAGATTCTTTTTGGCCATTTTTAGGTTAAATAATAAAAAAGGATTATTTTTAGTAGTACCATGCTAAGGAACAACAAGCGGTGAATAAACTTTGTAGTGTCTTTATATTTGTCGTGGCTTTAATCTTGTACTCAAGTTGTAAAACCACAAACAGCAGCCTTACAGAAGGTCGCGACTTGCAGGTGATCAATGCATCATATACAAAAATTTACCCGGGAGCTGAAGGCGAGGCTATAACAATTAAGCTTACTGTAAATTTTAAGATTACTGAAAACGAATGGGATGCTGACAGTGTTTTATTCAAAGGCAACTATGTAATACCCAAAGTATATGATCTGAATTTGAACCGGAACATATCCGTTGTAATATCCGCCGACAGTGCTGGTAAAAATAATTTTGACGATATTGAAACTGATAATAATAGTGCCATTATATTTTATACCAGAAATAACAAAAAGCATTTTTACCATTTAAAAAACATTAAAGAAAATCCATCTTTATACCTACCCTAAAACATTTTATGAAAAATTTATTATCCATTATGACGATTTTTATATGTCTGCTTTTTAATACATCATCCTATTCACAAAAAGCATGGGAAAAGATGAAAGACAATCTTCAGATCAATTTCTATGATGTTGTGAAACAAGCGGAATTAGATTTTATGAATACCGACAAAGACCTTAAAGGGTCGGGATGGAAAGGATTTCAAAGGTGGGTATATGACAATGAATATAAATATTACCCTTCCGGTGACAGGAGTCAATCAGACCCTTACTTTGATTCAAAAGCATTCAGAGGATTTCAAGAAAATAATC
>JAHEMF010000075.1 GCA_024643795.1 Bacteroidota bacterium | reverse complement strand
CTGGTTCATGGACCCGGATCTATAAAAATGGATGGCTGATAGCCGGGACCAAAGTAGGAGTAAAATTGAAAAAATGGTGAAACAAATGAAAAAAATGGTGAAACATTTCGACCATTTTTACCCGGAAATAACCGGAAATTCCCACCTTTAAAATCGGCTGAAACCCTCGTGGATAAAAGAAAAGCTCCGAAAAGGAGCTTTTTTGATTTTTGGGTTTTGGCGGTCCGGACGAGACTCGAACTCGCGACCCCATGCGTGACAGGCATGTATTCTAACCAACTGAACTACCGGACCAAGAAATATATAGAAGAACAATTTTCTTCTCTTTAATCAATGTATTCTAACCATGTGTCCCGTTTCGGCTTCAAATCTTTGATTTGTTAGCCGAACGTGGATCCTCGTAAAATTTACAGATCAAAGATCTGTGATTTTACGGGAAACTACCGGACCTGAAATTCTGACCCCGAACAGGTCAAATCCCTTTTTGGGAGGCACAAAAGTAACACTTTTTGCTACTTGAAATACCCTTTTACTAAAAATTAAAGCCTTGAATATAACTTTTCAATGGTGTTAATTAGGGAGAGGCTGGCCTACCGGTACCGAGCAGTCGTGCCCGGGCTCACCGTGTGCCGGATTAACACGCCCACTGGCACTACCTCCCGCAGGGGCTGTTGATGGCTGCGCTACAGGCTGTGGAGCTGGCTGACTACCATCCTGGAACATAACCGACTTCTGGCCCGGCTGAACCTGTACCGGCTGACTTGTAGATATAGATTGATTACCTCCCTGTATTACAGTAGATTCATCAGGTACATTGCCGGGAGGAGAGTCTAGAGGAGCGCCTACCGAAATATCACACCGGTGGCCCGGCTCACCATGGGCGGGATTTAATCCTGCCTGCCCACCTTGTGTCACTGCCTCTAAAGGTTGGGTAGTGATTTGAGGGGCTTCATTGTCTGCACCCGCCGGATCAACTACCAGTTCATTAACATCAGCAGGCTCTTCTGTGACAACACTATCGCCGGTGTCTTCATCTGCAGCAGGCTGCGAACAAGTAACCATTGCAAATGAAAGTAAGGTGATAACCGAAAACTGTATCAGTGGTAATTTCATGATTTTTATTTAGCACTATTAACAACATTGTCTACTCGCAAAATATAAGAACGTAACGTAATAAGATCGTCGGTATTGATCTCAATAATAGTATTCTTATCATTCTTATCAAGTCTTATAAACACTATCCATCGACCCTGATCAAAGAAACATCCTATTTCAGTACCACCGCGTGTGTTGTAAACCAACTCCGTATAGTTAGGCTTGGTAGTACCAATGTACTGCTCATCCATAAGCTTGAACATATTGAGTATGTCACTGATCTCATCAGGATCAACATAAGCATATTTAGTTTTCTTGATAAGCTCAAAAACCAAACATGAACTTTTCTTGCTTGTGAGCAGATCTTTCATCACCAGGGCATTCACATTCAGCTCCTGCTTTTGAAGATTATATTTTACAGGGATAACACCCATGGTGCTCATTTCTTTTTCGAGGATCCTGCCGGGTTCCTCAACAAACTTTTCTGAATTACTGATACGCGGCGCAGTATTCTGAGCGAATCCGATAGCAGGTATTAATAGAAGCAAGGCAAATAGAAGGTTTTTCACACTATCAACATTTAGTTAATGTACTCATCAAACAAAAGTAAATAATTATGCTCAGCCTCAAAAATGGCAGTTATTCTATATGATCTATGGCAAATGAACTCTCAAAGTTTTCTTTCATCTGAATAAGCCATAAGGAATCATTGGGGCCGTTCGACTGATGAATGAAGTTGCCGTTGAAATCTATCATATTAGGACTGGAATACACTTTGTCAAGATCAAAATTAAGGATCACTTTATGTGCATCATTTTTTGTTAACTCAATATCAAGCGGCAGCGTCACATTCACCAGACCTTTTTGGGTGCCGTAATGATAATACACTCCTTCCTGAAATCCTGTAGTATCTACAAACGATCCTTCATGTTTGAAAAAAATATATCCTGAGCTCCAGTCCCAGAACATCCCATTCACCGGATCAAGGTCACCGGTTTGTGCTCCTGCATAGTTCTTGCTGCTGTCAACACCCATCATGAACTTCAACTGAGTGTAATTCCCAACGGGGAACTGATCAAGTGTAAACTGATGCGTTGTTGGGTCTGAAATATCCACCAGATTATAATTACCAGCATTGATCTCAGCTCCTGAGTCATCAACCAAGGTTACATTGCTTATATAATACTTCATGCTGTTAACACTGTAATTATTTCCGGCAGGATTTACATACGCAAGTTGTCCGGTTACAACCTGAACTCCACCTGATGTGGTTTCAAACTTCATAGTAATCAACGGACCGTTAGAAGGGGCTGGATCAGCGGTTGTGTCCTTATCTTTTTTGCAAGCTACCAGTAACACCGTAAATGCTGCTATGTAAGTAAATGCTTTTAGTAGTTTCATAATTCAAATATACTATACATTGATCAAACTATTTTATCATGAAACCCTGCTCTCCTTGCATCTTCCACGGTATCAACATCATAGAGTACAGGTAATTTTATCCATTTCAGGTCCATCTCCAAAATATCTGCTACAGTATCTATGAATACGTCGGGTCCACCCCACTCCTTGTTCATGAATAGTTGTGAGTATGGTGTATTCATTCCAATGAGGTAGTATCCCCCATCGCTTGCCGGTCCCAACACCACATCATTATCATTCAGGTATTCAAATGCTGAGCTGATGATATGCTGATCTATCTCAGGACAGTCGGTGCCAATTAACACAGCTTTTCCCGGCTCCTTCTTCAAACAACTTTCTATAGCATGCAGCATCCGGTAACCCAGATCTTCGCCGCTTTGATATTTTATATGGTAAGAATTTTCAAACTTAAGCTCTGTTATTTCACCTGCGAGGAACAGCCACTTTTTATACGGCAACTTATCAGCTACTTTTAAAGTGTGGGTATATAAAGAAGTATAAATATCCAATGCCGCTTCATCACCTAACACTGCGCCAATACGTTTTTTAACTTTCCCCAACACAGGAGATCGCATAAATATGATCAGATGATTCATGATGCGTTAATATACTTTATCACCTTCCTCGAGCCATATTCCCCATTCGGGAGAGAATGCATGAACTTTCTTTGTAACCCTTCCGCCTGCATCGTAAACTGAATAACCGTTATTTACCCAATCGAAGATGCCACCATACAGATTCTTTACATCAGTAAACCCTGCTGCTATAAGCTTTTCTGATACTTTTTCACTGCGGTATCCTACTGAACAGTATACTATAACAGGTGTTGTGCGTGGAATGTTCAATCCCTCCAGGGTAAAGTGGTCATAACCCACATTACGAGCTCCTTTAATATGGCTTACCTGAAATTCCTCTTTCTCACGCGCATCAAGAAATACGGTCTTATTTGAACTATTCAGCATACGATTTGCCTGTGGTGCCGAGATGGTATCTACATCAAAACTGAGTAACCCAGATAACATTAACCGAAAGGTTTTGGATTGCGCTTGCGCAGATGGGTTGGTTGTAAACAACAACCCTATCACCAACAAACAACCAAAGTAATTGCGGCCCATCATCCGATAAGTTCAAATTTAATGCTTAGAAACACTATGGTATCTTCAATAATGCACCACCCTTTTAGTGTAAACCTTTTCACCTGCTGTGATCCTGATGAAATATACACCCTGATTGAGTCCGCCGGCAGGAATACTAAAAGTGTTTCCGGCAGGAACATTATTATTAATATACACCTGCTTACCAACCATATCAACCAGCTCTGCTTTGATGTTTCCACTTACCGGTCCTGATACTGCAACATTGAGTTGCTGCGCAAATGGATTAGGATAGGCAGTAACCGAAACGGCATTAGGAACTGCGTCAGCAATACCCAGAACAGTAGATGCATCCAACACAAACAAACCGTTGCTGATGTCAGAAGCAAGAACAATACCCGATGGAAGATAAGGATACACTCCCCAACAACCCTGATAACCTGAGTAGTTAAGAGCTTGTGGATAGGTATCATAATAAGCAACCTGCGTAGGATTGGTAGGATTTGAAATGTCATAGATCTGCACTCCATCATGGTAGTAAGAAACAATGGCTTTGTCGCCTACAATAAATGGGTTGTGCGGTATGCTGCCATCCTGTGACGACGGGTTAGGCACATTAAGAAGGTTCGACTGAAACAGTCCTTTCAATACCGGATTCTGTACATCAGATATATCATACACCTTTAATGCTTTACCATGATCTTCATCGGCAAACACCATGTATTTACTATCATCAGTAAGCCATGAACTATGGTTATAACCTTGTTGCGGATATGCAGTGATGCTGCTAATCAAAACAGGACTAACCGGATTGGCATAGTTATAAATGAACAACCCTGCATTACCGTTAGAACAATATGCTGTATCATTTTTCACATACACATCATGTACGTGACTAAAGTTAGGATTGAATAGTGAACTTAAAAAAGTTGGCGACTCAGGGTTAGCCAGTGAAAGCACATCCATGGCATTAAAATTGTTTGCAACGGTATTGGATGCAAGAAATAATTTATCGCCCGATATAAAAAGGTTGTGACAACGTTTCGAAAATTGATCACTGTCATAAACTACATGTACAGAGTCAGGCAAATATTGCATGTCGAATATCTGCAATGAATTCTGCCCTTCATCGGCAACAGCATAACAGTAATGCGAATAGGTTTTATAGTCGCGGTGTACAGCAAGTGTAAACTGGTCTTTACTGGGAACATAATCAACTACAACAGGGTTTGTAGGAGTGGTCACATCAATGATATACGATCCAAGCATAGCACCTATGATGGCATATTCATTTCCCTGCCCGTCGGCATAGCCCCACACATCATTATACTGACCGGTCCATCCGCTGGGTAATGAGTTATCATCCCAGTTGCTCAGAAGGGTCATGTTCAACGATTGCTGGGCACTTAAAGTGCTAAAAATGAATAATGTAAATACAGTGAATAGTAAGAGTTTTTTCATAGTTTTTTGGGTTAGCCAGAATTCAAATATAGCAATTTTGAAAGGCACGGGATGTCATAGATATGTATTAAAAGCCCTTCGAAATCAGATGCCTGATGATGTGTGTCACCTTGCTTTCGGCCTCTCCTGCCACTTTCACTACTTCGTCATGGGTAAGTTCAACTTCCTGCTCCATACCGCCAAGGTCGGTTATAACGCTAATGGCGAAACACCGCAGACCCATATGGCGTGCAACAATAACCTCCGGCACGGTAGACATTCCTACCGCATCGGCACCTATGGTACGGATATATTTGTACTCGGCACGCGTTTCATAACACGGCCCGGTAACGGCGGCATACACACCTTTATGGCAAACAAAATTATTTTTTCCCGCTACCATTAAAGCTTCGTCTATCAGCTCAGGATCATATGGCCTGCTCATATCCGGAAAGCGTGGACCCCATGCATCATTGTTACTACCGGTAAGCGGATTGGCACTCATAAGGTTGATGTGATCGTCAAGCACCATAAGGTCGCCTACCTTATACTGTGGGTTAACACCTCCGCTGGCATTACTCAGCAACAAAGTTTTAACGCCCAGTTGTGCCAGTACCCTTACGGGGAAGGTTACCGTTTGCATATCATGACCTTCATAAAAATGAAACCTGCCCTGCATCACCCATACATATTCACCATTGATCTTTCCAAACAGCAGATTACCTCCATGGCCGGCAACAGTGGGCTCGGGAAACCCGGGTATGCTGGTGTACATGATCTTTTCTATGACCTCTATCTGATCACCAAACCCACCCAGTCCGCTACCCAGAATAACAGCTGTGGTGGCTTTTGCAGGAACCAAATTTGAAATAAATGAAACCGCTTTGTTAACTGACTCCGACAAATCCATTGATCAATTTTAAAAATTTATCCTCATCATTTAAAAACCGGACACCTAACGGCAGGTACCAGCAATTTTTCAGAAAATTCTCACCGGCAACCTCGTTCAGCCTTACTGCATCTTTTTCAGTGGTGATAACAACTCCGGAATCTTTTTCACATGCTGAGCTGATGTGATCAATATCACCGGTTGTATATATATGATGATCGCCGTAAACCAGCGATGTTACTTTCGCTGCATGTTTTTGCATAAAGAGCTTCATAGGTTCAGGATCAGCAATACCCGTTACCATTATCACATTTTTATTCTTCAACACCTCCCATGAAAGGGTTTCGCCGGTAGCAAGGTTCACTGGCTCAGTATATGTAAGCCCGGTAAAAAATACCTGCTGTTCTTTTGAAGGCCGGATATTGCTCATGAAATTTTGTTGCTGATCAGGAGTGAGCTCATCCGGACATTTGGTAACCACAATAACATTAGCCCGTTTTGCTCCGCTTTTGAATTCACGTAAACGTCCTGCAGGTAGTAAGAGGTCGCTAAAATAGG
>JAHEMF010000074.1 GCA_024643795.1 Bacteroidota bacterium | reverse complement strand
TTTTATACCGGTAAAGATGGTGCCAAGGTTTCCATGTTCCTGGTATATAAGAAAGGTCTTGTGTTGAATGGTAATAATCCGACTTTGTTATATGGATATGGAGGATTCAATATCGCTCTTACTCCGAAATTCTCATCGTCCCGCCTGATTCTTCTCGAAAACGGTGGTGTTTATGCCGTAGCTAACCTCAGAGGTGGAAGTGAATATGGTGAAGCATGGCATGAAGCCGGTAAGCTTGAGAAGAAACAAACAGTATTTGATGATTGTATTGCGGCTGCTGAGTATCTGATCAATGAAAAGTATACCAATGCTAATAAGCTTGCTCTCGAAGGTCGTTCTAACGGAGGACTGCTGGTAGGAGCTGTTATTAATCAGCGCCCCGACCTTTTCAAAGTTGCTTACCCGGGTGTTGGAGTGTTGGATATGTTACGATTCCATAAATTCACTGTTGGCTGGGGATGGGTAGTTGAATATGGTTCTTCTGATGACCCTGACCAGTTTGCTTATTTATATAAATACTCTCCCCTCCACAATATTATCGAAAATGGAAGTTATCCGGCTGTGATGGTCACTACTGCTGATCACGACGACCGTGTTGTACCGGCACATTCATTTAAATATGCCGCTCAACTGCAAGCCAAAAATAAAGACAGCAAAAATCCGTTGCTGATACGTATAGATGTTGATGCCGGACATGGTGCCGGAAAGCCTATATCCAAGACGATCGATGAACTGACCGATCTCTGGTCTTTCATGTTCTATAACATGAATATCACACCGATATACCAGAAGTAGGTTTAGGGGGATTATAGAGTCGAAGTCTTGTAGCCCCGCTGCTGTGCAGCGGGGTTTTTTATGATACACATCATATGACCATTAAAAGGTATCCTTATATATTTGCAACAATACTGGTATGAACCCACACGATAAGAAATTCTTCCGTAAGCTTTACCTGGCATTAGGTTTCCTGGTGGCCCTTACTCTTTTTGGAGTTATAGGGTTTATGATCATCATGGATTATGGTATTGTGCAGGCCTTTTACATGACTGTTATTGTAATTTCAACAGTGGGTCTGAGTGCAGTGAAAGAGGAAATTACCCCGGATGGTATGCTCTTTATTGCCATCCTCATTATAGTAAGCCTAGGACTGTTCACATACGGAGTTACAGTTGTTACCTCATACATTACCGAAGGAGATCTACGTAATTATTTAAAATACAGAAAAGTGAAAAAGAGAATCATTCATCTTAAAGACCATGTTATTATATGTGGTTATGGTCGTAACGGTCAGCAAGCAAGTTCGCAATTATCTTATCATCAGGTTCCGCATGTAATTGTAGAGAAAGATCCTGGTTTAATAGAAGAACTGGAGCTCGATGAGAATTGTCTTTATGTTGAAGGTGATGCTACTCATGATGAGGTTTTAAAAGAGGCTGGGATACAACTTGCAGGTTCATTAATTACGGCTCTGCCTGATGATTCAGACAACGTTTATGTTGTGCTTACTGCCAAAGGTTTGAACCCGAATTTGAAGATAATTTCCAGAGCATCTCAGGATCGTGCTTTTCTTAAACTTAAGAGGGCTGGTGCCGATAATGTAATCATGCCTGATAAGATAGGAGGTACACATATGGCCTCACTTGTTATAAAGCCTGACGTAATAGAATTTATTGATGTGGTATTGGGTAGATCAGATTATAACCTGGAAGAAGTATGCTTCGGTGATACAGGATCCCGCTTTATAGGTAAAACACTTAATGATACAGGGTTGATCCAACTTGAAGGTGTTAATGTTATAGGTATGAAGATGGGGGATGGCTCTTATCAACTCAATCCCGGGCCTGAGATTGACATTACTGAGGGAACCAAGGTTTTTATTCTCTGTAAAGCCGACAAGATAGGAGAAGCATTACGTCAGCTGAACGGTTGAATTAGTAATGCAGTACATTGTGCCATTCGCTGGCAACCTGAAATCGATGATTTCTATACGCTCATTACTACATTCCTTACAACAAGGATTTCAAAATTTTTGTAAAAACTAAAGGCTCGGTAAGTTTGCCTTTTGAATAAATTCTGTTGCAGTGGCGATGTCATTATGCAATACCCGGTCGTTGGTCATGAAGGATACAGATTTTCTAAAATCTTCAATTAGCTTTTCAAGGATGGGTGATGTTTTTGCCGGACGACGGAATTCAATGGCCTGTGTTGCGTTCAGTAACTCTATTGCCAAAATACTTTCAACATTTTTTAGAACCCTGAATGATTTTGTAGCTGCATTAGCTCCCATGCTAACATGATCTTCCTGTCCGTTACTTGAAACAATAGAGTCAACTGATGCCGGTGTACACAGCTGTTTGTTCTGGCTTACAATAGATGCTGCCGTGTACTGTGGGATCATGAACCCTGAATTCAACCCAGCGTTGGCCACCAGAAAAGGAGGGAGGTTACGTAAACCTGATATCAGCTGGTAGGTTCTTCGTTCAGATATATTGCCCAATTCACTTAGTGCAATGCATAAAATGTCAAGAGCAATAGCCAGTGGTTGCCCGTGAAAGTTTCCGGCAGATATTATCAGATCATCGTCAGGGAACACGGTTGGGTTATCCGTTACACTGTTGATCTCAGTGATCATGGTTTTAGTAACGTACCCTATAGCATCTTTGGATGCCCCATGAACCTGAGGAACACAACGGAACGAATAGGGATCTTGTACGTGTGTCTTAGGCCGACTTATTAACTCACTGCCTTCCAGTAAGAGTGAAATGGTCTTGGCAGTTTGTATTTGACCGTTATGAGGTCTTATGTCTTGTATATGTGGATGAAACGGTTCGGGCCTGCCATCAAATGCTTCCAGTGATAATGCAGCAATGGTATCGCTCCAGAGTGTTAGCCTTTCACTTTGTATGAGTGCCCAGATACCATATGCACTCATAAATTGTGTGCCGTTGAGTAATGCAAGGCCTTCTTTGGATTTCAGATGTAACGGTGTCCGGCCTATCTTTTCCAGTGCCTGTGCACCACTTATTTTTTTTCCGGCATCCATTACTTCTCCCAGGCCGAGCAGCGGCAAGCTCATATGTGCCAGTGGGGCAAGATCGCCGGAAGCACCCAGTGATCCCTGTTGGTAAACTACTGGGTATAGCTGGTTATTATAAAGGTCGATCAATGTGTTGACCGTATCAAGGTGTACCCCGGAATTGCCATAGCTTAGACCCTGGATCTTTAACAGCAACATGATCCTTACAATCTCGTCTGGAACAAGGTCGCCTGTTCCACAAGCGTGAGACATTACCAGATTCTTTTGTAAACTTTCCAGATCCTGTTCAGAAATACTTTTATCATAGAGTGATCCGAATCCGGTATTTACACCGTATATAGGAGCTTCTGTTCTTTTGATCTTTTCATCTACATACGATCTGCACTTATTGATGTTTGCAATTGAAGTATCAGATAATTTTAAGATAAGATCACGGTCGAGAATATTTTTTATATCCTGTAAGCTCAGTTGTTGTGATGATATGTGATGGATATTCATTCTTGCTTTTGCTAACTACCCTTGAGTGATCAAATGTGCGATCTGGTTTACAGGAATCGTTTTTTGTTCACCACTTTGCATGTTCTTTACAGTAACGGTGTCAGAGCTCATCTCAGAATCACCAATAAGGGCTACGTATTTGATTTTATTTGCATCGGCGTAAGCCATTTGCTTTTTCATTTTAGCATTTTCGGGGTATAATTCAACAGCAATGCCTTTGGTCCTCAATTGCTGAGCAAGTTCAAGGCAATACTGTGATTCTTTATCCCCAAAGTTCACAAACATGAGCTGCGTATAAGAGTGTGATAACAATTGGTCGCTAAACAGACCACTTTCCAACATCACATCATAAATACGATCTATCCCGAATGAAATACCAACTCCCGAAAGACCTTTTAGACCGAAAACACCTGTCAGGTCATCATATCTGCCACCACCACAAACACTACCGATCTCCACATCATTGGCTTTTACTTCAAAGATTGCTCCGGTATAATAATTAAGGCCTCGTGCGAGGGTGATGTCAAGTTCAAGTTGTTCGTTTTTACAAAGCCCGATGATTGTTTCAAGTTCTGTAACGCCCTGTGTTCCGGTTGCTGAATCTTTAAGTTCGGTTTTCAGAAAATTAATTTTATCCTGATTGGAACCACTGAATCCAAAGAAGGGTTTTATTTTTTCAATGGATGTGTCGTTTATACCTTTTGCACTAAGTTCTTCAATAACTTTTGATTCACCTATTTTATCAAGTTTGTCTATTGCAACGGTAATATCAATGATCTTTTCCGGCATACCGCATTTTTCAGAAATACCGGTCAGTACCTTTCTGTTGTTGAGCTTGATAGTAACAGGAATGTTGAGTGACCTGAATACTTCAGAAATAATAAATACCAGTTCGGCCTCATTCAGCAGAGAGTCGCTGCCAATAACATCTGCGTCGCACTGATAAAACTCACGATAACGTCCTTTCTGAGGTCTGTCGGCACGCCAAACAGGTTGTACCTGAAACCTGCGGAAAGGGAAGGTGATCTCATGTTGATGCATTACCACGTATCGGGCGAACGGAACAGTCAGGTCGTAACGCAATGCCCTTTCGGTTAGAATATCTGAGTTGATATTTTGCTCAAGCGAACGTTGGAATTCCTCAAGTACCTGATCTTTCTTTTTGGATTCATGGAGTCGGGAATTCAGAATCCTGAATAACAGCTGATCACCCTCATCACCATATTTACCTGTGAGGGTAGATAGGTTTTCCATCGCAGGTGTTTCGATCTGTTGGTATCCATAACGCCTGTATACACCTGTAATGGTGTTCAGAATATGATTTCTCCGGAGCATCTCTTCCGGATTAAAATCACGAGTTCCTTTGGGCAGTGATGGTTTCATTGTTGATCTGTAATTCCTGCGATATTATATTCCTGATATGAATTGTCAAATATATAAGTACTGAAAGAACTCAACATTCTGTTGACCTTGGTTCTGATCAGCGGGTTAGGGTCTTGTATCTGATGCGGTGTGGATTTACATCGCCCAGTCTTTTCTTTTTATTTTCTTCATATTCAGAATAACCACCTTCAAAGAAGTACACCTGTGAATCTCCTTCAAATGCCAGGATATGTGTACATACTCTGTCGAGGAACCACCGGTCGTGCGAAATGATCACAGCACAACCTGCAAAATTCTCCAACGCCTCTTCCAGGGCTCTGAGTGTATTTACATCGATGTCATTGGTAGGTTCATCAAGCAGCAATACGTTAGCTTCTGATTTTAAGGTCATGGCCAGATGTAGTCTGTTACGTTCACCACCGGATAATACGCCACATTTCTTACCCTGGTCGGCGCCGCTGAAATTGAAGCGCGCTACATAAGCGCGGGAATTCATTGATCTGCCTCCGATCTCTATGATCTCATGCCCTCCGGTGATCACTTCCCAAACAGTTTTTTCCGGGTCTATTTCAGCATGAGACTGATCTACATAACCGATACTAACGGTAGGGCCTACAGTAAATTCACCCTGATCTGGTTTTTCAGCTCCCATCATCATTCGGAACAAAGTGGTTTTTCCGGCCCCGTTAGGACCAATGATACCAACAATGCCGGCAGGGGGTAGGCGGAAGTTGAGGTTCTCGTACAGCACTTTATCTCCAAATGCTTTGGAAACATCTTTGGCTTCTATAACTTCATTACCCAGTCTGGGTCCGTTGGGAATGAAGATCTCCAGTCTCTCTTCCTTTTGCTTCACATCTTCACTCATCATGCGGTCGTAAGCGGCAAGCCTGGCCTTACTTTTGGCATGACGGGCTTTAGGTGCCATGCGTACCCATTCAAGTTCACGCTCCAGGGTTTTTTGCCTCTTGCTGGCTTGCTTTTCTTCCTGTGATAATCGTTTCGATTTCTGTTCAAGCCATGAAGAGTAATTTCCTTCCCATGGTATACCTTCACCTCTGTCGAGTTCAAGGATCCATCCGGCAACATTATCTAGGAAGTAACGGTCGTGCGTAACCGCAATAACAGTACCCTTGTATCGCTGGAGGAATTGTTCCAGCCAGTCAACCGACTCAGCATCGAGGTGGTTGGTAGGCTCATCAAGTAAAAGAATGTCGGGCTCCTGCAACAACAAACGACATAATGCGATCCTGCGTCGCTCACCTCCTGACAGGTTCTTAACAGGACTATCACCTTCCGGACAACGTAATGCGTCCATGGCAACTTCGATCTTATTATCAAGCTCCCATGCACCATGTTGTTCAATCTGATCCATGAGTACACCCTGACGCTCGATGAGCTTATTCATTTCATCATCGGTCATTGGTTCGGAGAACTTGTTGTTCACCTCTTCATACTCCTTCAGGATATCAACAATAGGCTGCACAGCTTCCATAACCACTTCTTTTGCGGTCTTGGAATCGTCAAGCACCGGTTCCTGTGCCAGATAACCTACAGAATAGCCCGGCGAGAATACCACATCGCCTTGAAATGATTTTTCAAGTCCGGCTATGATCTTTAGAAGGGTTGACTTACCTGAGCCGTTAAGTCCCAGGATACCGATCTTGGCTCCGTAGAAAAATGACAGGT
>JAHEMF010000007.1:85367-87967 GCA_024643795.1 Bacteroidota bacterium | reverse complement strand
CATCGTCAACCAACGACATCGATATTTTCAGAGGCAAAACAAATGGTGGAGATGTTTCTACCTGGGTAGACAGGGTTCACAATGCCGGTGGTGTAACTTCTTACAATCATATGTTCGGAACAGGATGGGATATGAATTCCCAGCCTTTGCAAGATTTCCGAACTGATACTATTGCTGCATATCTCTTAACTAACAATGCATTCAAAACAGACATCCTTGAGGTAGGTTATTTGAAGCGAGGAGGAGGTGATCTGAGACACCACCTTAAAACATGGGATATATTAACAGCGAATGGATTATTCATGTATGGTAATGGTGTGAGTGACTCTCATGGCAGTATATGGATGGACCAGGACAATATCTTTCACACGCTGATATGGGCCAATGATAGTTCAGACTATGAACTGCTTCAAAGCTTGTCGCTTGGTAAAATGTACTTTGCCCGACACACACTGTTCCAAGGTGCATTTTACTACACTTTCGGTGATCTTGAAATGGGTGATCGCGGATTTCTTAATGTCACCAATCCGCAACTGAACATCTTTGCAGATCAGCTCCCTCAGGGTTGCCAGATCAGGATCACACAGGCATTGATAGATTCTTCACTGAATATAAATTACTTGTATGATGAAGCACCTGTCGATACCAATGCAATGCCATTCATTGACACCTCTCAACCATCATTCATCAGAATAGGGGTTTACACATTTGCGGGCGAGCCATTGGTCTTCGGTCAGCCGATAGTTATTATGGGAAACCTGGTAGGGATAAGCGAAACACCTGAACAGCCTGATGCACTCACATTGAATGTTTTTCCTAACCCGGCCAATCAATTCATCAATACAGAATTGAATTTCAAAAAGCCGGGAAACTACATCATTAAACTTGCAGACTCCCGTAACAGACTTGTAAAGGATATTGATAACCGATACTTTTATGAAGGTAAGTACGGATACACCATCAACACTGTAAATCTGGATGCAGGAATTTATTACCTTACGGTGATGAGTCACTTCGGCACTTATACAAGAGCCGTTGTGATCGATCGGTGATCATGTGTTGAACTATGCCGGCTTCTTAACTGTGATCAACCGTGTAGATCCGGGCATTGCCTTCGCTCCTTCGCCAAACATCTCATCCATTTTCTTGAATACATCCATCTTAATAGCTAGTATCGTTTTATCATCAGCGCTACGCATTGCAGATACTATAGGAGCAGCGACCTCGGTCATCATATCCCAGTACTCTTCATTACTGGTGATCTCCATTGGTGACTCATATTCTTTATTTACAACAATTTCAAACCCTGACTTTTTTGCAAGGTTCTCAATGTAATCAGGAGCAGCACATCTGAACAAACCGGGTGCTCCGGGCTCAGGTGCCGGAACTTCCAGATGACCTTTGATCGCTCCCATCAAAATAGTGACCCATGGATTTTTTTCCGGAACACTCCATACCACTGTACTCATCTGACCACCAGGCTTAAGAACCCGGTACATTTCATCCATTGCTTTTTGAACATCCGGAAAGAACATATAACCCAACCGGCAGGTAACAATATCAAATGCATTATCATCAAACGCCAACTCACTGGCATCGGCATATTGTGTGGAATAATTGGAAAGGCCTCGTACTTTTGCTTTCTCTGCGGCTACTTTCAGCATCACATCTGAAAGATCAGTACCTGTTACTGATCCGTTCTTGACCATTTCTGCAATGGATATTCCGGGCTCACCGGTACCGGTAGCTATATCAAGAACTTTATAGTCAGGTTTGATATGCAGCGACTCAATCATCTTATCGCCCAGTGGTTTCATGAACCGCATGGTAAGTGCATCCCATTTTTTCCATCCTGGTGCGAATTCATTCCATGAATCGCGCTGCTGGTCTCTTATTTTTAATTGCTGATTGTCCATGATTTAAAATTATTAGGGTTAGTAATTAGAATCTAATTTAAGAGAGATGTGCTTAATAAACAAAAAGCCGGAACTGAAATACGGCCCGGCTTCTTCTAAAATTCTATATCTAGATGTTATTCAAGGCTATGCAGCACAAGTCCACTTCTCAACTTAGGCTCAAACCAGGTGGTCTTTGGAGGCATGATATTGCCTGTATCCGAGATATCTATCAATTGTTTCATGCTTACCGGAAATAAAGCAAAAGCAACCTTCATTTCACCGGAATCAACACGTTTTTTAAGTTCACCAAGCCCGCGCAGGCCACCAACAAAATCTATTCTTTTATCAGTCCTGAGGTCTTTAATATCCAATAAAGGCATAAGTATACTCTCTGATAAAATGGTTACGTCCAGTACCCCTATTGGGTCAGAATCATCATAAGTGTTTTCATTGGCAGTGAGAGAATACCACTTTCCTCCCAGATACATTCCAAAATTATGAAGTTGGTCAGGCTTATAGGTATCCGTACCTACTTCCTTGAGATCAAAACGTTCTTTAAGCTTTTCAATGAACTCAGCCTCACTCATACCATTCAGATCTTTAACCACCCTATTGTAATCCATTATGTGAAGCTGATCATCCGGAAAATGAACCGCCAGAAAAAAATTATATTCTTCTTTGCCTGTATGTGCAGGGTTAGCA
>JAHEMF010000007.1:0-85357 GCA_024643795.1 Bacteroidota bacterium | reverse complement strand
TGGTCAGTACCTCTTTTGAATCCAGCCCGTTCAGGTCTTTTACTACCCTGTTATAATCAATTATCTGAAGCTGGTTATCCGGGAAATGCACAGCCATAAAATAGTTGTACTCCTCTGTACCATTATGGGCAGGATTACTTTCACGCTTTTCCTTTCCAACCAGAGCAGCTGCAGCTGTTCTGTGATGCCCGTCGGCAACATAAGTGTTCGGGATCTTCGTAAACTCCTCCGTGATGGCTGAGATCGTTGCATCATCCTTAACCACCCAGAATGTGTGGCCTATACCATCATCGGCAACAAAATCATATTCAGGTTCTGCCATGATGATCCCATTCACTATTTCATCCAGTTTGGGAACATTCGGATAAGCAAAGAACACAGGTTCATAATTCAGCTTACTCACCCTTACATGATTCTTTCTATCTTCTTCCTTGTCGGGACGGGTGAGCTCGTGTTTTTTAATTATATCATTGAAATAGTCATTAACACCGGCACAACCTACGATCCCATTTTGCTTGCGCCCATTCATGGTTTGCTGGTAGATATAGTAACAGTCTTTATCGTCCTGAAAGAACACCCCGTCTTTTACGAGCTTGTCAAAATTCTCTTTACCCCTCAGGTAAATTTCAGGCGCATAATGATCAAAGTCATCCGGAAAATCTATCTCAGGTTTTATAACATGATAAAAAGAATGAGGGTTATTCTTACACTCCTCTCTTGCCTCCTTTTCATTTAATACATCATATGGTTTTGATGCAACATTCTGCACTTCAGATTTAATGGGTCTGATACCCTTAAAGGGTTTTAATATAGCCATAACGTTATAGGAAAATAATATTAATTAGAAAACAACTGAACCACTTTGCTTGCAAGCTCAACCCCTATTCGCTCCTGTGCTTCAACCGTTGATCCGCCAATATGTGGCGACAAAGAAACTCTGGGGTGTTCTCTGAGCTCTTTCCTTATCAAAGGTTCACCATCAAAAACATCAAGTGCGGCACTACCTACTCTTCCACTGTTAAGTGCATCCAGAAGATCAGATTCATTGATAACACCACCACGGGCTGTGTTTATCAAACCTACTCCATCCTTCATCAGGTCCATTTCAGCTTTCGCAAGAACAGGCTTTGCACCTTTTGGAAAAGGCACATGCAACGTGATAAAATCACTGTTCTTCAAAAGCTCTTCAAAGGGTACACACTTCATGGTAACCATTAATGAAGCATTACTATGTGTTTGAAAAAAATCGATCTCTATCTTTACATCAGCAGCATGAAGTTTGAATGGCATCACTTTCATTCCAAGTCCTAATGCCATCCTTGCTGTTGCCTGCCCGATCTTACCGAAACCTATTATCCCAAGTGTTTTCCCTTTTAGTTCAACACCTTTCGAATATTGCTTTTTCAATCCTGTGAACTGCTCTTTGTTCTCAACGGATGGCATGTGCCGGTTCGAATCATAAAGATACCTGGCCATACCAAACATATGCGCAAATACTAATTCTGCTACTGACTGGCTACTGGCTTCTGGAGTATTTACTACGTGAAGTCCTTTTTCACGGGCATATACTACATCAATATTGTCCATTCCAACTCCGGCCCGGCCTATCAATTTGAGTCCGGGACAGGCATCAATATGGTCTTTACGAACCTGTGTGGCACTTCTCACCAGTATGGCATCAAAATCTTTCAATCCATTAATAAGATCATCCTGGGAAACTTTATCAGTTACTACTTCAAATCCGGCATCAAGTAAGATCTTTTTTCCTGCCGGATCAATACCATCGTTCGCTAATATGCGGGTCATAATCGGTAATGGTTATACTGTTTTCATTGAAAATTCTTTCATCAACTTTACTAGCGCTTCAACACTTTCATACGGCAGGGCATTGTACATGGATGCTCTGAATCCGCCTACTGAGCGGTGCCCTTTCACTCCTATGATTCCCGATTCTTTACACATTTTTAAAAACTCCTGATCAAGTTCAGGACGCGACAATAAGAAACAGGCATTCATAAGCGATCTGTCCTCAACTGCCGCTGTGCCATTGAACATTGGGTTATTGTCAATCTCATTATAAAGCAATGCCGCCTTCTTTTCGTTTATCTTTTGAATGGCCGGAACTCCTCCAATAGACTTCAGCCACTCTAACGTTAGCATACATACGTAAATAGCAAAGACAGGAGGTGTATTGAACATTGAATCGCCATCAACATGCGTCTTATAGTTTAACATGGTTGGTATCTTACGCCCGGCACGCTCAAGTGCTTCATTTTTAATGATCACAAGTGTGGTTCCCGCAGGTCCCATATTTTTTTGAGCTCCAGCATATATAAGATCGAATTTTGAAACATCAACCGGACAACTGAATATATCACTTGACATGTCACAAACAACCGGCACGGGTGAATCAGGATACGACTTCATCTGAGTGCCATAAATAGTGTTGTTGGAAGTCAGGTGCAGGTATGCTGATGAGGAAGGGATCTGATAACCTTTAGGTACATAGTTATAGTTTTTATCTTCTGATGATGCCAACACATCTACATTGCCCATCATCTTGGCTTCTTTCATGGCCTTTTTAGCCCATACTCCCGTTTGAACATAAGCTGCTGTTCCATTTTCAGGCAACAGGTTCATGGGAACCATCGCAAACTGTAAACTTGCACCCCCCTGCAGAAACAAGATTGAATAATCGTCAGGCACCCCAAGTAATTCCTTAACAAGTTCTTTGGAGCGAGCCATTATGGCGTCAAAATCTCCACTACGGTGCGATATTTCTAAAAGTGATAAACCTGAGTTGTTGATATCAATAACTGCCTTTGATGCCTGAGTAAGAACCTCCTTAGGTAGTATGCCCGGGCCCGCTCCAAAATTGTGCTTTTTCATGACTTAGTAAATAGTACGTTTTGAGAGCGCAAGTTACTAAATCCATGCAAATCCGCTTACTCTGCTTTGTTCCTCAGGTCCAATCCCTTAACGTATGACCAATGCCCTTTTTTATACCTGAATCCATCATAGGTAAAATCAGGACCATAGTGCCGGTAATCGCCAACCAGAGCTCCGGGGTCGGGTGACAAATGATCGAACACGATCCGCTTTTTCCGAGCTTCATGACGAAGGACCATCACAGCAGAAGATGAATAGCTGAAAACCACTCGGGTTCTCACTTTATTTTCCGGCCCATCAAAAACAGGCAAGCCGAAAGTCAGCGTGCCATCTTTATTGAGTTTGACAACTTCAATAACCTTACTGGTGGTATGAACATCATTACCTCTCCATCCCAGCAAATAATAAAGATCCTCCTTTTTATATCGCTTTCTGAAAAGATCGTAATATACCGCTCCGAACCAGTTACCTGCACCCAGCTTTTTACCTTCTGCAAGGTCCTGACTTATCATCCCATCAGCCAGTGTCAACAATTTGTACTTGCCATCTTCCTGCCTTACCTGAACCAATCCATAGAATTTATACTGCTTGTCAACCATATTCGGCATCAGCCAGGTATAAAATCGCAGCACACCATCATCAGCAGTTAACTTGGAAAGTACTTTTACAGAATCAAAAGGAAAGGTAAATGCCCCCGGTATCTCCAGCGACTCTTCAAGTAAATCACTGAAATGCAGTAAAGCAGTGTCTCTCACCACCTGCGTTGACCCGGAGACCATACTGTCTGCTAAAATTTTCAGCTGTAATTCATTTTGCTTCAGTTGCTCAATACCCTGCCCTCGTATAGGTCCATGCATCACGAATAGCAGAAAAACGATCCAAAAATTCCGGTTCAAATTTAGTTTTAGCATAGTTGGATATCTATCGTACCAGGTTTACAAATATTGTGTTTTTTATGCAGGATTGTTCATTAGTGTAAATTTAAGGGATGAGCAATCATTGTGAAGTGCTGAATATCAAGATCGTACCTGATTTACATTCTGTCATTTTATTATATCTTTATCTTTCATTTTGCTCCCATATATCATGAAAAAGAAAGCCGGATACCTCCTGCTGATAATATCATTTTTTGCCTATTCAGGGCTGTATTCACAGTCACCTCCGATGAAAGTGTTCTTTAGTAATCATTTTGGAGGATCAGATTTGGAACAGTTTTTTGGTGGTGCAGCATGTAAAAATGGTGATTATATCTTGGCCGGCTTATCGTTTTCAGTTGATCACGATCTGCTTCAACCTGTGATGTACGACTCTGCCAATATCCTGATTGTAAGATGTGATCCAAATGGAAACAAGATATGGGCAAAAACATTCGGTGGTAGCGGATATGATAAAGCAAGATATTGTTTTGAAGATTCAGATCACAATATCATTGTTGTTGGTGGAACAAGCTCCAGTGATGGTGATATCACTTTTAATCAAGGTGATAATGATATGATTGTTTTAAAACTTGACCCTGATGGCAATATTATTTGGGTTAAGACTTATGGTGGTTCTGATTACGAAAGCGCACGATTCGGAAGGGAAACCACCGATGGAAATTATATTATCACCGGATACTCTTCCTCTGATGATTATGATATCATTTCAGGTGGTAGAGGGCGGCATGATGGATGGCTCATCAAGATCGATAAGGCTGGAGATCTCATCTGGACCAATACCTATGGGGGATCAGAACCAGATCGGATAAGATGTTGCGTAGAAACTCCGGACGGAGGATTTTTATTTTCAGGCGAATCATCTTCAGACACACTGGATTGTGTGGGAAATCATGGTAATGCCGACCTTTGGCTTGGCCGGGTTGACTCGAATGGTAATTTGTTGTGGAGTAAAGAATACGGCGGATCAGGCACCGACAGGTCTTACCACATTTCATCAACCCCTGATGGAAACTATCTGGTTGCGGTTCAAACAAACTCCAATGATTTTGATGTAACAGATGCAAAAGGGAATTTTGATTGCTGGTTGTTGAAAGTAGACGGTAATGGAAATATCATTTGGGATAAAACATTGGGAGGAAGCGGAAGAGATATGATATTTAATGCGTTTGAAACCAGTGATGGTATATTCATGGGCGGCAGTAGCAGCTCTGATGACTATGATCTTACCGGAGTAGGATGTAATCATGGTGATTCATTCTGGTTATCAAAACTGGATTCTGATCAGAATATTATTTGGAATTATTGCTTTGGGGGTTCAAAATCTGATGTATGTAATGAAATGATCGTTGTCAGTGATTCTGCATTTGTAATGATGGGCGACTCCAGATCTGATGACGGTGATGTTGGTGCCAATTATGGTGATTATGATTACTGGATCATGAAAGGCGGGTGGGAACCCAACTTCTTGCCTCCTGTTTTACCGGAATCATTGACCACTATTTTTAATTACAATGAACAAGCACTGCTTATTAATTCTCCTGATGAGCGGATTGTAAATTTAGAGATCATTGGTATGGATGGTAAGGTTGTTGTAGGCCAGCAACCTTTAAAACTTATTGCAGGAGAAAATAAAATCAATCTTTCCGAGATCAATAACCTGTCTGTTGGTATGTATTTTTCAAATTTGTATGATTCAGGATCAGTTACTACCATCAAGATCGCTAAAGTGAATTGACAAATAGTCAAAAAAAAAAGCCGCGTAAAGCGGCTATACATTGTTGATGAATTATCAGGCGTGCATTTTTTCTTTCTTGGCCAGTAATTCATCTTTCGATTCGCGGAAATCTTCATCATCCACACAACAGTCGACCGGACAAACAGCTGCACACTGAGGCTCATCATGAAACCCAACACACTCAGTGCACTTGTCGGTGACTATATAATAGGTATCCATAGATTTAGGCTCCTGAGGGTCGCCGGCTCCTACTTCTGATCCATCCAGTTTTTTAAATGGACCACTTACACTGGTGCCATCTGAAAAGCGCCATTCAGCACCACCTTCGTAAATAGCATTATTAGGGCATTCGGGCTCGCAGGCACCGCAATTGATACATTCATCAGTGATCTTGATTGCCATAGGGAATTCTTTAAGTAAATCTTAATTTTGAACACAAATATAAAAACAAAGTTTCTTTAGCCCTAAAAATGAATACAATAGTTAACAGATCAGCTACCCTAGACTCCCTTACTCATTTGAATGAAAAGATCAGATCACTTTGTGGCGATGTCTTTCCTGAAGGTGGATTACAGGGCCCTATTAAGGAGCTGGCAGTTAAAGCTGAGCTGGGCAACCCCTGGTTTACTGAAAGGTCTGTACATATGTCCCTTGGCGGGATAGCAACTCTTCTGGAAAAGACTCAATTGCAGAATTGGGCATCACAGTACCCTGAAATTTCGGAACCAAAAAAGATCGGTGTTGTTATGGCCGGAAATATACCCATGGCAGGATTCCATGACCTCCTTTGTATACTCATGTCAGGCCATGATGCAGTTATCAAACTCAGCCGTGACGACTCTGTCCTGATACCTTATCTTATGAATGAATTAGCCTCCGTAAATAAAGAAATTGCTCAAAAGGTAACCTTCACTGATAAGTTAAACGGAGTAGATGCGGTTATTGCAACCGGCAGTAACAACACCTTCAGGTACTTCGAACATTATTTTGCACACTTGCCTCATATCTTTCGTAAGAACCGTAATTCAGTAGCAGTGATTACAGGTACAGAAAATGAGTATGATCACTTACTGCTGGGCAGAGATATATTCACATACTTCGGCCTAGGGTGCAGAAATATATCCAAACTTTATGTGCCGGCAGGGTATAGCTTTGATGAATTCTTCAGAAACCTGACTCCCTACGCTTATGTTATGGAACACAACAAATACATGAATAATCATGACTATCAAAGTGCATTGCTGTTAATGAACAACACACCTTTTCTCACCAACAATTTCCTGATCGTTAAAGAGGATAGTTCTCTGGCCAGTCCTGTTGCAGTATTACACTATGAACTTTACAACAACGCAGCCCACCTTGAAACACTTCTTGATGCAGAAGCTCAAAACTTACAATGCATTGTTTCGAAAACTGAAACTGAAGGATGGGTGATGCCCGGACACGCGCAATTGCCTGTTATCAGCGACTATGCTGACAATGTAGACACTATGAAGTTTCTCACCGAATTGTAACTACTGCACTTCGTATGCTCCCAGGTCCGGCTGAGGGTCAGAGCGCGGGTTTCCATCCAAATCTGTCATTGTTTCACCATTGATAAAGGCTGCATCACCGGCATTACGGGCGGGAGATGATGTTTGCAAATGGTAATCATCTTCATTCCTGTCAACAAACTTCGGATCAGAGTTCTTTATGATTGAAGAGTAATTTGATCCACTTGTATTCACCGTACTCTTCAAAAGAACATTCCGAAATTGAAAAGCCGGCGAAGCAAACTCAAAATCAAGTTCTAATTCCTCATCATTATTTCCGTAAATGATAGAATTGAAAAAATCGGCTTTATACAACGGGAAATTAATAAGATTCTCATTGGTGTCAACAGAATAATCATTTATATATACAGCAGGCGTAACCCGTTGTGATTGATTCCAATAATTAGCGAATGTACAATGTCTGAATTCATATCCTCCACCTCTAGTAATTGCTAAGTTATAAAAACCGCACCGTGCAACAACTGTATTGGATGCTTCAATATTATAATAACGGGTGAAAATCCCGAAGCCACTCATGTTCTTTATAATGGTATTCCTGATCTTTAGATTCTTCTGAATTGAAGTATCTAATAACGACTCCGCCTGTATGCCAATGAACCCGTTTCGAATGATAGCATGGTCAATGGAATTGTTCAGGCTCCCTTCATTGATCCAGATCCTGTCCCACTGTCCCGGAATATCCTGATAATATGACTCGAGTCTTGTTCCCTGAAATTCAACCGGCATACCCTGAACACCATTGATGTGTATTTCTCCTCCGGAATAAACCCATAGTCCGGAATTATTATGCAGATACACTTTTGTTCCTGCTTCAATGTTCAATACACAACCTGAATCAACTACAGCATATCCGTAAATAACATACGGCAAACTGTTGTTCCAAATGCTGTTGCAGTTCAGAATAAAATATGGCGGCAGTCCCTGCACATAGGTATCTGCTACTATAAAGTTGGCATTCTGTCCAAATGCAACCAGATCCACATCCTGAACATTACCGTTGGTTTCAAACACTATTGAATCAGTTACAAGAAAAGGAGTTGTAGCAGAATTTGGATCGATGGTAATTTCAATGAACATGAACAATGAGTCCTTACCTCCTATCTCGATGTCATTGAAGCTTTTACCAGGAATGCCATCGAAATTCAGTCTGTAGGGTGATGAAACACCACCTGCCAGGTAAGCATGACTGATCTTTACGGGACGATTATTTCTGTTATAAACCGTTAATATTCGGGTAGTTGATCCGATACTTGCAAAAACAGTGTCAAACATGACCGTGTCCATTGAAAACTCCAGCTTGGCGGACGAATCGGTTAAAATATCCTCTTTCTGACAGGAGGAAATAACCACCAAACCGGTTAATAGTACCAGCAGGTATACAAGGGGTTTAAGGGTTTGGCGCATCAGGCACAAATATAGATACCGTTTTTGAAACGAAGCACATTCTTTTATATTGTGAAAATCAATGAGTTCCAATAGATGGTATATTTATTCAAATAGCCCGTATTTACTATTGTATTTCATTTAAAATCATTATCTTTGCCACCCATTTTGGAAATTCATACCCTTATTATGAAAAAGGAAATACACCCACAGAATTACAGACTTGTAGTATTCAAGGACATATCTTGCGACTATTCGTTCATAAGCCGCTCAACTGTTGACACAAAAGAAACAATTGTTATGGATGACGGTAAAGAATATCCCCTAGTTAAGCTGGAGATATCACACATGTCGCATCCATTCTATACCGGTAAGATGAAACTGGTTGACACAGCAGGAAGGGTCGATAAGTTCAGAAACCGCTACAAGAAGCACGGCGAGAAGAAAGCCGAATAAATCTCTGAAAAATTTAAAAGTCCCGAACGGGACTTTTTTTTATTTTGAGGCCTTTATTGCATTAATCCAGTCAGAACCCATTAAATGGCCAATCATATTTTATTTGATCACAACAGAACTAACCTTCTGCCTTTTACATATACCAGACCGGTTGCCGAAATACGTGTAGGCATCCTGACTTTAAGAGAGCACTGGGAGTTATTATTGGGTGAAAATTGCTCGTTCCTCACTGAAGAATACCTGTCTGAAAAATACCCTACATGGGTTGAAAAAGAGAACCTCTATCTTAATGGAGCTGTTATTCCTACACCTGCAATGGTTGATGCAGTGAAAGAATTGAAACTCGGACAAACATTATTTTTCGGAAGTACACCAATAGCTTCTTTTACCGGGCCTATGCTCAGCATTGAACAATCCAACAGGATCGAATACAAAGGACAGGTAAATATTATCAATAACTTGTGGGACATCTTCAGGCTTAATGAAACAGCACTTAAAGATCAGTTCAGATTACTCACTCACGGAAGAACTTCACAATCTCCAGGACGAGGTAACACAATTTTGGGCGGGGCTAACCTTTTTATCGAGCCCGGGGCACGCGTTGAGTGCTCTATAATCAACGCTGAAACCGGACCTGTTTATATAGGAAAGAATGCAGAGGTCATGGAAGGCTCTATGATACGTGGCCCACTTGCATTATGTGAAGGAGCTACTCTAAAAATGGGTGCTAAAATTTATGGGGCCACAACAATCGGACCTCACTGTAAAGTTGGAGGTGAGGTTAATAACTCTGTTTTCTTTGGTTATTCAAACAAAGCTCATGATGGCTTTCTTGGAAACTCGGTAATAGGTGAATGGTGTAATCTGGGTGCCGATTCAAATAACTCCAACCTCAAAAATAATTACTCCGATGTTAAGGTTTGGAATTATACCAAAGGTGATATGGTAAGTACAGGGCTTATCTTTTGCGGACTGTTCATGGGCGATCATTCCAAATGCAGTATAAATACAATGTTCAATACCGGCACTGTAACAGGAGTGAATGCTAATGTGTTTGGAAATGGATTCCCTCCTAAGTTCATCCCTTCTTTCTCGTGGGGAGGATTTCCCGGATCACAGCGATTCCATTTTAACAAAGTAACTGAACTGGCCAGAGAGGTGTATGGGCGCCGATCATCAGAATTTGATGCTACTGAAGAAAAGATCATTCAAAAGATCTATAAACTGACAGAAAGTACTGAGCCGTTGATCTGATATACACACGTCAGAAACCTGATTACTAGATAATTACGAATCATTTTACCCTTTTTAATTAAAAAACAAGAAAAAAACCCTTCATGGCATAACTATTGAAATAGGGTATTTCCTTTCAATTTTACTTGTAAACTGCCATAATGGCTGAAAATTCAGAATATGTACGATAATAACGATAAAAAAGTATCCTTTGACCTCACCAGTTTTTCCGGATTAGCAGACGAAGAGGCCGATCTCATACCTCTCCTCTCCGCTGAAGATGAGGAACAAATGAACAGTGAGAAGATTCCTGAGACCATCTCAATTCTCCCTTTAAAAAATACTGTTCTTTTTCCGGGAGTGGTAATACCCATTACAGTTGGCAGAGATAAATCTATACGACTCATAAGAGAATCATATAAGACTGATAAGACCATTGGAGTTGTAGCTCAAAAAGACCCTACTGTAGAAGACCCCACTGCTGATGACTTATACAGAGTAGGTACAGTTGCTCACATCATTAGGATGCTAAGGATGCCTGACGGAAATACAACTGTTATCATACAAGGTAAAAAACGGTTTAATCTGGATGAGATAACAGATACCGAACCTTACATGAGGGCAAAGATCAGTCCGGTTTCCGAAAATAAACCTATTGTAAAAGAGAGAGAATTCATTGCATTGGTAGATTCATTAAGGGACCTTTCATTGCAGATCATAACTAACTCTCCGCATATACCCACTGAAGCATCTTTTGCTATAAAGAATATTGAAAGTCCGTCATTCCTTGTGAATTTCATTTCATCCAACATGAATGCCGATGTTGGTAAAAAACAGGAGTTGCTCGAAATGGTTGATCTAAAAGAAAGAGCTACCAAAGTGCTTGAGCACCTGACCAAAGAACTCCAGTTGCTGGAACTTAAAAACCAGATCCAAACAAAAGTTAAAACCGACATTGATAAACAACAGCGGGAATACTTTCTTAATCAGCAACTGAAGACCATTCAGGAAGAACTTGGAGGTTCTTCACAAGATCAAGAGATACAAGATCTTCGCGAAAAAGCTTTGAAGAAAAAGTGGGGCAAAGAAGTTGCTGAGTTGTTTAACAAAGAAGTTGAAAAACTAGGAAGGGTCAATCCGGCCGCAGCCGAATACAGCGTAACACTGAACTATCTTGAACTGCTTTTAGATCTGCCCTGGAATGAATTCACTAATGACAACTTCAGCCTTGACAGGGCAAAGAAAACTCTGGATAAAGACCATTATGGTCTTGACAAAGTCAAGAACAGGATTCTGGAGTATCTGGCAGTTCTTAAGCTTAAGGGTAACATGAAATCACCCATAATGTGCTTATATGGCCCGCCCGGTGTAGGTAAAACGTCTTTAGGTAAATCAGTTGCCAAGGCTCTGGGAAGAAAATATGTACGTATGTCGCTCGGAGGTTTAAGAGATGAAGCAGAGATAAGAGGTCACAGAAAAACTTATATCGGAGCTATGCCCGGCAGAGTGATACAGAACCTCAGAAAAGCAAAATCATCAAACCCTGTGTTTGTGCTCGATGAAGTTGATAAACTTACATTCGACTTTCATGGTGATCCTTCTTCGGCCTTGCTGGAAGTACTTGACCCGGAACAAAACAGCGCATTCTATGATAACTACGTTGAGGTAGAATATGATCTCTCTAACGTCTTGTTCATAGCAACCGCCAATAACCTTGGTTCTATCCAGCCTGCTCTCAGAGACAGGATGGAGATCATTGAGATTAACGGATATACTGTTGAAGAAAAGATACAGATCGCTGTAAAGCATTTAATACCCAAACAACTGGAAGCTCACGGACTCAAAAAGGGCCAGGCCGTATTCACGGAAAAGATCATTGAAAAGATGATTGAAGAATACACCAGCGAATCAGGCGTAAGAGGTCTTGAAAAACAGATCGCATCAGTAATTCGGTCCATTGCCAAATCTGTTGCTATGGACGAAAAATACAATCCCAGAATAAGTGCCGATCAGCTTAGAAAAGTATTAGGAGTTCCTATTTTCCAAAAGGATAAATCCATTGACAACAAAGTAGCCGGCGTAGTTACCGGGTTGGCCTGGACTCCGGTTGGAGGCGACATTTTGTTCATTGAAACCTCTTTGAATCGGGGTAAAGGTAAATTAACCCTTACGGGGAACCTGGGTGATGTAATGAAAGAATCTGCCGTTATTGCCATGGCTTACATCAAAGCACATAGTAATGCTTTAGGAATTGATGAAAACATTTTTGATAACTGGGAAGTTCATATTCATGTTCCGGAAGGAGCAACTCCAAAGGATGGGCCGTCTGCAGGAATTACCATGTTAACTTCACTGGCTTCTGCTTTCACTCAACGTAAAGTCCGAAAAAACCTGGCAATGACAGGTGAAATTACTTTACGGGGTAAGGTACTCCCTGTTGGCGGAATTAAGGAAAAAATACTTGCAGCCAAACGGGCAGGTATCACAGACATTATTTTAAGCAATGACAACCTTAAAGATATCGAAGACATAAAGCCTACTTATCTGAAAGGATTGAAATTTCACTATGTAAGTGAAATGATAGATGTTCTGAATATTGCTCTGCTCTCCGAAAAAGTTAAGAAGCCAATTGATTTTAGTAAGCATATAAGAGCAAGCGCTTAAAGTATTTATAGATCAAAAGAAAAGGGGCTTAATAGCCCCTTTTCTTTTTTAAAGTATTGCTGAATTATTTCAGAGTATGTGTTGAAGATGCACTTAATGTACCATCAACATAGATCTCAATTACATAAGTACCAGCAGGGTAGTTTCTTTCGTTATCAGCCCAGTTAAGACAAAGATCCTGACGTGAATTAGTGTAAGTTATTGTCTCCATTGATGTGTATTGAACAACCTCTCCACTTGCCGGAACTGTAAAGGTGGCAGAACCTTCAGCTGTATTACCCAATGTTTTACCACCTGGTTCTACGATCCTAAGATATACTCTCTTCTCACCTGCCTTGGCAATTGCATTATCAAGCAACGCAAAACAAACCTCTAACTTATTCGTACGCTTTGCTAAAGCCGTCTCTACGTACTTACTGTTGCTACGTTTTTTGTATGCTTTTGAAATCAAATATTCTGATCTCAACACTGAAGCTTGATTAACTGTAGATTCAAGATTTTGGGAAACTTCAGCATTTTTCTGTGTTAGCTCCTCATTTGCACGTTTGAGGTTTTGATTTTCAATAAGCAACTGATCGATCTTTTCAAGGTACTCATTCTTGAGTCGTTGTAACTCTTCAAGTTCCGCTGCCAGTTTCTTATTACGTACACTCAGGTTTTTCTCATTACGCATGAGTTTCTCAATACGTGCCTTTTGCTGATCAATTTGCTCATTGGCCTCCTGAAGAAGAGAATCAAGTCTTTCACTTGTTCCCTTGTATTGATTCAACTCTGCATATGTCTCATCAAGCTCTTTATCCAGATTAACTGTAATTGTTGTCAAACTATCAGTCCGAACTTCATAACGCTCAACCGTACTTGACTTGTCCATCCATTGATAGATGTTAAGAATAACTGCGATTAAGAATAAGATCAGCCACAATTTGTTGTTACCGCTTTTCTTTTCGTTGGTAATGTTTTTGTTTTCCATTTTAAATGTTTCCTGTTGGATTTTAGATTTGTGTGCAAAGGTATAAAGCCCATTCACGATAAAAAGGAATGACTAAAATTATTTCATCCCTGAAAAACGGGCAAATGGGGCTGAATCCTGAGTACTGAATTGCTTATTCAGATACTTATAATATCCTGTAACAGCTATCATTGCTGCATTATCGGTACAAAACTCAAAAGGAGGGATAAAAAGTTTCCAGCCCCTTCCTTTGGCTTCAGCCTGTAATCTGGATCTTAAGCCACTGTTGGCTGAAACACCTCCGGCAATACCAATATGCTCAATACCTTCAGATTCTGCAGCTTCGATCAATTTAATAACCAAACTTTCAACAATGGTGTGCTGTACCGAGGCACAAAGGTCTGCCAGATTTTTATCAATAAATTCCGGGTCTATACTTAGCTGTTTCTGAATAAAATACAGAACTGCGGTTTTTAATCCGCTGAAGCTGAAATTCAGGCCGCTCAATCGGGTTACAGGGAATTTAAATCTTGCCGGATCACCCTTGACAGCCATCTTGTCAATGAGTGGCCCTCCGGGATAAGGAAGGCCAAGGATCTTTGCGATCTTGTCAAATGCCTCACCCGCCGCATCATCCAGAGTCTGACCAAGAACCTCCATTTCCAAATGATCATGAACTTTCACTATTTGAGTATGACCTCCTGACACGGTGAGGCACAAAAAAGGGAACTCAGGGTATTCAACTCCCTCATCTTCGCGGCTGGCAAATAGTGCCAATATATGAGCCTGCATGTGATTGACCTCTATGATAGGAATGCCAAGGGCTAGTGCAAATGACTTGGCAAAGGAAGTCCCAACCAACAATGACCCCATAAGCCCTGGTCCGTTAGTAAAAGCAACTGCCTGAAGGTCATTTTTAGCTACATTTGCTTCCTTAAGAGCCTGATCTACAACGGGTATGATATTTTGCTGATGAGCTCTTGAGGCCAATTCAGGTACTACTCCTCCATAGGCCTCATGAACTTTCTGACCTGCGATCACATTGGCAAGAATTTTGCCTTTGTTACTCACAGCAGCAGAAGTTTCATCGCAGGATGATTCAATAGCCAATATGTAACATGGTTTATTCATTCAGGCACAAAAGTAAGTTGAATTAGGAATTACATCTTAGTAACAGAAAAATTAGTTTTTACATCAAACGGCTCTTCAAAATAATCATGTATGCGATTCTGGGATTTCTGATCCTGGTTATTGCATTTATTTTTGCCATCCGTACTCCTGTTGTTCAAACATACATTGTTTCTAAAGTTGCAGAATGGCTATCTAGCGAGCTAAAAACAGTTGTAACCGTAGAAGCTATTGATATCAGATTCTTCAACAAGCTTCAAATAAATGGACTGTACGTTGAAGATCTGCATGGCGACACCCTTTTGTACACGCAGGAAATAATTTCTAATATCAATATCCTTCCCTTCAGAAGCAACAAACTTTTTCTTGAAGATGTAGAGTTAGAAAATGGAGTTGTACGCATTAAACGCTATCCGAATGAGGAAAACTTGAATTTTAATTTCATCACAGAATATTTTGATCAGGGTTCAGGCAAGAAATCATCTGACCCATTGCAATTTGATCCGGGCGAAGTAACCCTAAGCAACTTTCGATTCGATTACCAACCTGTTTCAGTTTTAGAACATGAATCATCATTTGGAATTGATTTTAATGACATCAGTTTACATGACCTTAATATCCAGGTCAGCAACTTCAGAATCGAATCAGACACAACATACTTTGATGTAGATAATTTATCATTAAAAGATAAATCCGGATTCAAATTATCATATTTCGAAACGCAGGCCTCCATCAGTCCTGTTAAAATGCATTTTCAGGGATTATTGATAAATACTGACGAAACAAACATCGGTTGCGACCTCACATTCATGTATGATGATTTTAATGACTTTAGTGATTTTATATCAAATGTCAGGTTCAACGCTATCTTCAATCAAACTACAGTCTCCTCGAATGACCTGGCATATTTTGCACCTCAGCTCCAGGGAATGAATCGGGTTGCTGGTATCGAGGGAAGGGTTAAAGGAACTGTGGATCAATTAAAGGCAAAAAATATTTCACTTACTTATGGAGTAAATACCTTGTTCAAGGGTGATGTAAATATCTCCGGTCTGCCTGATCTTGAAGAATCATTTATAGATCTGGTTGCACAAAACTTAATGGTAAGCACAACCGATATTGAATCCTTTCCTCTTCCTCCATTTGAAAGCGGAAAACATGTCGAACTTCCAAACAGTTTTGCTTCACTGGGAGTTGTATCATTCTCAGGGAAGTTCACCGGATTCCTTAATGACTTCGTAGCATTTGGAAATATTAAATCCGATCTCGGGAGTTTATCGTCCGATATCAATTTGAAACTTACCAATGACCCTGCAAAAAATAGTTATAGTGGCCATCTATCAGCGTTCGACTTTAACGTGGGAAAACTTACAGGATCAGAAAATGTGCTTGGAAGAACTTCCTTCAATGCAAAAGTTGAGGGTAAGGGTATGAGTATATCAAGTGCAAATGCCTCTATGGAAGGCGCCATACAGTATTTTGAATTCAGAGGATACCATTACACTGACCTACAGGTAGATGGCACTTTTAATTCTCAGAAATTCAACGGGTATTTTTCAGTGAGAGATTCAAACCTCACACTTGATTTTTCCGGTCTGATCGACTATACAGATGAAATTCCTGTATACAACTTCACGGCTTCTATACAATCAGCTCATCTGGCAAAACTAAATCTTCTAAACAGAGATCCTTCAAGCTGTTTATCATTATATACGGAGATAAAGGCTTCAGGTGATGAATTAAGCGCATTAACAGGATCTATTGTTGTAACAGACTTCTATTACAGTGAATTGGAAAACGAATTGTATGTAGATAGTATTCATTATGTGGCAGACAAAACAGGACTGAGTAAACAAGCTTCTATAGAATCTCCCTTATTTGATTTTAGTATTAACGGTGTTTATTACACGTACGATCTTCTGCCTATCATAGACGGATATTTGAACAGTTATTTACCAGTATACAAATCAGAACTTAATTCGGAGAATAAAAGGTCACTCAATTTTAATTATAGTATCACCTTAAAAGAAACAGATGACCTGTTCAAGATTTTCATGCCCCAGCTAAGGATAGAAAACGGAACTACTATAGCCGGCGGATATGATAATAACGAAGAACAATTATACCTCCAGTTGAAATCAGATCAGATTTCATATGCTGAAGCTGACATGAATGATGTATTGATCGACTCTTACATTCATGACAATAAGCTATATTTTGATTCATGGATAAAAAACATTGTCATAAGCGATACAACACACATCAACAACCTGAAAGTGCTTGCCAGCACAAACAAACAACAATCCGATTTCACCATCTCAGCACACGCACCTGATTCGAATAAAACCAGTATTTCTGTGACAGGAAAAACAAATTACCACGAGAACAACGTGGTTGTTTTGAACATTTTTGATTCTGACATAACTCTTGATTCATATAAATGGATATTCGACAATAATAATGTAGCAATTTTTGATCCGGAAAAAGTAAGTTTCTCTAATTGGAGGCTACATAATAATAAAGAGTCGTTATTGTTGGATGGCGTAATTTCTCCAAATCAAAAAGATGTTATAACAATTGGATTTGAAAATTTTCAACTAGAAAGATTCAACCCAATCCTTCACATAATTAAAATTCATGCGACCGGTAAAGCCGATGGCAATATTAAACTGGCCGGTCTCATGGAAACACCCGGAATCAATTCAAACCTTAGAGTTGAAGAGTTATCATTAAACTATGACACATTGGGCAATGCTGATTTAAACTTTTCTTACGATACAGAATCACAAATTGTAGATGTCAAGGGAAGCATTGATAAAGGTGGAGAAAAGAATATAAAGGTTGATGGGATCTATTATGCCGGAAATGATAAAGATTCTCTTGATTTTGATATCGAACTTGACAAAACCGAATTACACACTTTCGCCAGTTACCTTGATGGTGTAATGTCGGAAGTTCGTGGGCTTGCAAGGGGGAAACTCAGGCTAACCGGAACTTCCAAGAAACCGATTATAACAGGTTCTGTACGCCTGCAAAAAACCTCATTCATAGTTGACTATCTGCAAACAAGGTATAGTATCGCTGATGAGGTTCAGCTTTCGAATGGCAAAATTGAGTTCAATGATGTAAAGGTGAACGACATGTATGGCAACACCGCATATGTTAAGGGCGCAATACTACACGATCACTTTAAGGATATGCGACTGGACCTTAATATTAAAGCTAACAACTTTCAGGCGCTTAATACCACATATAAAGACAACGAATTATTTTATGGAACTGCATTTACTTCCGGAACTATTAAAATCACAGGGCCTTTTGATCTTGTGAAGTTCAATATGAGCTTGCGAACAGAAAAAAACACAGAATTATTCATTCCTCTTTCTAATCCTTCAGAAGTAACAGGAAGCTCTTTTATCAATTTTGTAAGTCATCAGGAAGAAAACCTTCCAAAAAAAGAAAATAAACCAGAAAATATTGGTGTTGAAGTTGTAATGGATCTTGAAGCCACCAATGATGCCATAGTTCAATTGATCTTTGATTCAAAGATCGGAGACGTAATGAAAGGTCGTGGCTCAGGTGACCTGAGGATCGTTATCGATCGCTTTGCCAATTTCAATATACAAGGCAATTATGTGATCTCATCAGGCGACTACCTGTTCACACTACAAAATGTGATCAATAAAAAATTTATTATTGAAGATGGTGGAACTATAAGCTGGACCGGATCACCCTATGATGCCATTGTTAATTTGCAGGGAAAATATAAACTCAAAGCCAGCTTGTACGATCTAATTCAGGATACAGCCTACAAAAGCAGAATACCCGTTCAGGTTTTGCTGAACATTAAAGAAGAACTATTCAACCCTGAAATAAGCTTTGATATTGAAATCCCTGATGCAGACCCTTTTACAGAATCATTAGTTAACAGATACATCAATTCAGAACAAGAACTGAGTAAACAAACCATGAGCCTGCTGGTATTGGGTAGGTTTTCCAAAGCTGATGATGTGGAATTTGTTGGAACATCCACCAACAGTGTAAGTGCGAATGCAACTGAATTATTATCTCAACAACTTAGTGTGTGGGGATCCCAGATCAGCGATGCATTTGATATAGGGGTCAACTACAGAGCAGGCGATGCATTTAGTCAGGAAGAACTGGAGATCATATTATCAACTCAACTCTTTAACGACAGGGTTACTATCGATGGCAACTTCGGCGTAGCCGGCAATAATGCCTCCAGCAGTAACTCAGAGAACACTTCTGACATTATTGGAGACTTTAATGTTGAATATAAGGTGAGTAAAGATGGAAGGTTCCGATTTAAAGCCTTTAATCGAACCATCACAAATACCCTCACAAACTCTTACAACTCACCATACACACAGGGTGTTGGTATTCTTTATCGCCAGGACTTTAATACCATTGGCGAACTTTTCAGAAAGTCCCAGAAACAATAGATCCCAGAGTTTTCTTAGCTTTCGCAATCCTTATAGGACATTTCATTGATTCATAAATAATCTTATTTTTGAAAGAGTAAATCATAACATATGAGGACGAATTTTACTACCAATCCACCCCTGAAGCTATTACTTATCCTGTTTCAATTGGTGACCTGTTTTTTTTGTTCAGCACAAGCGCAGAATCAGGTAACCGGAAAAGTAGTTGATGCAGTAACAGGAGAAGCTCTCATTGGTGCAAATGTTATATTAAAAGGAACAACTACCGGAACACAAACTGATATTGATGGAAAATTCACGATCAAAGTACAAGAACACCCGGTAACAATTCAGGTTTCCTACCTTGGATATATTTTGCAGGATATTGAAATTAAAAACTCAACACCTGTTTCAATAAAAATGAAGACCGATAAGGTCTTACTTAAAGATGTTGAAGTAGTAGGCAGCAGAATTTCAGAAAAACAAAAGGAAGCACCTCTCACCATTGAATCGATGGATGTATTGGCAATCAAAGAAACACCTGCAGCCAGTTTTTATGAAGGCTTGGGTGCTCTAAAAGGCGTGGATCTCACTTCAGCATCCATTGGTTTCAAAATAATTAACACACGAGGATTCAACAGCACATCACCCGTACGTTCACTACAGATAATTGACGGAGTAGATAATGCTTCACCAGGATTAAATTTTTCTTTAGGTAACTTCCTTGGAGCTTCGGAACTTGATGTGAACAAAGTTGATCTTGTGGTGGGTGCAAGCTCAGCATATTACGGTCCAAACGCTTTCAATGGAGTTATAAGCATGACCACGAAAGACCCATTCGTTACTCCAGGGCTTGAAGCTATGTTTAAGATCGGCAGCCGAAATATGATCGAAAATGCAATCCGCTTTGCTGATGTCATAAAAAACAAGAATGGAGAGGATAAATTTGCATACAAACTCAATATCTATTATTTAAATGTTGATGATTGGGAAGCTGATAACTTAACCGCTACTCCTCAGTCACGTTCCGATGAAAACAACCCGGGTGGTTATGATGCTGTAAATATTTATGGTGATGAATACCAGAATGGATTCGATCAAAGTCAAAGTTCATTTCAATTCCCGGGTTTTGGTGTAATATCCCGCAAAGGATACAAAGAAAAAGATCTGGTTGATTATAATACAGAGAATCTGAAATTGGGAGCCTCATTTCATTATAGGATAAAACCTGAAGTTGAAGTGATACTTGCGTCAAATTTTGGAACAGGATCAACAATATATCAAGGCGACAACAGGTATTCATTACGAGATGTCCAGTTTTACCAGAACAGAATAGAAATACGTAATAAAGATAAATGGTTTATCAGAGCATATGCCACTAATGAAGATGCAGGCAACTCTTATGATGCATTTTTCACCGCCCTGTTATTACAGGAATCAGCTAAAGATAATAGCAAGTGGTACCGTGATTATGAAAACTATTGGAATATCAATGTTAAGAATAACATTACCTCACTACCCGGTTATCCAAAACCTGCGGACTACCCAACCTTTGAACAATTCACTGCTGCCATCAACCCTTTCTTGTACAACAACTATTATGACACTCTGGTGTACTACCACGATTTAACACAGGCATTTGCAAATGGTATAGGATTCCTTCCAAGCACTGCCGTACCTTTTCTTGAGCCCGGTACATATCAGTTCGACACTGCTTTTGCCAGCATAACCAGCCGTCGTTCTTTTAGTGAAGGTGGCTCAAGGTTCTATGACAAGTCCGCACTTTATCATGTGCATGGTGAATACAAATTCACACCATCCTTTATGGATATTGTTGTAGGAGGTAACATGAGAATGTACAGACCAAGTTCAGACGGCACAATTTTTAGCGACACTTCCGGAGTTAAGGTTGAGAATAATGAATACGGTGTATACAGCGGGATCGAAAAAAAATTCTTTGATAAAAAACTAAAAATTAATCTGTCGGGCCGCGTAGATAAGAACGAGAATTTTGAATACCTCTTCTCACCTGCACTATCAGCTGTTTACCTGCCGGATGAACGACAGGTTATAAGAGTATCTATGTCATCTGCCATCAGAAACCCAACTCTCGCCGACCAATACCTTTATTATCCTGTGGGTCGTGCCATACTCATCGGTAATAAAGATGGATACAAAGACCTTGTTACCATAGAGTCGTTGATTAACTTTTACGATTACAACAGCAAGTTCGACACACTTGAATATTTTGATGTTGATCCTGTAGTACCTGAAGAGGTAAAAACGCTTGAGTTAGGCTATCGCACTACACTTAGCAATAAATTATATTTTGACATAAGTGCTTATTACAGTTGGTATGACAACTTCATTGGTTACAAACTTGGAGCCGATATAGATACCCTCACCTACCCCGGTGTTGGTAAAACATTAACATTCAACAACGCAGTGCGTGTAGCCACAAACTCCCCCGACAGGGTAACCACTTCAGGCTTATCAGTTGGGCTGAACTACTATTTGGGTAAGTATTATGCCCTTATAACCAACTATTCATGGAACAAACTAGACAGGCATGGTTCTACCGATCCGCTTATACCGGCATTTAATACACCGGAACATAAATTTAATGTAGGATTCAACGGTCGCGACATCAATAACTTTGGCTTTGCTGTAAACTTTAAATGGGTTGAAGGGTATCAATATGAAGGCTCTCCACAATTTACCGGGTATATAGAATCATTTGGGGTACTTGACGCACAGGTTAATTATAAATTTATGAATGGTAATCTGATGTTCAAAGTAGGGGGCTCTAACATTCTGGATAACAAACACTATGAAGTTTACGGAGGCCCATTGGTTGGCAGCCTTTATTACCTGAGTATCAACCTCACAATTCCCTCTGAAAACCTCAAAAACTAAAGTTTTAGCATTATTTTTATCTTTAAGGAAAAATCAACCAATATGAAAAGAACTCTACTTACTCTACTGGCCTGTGCTCTGATGTCTTTATTACCTGTCAGCTCATTTGCACAACGCTATCTTACAGAAGTATTTTCCAATGTTACGGTAACAAAAAATATTGTTTATGGAAACAACTTCAGTGTTTTCCCACCTACTTCACCAGGCTTCATTGACTTGTACATGGATGTTTATGAACCAACAGGTGATGCGCTGGCACAACGTCCATTAATCGTTTTTATGCATACCGGAAGTTTTCTTCCCCGGTATATCAATGGCACTCCAACCGGCAGCAGAAATGACAGCGCAACTGTGGCTATGTGCTCACAATTTGCCAAAAGAGGTTATGTAGTAGCCAATATGGATTATCGATTAGGATGGAACCCTGCCGGGACTAATGTGGATATCAGAAGAGGAACCATTTTACAGGCCATTTACAGAGCAATTCAGGATGCTAAAGCTTGCGTACGATTCTTCAGAGCCGATGCTGCAGGTAGCAACAATTATGGTATTGACCCTAATGTAATTATTCTGGGCGGACAAGGCACAGGAGGATACATTGCAATTAACTACGCTTGTCTTGATAAACCTGCCGAAATAACACTACCAAAATTCGTAAGTGGTATCACAGATGCCACCTATGGTTTTGTAGCAGGACAGCCATATGTTAATCAGACAGTATTAGGGGATTATGATGGTTACGGCGGATTAGCCCAAGTCAACAATCCAAATAACAGTGTTGGATTTTCCAATGATATTTCATTTGCCTTTAACCTTGGAGGCGCTTTAGGCGATTCAACATGGCTTGAGGCTGGCGATGTACCTATGATAGGAATGCATGCAATTGGCGATCCGTTCGCTCCATATAATATCGGAACAGTTTTTGTTCCAGGTACTCCTCCACAGTCTGTAGTAGATGTAATTGGTTCCAGGTCTATAATAAGGTTCGCAAATCAATATGGAAACAACAACTGCTTCGCAAATGCAGGATTCTCTGATCCTTATACTTTAGCAGCAAACCAACTCAATGAAGGTTTTGAAGGTTTGTTTCCTTTCGCCACAATCCCACCGGTGCAGGCTGGCCCCTGGGAGTGGTACGATTCGCTTACTGTAGTTACTGAAGCTCCTTTGCTGGGTCAAAATGGCGCAGTTATTTATGCCAATGCATTGCTCACAAATCCGGATATGTCTAAAACAAAAGGCCTCACATATATCGATACCATCATGAATTATATCAACCCAAGGGTTGTCTATTGCCTTAACCTGGCTACCGGTATAAATGACCTTGAATCCGCTGAACAAAATATATCAGTGTATCCAAATCCCGCTAAGGACATCTTCTATGTTGATCCCGGACAAGCCGGAATACTTGTAGAAAAGATTGAAATTGCTGATTTGTCGGGCAGGATTGTTTACGAAAAACAGATGCGATCAGAAAAACAGATCATACTGAACAGGAAAGATCTCTCAAACGGAGTTTATATGATAAGTATTTATGTTTCCTCCGGAGTAGTAAACCGAAAACTTGTTTTAGAATAACCTCATTAACACATTATGTTAAGCCCGCCTGATTCAGGTGGGCTTAACTTTTTAACATCAAAAATGTTTACTAGCTTTATTTGCAATGCTTATGAGCGATCAGGAAAAATACAATATCAAAAAGAGTGATGAAGATTGGAAGGAAGAATTAAGTGCGGAAGAATTTGAGATCACCAGATTAAAAGGTACTGAAAGACCCTTTTCAAACAAGTACTGGGACTTTAAGGATAAAGGTATATACAATTGCCGCTGTTGCGGAAACCCTCTGTTTGACTCAGAAACCAAGTTTGATTCAGGAACAGGATGGCCCAGCTTTTATGACTCAATAAAAAAAGATGCTATCAACACCATAATGGATACAAAGTTCGGAATGATAAGAACTGAAGCTGTTTGTAAAAACTGTGGTGCACATCTCGGACATATATTCAACGACGGCCCGGCACCTACAGGTATGAGATTCTGTATGAATTCTGCTTCATTGAAATTTGAACCTCAAGGTTAGAAATTAATATTTCCCATTTCTGTTAACGCTCCGTTATTAACCACTACTCCACCTATGCTTTGTTGTACATAAGGAGAATCAGGATAAAAGTGCACATCATATATGGCCGGAGTAACACCAGTGAAAAGAAACTCACCCGTAATAGTATCGCAGGAAGTAGATAAAGAGTCGGTGCCGGTAACAGCTATCACTAAAGGACGGGCATCTGCTGGAACTGCTGTGCCATGGATTGACCCTCCTATTGCTTCTTCAATAACTCTTATTACCGGTTTAAGTATATAATTTCCATTTCCTGTTTCCACAATTGATCTTGCAACATCAAAATCCAGTAACAACATATAGGTAACACCCCCTGACAGATCTTTGTGGAGGTTTAACTTCAGTCCGCTCTGCTGTGCACTGGGAGTTGAAAGAGGATATGATTGTCCGCCAATTACCACAGTGTTATTGCTTCCAAGAATCAACCTGATCTGCGAAACTTTGCCGGCCGGAATCCCGGCCGTTGCCAAAAGGGTATCTGCTCCATTTACAAAATCCAACAAATTATAAACCCCGGCATTTACACTCATCATTAATGTACCGGAATTAGACTTTACTTCTACTTCCTGAATATCAATATTAACTTCATCATATGGACCAGGAGCATCAGTCAACCTTAAATTTAAAGTGGCAGGGTCATTATTATCATCATCTTTATTGCAACCCATAAATACCAATACCAATGCGGCTGCCACCATGTACATTTTACTTATGCTACTTTTCATATCTATCTTTTTTACAATCAGTTAACAATAATATGCCAAACTATTGGCACTGATACAACTAACTGATATTGCCTAATATACATAAATCGGGATCCCAGGTCAAATCCCACGATGGGAATGTTTTTCCGGAAATGAAACTGTTTAGCGGGTTAACTTTCTGATCTGTGATATCAGTTCCGGGTACTTCAGACACAACTTTTCATAATCAGCCATCTCAAAATCACGGAAATCAAAACCGGGAGAAACAGTACAACCGGTCAAAGAAAACTGTCCTCCTGATTTTAAATAACTCCCGAACCATCGGTTCTTTTTGACAGTGTATTGAATTTTCTGACCATTGAACAGATCTCGGCCCAGAATGGTTTCTGAATATTTCCCATTTTCATCTATCTCTGCAACAACTAATGGGTCACCGTCATAAAAATGCCAGGTTTCATCAGAACGTATCCTGTGAAAAGCGGAGAACTCATCATTTTGAAGTAAGAAAAAAATGGAAGTACACATAACTCTTTCTACTCCTTCAAAACCTGGACCTAAAATTGAAGTTGGTATTGTATCAACACTGCGATATACTTCAGAAAATGCTCCTCCTTCAGGATGAGATTTTAAATCCAGTTGTTTGAAATAATATGCTGCATCATTTTTCATTTATGCTCGGGGGTGATATTGTAATATAGCCGACCGCAGATAATCGCGGTCAAGGTGCGTATACACTTCTGTTGTAGTAATGGATTCATGTCCCAGCATTTCCTGTACAGCTCTGAGATCTGCACCACCTTCTACAAGATGCGTTGCAAAGCTATGCCTGAAAGTATGGGGACTTACATTCTTCTTTATCCCCGCAAGGGCAACCAGATCCTTGATTATTGTAAAGATCATAACCCGAGTAAGTTTGCTACCTCTCCGGTTTAAAAATAATATGTCTTCATGGCCGGGATTTATTGTGAGAGACACTCGATAGCTTTGTTCATACAATGCTATCTGCTTTACTGCTACACTTCCAATTGGCACCAGCCTCTCTTTACTTCCTTTACCGGTTACCCGGATAAGTCCCAACTCGGGATAGTACTGCGATTTTTTTAATCCGATGAGTTCCGATACCCGGAGTCCGGAGCTGTATAATGTTTCCAGCAAAGCCTTGTTGCGCTGACCTTCGGGTTTACTGAGATCAATAGCACCAATAATAGCATTGATCTCATCAACAGTTAAAAAATCCGGCAATTTTCTTCCCAATCTGGGCGCTTCAATAAACTCTGTCGGATCATTCTTTACAATATTTTCTATCAACAGATATTTATAAAAGGATTTTAATCCCGATATGACCCTTGCCTGCGAACGGGCACTCATGCCCAGTTCTGTTATCCACCTCAAGAAATCACGTAAATTCTGAGCAGAAATATCTTCAGGACTCACTTTCAGTTTGTGATAATCCAGAAACTGAACCAGTTTCTCTACGTCATGCTCATAGGCTTCAACAGAATTACCTGAAAGCGATCGCTCCAACTTCAGGTAAGACCTGTACCCCTTGATATATGGCACCCATGACATAAAACAAAATTATGAATTGAATGTCGGTAAAAGCTTAAAGCATATTGCTAATTTTGAACCATACACTATGGATATCATTATCATCAACGGCCCTAATCTTAATCTGCTCGGTAAACGTGAGCCGGATCTGTATGGTAATACTTCATTTTCAGAGTATCTGCAAAAGTTAACAGCCAAATATCCTTACATCAGTTTCCAATATTACCAGAGCAATGTAGAGGGTGAGATCATTAACTATATTCAGGAGCATGGATTCAATGATTCACATATTATATTAAACGCAGGCGGCTATACTCACACTTCGGTTGCCATTGCCGATGCAGTTGCAGCTATAACTTCTCCGGTTATAGAAGTACACATTACCAACATATATGCCCGTGAAAAAGAAAGACAAACTTCCTTATTGTCAAAAAACTGCGAGGGAGTAATCTCGGGGTTAGGTATTGAGGTCTATGAGCTCGCGATCATCCATTTTACGGGACAACTAAAAAATTCCTGAACTCAGATCCGGGTTTTGGAAAAAAAATGATCAGCTTTTATCAGCTAAGCATTACAGGCATTACCAACATCAGTACATTCTCATCAGCATCCGATTCAGCAGTATCAGGAGTTAAGATACCTGCACGGTTTGGCATACTGAGCTCCATATTCACCATAGTGGTACCAAGATTACTCAGCATATCACTTAAGAAACGGGCATTGAATGCGATCTCCATATCGGAACCATTGTAGTCGCAGGTCAACTTCTCACTTGCTTCGTTATTAAAGTCAACATCTTCTGCAGAAAGAGTCAACTCACTGCCTGCGATCCTGAGCTTTACCTGATGAGTGGTCTTATTTGAAAATATTGATATCCTGCGAATGGCATTGAGGAATAGATCGCGGTCTATTGTAAGCTTGTTTGGATTATCAACCGGTATAACGGCTTCATAATTCGGGTACTTACCATCGATCAAGCGACAGATCAGATGAAAGTTCCCAAATGAAAAGAAGGCATTGGCATCATTGAACTCAATGGTAACTTTTGAATTCATGGTTCCTAAAGCATTCTTAAGAAGTGTCAGCGGTTTTCTGGGCACAATGAATGATGCTTGTTTCGCGGCCCTGATGTCGGTTCTGCGATAACGAACCAAACGGTGTGCATCTGTGGCTACAAAATTTGTGTGATCTTTCCCCATCTGAAAATATACTCCTGACATCACAGGACGTAATTCATCATTTCCAGTGGCAAATATTGTTTTGTTAACAGCTTCAAGCAGTGTCTCAGCAGGAATCTCAATTTTAGTAGCCTGCTCAATGGCCGGTATCCTCGGAAACTCATTTCCATCTAAACCAGAGAGTTTATATTTACCGGTGTCTGAACTTATTTCTATCTGGAAATTCTTATCGTTAATTGTGAAATTCAAAGGGATATCTGAAAAGGTTTTCAGTGTGTCCAATAATATCCTTGCGGGGATAGCAACTACTCCTTCATCTTTGGAAGTTATCTCCATTTCGGTGGTCATGGTTGTTTCCAGGTCAGAGGCAGAGATCTTCAGTTTATTCTTATTGATCTCAAATAAGAAGTTTTCAAGTATCGGGAGCGGGCTGTTGTTATTGAGTGCTCCGCTTACAGATTGAAGATGTTTTAAAAGATCTGAGCTACCTACTATAAATTTCATTTCTAACTATTTGTATTTCAATTAATTGAAAAAATATTTATTGGACATCCCTTACGGGGAGGACAAAGATAAATTAATTCCAGCAGCATTGTTATCAGCGGGCCAGAAAGTCAGTGGGCCTGCGGAATAGCCTGTCAAATGAATAATACTGGACCACCAACAGTCCCGGATCTTCATTCACACGGGCCACCATCCGGTCTACATCAAAAGGAAACACCTTGCCTCCAGCATTTTGTTTAAAGGTGGTTGCATCAGTAATAGGTCTCCTCCACATAGTGATGGTTTGGGTAGTACCCTCAACGGTAGAAACTGTTAGCTTCCTTACCGGTGCAGTAACAAGCAAAGAATCTTCTTGACTTTTAGAAAGCGTATTTTCCTCCATTTCATAATTTACCTGAGAATAAAATCCCAGGTAATTGATCACTTTATCCTGACTTACTCCGTCAAGCACCTGACCGTCTCCATTCAATACTTTGAATGAACCATCATCAGCTTTCTCAAGTTGTACATTCATATCAGGAATTGAAAAGTCAACAGCTTTTACAGCTACAATTTGTTCAGGAGTAAGTCTGAATACCCTTTTGGTTCTCCACTCCTTTTCTTTTACATTATATCGTGGGGTCAAATATCCTTCGAATCCGGGAATTTGAGTTACAAATGGAACATCAGAACCTTCCAGATACATAAAGGTACCCAACTGATCCTGGGTAGGCCCGCCAACATAGTAAGTTTTAACAAGGCCGGCAGCCGAATATACTTCAACTTTTATTGCTTTCGCTGCAAGCTGTTTCATTACGTTATTGAAGGCTGCTTTGGCAACCGGACTTCTTACATCAACCATAGCAATTGTTGTAAGCAGGTTTTGTATGGCATCCGGCCTGGCCTCAAATGAAGTATTTACTGTCCATTCATTGTTCTCCTGCTTCTCCAAAAGAACAGATTGCCCTCCTTTATCAGCCATGAATATCTTTACAACTGCACCGGTATCCTTAACGGCAAAATCGCTCAATTCCTTATCTAGTGTACTTCCCGACCTACTATTAATAGCATAATAAGCTACCACTGCAAGTACAGCCAGTATGATCAGATATATCAGGTTCTTTTTCATAGTTTAATTTAATTTGTTTCAGGCATACTTACGTTTCCTGACAAAAAATTTAAGTACTGCAAGAATAAGAATCATTACAATAGGCAGTACCGTATTTAACATTTGCCAATACAGCTTTTCCTCCATCACCCTTGTCTTGTCAAGCAAGCGCAATCTGAATTCTTTTGCCCTAACCGCCATCAGTCCGGAGTCATCGCACAGGTAGTCAATACAATTTAAAATAAAATTACGATTACCAAATTCCTGTCCGGTATAACGGTCTACGCCCAAAGGAACAACTTTTCCGGTCGACCGGATATAACCATTCATCACTACACTGCCATCCGAAACAACTATCATTGAATTTTGATCACTCTTGTCTTTAAATCCTATCTCACCATTATCTGCTATTTGAGAAACCAGTCTGTTCTTAAAATTAGATGTGAATTCACCTTCGAGCAGTAACGCCATCACAAGTCCTGACCGGCTGTAAAGTTTTTCATCGGGCTCCTCCCTCATGATCTCCAAATCTATTCGGGCGGGTGTGATAAGTGATCTGGAATATCCGGATGAAAACAGCAAAGGTGTTTTCTTAATGGTTGCAGACCCAACTGTATCAATACTACTAGCAAATTCAAACCTAATTGCATTGAGGTTATTCACTATCGGATGTGTGGATGCGGGTATTACCACCGGAAAATAATACCATGGCATAAGTGTTTGCTGAGGTCTGTTACCTACATATCCCGTAACTATAGGGATGGGTGCAGCTTGCAGATCAAGGACAAGATCGTGATTTACTCTTGCCCCATATCGGAATAACATGTCATCCAGGTTAAGATCATTGGCCAAGGCAATTGTGAACTCACTTGATTGCAAACTATCCATGCTGGCAGTAACACCATCTACAAACCAAACCACTTTACCACCTTTCATGATGAACTGGTCTATAACATATTTATCTTTTTCGCTGAACAACGAATCCGGGCTTGCAATAATAGCAGCATTGTAACCATCTAGTGCATTAAGCTTACCTTCTATCCGTTTTCTGTCGAGCATATAAAATGATTTCAGATCGCGTGAAATATCTGCCACCCTGTTCTCATCAGCTTCACCATGCCCTTCAATAAAAACTATACGTTGAGGTAAAACCTGGATAATTTTTCGAATAGTATTTGCAAATCCATATTCAAGTGACTGAATAGAATTATTGAGCATTTGCTCAGATGATGCTCCTGCCTGATCTTCAAGCAACATTAACGGAACCTCATTGGCCCTGTAATTCACCAATGCACCCGGAAAAACTATCTGTTGCGACTCACTTCCCTGCCCTTGCTCCCTCAGGTTAGTTGGCAGCAATCCTTTTGAAGCAAGTTGCTGATACAATTTATTACGCTCCTTCACATCAGGGTTCTCAGATGGGTTGATGAATTCGTATTCAATATTACCATTGCTATAGATCCTAAGTTCATCCAGCATCTCACGTGTTGACTTTTGAAGTTTTTTAAACCCGGGTGGAAATTCACCATCCAGGTACACCCTCACATAAACAACATCCTCCAGATTGGACACAAGCTCCTTTGTTGTCTCTGATAATGTATACCTCTTTTCAGTGGTCAGGTCCAGGCGGGTGAAAAAGTATGATGCAACCACATTTATCAGCACCATTATTGCAAACACAAGCAACAGTCTGATCAACCCCTGACCTCTGGCAGAACGATATTTCATATGGTCCCTACCTTCTACCATTTTCTTGATTCAAGAATAGTTTTTGTTGAATACACAAAAAGTGCGATAAGACTTAAAAAATATATCACATCTCTGCTATCTATAACTCCTCTGCTCATCGACAAGTAATGTGCATTTATACCCAGGTCATATACCAGTTCTGAAAGGTCGCCACGGGGAATGAGACCAGAAATTGAATCAAATCCAATAAAACAGACAAAACATAGAAACATAGATATAATGAATGCTACTACCTGGTTATCAGTTAAAGAAGATGCAAACAATCCAATTGAAACAAATCCGGCACCTAAAAACATAAGACCTATGTATGATCCCCAAATCGCTCCGGTATCAACATTACCGGCAGGAACTGCCAGGTTGCTGATACTGTAGAAGTAAACAAGAGTGGGTACCAAAGAGATGATCACAAGTATGAGTCCGGCGAAATATTTTGCCAACACTATCTGTAACTCTGTAAGTGGCTTTGTCAAAAGCAACTCAACTGTACCTGATTTCATTTCCTCAGAAAACAACCTCATTGTTATAGCCGGCACCAGAAACATGTACACCCAAGGAGTTATACTGAACAAGCCATCGATCCCTGCATATCCCGCATCCAATACATTCATTTCATTATCCGGAAACACCCAAAGAAACAGACTGATTGTAACAATAAAAACTATTATTACTACATAACCAATAACCGAATTAAGGAAGCTGTTTATCTCTTTTTTGAGGAGTGAAAACATTGTTCTGGTTTAATAGACTTTAAATAAACGAATCTTTACGATGCAAGCTCCAAGCTTCAGGTTTGCCTGCAAAGAATGGTTTCACATTTGTCCAGGTGCTTTTGAAAAAATCTGAGTTAAGGTAATTTTCAAGATCAGATTCAGTTTCCCAATGACTGTATGTAAATATGATTCCAGGCTCATCTTTCGATGCAAGCAGCTCAAGATACTTACATCCGCTGAATGCGCTGATCTTTGAATTAGCTGACCGATAAGCATTCATAAAATCACCAACTTTATCTTGTGCAACAATCAATTTCACTATACGTGTTATCATAAAAATTCAACTCTTACAGTATCATGTAACTTTATACCCAAAAGCTGGTCAGCCGAAGTTCCCCGCAAGGCAATTTCCAGATTATCTGATGCATTGAAAAAGACAACAATATTTGCTTTTTCCACATCATGATATCCTGTGGATATCTCGACCACCGTATATTCTCGTTTTCTTAGTCTTATTTCAAAACTTCTGCCTTTGGCAGCCTTATCAAACATCTGCCGCGTAATATTTGTGATCAGGTTTCCAAACCTGTCTATATAGATCACTGTTCCGGCAATCACATTTTCTTCCATCACAGGATTGATCATAGTTCTGCTTACCGGTTCTTTTACAGGAGTTCCCATATCCGACAATTTTCCTCCTCCGGCAATGAACGCTGCAGCCGATGCCAACACTTCATAACCGGGCATCACCCTCTCGCCCTGAGCCGACAAAACAAAATATGTCTCATCAGGGTTGGTTCCGAACATTAGATGTAAGAGGCCATCATTACTGCCAATAAAATAATGATTCATATATCTGGCTACAATGGTATACCCGTCATCCACATCCTCACGCTGCAAGCCTATCACATGCACGGTACCTTCAGGAAACAGATACCACGAGTTTCCCAGCACCCACCGGGCATGCCAGTGATCAAACGGCCTTATATGGTGGCTGATATCTACAACGGTTATTCCTGCATTTTCTGCCAGCAAGATACCTTTTGCAGCTGCTGCATAATAATCATCTGTTCCCCAATCAGTTGTAAAAGTTACTATGGCCATTCAAATAATCCTGGATTCCGCTTCAGGCGGTCAAAATTACAGATAAATGTCATTGAAGGGCTTTTGAATTAGCATGTATGACAGTACTTTTGCACATTAGCATATTAATTCATTTTCAAACACCTTATTGAAGTAACCTGATTGAAAGAGATAATCCTGCCTGAAGAATTTAGTGCTGTTGATTTTTACGGTATCAATGATGCCAATCTGGAGGTAATTCGCCTCAATTTCCCGTTGCTTAAGATTGTTGCCAGAGGTCACGAACTTAAGGTAATTGGCGAGGATAACGAGATTCTCCGGTTTGAAACATTGTTCAATGAACTATTGGCCAGATACAGAGATGCCGGTTTTCTGGACCCTGATTACGTGGCTGGACTGGTAAAGGAGGGGGATTCAGGAATTAAGTCAGAAGATACCCAATCAGTAGGTGATACCATAGTACATGGCCAAAACGGCATTATAGTAAAGGCCAGAACACCCGGACAGCGCAGGATGGTGAAAAGCTCCAGGTCAAACGACGTAGTCTTTGCCATCGGCCCTGCAGGAACAGGCAAAACATATACCGCCGTTGCGCTGGCTGTTAAGGCGCTCAAATCTAAAGAGGTAAGAAGGATCATTCTTACGCGACCGGCCGTAGAGGCAGGAGAAAGCCTGGGGTTTCTTCCCGGCGACTTGAAAGAAAAGATCGACCCATACCTGCGACCTTTATATGATGCACTGTATGATATGATCCCAGGCGACAAGCTTAAATCATTCATAGAAAACGGCATTATTGAAATTGCCCCGCTTGCTTTTATGAGAGGACGTACCCTCGATAATGCATTTGTGATTCTTGATGAAGCTCAGAATACTACCCGTAATCAGTTGAAAATGTTCTTGACACGTATGGGGCCGTCGGCCAAATTTGTACTCACCGGTGATATCACACAAATAGATCTGCCTAAACAAATGCCATCGGGACTAATACACGGAATTGAATTACTGAAAGAAATTCCTGGTATCGATTTTGTATTCTTAAGTGGAAGTGATGTGGTAAGGCACAAATTGGTGAAAGAGATCATTAATGCATATTCATCATCTCAAAAGGATTCACCGGAAAACTAAACTTCTGCAATTATAGCACCCTGTACCAAGTCTCAGGCTTTCATATAATCACCTTTGTTTTCGTGCGGAAATGGTTGGTCAGTCACCGGCTTGCCCAAAAACTTGCATAATGAGCTCCATGCATTATCATTTGAAATATCAAGAACAAGAAGATCCTCTGGTCGGTCTTTGAAATATTCCAGGACTTCCTCATTGTGCTCCGCATAGCGCTTTAGATACATTTCATTGTTAAAGAAATAACTCCCGTACATTAAGAAACATTCAAATATGGGCTGGTCCTCCCCTATTAGTTTATGATGAGCCTCTTCACTTTTGATCCACTTTGATGCATCACGGATGGTGAGAATGAATTTGCTTCCCGGATAATGTTGATCAAGTTCCTTGTATATTGAAGGAATAGGAAGGTCTACTACACCATCGTACTTTTTAAGAAACTTATAGTTGAACTGATATTTCAATATTCCTTTTGAAATCTCTTCATGATGATCCCAATGAGAAATCTTATATCCAAGTATCTCCAAAGCTTTTGCAAGTGATGAAGTTCCTGTTTTGTTTGCACCAATACCAAATATTTTATTCATAATCAGGCTCTGCTATAACAGTCAGTTAAAGTGGCGCGAATTTCGGTATTCTTTTTTAAACACTCAGTTGCTTTAGTGTTTGCAAAAAAAGATCAGGAGATTTTTCTGACATTGACTGCAGAAAGCCCCTTTTCACCATCCTGCTCTTCAAATTCAACTTTGTCATTATCCTGGATCGTTCGCTTGTCCACCATCCCTGTGGCATGCACAAAAATTTCCTTTTCTGAGTCGTCGTATTTGATAAATCCAAAGCCTTTGCGGCGATTGTAAAATTTAACGGTTCCAATAGGCATAGTTTAAATATTAAAGTAAGTCTACCAAAAATAAGAGATATCAGTAATCTGACAAACTTCTATCAGGTTTTGAACAACATCCCTTTGATAATGGGATTTCATGTGATATTACTCCTTTTAAAAAAAATGTACATTAGCATCGCCTAAACAACCTAAAACTCAATTTATATGAACACTACCGCCTCTGGCACCGGCCATCCAAAAGCACTGTATGTGCTCTTTATGGCCGAAATGTGGGAACGATTCTGCTATTATGGCATGAGGGCTTTGCTCACTCTTTACCTGATTGATACCTTAATGATGGGCGATACAGTAGCCTTTGCCATTTATGGAGCCTACACCGCATTGGTTTATGCAGCACCGGTTCTGGGTGGAAGAATGGCCGATCAACTCTTAGGTTACCGAAATGCTGTTATTCTAGGTGGTGTGTTAATGGCCATCGGCGAATTTCTTATTCTGGGTAATCATCTGGTACCATCTATTTCTGCTGATTCCTGGCTATATATCGGAATGGGAACCATTATAGTTGGTAATGGATATTTCAAGGCAAACATTTCGTCTATTGTAGGACGTTTATACGATGACTCCGACCCAAAGAAGGATTCAGGCTTTACTATATTTTACATTGGAATAAATATTGGCGCTTTACTTGCAACAACTGTTTGTGCTGAAGTTGGAAACATTTATGGTTACGAATATGGTTTTGCCCTTGCGGGATTTGGAATGATCATTGGAATGCTCTTTTTTATTTTCATGGGGAAAGTGATAGGTGGAGAAGAAATGATCAGAGAGAACGCTGCTCCTCCGGATCGTGAAAAATTGCGCGCCCCCTGGATAGGTCCTCTATCAAGATTTCATGTAACCGTAGTGCTTAGCCTTCTTATTGTACCTATTCTTTATTATTTGCTAGTATATAATGAAGTTGTTGGTTGGCTGCTCGCAGCTATAGCTATACTTGTAATTGGAAACTTGCTGAGCGTTGCCTTTAAGAGCGACCGCGTGCAACGTGACAAGATCATTGTCCTGATAATCCTCATGTTCTTTAATATCACATTCTGGGCATGCTTTGAACAGGCAGGCACTTCACTCACTTTGTTTGCTGAACGAAATGTTGACCGTATGGTGTTCGGTTGGGAAATGGGAGCTGCTACAACACAGTTTTTCAACCCATTCTTTATAATGGTATTCGGATCCATATTCAGCTGGATGTGGATAGCACTGGATAAAAGAGGACTGAACCCCAGTATTCCGATGAAGTTCGGACTCGGAATTTTGCAATTAGGTATTGGATATTTAATGGTGATCGTTGGAGGTTGGTTCAGTATTGCTTACTTACTGCCTCTTTGGACCTTAACTCTTCTTTACCTGTTTCATACAACAGGTGAACTCTGCTTGTCGCCTATCGGACTTTCAATGGTTACAAAACTGGCACCTAAAAGCATGACAGGTACAGTTATGGGTGCTTGGTTTCTTTCATTTGCCGGATCAAATTACCTGGCCGGGCTTCTGGCTACCTTAACAGGTGGTGCCAGTCATGAAGGAGGCGGTGAAGCTGTTGCTCTAACCGCAGCAGAAAGCCTTGCAACTTATACCGATGTTTTCAGCTCTATAGGTTTTGTTACCGCCGGGATTGGAATATTCCTGATAATCATTTCACCTCTGCTCAATAAAATGATGCATGGCGTTAAGTAATAAATAATAAAACTTTTTAAAAAAGCCTTCCTGATAAGAAGGCTTTTTTAATTTTCTGCTTTATATAAATAAACTCGGTTATGCGTGACAAGGAATCAAAAGCTTTCAAACCATATATCTCTGCTACAGATAATGTTGCTGAGTTTACCATTAAGTCAATCTTAATTGGTGTTGCATTTGGGATTATTTTCGGGATGGCCACTGTTTATCTGGCACTGAAAGCAGGACTAACCATATCCGCCTCTATTCCTATCGCAGTTATTGCGATATCACTGGGAAGAAAGTTTTTTAAAACAACTATACTCGAGAACAACATCATTCAAACTACAGGCTCTGCCGGTGAGTCGATCGCAGCTGGTGTTGTGTTCACACTTCCGGGATTCCTGTTTCTTTCTGCAGGCGATAACGGAGTTGGTATAGGTGAAGAATACTTCAGTTACTGGACCATATTTTTCCTTGCTTCCCTTGGCGGTGTAATGGGTACACTTATGATGATACCGTTACGAAGGTCATTGATTGTAAAGGAACATGAATCTCTTCCTTATCCTGAAGGTACTGCATGTGCTTCGGTTTTGATAGCAGGTGAAAAAGGTGGAGATTTTGCTCGTACCGCTTATCTGGGTTTGGGAGTGGCAATGATATATGCCATCTTTCAGAAGATCTTACACGTTATTGCTGAAACTCCCGTTTGGGCGACCAAACAGGCTAACAGGTTTTTCCCATCTGCAACCATCAACGCTGAAGTAACACCCGAGTATCTGGGAGTAGGTTATATAATTGGTCCCAAAATAGCCGGAGTTTTGGTAGCAGGTGGTGTAATGGCATGGCTGGGAATAATACCTCTTCTGGCTAGTGTAGTACCTCCTGAAGTCATTGCCATGCAATTGGTAAAACTGGGATACCTCACAGATGTAATGACACCTGGAGGTCCTGGCGGATGGGATCCTTCAGCAATGGCCTTTGGTGACACATCCTCTGCAATATATCGCGCTTATGTTAGACAAATTGGAGCCGGAGCGGTTGCAGCCGGAGGCTTTATAACACTTGTAAAAACTATTCCAACCATTGTTGAGTCTTTTCGTGAAAGTATCGGTTCACTTAAAAGCACCAATGGCACTGTTGGAAAAGTGAGGACAGAAAATGACTTCTCATTTAAAACAGTGATATTCGGTTCACTTGCACTTGTTGTTCTGATGTCACTCCTGCCACAAATTCCAGGTGAGTCTATACTCAATAAATTACTGATAGGAGTTTTGGTAGTCATTTTTGGATTTTTCTTTGTTACAGTATCAAGCCGTATCGTCGGGCTCATCGGCGCCTCCTCTAATCCCATTTCAGGAATGACCATAGCTACTTTAATGGGTACCGCATTGATATTTGTGGCAGTTGGCTGGACAGGAAAAGTTTTTGAACCAATGGCACTTGTTGTGGGAAGCATGATTTGTATTGCTGCCGCAGATGCAGGTGCAACATCTCAGGATCTGAAAACAGGATATATTGTTGGAGCCACGCCCCGCTATCAGCAAATGGCTTTATTTATTGGTGCAATTGTATCAAGTTTGGTCATTGGTCTCACAGTTAAATTGCTCGATACACCAACAGCTGATATGGCTGCCCAGGGAATCACCCACGCCATCGGCAGTGATAAGTTTCCGGCCCCTCAAGGCACATTAATGGCCACACTCATCAAAGGCCTGCTTTCATTTAATCTGGACTGGCAATTTGTATTGGTTGGTGTTTTTCTGGCTATCACAGTAGAACTGTGCGGAATAAAATCACTTTCATTTGCAGTTGGAGCCTATTTACCGCTGGCTACAACTTTACCAATATTTATTGGAGGAGCTGTAAAAGGAATAGCAGACTGGAACCTAAAAAGAAAGAATAAACAAGAAGCAGATTCCGAGCTTGGAAAAGGAAGTTTATTTGCTACCGGATTGGTAGCCGGCGGCGCCTTGGCAGGTGTGCTGGTGGCACTCATTTCAGTCAATGATAATGTAGCCTCCAAATTGAATGGTCTCAATCTTGAACATTGGCTTTCATTGAATCTCGGAGAAGATATTTATATGTTGATGGGAGCAGCCTTTTTCCTGATCCTTGCATCTATGTTGTATAGAGTAGCTACGAAGGCAGATTTGCCAAAATAATTGCTGGAAATCAACAAGTTAACAAAATCACTGTTTTTTCGTTATCTATATTTGGTAATTTTAAAAATGAACATGAAGAAGTTTGCCTTAGTTGTGATCCCATTTCTTGGGATATTAGTCTGCTTTTCATCCTGCGATGGCCAGCCATTGAAATCTGGAGTTTCTACAAATCCCAGAAGTCACGAGACTGAAGGAGGTATTAAATGGATGTCGTTTGAACAGGCCATTGCCAGTTCCGGCCAGAACCCTAAGAAAATTTTCATTGATATCTATACAGATTGGTGCGGCTGGTGCAAGAGAATGGATCAGACCACATTCAGGGAAGACTCAGTTATCCTTTATATGAATGACAATTATTACAATGTGAAACTAAATGCCGAAACACGCGATACTATTACATTCAAAGATATGCAGTTTAAATATGCACCTCAGTACAAAGCCAACGAGCTGGCTGTTTCTTTGTTGAACGGTAAAATGGGTTACCCTTCATATGTAATACTCGATGAAGGTTTTACAATGCTCACACAACCTGTACAAAGCTATCTTTCCAAAGACAACCTGATGCCCATTTTACAATTTTTTGGAGAAAAGATATATCTCGAAAAAAGCTGGGAACAATACCAAACTGAAATAAAAGGTCCTCAGGCCAAGGAATAAAAAAAGCCTCCGTATGGAGGCTTTTTTTTGGGGTGAAAGACGGGATTCGAACCCGCGACCCCCAGAACCACAATCTGGTGCTCTAACCAACTGAGCTACATCCACCATTTAGATAAGGAGTGCAAAAGTACCAAATTCCACGTTTGATTCAAATATTAGTTTATCCACTTTTTAGGTATTAACTTAATAGGAGGTAACTTTGTATTTATGACACCCGAAAAGGAAGATCTACACATAGAGGGGATGACCTGTTCAAATTGTGCACTGGGGGTGACCCGGTACCTTGAAAAGCAAGGACTCAGCAATGTATCCGTCGACTATTCAACGGGAGAGGTACGTTATGATAGCGGCGTCACAATCGACACCAACCAACTTGCAGAAGGTATTAAAAAACTTGGATATCATCTGGTGACCGAAAGTGATCATTCAGCACTTGGTCACTCTCACGGTGATAGTCGCTTTCCTACACTGGAGCATAAACTGCTTATTTCAGCCCTGCTTACACTACCTCTATTGGGGCATATGTTTTTTCATGCTGCATGGCTCCATAACCCCTGGTTTCAATTTTGCCTTGCGCTCCCGGTATTCATTATCGGCATGATGCATTTTGGAAGAAGCGGATTGGCATCCTTGAAAACAGGTGTGCCAAATATGGATGTTTTGATAACTGTAGGAACAGCGGCTGCTTTTTTATACAGTTGTATGGGGTGGATCACACATTATGGAAGCAGCATCGTGAGCAATTATATGTTTTTTGAAACCAGCTCTACAATCATAACACTTGTTTTATTAGGAAACTACATTGAAAAAAGATCAGTAAAACAAACCACCAACTCAATACGCACCTTGGCAGCAATGCAACCCAGCCAGGCAGTGATAATAAGAATTGGTGCTGATCAAAAAGAAATACAGGAACAGATCCCTGTTAAAGAGATCAAAAAAGGCGATGCTCTACTAGTAAGAACCGGCGAACAAATTCCTGCAGATGGAAAAGTTTATTGGGGTAATGCTTCAGTGGATGAATCTATGATGACCGGAGAGAACCTCCCGGTTGCCATTCAAAACAACAGCCATGTATTTGCTGGAACAATTATACAAGATGGCGCTATTAAGATGGTTGCCGAAAAAACAGGTAAACAAACTGCATTGTCAAATATCATTGAACTTGTTAAGTCGGCAAGTTCTAATAAACCACCTATCCAAAAACTTGGAGATAAAATAAGTGCATGGTTTGTTCCAGTGGTTATTTCTGTATCGATAATAGCCTTTGCAATAAACTATTTTATTGCCGATGTTAATCTTATAGGATCATTGATGAGATCAATTGCAGTACTGGTAATAAGCTGCCCATGTGCCATGGGTCTCGCAGCGCCTACTGCTGTTGCCGTGGGACTTGGTAAAGCTGCCCGGCAGGGTATTTTGATAAAAGGTGGAGACACACTGGAAATGTTCAGCGGTATCAAAACAGCTGTATTCGACAAAACCGGAACCTTGACAACCGGAAAGTTTGAAGTTGGAAATATTGAATTGTTCGGATCCGAACTTCAGCAAGTGATCAATCTGCTCGTAAGTCTGGAACAACATAGTTCTCATCCTATAGCAAAATCTGTGGTTGAGCATTTCGCTGGTAAGGCAACCCGGTTCATTTCTTTTTCCAATGTTGATGAAGTAAAAGGCTTAGGTTTGAAAGCAGTTGATGAAGATGGTGTTGAATTTAAAATTGGTTCATATGTATTTCATAACAACCCTGGATTTCCAGCAAACAGTCAGGTTTACCTCACAAGAAATAATGAACTTATAGCTACGTTAGAGATAAGGGACTCAGTTAGAGAGGGTGCTAAAAAATTAATAGACAAGCTACATTCTATGGGCATTGATACCATTCTGCTAAGCGGCGACACCGCAAAAAACTGCAGTATTGTCCAGCAAGCAACAGGTATTAATAAAGTGTATGCATCAAAGCTGCCACATCAGAAAGCAGAATTGATTCAAAGTTTTAAAAAGGAAGGCCGACTATTAATGGTTGGCGATGGTGTTAACGACGCCCCATCACTCGCCGGAGCTGACATAGGAATTTCATTCTCAAATGCTAGTAAAGTTGCTATCAACTCAGCTTCTGTGATATTGCTGAACACTCAAGATCTTACTGAAGTTATCAGAGCTTTAAAGATCGGTAAGTATACCCTTCAAACAATCAGACAAAATTTCTTCTGGGCTTTCTTTTATAATATAATTGCTATCCCTGTTGCTGCAGCAGGTTTTCTCAGTCCTATGGTAGCGGCACTATCTATGGCCTTTTCTGATGTTATTGTAATTGGTAATTCCATACGGTTAAACTATCGAAATTTTAATGTCGACTAAAAACCGATTTAGAGTTTGGTTCATCCCCAGGTGGTATCCAAACAGAAATGATGCCATGCTTGGGCTTTTTATCAGAAGACATGCCGAAGCAGTAAGCCTTTTTGACAATGTTACGGTTTTGTATATATGCCCATCAACAAAACTTAACAAACCCATTGATATCACCCATCACCGGCATGGAAACATTCAGGAGAAAATTGCATACTACAAGTCCAGCAAGCTCCTCCTGCTCGGACCATTGGTGAATTTACTTCGATACCTCATTGCAGCATACAAACTTTTAAAGCAGGAAAAAAACGAAAATGGACTTCCTGATTTGTGCCATGTACATGTTCTCACACGAACTGCCATTCCTGCCATGTGGATGAAGCTCAGGTATCATATACCTTATATCATAACAGAACACTGGTCCAGATACCAATCTCAAAATATTGCAAATGGTTCTTATAAAGGAATACTAAGAAGGTTGTTTACGAAGTACGCAGCATCACAATCATCTCATATCACCACTGTAACCAACGATCTCGCAAATGCCATGAAACAATGTGGCTTGAAAGGGAAATACTCAGTAATTCCAAACGTAACAGACACATCGTTGTTTCAACCAGCCCCAGGTAACTCAAATACTATTTCAAACTTAATTCACATCTCTTGTTTCGATGAACCAGCTAAAAATATAAGAGGAATACTCGATGCCGTTAAGATCTTATCAGAGAAGCGAAATGATTTTAAGCTGGATATTATTGGAGACGGTCCGGATAAGAAACTGGTGATGGATCATTTTAAAAAACTGAATATTAAAAACGGCATAGTTGAATTTTATGGCGAGGTGTCTGCAGATAAGATACCAGCGCATATACAGAACTCAAGAGCTCTGATCATGTTCAGCAATTATGAAAACCTTCCATGCACCATTATTGAATCTATGAGCTGTGGAGTGCCTGTAATATCTACTGATGTAGGTGGTATCGGAGAGTTTGTAACCAGTGAAATGGGAATCTTAATAAAAAGAGGTGATATTCACCAATTGGTCAAAGCAATTGAATCCATGCTAAACCACTCTGATCAATTCCATCAGGGTTTCATTCGTAAATATGCTATTAACACATTCAGTAATGAAGTTATTGGATCATCATTCCACTCACTTTACTCGCAATATCTGCTGAATAATAGAAAGAGTTGATCAAAAACAGACTGTTTTATATATCATTAATAATCAACTCATTATGAAATGTGGGAATTTTTGCATCCAACACCGAATATGAAAAGTTTTTCACCAACCCGTTTTTCAATTGTTCATCAATCAAATTCACACCCCTATTTTAACTAACTCATATATAGTCTATTATAGATCTTATTTTAATATTGAGGTTACTTTTTTTAATGACAAAAAGTTAACAATTCCTACATCTTTTGGTGATTTTATTTACTTTTGAAGCATTGACTGTTGCTTGCAGTTTTAGTAGCAATGCAATTATAATTATTTGATAACCAATCAATTTTTAACCAAAAATCAAATCAACATGAAAAAACTATTACTAAGCGGTGTTGCTTTGGCTGTTTGTCTTTCTTCCTTCGGGCAGGATGCGGGTCGTAAGGCTCAGGACAAGCTCCCGGCAGCAATCAAAAACATTAGATTAGATAGAGTAAAGCCTGTCGATGACATTACTCCATTGAAATCAGCAAACGTAACTACATCAGCTACATCAAAAACTTCTGGTGCTGAGGTAGTTATTGGAACTACAGAATATGACCTGCAAACTAACTATGGTACAGCAGGTAACCGTGTACACAGATGGGATGATGGAACTATAAGTGTTGTATGGACTCGCGGAATCCAGGGCCCTAGCTACTCTGACCGTGGAACTGGTTACAACTACTTCAATGGTACTACATGGGGACCATCTCCAACAGATCGTATTGAGTCTGCTACTTTACGTACAGGATGGCCTAATATAAGCGGAACATCTCAAAGTGGTGAGTATGTTGTTAACCATGGTACTAATCCTACTAACTTCATTTCAAGATCTTCTAAAGGTACCGGTACATGGACTGAATCAACACCTGACACTACTAACATGACCTGGCCTCGCATGGTTACAGGTGGTGCAAATGGAAATAGCGTGCACGTTATCGGTAACGAAAATGGTGGAAGTTTCTATATGACCTACTCCCGTTCGTTAGATGGTGGAGCTACTTGGGTTGATCAAGATGTTGTTCTTCCTGGTGAAGCAGCTACATACTTTGAAGGTCAGGTAGATGCATATGACCTAGATGCCCGTGGCGATGTAATCGCTATCGTAATGGGTGGTTGGACAGAGAATCTTACTTTATGGAAATCAACTGACAATGGTGCAACCTGGACCACAACGGTAGTAAGTGAGTTCCCATTAGCACCTTATGATTACACTGCAAGTGGATCTGTAACTGACATTGATGGCGATGGAATCATCGACACTGTTTTAGTAGCAGGTCAGGACCCTTCTGTTGTTATTGATAATAACAACGTTTGTCACGTTGCCACTAGTGCAATGTTCGTACTTGATGATGATACTGCTGCTGGTGGTAGCTATTCTTACTTCCCAGGCACTGATGGACTTTTCTACTGGAATGAGTCTATGGGTGCGAATACTCTGTTGAATAACATGGTTGCTGAAATGAACGACAGAGACGGTGACGGTATGATCTCAGTTGAGCCAAGTATTGCCTTGTACCAATGTGGACTTACTGGAATGCCTGGCTTAGGTATTGACGGACAAAACAACGTACACTTGGTATATTCTTCATTACAGGAAAATACTACAAATGGTGCTCCAGTTGATCCGCAATCTTATCGTAATGCATATTATATGTATTCTTCTGATGGAGGTACAACTTGGTCAACACCTGCTACAGTTGAAGAAAGTGATTTTGACGAGCAAGTATTCACAGCTATGGGTAAAAGAGTTGGTGCCGATGTTATTCCAATTGTTTACCACAAAGATGGTGAGCCAGGAACACAAATAGGTCCTGATGGCGATCCAGCAGGACTTTATGAAGTAATATTCAATGGCATTTCTAACCCGGTTGGTATCAATGAAACTGCTTTCGGTAACGTTGAAACTGTTATTTATCCAAATCCAGTTAAAGATGTTCTGTTTGTAGATTACACATTCGAAAATGCTGCTACATTCAGTGTTCAACTTGTTAACGTTCTCGGACAAGTTGTTTATTCAGAGCAAATAAGTGCTGTTGCCGGAGTTAATAATATTCGTATTTCTGTAAACAACCTGTCAGCAGGTGTTTATTCTTTAAATACGATTGTTGGTGACAAGATCTATGGTGAAAAGGTTCTGGTAAAGTAATTTACCACCTTTAAGAACTAAAAAACCCCGCTAATGCGGGGTTTTTTGTTATAAGACTGTCAAATATCCCACATTCATGTCAAGATGAGGCCCAATTAAAATCAATTCAATTATATTTGATGAAAGAATTAAATATTTAAACCCTATGAAAAAATTATTACTTACCATGATCATGGTATCTGCCGGAACTTGCTACTTAGTAGCACAGAACAGGCAGTCTCAACCGATCAGCATTGTTAAAGAGAGGTTAAATGTAACTTCTCATTACGGATTGTCTCCTGCTCAAACTATTGTTGGTGGAACAGAAGCACCCGTAAACAAGTTCAATCCAATTGTTTCATCTCAGCCATCTCAAACTTCAAAGAGTTCAGCAGCTCAGGTGATAATTGGAAATAGCACCTACGACCTCCAAAGTAATGGTTCGGTACAAAACCGTATTTACAAAAACAATGGAACTGTTGGAGCATGCTGGACATTCTCTACAGACCTTGGAGGTTCATATCCTGACAGAGGTGCAGGTTACAATTACTTTGATGGTACAAACTGGGGTTCATTCCCAACTGCACGTATCGAAACGGATCGCAGAGGCTGGCCAAGCCTAGTGAAATTGGCCAATGGTGGTGAAGCATTAGTTTCACACCAAAGTGTTACAGTTTCCACTGCCATTAACTTAAATGCAACCGCAGGTGGAGCTAACTGGACTCAAACTTTGATTCCAACTTTCCCTAATGGCGAAACAACCCTTTGGGTTAGAACCGCAGCAGGTGGTGCCAACGGCAATTCAGTGCACATGATAGATATCTCCTACCCCACAGGTAACGGAGGGGCATTGGTAAATGGCCTGGATGGATGTTTGAATTACAGCCGTTCGCAGGATGGTGGTCAAACATGGGATATTGTTAGAGCAATTCCTCCGGGAGTAAATGACCTGGAATATAATGGATTCCGCGCTGATGGTTATGCAATAGATGCATCAGGTAGCACCGTAGTCTTTACTTCCGGTAATATCACCGACGACTGGGCGCTTTGGAAGTCAACTGACAATGGTTCAACCTGGACCCGTTCAGTAATTATGGATTTCCCATTCACCAAGTATGATGATGCAACCATGATCACTGACATTGACTTTGACGGAATCGCTGATACATTATTAACTACTGATGGGTCTTACGCCATTGTACTTGATAATAACGGTATGGCACACGTATTTGCCGGTGCTATGCTGATCCTTGATGAAGTTCCTAACGATCCTCTTGGACTGTTTTTGTCAACAGATGGTTTGATGTATTGGAATGAAGGTATGGGATCAAATCCTCCTGTAGTTATTGCCACTGCACCAGATCGTGATGGTGATGGAGTTGCCTCTGCATTTGCTGCTGATCTTGGTGGCAGATATGGAAATGATGGGATTTGCTCTATGCCTGCTGCAGGTGTTGATGCAAACAATAATCTCTTTGTTACTTATTGTGCTCTGATGGAATTAACAGACTCCGGAAACCCAAGTCCGAACGCATTCAGCTACCGAAATGTTTGGGTGCAGGGTTCTGCAGATGGTGGTGCAACATGGAGTACTCCTATCAATGTATCAGACAGTGATTTTGACGAAGCAGTATTTAACGCCACAGCCAAAAATGTTGATGGATGTGTAAGTATGTTCTGGCAACAGGATGGATCACCCGGCCACTCAGTACCACCAAATGGTGAGCACCCGATTGGACAAAGTGATATGGTTTATGATTGTATTGATGTAACTACAATCCTTGGACCTCAATCTGTAAATGAAGTGCTTACTCAAGGATTAACCATCTCTATTTATCCTAACCCTGCCAGCGAATTTGTAAGCTTGAAGTATGATATCACAGAAGCGGTAGAGCTTACAATTGAAGTACGCAATTACATGGGACAGCTGGTTGACAGCTATGCACAAAAGGCCTTAAATACAGGTGTATATAATCTGGATATCAACCTTAGCACTTATGCTGCAGGTATGTACACAGTAAACACAGTTATTGGCAACAAAGTCTATTCAAACAAGTTTGTCAAAAAATAATTCTTTGCTTTTGCAAATAAAAAAGGCGGCACTTGCCGCCTTTTTTATTTTATATCTGATAGCATATTAATTCCCGGGATCCTTTCCACAGTGAACCCTTCACCATATTCACACCCTATGATCCTACCTAACTCCAAAGCTCTTGCCTGAAGAGAATCAAAGAATTGCTTTGATGAGATGGCAGTTTCCGGTTCGTTTGATTCCGGGTCATAAAATTGAGAACTATATGATTTTATTGCCTCAACTCTTTCACTATAAACCGTTGAAATATCAACTATGAAATCAGGTTGTATGAATCTGTCCTGTATGTAATGATACACCACTTTAGGACGCCAGGCTTCCTGAACTTCACCATTATGCCGGGTTACTACCTTGACCAAACCTGCCAAAAAGCAACCATCCGAAACAAGTTCAGATGCCCGGCCATGATCAGGATGCCTGTCATATATCGCATTTGCAATAACTGTTTCAGGTTTATACTTCCTTATCATTTCCACAATCTTCATCTTATTCTCATTGCTTAAAGAAAAAAATCCATCACCCAAATTCAGGTTTTCACGTACAGATAGATTCATGATCTTAGAAGCTTTGGATGACTCTAATGCTCGTATCTCTGCTGTGCCTCTTGTGCCTAACTCGCCTTGCGTAAGATCTATTATTCCGACCTTATACCCCGCATTAGAATGCTTAATCAAGGTGCCTGCACAACACAGTTCTACATCATCAGGATGAGCGGCAAAAGCAAGAATGTCAAGTTTCATGTTCAGATCTTTTTGAATTCACAAAAAAACGGCTAATTCACAAAAGAAACTAATTTAGCCATTCAAATACATGAAATGAACCCGATTTCATCATTAATAGCACGAGATCTTAAACTGGAATTCCGTCGTAAATCAACGCTGGCCGGTCTGCTCATTTACGTGATGAGTTCGGTTTTTATTTGCTATCTCTCCTTCAGACAAATAATTGATATACCAACCTGGAATGCCTTGTTATGGATCATTATTCTTTTTGCAGCGGTTAACGCCGTTGTAAGGAGCTTTTTAAATGAATCACGTGGCATCCAGCTCTTCCACTACCTATTAGTAAGTCCGGTTCAACTCATTTTGGCCCGAATATCCTTTAACACCGCATACCTGGTAATGCTGGCGATCATCACTACTTTATTCTATTCACTATTCCTGGGCCATTCAATAGAGGATATTCCAATGTTCTTATTAGGAATAATATTGGGATGCGCCTGCCTGTCATCAGTTCTCACACTAATGTCAGCTATCGCTTCAAAAGCAGGCAACAATCCTTCGCTAGTAGCCATCCTTGGTTTTCCAGTGATTATCCCTACACTAATGACGGTGATTAGGTTTTCAAAAAATGCCATTGATGGGATCTCATGGAGCGTTAATCTGAATTATGCATTGATCCTTTTAGCTTTGTTTGCTATGACGGTTATCATGGCCATTCTATTATTTCCGTACCTTTGGAAAGATTGAAACTCTAATAAAGAATCTGCACTAATTACTTGAATTTAAACACTTTATGAATAATATGTGGTGGAAGTTGCTGGGGTCAATTCTAGTTGTTTATACAGTTATTGCAGGATTTCTGGTAGATGTTCCGGAAATGGCTATCCTGAATGAAACCATCAGAAATCTATTTTTCCATGTTACAATGTGGTTTGGTATGATGATTCTACTGATAATCAACCTGGTATATAGTATTAAATATCTCGGTAGTTTTAAGATTCCAAGCGATGATGTTGCTGTTGAAAGTGCCAGAATAGCAATGGTATTTGGAATCCTAGGATTGATCACAGGGATGATATGGGCAAATTACACATGGGGCACCTGGTGGGTAAATGATGTACAACTTAATGGTGCAGCTGGAACCATGTTAGTATATGCAGCCTATTTCTTATTAAGAGGTTCTATAGATGATGAACAAAAAAGAGCACGCATTTCAGCAGTGTATAGCATTTTCGCTTTCACCATGATGATAGTCTTTATCATCGTTTTACCAAGAATGACAGATTCACTCCACCCAGGTAAAGGTGGAAATCCCGGTTTCAGCACTTACGACCTTGATAGTAAATTACGCATGGTATTTTATCCTGCTGTATTTGGTTGGACACTCCTGGGTGTATGGATGATGACTTTAAACTTAAGGCTTCGCCGAATAAATGAAAAACTAAACGCATGAATAATTATTTAACACATACAAAAGTTATCAGTACAATTCTGATGTTCATTTTGCTAATGATGTCGCCCATACTGGTATCAGCCAGTGATGTATCGATGGCCGATACAATGCGCGAAAATGGTAAAATTTATGTGGTTGTTGCTGTTGTGCTTGTTGTAACACTGGGAATGATCTTTTACCTGGTGTCAGTGGATAAAAAAATCAAAAAGCTGGAAGCTAAAATCAACGAAAAGACCAAATGAAAACATCATATATAATTGGCATAGTCGTCATTGCTATACTTATCGGAGTAATATTTTCCACTATATCCGAGTCAAGCACTTATGCACCTTTCTCAACAGCCATTGAACATTCTGGTAAAACATATCATGTTGTTGGCCAACTTAACCTTGAGAAAGATTTCATTTATGAACCTGAAAAAAATGCAAATGTTTTTGGATTCTATTTGATAGACGTTGAAGGCAAGGAAATGAAAGTGCTTTATAATGGCACAAAACCTCAGGATTTTGAAAAATCTGAACAGGTTGTGGTTGTAGGTAAAATTTCAAACAACGAATTTATTGCAAGCGAGGTTTTAATGAAATGTCCTTCCAAGTATAATGGAAATGAACAACAGCGTAATAACATGCTTCCTCAATCATAGTTCAGTTATATTTCCAATACCCTCGATCACCTGATTAGAATATGCATGAAATCCAGTATATAGGAGAACAGTTGTTTTTTGGCAAAGCCGGTAACTTTTTTCTTGCCTTATCATTTGCGACTGCTCTCATTGCGGCAGTATCATATTATATAACCTTTAAAAAAACAGAATCTGGCAATTCTATGAAAAGGTTTGCCAGAAATGCCTTTTATATTCATGCATTTTCAATTTTAACTGTTATAGGGCTGATATTCTACCTTATTTACAATCACAGATTTGAGTACTATTATGTATGGCAGCATTCTTCTACTATTCTTCCACTGAAATATATCTTTTCTTGTTTCTGGGAGGGTCAGGAAGGAAGTTTTTTACTTTGGGCATTCTGGCATATCATACTTGCTTTCTTTCTTATAAGACGATCAGGAGAATGGGAAGCACCAGTGATGATGACGGTTTGCTTAGTACAAGCATTTCTTGCATCAATGGTACTAGGTATTCATATCGGTGATCTGAACATTGGAAGCAACCCATTTACTCTTTTACGAGACCACCCCGACATGGCAGGACTTCCATTTATATCCATGCCGGATTATTTATCTAAAATTGATGATGGTCGTGGGTTGAATCCGTTGCTTCAAAATTATTGGATGGTAATTCACCCTCCAACATTATTTCTTGGATTTGCAGCTACCCTTATCCCATTTGCATATGCCATGGCCGGCCTCATCATTGGCAAGATCAGAGAATGGGCTTCCCCTGCTCTTCCATGGGCATTTTTCGGTATGCTCACTTTGGGAACCGGAATTCTCATGGGTGCAGCATGGGCATACGAGGCGTTAAGTTTTGGTGGGTTCTGGGCATGGGATCCTGTAGAAAATGCATCGCTCGTGCCCTGGCTGACTTTAGTAGGCGCTTCACATGTTATGTTGATCAATAAGAAAAACAGTAGTGCCTTACTGAGTAGCATACTGTTGGTTACATTCACATTCATTCTTGTACTGTATTCAACCTTTTTAACCCGTAGTGGAATACTTGGAGATACCTCCGTTCATGCTTTCACAGATCTGGGCATGTCAGGTCAGTTGCTTGTTTATATGTTATTCTTTGCTGCACAGGCTGTATATCTGATTATAAGAAACCGGCATGTACTTAAAGGTTTATCTGGTGAAGACAATCTATTCAGCAGAGAATTTTGGATGTTCATTGGGATGCTGGTTCTTGTTATATCAAGCATTCAAATAACTTTTTCAACCTCCATTCCGGTATGGAATAAAATATTTGGTACCAACATGGCTCCGCCGCAAAATGTGATCGAACATTACAATTCATGGCAGATTCCGATAGCAATTATCATATGTATACTAATAGCAGTGGGGCAATTCTTCAAATATAAAAACACAGCCCCCCGAGATGTAAATAGAAAACTGGCATTATCACTCATTAGTGCATTAGCAGTATCCATAACTGCATCTGTTGTTCTAAAGTATGACAGGATCCATTATGATCTATTAATGTTTGCATCCATTTTTGCAGTGTTCGCAAATCTGGATTATGCATTGCGCATATTGAAAGGCAGACTCCCCTTTACAGGAGGATCTGTGGCTCACATTGGAATTGGATTGATTATGCTTGGTGCTTTGATATCAAATGCCAAGAATGAAGTTATTTCCAAAAATATCCTCGATATCGACCTGGGTAAAGACTTTCCGAATAATGAGAATATAATGCTCATCAAAAATGACACACTTCAAATGGGCAAGTACTTTGTCACCTACCAAGGCAAAGAGAGAGAAGGTATTTATATATATTACAACATTGAATACCTCCTACCCGATTACACTAACGGTACATTTTCAAAAGCATTTACACTCTCTCCAAAAGTTCAGATCAATCCCAGAATGGGCAATGTATCCGAACCTGACACTAAACATTTTTTCAATAAGGACATATATACCCATGTAACATACGCTGACCTGGAGAATTTAGATGAAGGTCCTTCAAAAGAAGACACCTATAATGAACCCGAAGTTCATCAGATGAACATAGGTGATACAGTCTCAACCAGCAATTCCCTGGTGTACCTTGAAGCAATTGGCAAGCCTGAAAATAAAGAATTGACCGGTTTGTCTGAAGATGATATTGTTGCAGCCGCAATACTGAAAGTAGTGGATGTGAACAAGAAACTTTATGAGACCCAACCACTCTTTATCATAAAAGGCAAAACTGCATTTTCAAAAGACACCTATATAGATGAGCTAGGATTGAAATTCTCATTTAGCAGGATCGATACCGAAAACAAGAAATTGGAAATAGCTATAAGTGAGAAAAAGGGAAATAAAAGAGACTTTATTATAATGAAGGCCATCATTTTCCCGGAGATTAATATCCTTTGGGCAGGATGCATTCTTATGATAATAGGTACACTGATAACCATTGTTAAAAGAAGGTCAATAAATTGAATTTTGAGATAGCGATAATTGGTACGGGAAAATTGGCGCATGTTTTGGGTCAGTCCTTGAATGATTGCGGACATTCAATTTCTTGTATTTATGGCAGATCTTCCGAAAAGTTGAAAGAACTATCTCTAAAATTAAACCCTGCAAACACCACAACTTCATATGCTGCCATACCGGATGATGCAGACTTTTATATAGTTCTGGTAAGCGATGATGCCATCTCTGATGTAGCAGATCATTTGCCAGACTCAAAAGGTATTGTTCTGCATTGCTCAGGTAACACCCCTTTAAGTGTACTTTCTGCAAAGCATAAAAATCATGGCGTACTCTACCTACTAGATTCTTTTACAAGCAGCAATTCACAATCTTTATCTGACACACCAGTTTTGATCGAGTACAACAATAATAATACTCGTGAACTTCTGAACCAACTTGCAAAGACCTTATCCAATAAAGTCCTAGAAATTAGTTCTGAAAAAAGGTCAATGGTTCATCTTGCGGCGGTATTTGCCAACAATTTTACAATTCACCTTCAAACAACTGCAAAACAAATCCTCAAAGAGCATCAGATACCTGAAGACATATTGAACAAACTCATCCACACTACCTATTTAAATAGTCTCAAAACAAATCCATCTGATTTCCAAACCGGTCCCGCCGTCAGAAATGATATAGGCACTATCAAAGACCACTTGTTACTATTGAAAAATGATCCAACTTTAACAAAGTTATATCAAGATCTTTCACGATCAATCAACCATCACTTAACCCTGGATTAATATGAATCAAAATTTCAAATTGAAGTTAAAGGATATAAAAGTATTTGTACTAGATGTGGATGGTGTTTTAACCGATGGAAAATTATTGGTTATGCCGGATGGTGATTTTTTACGTACCATGAACATTAGGGATGGGTACGCAATGCAACTTGCCATAAAGAAGGGTTATCATATTTTTATCATATCGGGAGGCCACTCAAAAGGCGTACCAATAAGGCTTGCCAGACTGGGAATTAAGGAGGTCCATATGGGCACAGTTGATAAATTAAGCACACTCAAGAATTTGATATCACAGTACAAGTTATCACATGATCAGATATTATACATGGGTGATGACATTCCTGACATTGAAGCCATGAAAACCTGCAGTATACCCTGCTGTCCGGCAGACGCAGCCCATGAGGTAGTCGAACATTGCATTTATGTATCAAAGGTAAATGGAGGTCAGGGATGTGTTAGAGATATCATTGAACAAACTCTCAGGGCGCAATCCAACTGGGAATGATCTTAAAGATGAGAGCGATTTTTAACATGATCAGGGTTTATAATCTGATCATAATGGCAATAACCATGCTTTTCGTCAGAACATATATCATAGAACCTTTCCTTGGATTTGAATCTGTACACCCAGGAATGGTACAACCTCATTTTTATCTTTTGATAATTGCAGTTATTCTGGTAGCTGCAGGTGGAAATATTATCAATGACATAAAAGATGTTAGCACCGATCAACAGAACAGCAAGTCGAGTATCCCTGTTTTAATAGTTGGCGAAAAATTGTCGTGGGAATTATATTATCTTACCACAGCTATTGGCGTCGCTACAGGTTCATATGTGTCGCTTATATCAGGCAGTAGCATTGGGCCAACTTTATTTATTTTGAGTGCAGGTATATTATATTACTACTCCATTTATTTCAAGAGCACTATATTAATTGGCAATATTTTTATTGCACTGCTCAGTGCACTTGTTGTTTGCCTTCCACTACTTGTTGATAAGCAAGCCTTTTCCTCCAGCAATATCATTATTATAACCCTAGCCTATGGCGTATTTGCATTCTTGATCTCTTTGGCAAGGGAGATTATCAAAGACTGTGAGGATGTACATGGTGATGAACAAACTGGCATCAAAACATTCGCTGTTATTTATGGAATAGAAAAGGCTCTGAAACTAAGTATCGGAATACTCACACTTACTACCTTATCACTGATATATATTCAGGTCACAAGCCAACAATGGAACTCCATCATTCCATTCCTATACGTTATTTCCTTTATTGAAATTCCATTGTTGACATTGATCATTTTATTTATATTTAAAAAAGGTAGCAAACGCCTTAAGTATTACAGCACATCTTTAAAACTTATTATGGCAGCAGGAATTTCTTCCATGTTGATCTTTAATTACTTTTCATGAAAATGATTTATTCCACACTCAATATTAAACACCCGGTTATCTTGGGGTCAGCATCTCCCAGAAGACAGTTCCTTCTTAAAGAGCTGGGCTTAGACTTTACAGTTGTCACCAAAGATATTGATGAATCTTATCCCAAGGAGGTTGCAGTCAACTCAGTGGCAACATTTTTAGCTAGCAAGAAATGTGCAGCTTACAACACAGAAGTGTTAAGCGGGAATCTGGTTATCACCGCTGATACTGTTGTAATCCTGGATGATAAAATTATTGGAAAGCCCAATGATTTTGATGAAGCAGTATCCATCCTTCAAGATCTTTCGGGCAAAAAACACCGCGTAACTACTGGTGTTTGCATAAGGTGGGATAACTACAGCCATATTATTGAGTCAGATACAGATGTATACTTCAGAGATATAACAGAACAAGAGATAAAGTTTTATATAAACAATTACAGTCCTTTTGATAAAGCCGGAGCCTATGGTATTCAGGACTGGATAGGACTAGTTGCCATTAAGAGAATTGATGGTTCATATCATAACGTCATGGGACTTCCTGTTGGTGAACTTTACGCATTCTTAAAAAGCACTTTTAATTCCTGATCATGTCCGGCACCCGAAAAGCTTATTTTTTGATGCACCTGGCCATCTTATTATGGGGCTTTACAGGGATTTTTGGAAAAGCAATAAACATGTCGGAAGGAATGATAGTCTGGTATAGAATGCTGATAAGTTCTATTGGACTTATCCCATTTCTTGTTACTAAAAAGATAAAACTACCTCCTGCCAAAGAAGCCGGTAAAATCATTTTCACTGGAATGATTGTTTGTTTCCATTGGATCTTTTTTTACGCTTCAATTAAAGCTTCTAATGTTTCAATTGCACTAAGCTGCTTTTCATCCGTATCACTTTTCACTGCGCTCCTTGATCCTATTTCGAAAGGTAAACGGCCAAAATTTATTGAGATCATATTCAGCTTTGCAGTTATTGCCGGCTTATATATCATTTTTTCGGTTCAGAGTTTATATGCTACAGGCATTGTTTTAGCATTAATCAGTGCATTTCTTGGAGCAGTGTTCACAATATTCAACAAATCTCTGACAGAAAAATACGTGGCTGAAGTGATAACATTCTATGAACTAGCTTCAGGGTTCCTGTTTTTCACATTAATAATGCCGCTTTATCTATCAATCACAAACACCTCTTTCCAGTTCCCTTCAACCCTCGACCTCTTTTATCTGATTCTGCTTGGTTTTATATGCACAAGCTTTGCATTCACCATCTCTCTCAAAGCTTTAAAAGAACTCGATGCATTTACTTTGAATTTATCCGTTAACCTGGAACCACTATACAGTATAATAATTGCCATAATCCTGTTCAACGAACACGAAATGCTGAATCCAGGGTTTTTCATAGGCACAGCCATCATTTTATCATCTGTTGCCGTACATTCATATATCAAATGGAGATATCACCTGAATCCACCTGAAAACAGGCAACCCATACCTTAAATATCCGTATCAGAAATATTTTTACTTTAATCATTGCTAGCTTAGGAAAATCAAATTTAGAGCATTTTATATAAGTGACTGATTTTAAATATAATATAAGATTTTTTGTTGCTCTTGTATGCTTTATAAGCATACTTACAGCTATTTCGCCCAGGTATTCGGTTGCCCAAAAAAATAATTTTACAATTTACAGTACTTCTGAAGGAATGCCAGGAAATCAAGTTAATGACCTGATTCAGGATCGGTATGGGAGAATTTGGATAGGTACAATGAATGGCGCTGCAGTTTTTGATGGAGTCAGTTTCAACATATTCGAACCCGGAGAACCGATCAGAGACTTCGCAGTGAAATCTCTTTTTGAAGACTCTAAAGGAAACATATGGCTGGGAATGATAGATGGTGGACTGGCCTTGTTTAATGGAACCAAATGGGCTTATTTCAATGATTCTACCGGTTTTGTAGCTAAACAGATAAACGCTATCACAGAAGATCAGCGAGGACATATCTGGATAGCAACTTCCGATGGCCTATACAGATATGATGGGAAAAAATTTCACAATTACAATGAGATCAGGGGTCTATTAAGCAACAATGTGTTTTCAGTAATGTGCGATTCAAAAGGAGTAATTTGGGCCGCCACTTATAAAGGTGTAAGCAGATTAGCACTACCTGATATTGAAAATTTCACTGTTGCAAATGGATTAGGATCTGATATCACATACCATTTAAGTGAAGCTCCAAATGGTGATATATGGATAGGCACATACCTTGGTATAAGTATCTTTAATGGGAATTATTTCGCGCCATATAATGAGTATCCAAGCATCAACACTGAGCGAATAGAGAATATATTATCAGATGAATCTGGTACAGTTTATCTGGCTTCATACGGCAGTGGCGTAGGAGTTATAAAAGATGACAGCCTGAGTTACATAACCGTTAATGAAGGTTTGCCTAGCAACATAATAAGGGCTATAATAAAAGATCGTGAAGGAAATTTATGGTTTGGCACCTGGAGTGGACTTTGTAAATTCAAGAGTGAATTATTTACTACCTATTCCGTAAATGACGGGCTCAATAATAAAAACCTACTCTCTGTTGCAGGCGATAAAGAAGGTAGGGTATGGCTTGGAACCCTTACCGGAGGAATTAATTACTTTGAAAATGGGAAACTATTTAGCCTGGGACTGGAGGAAGGTTTGAAAAGCTCAACCATTTGGAGTATATATCCGGATGATGACAATTACCACTGGTTTGGAACAACAAATGGCCCAGTAAGGTTGAATCTTGATGACATGTCATTCTCAAATCCGATTCCATTGCTTGAGAAAAAGATCATTTATTCAATTACCAAAAGGTCATCCGGTGACATGGCTTTTGGCACCGACAACGGGGTGTATATTTTTGATAAAGATTTTGAACAATTAGAATTGGTAGATAGCACTTCAGGTCTCGATAATCACGAAGTAAGGGTACTGTATGAAGATATCTCAGGACTTTTATGGATTGGAACTTCTAGCAATATCTATTATTATAATAATGGAGAGGCAACAGATCTTAATAAAAGATTTAATATTCAACGCGCTCCGGTAACATCCATTATCCAGGACTCCCGGAAAAATATTTTATACAGCACGTATGGTGCTGGTGTGGTTATTTACAACCCCGAGGTTGAAGACAGTTTAAAGGTAAGGATACTCGATGTTAACCATGGACTATATTCAGACAAAGTCCTGTTCAATTACATCGATGAAAATAATTCGCTGTGGGTAGGAACTTCATCGGGACTTGATTGCATAAACTGGTCAAGATTCATTGAAGAAAAAAAACTAATTCTCAATCATTTCGACAAATCAAATGGATATTCAGGACTAGAAACTAATGCAGCATGTAGTGATTTAGAAGGAAACATTTGGTTTGCAACGGTAAACGGCGCTATTCGTTACAACTCAAGCACTCCTTTCAACCAAAACATCTTACCTATACTCAGAATTTCAGGTCTACAACTCTTTAATGATAACGTGGACTGGAAGAAAGAAAAAATTAAGTTTGATGAACGTACAGGACTTCCGATAGATCTTATTCTTGCTTACAACAACAATAATCTGAGTTTTACTTTTCAGGGAATCTATATCACTCAGCCAAGTGCAATAAGATTTCAGTTTATTCTGGAGGGGTTCGAAGAGGCTTGGTCTCCTGTTTCAACTCAAACATTTGCGAACTTTTCAAATCTTCCGGCAGGAGATTACAACTTCAAAGTAAGAGCAACAGTTAATGGCAGAGATTGGTCTATCCCGGTAACCTACTCTTTCAGTATTAAACCACCATACTGGAAGACTCCATTTTTTTACTTTCTATATCTTGCAACTATAACTGGCAGTATTTTCTTATTCTTCAAGCTCAGAACAAGAACATTACAACGCAATCAGGATATACTCCGACAAAAAGTTGAACAACGGACTCAGGAGTTGAATGAAAAAAATCTTGAACTTGAAAAACTTTCAATTGTTGCCTCAGAAACAGACAATGCAGTATTAATATTTGACAACAGTAAAAATATTGAATGGGCAAACTCGGGCTATGTCAAGCTAACAGGCTATACGGTAGAGGAAATAATAACAGGATTCGGTTCCGGTATATCCGATTTTATATTTAACGATGATGCTGACTCCATAACCGATGAGTGTATCTCAACAAAGAGCTCCAGAGTATTCGAATCACAAATTCCATGCAAAGACGGTAAATTAATTTGGGTTTCATGTACACTAACTCCAATATTCAGTGAAACTGAGAGGTTGAAAAAGATCGTGCTCATTAATACTGATATCACTTTCAGAAAAGAAATGGAAGAACAGATCAGAAAATCACTGGATGAGAAAGGCTTGCTTTTGAAAGAGATCCATCATAGAGTAAAAAATAACCTGCAGATCATAATTAGTCTTTTTAATCTACAAACCCATTACATTGAAGATGATAAAAGTCTTGAAACATTAAAAGAAGGTCAGGACAGGATAAAATCAATGGCTTTGATCCATGAAAGATTTTATCAGTCTGATGGACTATCAAAAATAGATTTTGACGATTATATCAGGAGGCTTACCGAGAATCTCTATTTATCATTCAACATTTCATCAGAAAGGATCCGTTTAGTACTGGACACTGATAAGATCTCACTTGATATTGATTCTGCCGTGCCTTGTGGATTAATTATCAATGAGTTGATCTCAAATGCGCTCAAACATGCTTTTAAAGGAAGAGAAAATGGCGAATTAAAGGTGTCATTTAAAACCTTTGGTGACCAAATGATCCGCCTTGTTGTCAGTGATAATGGTGTAGGAATGCAGCCGGGGTTTGATATGGAAAGCTCAGATTCACTGGGAATGCAGCTAATGCAGGCTTTAACCAGCCAGCTCGATGGCACGCTTACCATTCATCAGGGAAATGGCACTGTATTCATACTGGAATTCAAGAACGTTTATCATTCTCAACCAAAGGCTGAAGCATGATACAAATATTTGAAAGTTATTCTATTAAATTTGCCTTAAATAATATATCATATGAGTAAAGTTAAAATATTGGTTGTGGAAGATGAGTCCATTGTTGCAAAGGATATTCAAAATACGCTAATTAAATTGGGATACGATGTTCCAGCCACAGCATCAAACGCAGTTAGTGCGATGGAAAAAGTTGCATCAACTTCGCCAGATCTTGTTTTTCTTGACATAAAACTCAAAGGAGACATTGATGGAATCCAGATTGCTGAAAAGATCAGGGAGAATTTTAATATCCCGGTTATCTTCCTCACCTCCTATGTTGACAAACCAACTTTAGACAGGGCCAAAGTGACCGAACCCTATGGATACATTGTAAAGCCCTTCCATGAATCGGACCTTCAGTCTACTATTGAAATGGCATTATATAAATTTCAAAGAGATCAGGAAACCAAAGATGATAAGGAAAGATTCGAAAATGCATTAAGTAGCGTTGATGAAGGTATTATTTTGTGTGATAAAGACTGCGCCATCACTTACCTGAACAACAAGGCTGAGAATCTGGTTGGATATGGTATTGATACAGCAACAGGTAAAGACATATTTGGCTTGATAAACATCATGGACGAGTCGAAAAATGAAACGACCAAAGAAACCATAAAAAGTAAACTGTCAAATCAAAAACACTCAGAAATCACCAATGCTGAAGTGTTGTTCACCAGAGATGGTAAAAAAATAACCTTTGACATCACACTATCTGAGGTTCAAGATGAAAAAGGATTACAAATAGGGTACGGGCTAGTATTAAGGGATCCCGGAAGAAATAAAGAAGCTAACTCTGACAATCCGATGGAAAGTATTGTTGTTCAGAATTCTTTTTTCGTTAAAAAAGGATCCATGCTTGTTAAAGTATTTCTGGAGAATATCAATTATATCCAGGCAATGGATAACTATGTAATAATTCAAACCGGTTCTGACCAGTTTGTCATCCACTCTACCATGAAAGACCTGGAACAAAGGTTACCGTCTAACAAATTCCTGCGGGTGCACCGATCATATATAATACCTCTGGAAAAGGTTAATGTGTTAGATGAAAATACTGTTTTGATTGGTGATAAAACCATTCCGGTTGGAAAATCTTACAAAGAAGCCTTTATGAAACGGCTTAATTTTTTGTGATAATAAAAAACCCGGCTTAAGCCGGGTTTTTTATTGATTGCAATTTACTATTACTTATCCTCTTTCACTTCTTCAAAGTCAACATCTGTTACATCGTTTTCGGATGTTCCCTGACCCTGTTGGTCTGCGCCCGCCTCTGCATTTGCATTACCTTCAGCCTGAGCGCCTTCCTGAGTTGCTTTATACATCTCCTCAGAAGCAGCCTGCCATGCTGTATTTAACTCATTGGTGGCACTTTCCATTCCAGCTACATCACGGTTCTTATGTGCTTCTTTAAGTGTGTTTAATGCTTTTTCAATGTTCTCTTTATTTCCAGCTGAAAGTTTATCACCATATTCCTTGAGTTGCTTTTCAGTTTGGAAGATCATAGAATCAGCTTGGTTTACCTTTTCAACTTCAGCTTTCAATTTATTATCGGCCTCAGCATTAGCTTCAGCTTCCTGCTTCATTTTATTGATCTCTTCTTCTGACAATCCTGAAGAAGCTTCGATTCTGATATTCTGAGATTTTCCTGTAGCTTTATCTTTTGCCGTAACACTAAGAATTCCATTTGCATCAATATCAAAAGTTACTTCGATCTGAGGAATACCACGAGGCGAAGGTGGGATACCATCCAAATGGAATCGCCCGATAGTTCGGTTATCTTTTGCCATTGGCCTTTCACCCTGCAGTACATGTATCTCTACAGAAGGCTGATTATCTGCTGCAGTAGAGAACACTTCTGATTTCCTGCTTGGAATAGTAGAATTTGATTCTATAAGTTTTGTATAAACTCCACCCATGGTTTCTATACCAAGTGAAAGTGGAGTTACATCCAGCAAAAGCACATCTTTAACTTCTCCGGTTAAAACTGCACCCTGAATGGCAGCTCCAACTGCTACCACTTCATCTGGATTTACTCCTTTTGAAGGCTTTTTACCAAAAAATTTCTCAACAAGTTCCTGAATGGCTGGAATTCGTGTTGAACCACCTACCAGAATTACTTCATCAACTTCCGATGATGTAAGTTTGGCATCACTTAACGCCTTCTTACAAGGTTCCAAAGTTCTTTGAATGAGAGAATCAGCAAGTTGTTCAAACTTGGAACGACTCAAAGTTTTTACCAGGTGTTTTGGAATACCATCAACAGGCATGATATACGGTAGGTTTATCTCTGTTTGGGTTGAACTTGAAAGTTCGATCTTAGCTTTTTCAGCAGCTTCTTTCAAACGCTGCATTGCCATAGGATCTCTCCTAAGATCCAATCCTTCATCATTCTTGAACTCTTCAGCTAACCAGTCAATGATCACTTGGTCGAAGTCATCTCCACCCAAATGAGTATCACCATTGGTAGATTTAACTTCAAAAACACCATCGCCAAGTTCAAGGATTGAAATATCAAAAGTACCTCCACCCAGATCAAACACTGCCACCTTGGTATCAGTATGTTTTTTATCCAGTCCGTATGCAAGAGCAGCAGCTGTAGGCTCGTTGATGATACGCAATACTTTTAATCCTGCTATCTCACCGGCCTCTTTGGTTGCCTGTCTTTGTGAATCATTAAAGTATGCCGGAACAGTTACAACTGCTTCGGTAACTTCATTTCCCAGATAGTCTTCCGCGGTTTTCTTCATTTTCTGAAGCACCATTGCTGAAATTTCCTGTGGAGTATAGTTCCGATCTCCAATTTTCACACGGGCGGTATTATTATCACCCTTCACCACTTCATAAGGTACTCTGGATATTTCTTTGGATACCTTATCATAGGTTTCACCCATGAATCTTTTTATCGAATAAATGGTATTGGTAGGATTGGTTATAGCCTGACGTTTAGCAGGATCTCCAACTTTGCGTTCTCCATCCTTAATAAAGGCCACGATTGATGGTGTGGTTCTGCGACCTTCAGAATTCGGGATAACTACAGGCTCATTACCTTCCATTACTGCTACACAAGAGTTGGTAGTCCCGAGGTCTATTCCTATTACTTTTCTCATTTTAATTTGATTTAAGTTTGATTTCCCCTTGAATGACAATGACTGTGCCAACAGGCAAATGAGGTAAATATGACACGAAATCACCTCATTTGGAGGCCATTTCAACTGTCAAATGACAAAAAGGCATTGAAATTTATAGTCTATGTCACTGAAAACCCAGATCGTCAGTATACGGCCCGGTGCTCAGATAACTTAAAGAATTAGCATCCAGCGGTTTATTTGGAGAAACCTGTACATATCTGCTGGAAAAGATCCCGGTTCCCCCGTCAATATTTGAATATACGGGAATAGAGGTGAGTATACTGGTTGTAGCAGAATTTATATTGATATAATTAGCAAGGAATTCAGCTCCTGAAGTTATTATAAAATCAGTACCAAGGGCATACCTTTTTACATTTGGATCTACCTTTACAGCATCTCCGATAAACCTGAAAAATGCTTGCCCATCAAGCTGCATAGTTACCGTTTCAGGAACCTGGGGATTTTTTACATCCTTAGGCAAGAACTTCCAATCAACAAACTCATTAGTGATCAAACCTGTTGTTATATCTTCCTCCCTATAGTTAAACCTTACAGTCAGATTCGACACTTTAGCATCCATACCAGTAGTATACTCAACGAGTATTGGATTTGATCCGGCCCACGGGATAGGAAACGATGACTGAATGGGCGGTCTGGAAATAAGCAAACTATCAATGATAGGCGTTTCTGATTCCATGTAGTAACCTGTTTCAGTATTGGTGATCAGTAATTTGTAATCGCTGTCTCTGTATATCTTTTCGCCGTTGGTTTTATATAAAATATTGGGGGTGGAAGGAAAAGTTCCCGGATCGAGCGGGTCGCCGGTGAACCGGGTCAATGGAAAGTCCTCAACCACATTCCCGTTAATAACCCTTTGCATTCTTACATCCAGGATATCAGGATAATAAATAGAATCTGGATTCTGAGCCATAACCAGTGCGTTGCCTTCACCCAAATACGCCTTATGTATCCTCACATAATGGATCGAATCAGTAGGATTCAACAACCCATATACAACCCCTATCTCTTTATAAGGAGCAACAATATCCAGCTCATTATCACATGAAATAAAAGACCCTGAAACCATGAAAAGCATCAGGATCAAGCCTTTAAAGTTGTTGGTTTTAAGCATGGTTCAAATGTACGGCATAAAAAGCTCATATTGCATTTTTATTAACTTTGGGAATTAATTTTTATCTCAGAATTCATTGAAAATCTATAAGTTAAATCGACTGACCCTGATATTAGGAGTTCTAATATTAGGGTTCATATCAAACTCCGAGGCACAAATTGTCAGGGAAAAGTTTGAAAAGCTCCTGATCAGCGAAAACTTCGACAGTGCCGGAACAGTATGGCAAACCATGGCTACCGGAGAAAACCTGTTTCTGGTTCAGAATGGTGAATATATTCTTCAACGTAAATCCGACTCCTCACCCTTTGCAATCATAGGAGCATATGAAAAAAGTTTTACCGACTTCAGGCTCCTCACTTCAATTAAACTTGATAAAGCTTATGCCGAAAATGCAACGGTAGGATTGCTTATTATGGCACAACCTGGAGGTAACGGTGGATTTGTTTTAGAGCTTAACGATCAAAAACAATTTCGCTTGAGACAGATTGCCGATGGAGTATACCAGTATGTTACAGGTACATCCAAAGATGGTGGTTGGGTAAAGATTGTTCCAACATCCGATCCAGGTGGGTTTAATTTGATCGAAGTCATATCATCAAATCACAAGTATGACCTTTATATCAATAAATCATTCATGATCTCCTTTGCAGACCCCGGTTATACATCAGGTAAAATGGGGTACATCATCGGTCCATCATCGAGAGGAAAGGTTGACTTCCTGTATATGTTTGAAAAAAGTATTCTTACGGGATCTGAAATGGAAGGTGCAATTGGTGGAGCAACCGATCCCAATGTTGTGGAACTCGCAGAGTCTATAATACTTCTCAGAAACCAGGTTAATCAGTTAAACGATGAAAATGAATCACTGAAGAAAACTATTTCTGCTATGAAAAGCGGTGATCAGGAACAGGAGGTAAACATGAAAAATTACGAAAAGCAGATCGTAAACCTCAACAGTGAATTAAAAACTAAGGATCATAGTATTGACTCTTTAAAGAAGGCGAACCAGGAGCTTAAGAAATATAAAGACATAGTTGGCGATAACGTGAATTCAGATATCGTAATATCACTTTCCAAAAACCTGAAAGCTGAAAGAGAAAAACGAGAAGCTTTAGAAGATGAAAATGCTGAATTGAGAGAAAAACTTGGCCTTCCTCCTACCACTACTAAGGTCAGAACCAAACCTAAAACCACTTCACCTGATAACAGCTCCTTTGACCTGCCAGAAAAGTAAACAACTTGTTTTGCTCTCACTCAATCTCTGAATCCAAATGTCGACATACTCAGAAATAAAGAAAGTCACCACTCATACGTTGCAGGAAATGAAGCGCGACAATGTTAAGATCTCAATGCTCACAGCATACGATTTTAGCATGGCTAAAATACTTGATGATGCTGGAGTTGACGTAATACTGGTTGGTGATTCAGCCTCAAATGTGATGGCGGGGCATGAAACCACATTGCCGATCACACTTGACCAGATGATCTATCATGCGTCATCTGTTGTAAGAGCAGTAAAGCGCGCACTGGTAGTTGTTGATCTGCCATTTGGTTCTTATCAGGGAAATTCAAAAGAAGCGCTAAACTCTTCAATCAGGATCATGAAAGAATCAGGTGCTCATGCAGTAAAGATGGAGGGTGGTAAAGAAGTTATTGAATCAGTGAACAGAATACTTTCTGCAGGAGTTCCGGTGATGGGACACCTTGGGCTTACTCCACAATCGATATATAAATTTGGAACGTATGTTGTTCGTGCTAAGGAGAAACAAGAAGCAGAACGTTTATTGGAAGATGCTAAATCTCTTGAGGATGCAGGTTGTTTTTCAATTGTTCTTGAAAAAATTCCGGCTTTTCTTGCCGGCGAGGTGGCACAAAATGCTGACATTCCTATCATTGGGATTGGAGCAGGTAACAAAGTGGACGGACAGGTACTGGTTTTACATGATATGTTGGGTATCAACAAAGACTTTCACCCACGCTTTTTAAGACGTTATGCTGATCTGTATAACTCGATCCACAGTGCTGCAGCTGAATATATTTCAGATGTGAAAAGTGGTGACTTCCCTAACGAGAAGGAACAATATTAAAACACCATTATTGTTTAAAGGATCAGTTATTTATATTCTGAACTACAAATAACCTTAATTACTATCGTGATAATAGAAGATAGCGATATACTTTTTTCAGACAACCATTTGATAGCCATCAATAAAAAGGCAGGTCAGATCGTTCAAGGCGATAAAACAGGTGATACGCCTTTGAATGACGCCTTGAAAATGTATGTTAAAACTAAATTCAATAAACCCGGTGATGCTTTTCTCGGAACCATACATCGAATAGACCGTCCCGTAAGTGGTGTTGTTTTATTTGCCAGAACCAGTAAAGCGCTTACGCGGATGAATGAATTATTTAAGACCCGAGAGGTTCAAAAATCATATCTGGCAATAGTAAAAGGTGTACCACAGTCGCCGGAAGGAACATTGATACACTGGATGAATAAAAATGAACAAAAAAATAAATCATACACCCATGCATCAGAAAAAGCAGGTACTTTGCGAGCCGAGCTTTTTTACTCCGTAGCAGGATATTCAGACAACTATACTTTATTAAAAGTGGAACCTGTCACTGGCCGGCATCACCAGATACGGGCTCAACTTGCAGCAATCAACCTGCCTATCAAAGGAGATCTGAAATATGGGGCTCGAAGATCTAATCCTGATGCATCAATATGTCTTCATGCCTGGAAAGTGAAATTCACCCACCCTGTAAATAAATCTGAGATCGAAATCATTGCTCCGCTTCCAAAAAATAATATCTGGCAGGCATTTGAAAGTATTTTGTAATTGCACTCCTATTTTTCCGGAATAAACTCCATTGCCGCAGAATTCATGCAGTATCTCATACCGGTTGGCTTAGGACCATCATTGAAAACATGACCCAAATGAGCACCACAACGCGGACAGTTAACTTCATCTCTTATCATTCCTAATGAAGTATCCGTATTGACTTTCACATTTCTATCGTCAACTGGTGCGTAAAAACTTGGCCACCCTGTCCCTGATTCAAATTTGGTTTGAGATGAAAATAATGGAAGTCCGCAACATACACATGTATAAGTTCCATTTTGCTTATTGTTCCAGTAAACACCAGTAAAGGCCTGTTCTGTACCAGCTTCCTGAGTCACATAGTACTGCTCCGGAGAAAGCCTGTTTTTCCATTCATCATCTGTTTTACTGATCACTGTTCCATCCCATTTTTCGACGTTTTGATTTACAAAAGGATTTTTTGTGTTTTGATTCGTGTTGTTATCTGATCGATTTTGACCACACGCCTGTAATGTGGTAAAAATCAAGAAAATGGAAAATAACTGTAATCTCATGATTTCAGAAGGTTTGTAAGTTGTAACACAAATAAGGCAAAAGTGTTTTCAGAGGCCCTATGATATAGTAAATCGATAACCCTTTCCATGGATATTAACAATCTCTACTGTAGGTTCATCTTGTAAATGTTTGCGTAATCTTGTAACGAAAACATCCATACTGCGTGCATTAAAATAGTTACTGTTACCCCATAGCTTTAAAAGTGCTTTCTCTCTGGGCAAAACTTTATCTATGTGATTTACCAGAAGCTTGAGAAGGTCAGCCTCTTTAGGTGAAAGTCGTTTACTTTCTGCTCCGGCTATAAGTTCACGACTTGAATACTTAAATGTATATTTTCCGATAGTGTATTCGTCAACTCCTTCACCGGTTGAAACATCATTGGAAGAACGATTAAGCATGGCCTTCAATTTAAATAACAAGACCTCAGTGTCAAATGGTTTAATGATATAATCATCAGCACCTAACTTAAACCCTTTGATAATATCTTCCTTAAGTGTTCTGGCCGTAAGGAATACAATAGGTATCTCCGAACCAGATCTTCGAATATCATCTGCAAGTGAGAACCCGTCTTTCTCTGGCATCATAACATCCAAAACTGCCAGGTCATAAACATCATTATTGAATCTGTTCCAACCTAAATTTCCATTAGGTGCCAGATCAACAATATATCCATTCATCTGGAGATAATCTTTTAACACAGACCCGAAATTAACGTCGTCTTCCACCAATAAGACTTTGTGTTTCTTTGTGTTCACTACCTGTCTAATTTTTTTGAGGGAATACACAATGTAAAGGAACTTCCTTTTCCAGGTTCACTGGAAACCTCTATGTTCCCATGATGAGCAACAACAATGGCTTTTGCATAGCTTAAACCTAATCCAAACCCTTTTATATTATGTAAGGTTCCCGATGACCACCTGTAGAACCGGTCAAATATTCTCCTTCTTGTTTCCGAGTCCATCCCTATACCCTTATCAGAAACAGACACACAAATACGGTCTTTTCCTAACCATGTTTTAATTACAATCATTGGGTTTTCAGGTGAGTATTTAATTGCATTATCAATAAGATTCTTTATCACAACAGAAACAAGTTCTTTATCTGCAATCAATTCAGGAAGTGCAGGGTCAGGAGTAAAACTAATCTGCCCATTACGTTGTTGCACTCTTATCTCAAAAACATTCACCATATCGTTTAGCAGCAAATTAAGATCGAATGCTTGGTAATTCAACTCCATTTGTCCTTTGTCAAACAATGCTAACTGTAATATACTCTCCACATTATCATTCATTTTTTTATTCTCCTCCCCTATTACTCCAGCATAGTATTTGAGTTTCTCTTTGTCATCCAGGACTGACTCATTTCTGATAGCATCTGCAGCAACCGAAATTGTTGCTATGGGAGTTTTAAATTCATGGGTCATGTTGTTAATGAAATCAGCTTTGATCTCTGCCAGCTTTTTCTGCTTGAGCATAAAAAGGATGGTATAAATTCCAACAGCAAGCATAAGCCCTGTGAAGAAGAATGACGACAGCATCATCATCCACATGGAAAAAAACAAATGCTTTCTCTCATCTGGAAACGAAACGACGAAATATTCTCCTTTTTGCTTCAGATCTTCCGGAAACACTTCCGTTTTAAATGTTGGGTTGTGGATGATATCTTGTTGTGCACCATTGCTTTTCCACAGCAGTGAATCAGCTGATTCATCATAAATTGCAGAATTGAAATCCAGATCAATACCATTTGAAGATAACGACATCCTCACAGCTTCATGCAACCTGGCCGGATCAACCCGCTTTAAAGCGCTCTTTCTTTTGAACGAGAACTCATACGCCATTTTTTCCAAAATTACGTTTGCCCGTTCCAGTTCTTCATGTTCTATTGCTTCTTGAATTTTTCTTTTCTCATTACTTTGCACCTGATTCTGTTGTGCAATAACTTTATTTTGATCAAGTATGGTTTGTAATCTGATCAGCTTCTGTTCATTTTTCAATAACTGAATTTGCAATGAATCAAATTCAACATCCAGGCTAATATCTTCCGGCTCATTTCCTTTAACATCAATTGTAAGTATTGAATCACTTTCACCTTCTGAGGTAATAAACACATAGCTATTACCAGAATCTGATATGAATTCTGTTTTGTGAGTACTAAGCTTAATCACTACCGGATTGGATGGATCTTCAAAAAAAACTCTTGCAGAATCACTTAAAACATTATGAAAAACATTTGTAGCCAACCTGGCATCTGTTCTGAAATTCTCCTTTTTAAGAACGGTTAAAACCGACTCCCTTACCATTTGCCTGAAGCTTAGTTCCTTCAGCTCAAAATCATGTCTCAACCACATGAATTGTAAAAATATTATCCCCGCAAGGGCAATTACCATCAATACGGACAGATAATAAACCAGTCTCTTTTTCATCTTACACTACAAAAATAGTTTACTTTAGAATGAGTCTGAGATCATTAACATATTGTTAACTAAATTTAACAACCGGGTTACTGATTTAATATGGATCCACATCTACATGAATAAGCAGCTTCCTTCCTTGTGGATCATTATGGAAGACATCGATTATCTTATGCACCTCCTCTTTTATACGGGTATTTGGCATCTCCTTCTCCATTTTGAGTAAAAGAGTTCTGATGTAATAATTACGTATTCTTGATACCATTGGTATCACAGGGCCAAGCACTCTTTTACCAAAAACCTTTCGCAACATATCAGCAAATATTTTGCTCTGAACCTCCAGTTCTTTTTCGTCTCTATGCCTTAATCGAAACTCTATCATTCTGTAAAAAGGAGGGTATCTGTATAGTGAGCGTTCATGGATTTCATAATTGTAAAACCCAACATAATCATTGGCAAGTAAAAATTTCAGCACCGGATGATCAACACTAAATGTCTGAACAATGACCTTACCTTGCTTTGACCTTCTACCGGCCCTTCCTGCAACCTGTGCCATTAACTGAAAACTGCGTTCAGATGCCCGGAAGTCTGGAAAATTCAGCAGATTATCTGCATTGAGTATTCCCACCAAACCAACATTTCCAAAATCAAGGCCCTTTGTGATCATTTGTGTACCAACCAATATTTCGATCTCTCCCGCTTCAAACGAGCTCATTATCTTTTGAAAAGCAGCCTTACTTGAAGAGGTATCAAGATCAAGGCGTTCAACACGGGTCTCTGGAAAAAAGACTGTTATCTCATCTTCTATACGCTCGGTACCCATACCCTTCATCTTCAGGTTGTTTGAATTACAGCTTACGCAACGTGTAGGTACAACAGTGTGATACCCGCAATAATGACAACTAAGTCTGTGCAACCGTTTGTGATAAGTAAGAGACACATCGCAATTGATGCAATGAGGTATTGATCCACAGTCAGAGCATTGTAATACAGGTGCAAATCCTCTTCGGTTCTGAAAAAGGATCACTTGCTCACCCTTCTTCAATGTAGAGTCTATTTCATTCAACAATGAGTTAGAAAAATGAGATCTTACCTGCCTCCTCTTATATGCTTCCGCAAGGTCAACCAGTGTAAGTGTAGGGTGACTTACGCCACCGAACCTGCCATTGATTTTAGCCAATGCATATTTACCATCCATTGCATTCTGATAACTCTCAAGCGACGGGGTTGCAGAACCAAGCAAGACATTTGATTTATGTATCTGTCCCAAAACAACAGCTGTATCTCTGGCATGGTATCTGGGTGCCGGGTCAAATTGCTTGTAACTTGACTCGTGTTCTTCATCCACAATTACTAACCCTAAGTCTTTAAATGGCAAGTAAACAGCCGAACGGGCTCCTACAATAATAGGATACTTATAAGATCCACCACCTCCATCATTTAAAATATTTAAGTATACTGTGGCGCGCTCTCTTTGATTGTGCCTTGAATGATATACCATTAACTGATCACCAAATATCTTCTGAAGTCTTTGAATGATCTGTGTAGTAAGTGCTATTTCAGGTAACAAATACAACACCTGTTTACCTGATGCTATCTGCTCTGATATCAACCGTGCGTAAATTTCAGTTTTACCGGATGAAGTCACTCCATGTAACAGTACTACTTTATTATCTCCGAAACCTTTTTTTATTTCAGACAGACATTGATTTTGTTGAGGAGTGAGTTGTACTTCCCGGGAAGCTATATTCTCCGGCTTAATGTCAATATCACGCACTTTTATAACACTGAATACATTTTTATTTACCAACTGTGTAAGTATACCTGAGCTTACCCCGCTACGTTTTAATAATAATTTCTTTTCAACACTTGCCTCTCCATTGTCCTGAGCAAGAGTCAGGTAAGCCATCATCAGATCAAACTGCCTGGGAGCTTTTCTCTCTATTGAATCAATAACAGACTTAAGATCCTTATCATCTTTATATTCATCACAAAGCGTGATCAATTCAACCATTGGAGCTTTATACCTGTCTTTGATCTCTTCATGTGGCATTAAAGTACCTGAATCAATCATTCGTCTGATCAAACTGATCCCATTTCGAGTTCCTGTCAACATACTCAGCTCCTGAACCGGCAAACTGCTGGTACTGGAAAGCGCATCTATAATAGCTTGTTCTTCAGGAGTGCAGATAATGTTCGACAGGTCATGGTCGGTGTTGAGTGAAACTGCTGTCTCGCTCTGCAACTTCATTACCGAAGGTAAAGCAGCGGTCATCACTTCTCCCATAGAACATATATAATAACGTGAGATCCAATCCCACAACTTAAATTGATCCTGAGTGATCACGGGAAAATCGTCTAGAACTTCGATTATTTCTTTTAATGGATATGAAACAGTTGAAACATCTGTAACTTTAGCAATAATGGCTGTATATATCTTTTGCTTTCCAAACTGAACAACTGCCCGTTTACCTATCTCAACCTTTGAAGATAAATTAGCAGGCACAGAGTAAGTGAACAATTGATCAACTGCAAGTGGTAATATCACCTCAACAAACAAAGCCTTACTCATTGGAATAATCAATCCTTAAAATTCAACCAGCCTTTTTTAATAAAGTATAGTGCCTGTAAAAAAACCACTATTACCATAACAATGATAACACCAACATAACCATATGGACTATACAACTCAGGCATATTATAAGGAAGTAGTTCTCCAGTAGCGGGTTCACGGGCAGCAAAATTCATCCCGTATAATCCTACAATAAAAGTGAGAGGAATAAATATAGTTGAGATAATCGTTAGCACTTTCATTACGTTATTCAACTTATTGCTAACCGACGAAAGGTAAATATCCATAAGACTTGAAAGCACCTCACGGTATGAGTCTGTCATATCCATTATCTGAATGATATGGTCATTGGTATCTCTGAAATATCTTTTTGTTTTCTCGTCTATCTTAGGGGCACCTATTCTCATGATCTCATGAATTTTCTCCCGTTCGCTCCAGACTATCCTTCTAAAGTGAATCAATCTTCGCTTGTATGTCTGAATGAGATGCATGGAATTCCTATTGGGAGTGCTAAGCAATTCATCTTCAAGTTCATCAATTGCCACACCCATAGATTCCAGAAATGGAAAATAAAAATCGACAACAAGATCCATCACTGCATAAAGCAAATAATCTGCTTTGCTTTTTCTAAGAAAACCCTTGTTCTGTTCGAGTCTTTCAGTTATTTTACTAAAATGTTCAAAAGGTGTATCAGATATCACCATTACATAGTTGGCTCCACAAAAAATCGAATACTGAGTATCAACAAAATCTTCGGAATTCACTTCGCTGGCTTCTACAAATCTGGATACAACAAACAAATGTGATTCATACTCTTCAACCTTAGGTCGCTGATAAGTATTGAGTACATCTTCAATTTCCAGAATGTGTATACCAAAATTGCCTGCCAGGTCTTCCAAAAGCTTTTTATCGCCCAAACCATTTATCCTGATATAATGAATTTTGTCAGGATGGCTTGCCAGCACATTTGAAATATCTTCTCCGCTTAAGCAATCGGTAAATATCAGTTCATCTTCGGAATAACTGGTGACTTTAATTGCGGGAGGCGACAAATGCTCGTGTACATTAAGTTGTCCCGGACCGGTACCGGGCAATTTTGAGGCATGTCTTTTAATTCGCAAACTTGGTATCCTGAGAGAATGTCTTTTCATTTAAAAACCGGGATAATGAATGAATGAAGCAGATGTTGGTAAAGTTATTCAATTTAAACATCTTTGCTCATGCATCTGGAAACAGTAGATTGGGCCATAATACTGATATATTTTATCATCAGTTTATCTATTGGTCTGTATTTCAGAAAACAGGCTGGTAGCAACCTCACGAGTTTTTTTCTGGGAGGAAGGTCATTTGGCTGGTTTCTTGCCGGAACTTCAATGGTTGCAACAACCTTTGCCGCTGACACTCCTCTGGCTGTTACCGAGCTGGTAAGTAATCATGGTATTTCAGGCAACTGGCTTTGGTGGAATTTCCTTATCGGCGGAATGCTTACCACCTTTTTCTTTGCAAAATACTGGCGCAGAGCTGAAGTACTCACTGAAGTTGAATTGATAGAACTGAGATATGGAGGAAAACCGGCCGCTTTCCTTCGTGGGTTTAAAGCAATTTACCTGGGTTTGTTCATGAATTGCCTAATTATTGGTTGGGTAAACCTCGCGTTAGCCTCTTTGCTGGAAGTTTTTTTTGGATTGAGCAGCAATGAAGCATTAGTATATGTGGCATTGGCGATGATCATTACAGCCGCATACAGCGCCCTATCAGGATTATTGGGAGTAGCTGTAACCGACGTGATTCAGTTTTTCATTGCCATGGCAGGATGTATAATACTTGCAATACTTGTTGTAAACTCCGATAAAGTAGGTGGTATAACCGGATTAAAATCATCACTGCCCGATTGGTCACTTGATTTCTTCCCTACAATTTCATCCGGATCAAATAATGCCGGAACCGCGTTATCTATTTCCTTGGGAGCATTTCTGGCATATACATCAGTTCAGTGGTGGGCGAGCTGGTACCCAGGCGCTGAACCCGGTGGTGGCGGTTATGTAGCTCAACGTATGATGAGCGCAAAAGATGAAAAGAATTCCATTTATGCAACACTCTATTTTCAAATTGCACATTATTGTATCAGACCTTGGCCATGGATACTTGTAGGATTATCTTGTATAGTACTGTATCCAGATTTAGGACCTGAGTCAAAACGCCTGGGGTACGTAATGGCAATGAAAGATTTTTTACCCTCCGGACTTAAAGGACTATTATTGGTTGCCTTTCTTGCTGCATACATGAGCACTATCAGCACGCAACTGAACTGGGGCTCAAGCTATCTTGTCAATGATTTCGTTGGCAGGTTCGTAAAAACTAACTCAAGCAATGATAATAGTTTGGTCCCGATCGCCAGACTAACAACCATCATTCTCATGGTATTAAGCTTGCTTGTAACAACAATGATAAACTCTATTTCAGGAGTATGGAGCTTCATTATTGAATGTGGTGCCGGGTTGGGACTCGTACTTATTTTAAGGTGGTACTGGTGGAGAATAAATGCATGGAGTGAAATAACAGCAACCGCTGTTCCATTTATTGCTTATGCAACAGGTAACTTTCTGCTGGATCTTGAATTTCCGAACAGCTTTTTCTTTACAGTAGGAGCCACCACTGCATCATGGATAATAATAACTTTCATCACACCCCCCGAGAGCGATGACACACTAAATAAATTTTACAAAAAAGTGAGACCCGATGGTAGCTGGAAAAAATTCAGAGATCCCAATAATAGAACCAAAAGCAAATTGCCCGCATTGTTCATTAGCTGGATAAGTGCGGTCACATTAACTTATTCAGTTTTGTTCTTTGTTGGAAAAATCATCTTTCAATTCTATTCAGAAGCTATTTTATATGGCATCACAGGAATCCTTTCATTGGTAATTTTAAATATAGCAATGAAAAGAAGTTCATTGTTCGATCAAACAAATGAGCCTAACCTTTAAATATAAATACTTATGAGTGCATGGTTCAAAGGTTGGTTCAACTCTGCTTATTATCCGTTACTATACTCCCACAGAGATGATAAAGAAGCAGAATTTTTACTGGACAATCTGGTTGAATTGATACACCCTGTCAAGAATTCAAGGATACTTGATATAGGTTGTGGAAGAGGCAGACATTCAGTTTATCTCAACAGAAAAGGATTTAAAGTAACCGGAATTGATATATCTGATACATGCATTGAAGAATGCAAAGCGTATGAAAATGATAGCCTCTCTTTTTATGTACATGATATGAGGCAATTATTTCGAACCAACTATTTTGATATCACACTATCGTTATTTACATCATTTGGCTATTTCGCTAATAAAAATGACAACCTCCGGATCATTAAAAACGCTTCACTTTCTATTAAAAAAGGAGGAACTTTTGTTCTTGATTATATAAATCCTAACTATACTATCAATAATCTGATCAATTCTGAAGTTTTGATTAAAAATGGAGTTAAATTTGATATCAACAGGAAGTTTGAAGATGGCATGATCGTAAAAATGATAAATATTGAAGATGCAGGCAAAACCCACTCATTCAAGGAAATGGTGAATGCATATGAATTAGAAGACTTCAAAAAGTTATTCAACAGCGCAAACTTAAAATTAGAATCTGTTTACGGAAATTACGAATTAGATAGTTTTGATCCGCAAAATTCACCACGGATGATCATGTTGTGTACCAGATAAAAACTTATGGCACCTTACGAATACATTATTTTATTCACTTCATCATTTATTGGCGGGATGCTTTTTTTTGTCACCGGCGCAACCAATAATAAATACCTGAAACTAACATTGGCATTTTCGGGTTCATACCTGTTTGCCATAAGTGTTGTTCATCTGATTCCTGACCTTTATTTAGTTGGCGGATCTGATGCAGGTTATTTTATCTTGATCGGATTTTTCCTTCAGTTGATACTTGAGTATTTTTCTAGAGGTATTGAACATGGACACGTGCATATTGAAAAAGGAGGACATGCTCAGCTGCCTGTTTCGGTCATGGTAGGGCTTTGCATTCATTCATTCCTTGAAGGCATGCCTTTATCAAGTCACTTTGCCCATGATCACCAGCACACTTCATTCCTTTTCGGGATCATATTACATCATATACCAGTTGCATTTGCTCTTACAAGCATGCTTTATTTGTCAGGTGTTAAAAGATCGGTCACAATTACCATGTTGATACTATTTTCACTCATGACCCCTGCCGGAGCTTGGTTCAGTAACATCATAGGTAATTCGGCATCACTGGAGCTTTCTGAGCACTATAGTAAGATAATGGGTATAGTCATAGGTATATTCCTTCATATCAGCACCACCATTCTGTTTGAAACAGGATCAGATCACAAGTACAATAGAAACAAGATCCTGTTCATTATCATAGGCGCTGCCATAGCTTTGCTCATTTAGTTGCAACAGATGACATGGGTAAGGGTCACAATCCAACCGACTTAGCCTTATTCCAGTACAAATCCATTTCAGCAAGATCCATTGTGTGGAGATCCTTTCCAACTTTTCTAACTTCTTCCTCCATGAATTTATAACGTGCAATGAATTTCCTGTTTGTTAATTCCAAAGCTTCATCCGGATTAATATTTAAAAAGCGGGAAAAATTAACAATCGAAAAAAGCAGGTCGCCTAATTCACTTTTTATTTGCTCCTGTTCATCATTTCGAATCTCTTTTCTCAATTCATTCAACTCTTCTTCCACTTTATCAAGCACCTGTTCGGCATTCTCCCAATCGAACCCTGAAGCTTTCACTTTGTCCTGGATCCTGATAGCTTTGACCAATGAAGGAAGTGAACCGGGAACACCTTCAAGTACTGATTTTTTTCCTTCTTTTAATTTTAACTTTTCCCAGTTACGCGAAACTTCTTCCGCATCAGTCACCTTGGTCTCACCATAAATATGTGGATGCCTGTGGATCAACTTTTCACATTGCTGATTCAAAACATCAGCGACGTCAAATAGCTCTTGCTCAGAAGCTATTTTGGAGTAGAATATTAAGTGAAGGAAGATATCGCCAAGTTCTTTTTTGACCTCACCGTGGTCACCATCCAGGATTGCATCATTCAATTCATACACCTCCTCAATGGTGAGATGTCTCAATGAATCCATAGTTTGCTCCTTGTCCCAGGGACATCCTGCCCGAAGATCATCCATTATGTTCAACAACCTCTCAAATGCCTTTAATCTGGGGTCCATAGGTGAGTTTTTGACAAATTTATAAAGTTCAGCAGGAAGTATCTACTATATTATCTTTGCGCCATGTTGAAGAACCTCTTATTATTCGGGTTTATTGTGATGGGTTCTTGCACTCTGGCAGCATCGAATTCAGATTCACTGTGTTACACATTAAATGTGGGTTTCACTTACCATCAGGGGTTTCTGATAACTCATCACCCTGATATGCTGCATTTGCAAACCGGGCACATCGAAGCCTATGAGCTCGAAGTATCAAAAAAAATGTGTGGTGCAAAACCCTGGCATCAGGCTTATGGATACCCAAACATTGGCATAACTGCCATATATTGGGATCTAGCTAACAGAGAAACTCTAGGAAATGCGTTTTCCTTGATACCATTCATCGACTTTCATCTGGCAGGTAAAGGTCCACTTCAACTTAGTTTTAAATTTGGATGGGGATTGAGCTACTTAACCAAAGTATTTGACCCGGATGATAATTACAAGGATATTGCCATAGGCACCCGAATGAATGCCGCTATTTTACTACACCCCTCACTAACTTACAGAATTTCTGACCGGGTGTTATTTAAAACAGGACCATCACTTTCACACAAGTCCAACGGCAGCATAGTGATCCCCAATCTGGGTATAAACTTAGCTACCTGGAGAGGCTCATTATCCGTTGGGTTAGGAAAAAAGGGATATGTAGATCATAGCAGGAGCACCACATTCAACAAACAAACATGGTGGATGGCTTTTGGATCCGCTTCTACAAAGCAAATCTATCCTCCTGAGGGTAAGAATTACATGGCTTTTACTTTAAGTATTGAAAAGGCCTACAGAGTGTCACAAAAAAGTGCCTGGAGCTTTGGCGCCGATTATTTCTATGACAGCTCTTTGAATGACCGCTTTGAGGCAAAAAACATTGAAACATCATCCAAAGCTGAAGCCTCCAGATTTGGTGTCCATGGTGGATATGAAATGATATTTGATAACTTTTCGTTTATAGTAAACATGGGTGGATATTTTTATAACAAAATTCCGGGCGATGGATCATTTTATCACAGAATTGGTATGAGATACCGTGTTGGTAAAAGCTTGATCGCATTGTTACATTTAAAAACACACTTCGGTAAAGCTGACTTCGTTGAATTTGGAGCAGGTTATCGATTTAAACAAAAAGAAAAAGTAAAATGAAACCAACAAGGTTATTTGTAATTGCCTCAGTAACACTTTTTTTCAGCGGATGCACTAAAGATGACTTTTGCAATTGCCTAAAAGGCACCGGAGCAACTACAACAGAAAGTCGAAGCATTGAACCATTTACAACAATACACATGTCGCAGGATGTTGATGTTTATTATCATGTGTCAAATGAATTCAGAGTTGAGGTTACATGTGGTAAAAATTTGATAGATGGAATAACCACTGAAGTGAACGATAACACCCTCCAGGTAAAAAATATTAATCGTTGCAACTGGTTAAGAGATCTGCATAATCAATTTCGAATTGACGTTTATGGAAATAACCTTGAACACATTAACACCTATGGTGCCGGAAACTTTCAGTGCTCAGATACACTTACAACCGAGAAGATCAGAGTTGAAAGCTGGGATGGCACAGGTGCTATCTCCATGATTGTAAATAATAAATTATTGGAGGTTGCCATGCATACCGGTCCTATTGATATGGAATTCAAAGGGCGAACAAATCACTTCGCTGTTTATACAGCAGGTAACGGATATATAGTTGGCCGCGAATTGAACAGCAATTATAGTAATGTATCTAACTATGGCACTGGTGATGTAACTATTTATTCCCCCAATCAAATAAGCATATATATCTATTACACCGGAAATATTATTTATTATGGTGATCCCGAGATAATACAATCTACAATAGAAGGTAAGGGTAAACTTATCAAAGGATAAAGCAAATGTTCAAACAGCTTTTCTTTATTGTCAAACTGTTTATCTATTGGATAACGATCTTCCTGGTATTCAGGATCGTTTTTCTATTCCTTCAACTACCATGGAACGATGGCGCAAGTGTAACTGAAAGCTTATCTACCTTATATCATGCACTAAGACTTGACACCGCTGTTACTTGTTACTTATTAATTATCCCTTTCATCATTTGGGCATTCAATATTTTCATCAAGAACACTGCATTAAAAAAAATACATAAGATTTACCATGTTATAGTGCTTTCTATTGTGATACTGATAGGAGCTGGCAACCTGATTGTTTACCAACATTGGGGCACACTGATAAATAACAGGGCGGTTGCATTTTTAACTGATCCGGCTGAAGTGATCGCCTCAGCATCCTGGGGACTCTTGATAGGAGGCACATCATTGTTGATCATTATATATTTTGCTTTTATCCGGATATTTCTGCAATACATCAACAAGGCTGAAACACCGGTTGAATCTGGCTATTTTCAAAGATCCGTAAGCGTTTTTGCCACGCTTGCCTTCATCGTGATTGGCTTAAGAGGCGGCCTACAACAGATACCCATAAATGAAAGTGCCGCATATTTTTCATCAAACAGGACTTTAAATCACATTGCTACCAATCCGCTGTGGAGCCTTGGCAGCAGCCTGAAATTATCCAGTGTAACAAATAGTAACCCATACATCTTCATGGATAATGCTGATGCAAGGGAAATTGTTGATAATTTACTCAACAAGGGAAAAGCTTTCCAAACCAATTCCATTTTAAAAGAAAGTGCAACTAAACCAAATGTCATCATTGTAATTCTGGAGAGCTGGACAGCAGATATAATTGAATCATTAAACGGTGAATCCGGAGTTACACCAAATTTTGATAAGTATCAAAAACAGGGGCTTCTCTTTTCAAACATCTATTCATCCGGGTTCAGGACCGATCAGGGTTTGACCTCCATATTAAGTGGGTTTCCGGCCCAACCAAACAAATCTATCATTCGTTTTCCTGAAAAGACCCAAAGGTTACCATCGTTATCAAACTCATTCAAGGCAATAGGATATTCAAACTCCTTTTATTATGGTGGTGAGCTAGGTTTTGCTAATATGCGTTCATATTTACTTTCACAAGGTTTTGATAAGATCATAAGTAAAGATGATTTTAATAGTGAGGATATGAACAGTAAGTGGGGAGCACATGATGGAATAGTTTTCGAAAGAATGCATGGCGACCTCACTTCAGTTAAAGAACCATTTTTTTCAGTTATTCTCACGCTCAGCACACACGAACCATTTGAAGTTCCAATGAACACCCCATTCAATGGCTCCGACGACCCTGATAAGTTCAGGAAATCAGCTTACTACACCGACTTTTGCTTAGGGAAATTTCTGGACCAACTTAAAACACAGCCATTTTACGACAATACAGTTATCCTTTTAGTGGCAGATCATGGCCACATGCTTCCAAAGCAGAGAAACTACTATGACCCTTTGGCCAGAAGAATCCCGCTATTAATAACGGGTGGAGCTTTAAAACCTGAGTTCAAAGGCAAAGTCAATGATCATATTGGTGCACAGCATGATATTCCCGCCACGTTGCTCGACCAGATGGATCTTAACTCTTCTAAGTATACCTGGAGTAATAACTTACTAAACAGCTCACGACATGATTTTGCGTATTTATCACAGGATAACGCATTTACTTTCATCACCCAAGGCAATATCTATAGCAAGGACATATCATTGGCAGCTCAAAGAAAAGATTCAGAGGTAAAAGAAAGTGACGTAACTTTGCAAAGATCTGCGGAAGCATATCTTCAATGTGTTTTTGAAGATTTCATCAATTACTAATACATTAAGAAATTACAGTTTGTTCGTTCTAAACAATATTACATTTGAATTTGGCTCCCGTTACCTTTTCAGGGATGTTTCCTGGCATATAGACCCGGGTGTTAAAACAGGGTTGATAGGTCCGAATGGATCAGGCAAATCTACCCTGCTCAGAGTTATTGCTGGTGAGTACTCACCTTCTTCAGGAGAAATTACAAGTCAGAAGGGAGCTATTATAGGCTTTTTAAATCAGGATCTGCTATCATACGAAAGCGACAGATCCATTGTTGAAGTAGCAATGGAAGCTTTTGAAAGGCAAAATGAACTTGCAAAGATCATTGATGATTGTTTGAAAAAGCTTGAGACCGACAGTTCAGATGAACTTTTACATGAATTGCATGATGCACAATCAGAATATGCTGCTCTCGATGGCTATTCTTGTCAGCACAAGGCGGAAATGGTCCTCGAAGGACTTGGATTCAAAACAGAAGAATTAAGCAAATCATTAAAGAAATTTTCGGGTGGCTGGCGGATGCGGGTGATGCTTGCAAAGATCCTTCTTACCCAACCAGACCTCTTGTTACTGGATGAGCCTACCAACCACCTCGACCTTCCTTCTATTAAGTGGCTTGAAGAATATCTTGAAAGTTTCAAGGGTGCTTTGATAGTGGTGTCGCATGATCGGTATTTTCTTGACAGTATAGCAGACCGCATCGTTGAGGTCAGGGATGAATCATTGCAGTTTTATGAAGGTAATTACAGCTATTATCTGGAAGAAAAACAGAGCAGAGATGAACTACGAAAAAACCAGGTTAAGAATCAGGAAAAATACATTCGTGAGCAAGAAAAGTTCATTAATAGGTTCAGAGCAAAAGCCAGTAAGGCAAAAGCTGTACAGTCCAGAATAAAAATGTTGGATAAGCTTGAAAAAATAAGTGACCTGGATGATTCAGTTCCGGTGATAAAAATGAAACTAGACCTTGCCGTTCAACCGGGCAAGGTGATCAATAAGCTCAATGTTAAACGAAAGGCATATCAAGATAGTGTTATCTTCAATGATACAGGTTCTCTTATTGAACGCGGCGACAAAATTGCGCTAATAGGAGCCAATGGTACAGGTAAAACAACATTACTCAGGATGATCGCCGGAATAGAGCCCTTTGAGGGTGTAATGGAAGATGGATACAATGTGGTAAAGTCAGTATTTGCTCAACATCAGCTGGAAAGTTTGAACCTGAAAAATAGTATCCTTGAAGAGTTGCAGGTGATGGCACCGGACGAAACTGACAATAGGCTGAGAACGCTTTTGGGTGCTTTTCTATTTAAGGGAGATGACGTATTTAAGAAAATCAAAGTGTTGTCGGGAGGTGAAAAATCACGTGTTGCGCTGGCCAAAACAATGCTTACTAAAGCAAACTTTTTATTGCTGGATGAGCCAACCAATCATTTAGACATCCAATCAGTTAATACCCTGATTAAAGTATTGAATGATTATCGTGGCTCGTTTGTGGTTATTTCTCACGACAGATTCTTTCTTGGTGAAGTAGCGAATAAAATATGGTATATTGAAGATAAGACCATCAAGGAATACCCTGGAAGCTACAGCGAATTTGAGATCTGGAAGGAAAGTCAGGATGCAAATGAAACACCGGTTGTGAAGACTGTAAAAGTTAAAACCTCAGATAGCCCAAAAAACAATGTTCAGGATTCTCAAAAAGTGATCAAAAAGCTGCAAAGCGGTATCAGCCGTCTCGAAGACGATATTCGAAGTACCGAAGATCAGATCAAGGAAAAACTGGAGATCATGAGTAACGAAGAAGTATATTCTGATCATGAAAAACTAAGAGTGGTACAGTCCGAGCATGACAAACTTCTTTCCAACCTGACTGAACTCAAGAAAGAATGGGAATTGAATTTTAATCAATTAATTGAATTGGGGAATGATGAATAATGGAAACAACTTGATCATTCCAAAAATGATCAACATTGTATTTGTACTGTGTCTTTTGGCGATTCAGGTACAAGGCCAGGATGATTATTACAAAGAAGGTTACACAAGATTTGAAAACTATATATATTCAGAAAATATCAGAACCGTAAAACTAGAAAGGTCGGGACTGGAACTAACCGACCCTGTGATCGAACTAGGAACACCCCAACAGCTTGTGCTCAGTTTTGACGACCTCGCCGGAGACCTCAAGAACTACAGTTACACACTCATACATTGCGACGCATCCTGGAGGCCTTCAAACCTAATTGAAAATGAGTACCTGGATGGCTTTTTTGAAGAACGTATATACGACTATCGCCAGTCGTTCAATACCATACAAGCATACACTCACTATACAACCACTATACCCGGAAGGGATGTACGTCCAAAGATCAGTGGAAATTATTTACTAAAAGTTTACGAAGATGGAATGGCGGACCAGCCTACTATTACACGAAGGATCATGGTCTTTGAACAACTGGTAGGAATTGACGGATATGTTAAACGGGCAACACTCATTGGCGACCGTGATACAAAACATGAAATTGATTTCAGCATTTTACATCCTGCACTTCCGGTTACAAATGCATTCAGTGAGATTAAAGTTGTTATAATGCAGAATGGAAGATGGGACAATGCAATCACTGATCTGAAGCCACTGTTCCTGAAAGACAAAGAGCTTGAATATGACTACGAGGATGTGAATACATTCTATGCCGGTAATGAATTCAGGACTTTTGATATAAGAACCATAAGAATGCAAACTCAGTGGGTTGACAGGATTATAAGATCACCAGGTGGATACACTGCTGTTTTGACACCTTCACGAAACCGGTCTACTGAAAAATATTCGATCGAAAATGATATTAATGGACGTTTTCTGATACGCTATCAGGAAGGCAGGGATGATGACCTGGAAGGTGAATACGTGGATGTGAAATTTACTTTGAAACAAAGAGTGATGCCAACAGGTAATTTATATGTTTTTGGTGCTTTGTCTGACTGGAGAGTTGATAACACAAACAAGATGACTTTCAATGAAGATGAAGAAGCATATGAACTGTTGTTGAATCTGAAACAGGGTTATTATGACTATGAGTATGTTTTTGTTGAAGATGGCAAGAACCGGATTGATGAAACAGTCATAGAAGGCAGCCATTATGAGACCCGCAATGAATACCACATTTTAGTTTATTTCCGTCCGGTTGGAGCACGATTTGACCGCCTGGTAGGTTTCAGCCGTCTCGAAAGCCGTATTTAAATGGTATAAGATTGAATTCAAGGGCTTTTCACCCACCAAATCAGCCTGTTGGTCAAAATATCTTCCTAAACTGGCTCCTGGTTCATAAATTTGGAGTAACCCATTTATATAATCGAATAGTTATCCCTATGACCACTGAAGTTACTGCAGGTATCAAAGTTAGTGTGGAGACCTTTTATCAGCCCGCACACAGCAATCCGGCTCACAGCCATTTTGTTTTTGCCTATCGTATCTCTATCAGCAATGAAAGCTCTGATACTATCCGGCTAAAAAAACGACATTGGTACATTGTTGATTCCGACAACTCCAGGCGTGAGGTTGAAGGCGAAGGTGTTGTTGGAGAACAACCATTCATTGCTCCAGGAGAAACATACCGATATGTTTCAGGATGCAATCTGAATACTGAGGTGGGAAAAATGTTTGGCACTTACCTTATGGAAAAGGTGACCGATCAGAAATTCTTTTATGTGAAAATACCTGAATTTAAAATGGTAGTTCCGTGCCGGTTAAATTAAAAATACCTTGATAATCTTAGTATATGTGGTCCCGCTCTTACGGGACCTTTCTTTTTAACACAACCTTGACAATATTATACCGCAGGCAACAGCCGCATTCAAAGAATCTGCCTTTCCTCCTGCCCCGGGTATAGAGATCAGATGATCAGCTTTATCTGCAACCTCTTTGGATACTCCTTGTGATTCGCTCCCTATCACAATTGCCAGTTTATTATATTTA